>CAZXNM010000001.1:0-439518 GCA_964641955.1 uncultured Planctomycetota bacterium
CTCTTTCGCCCTTCGCAGTGCTACGGAGAACGGGTCGCTACGTAGCACGAGTCTGCGGCCTCTGCTTTCTCCTGTCTTTATCATCACAAACAAGAAAAGCAGTTCTTCTCTGTGTCCTTCTCTGTGACCTCTGTGCCTCTGTGGTTAAAAAGAGCTTTCGTCTTAACCGGAGTTTTTATCGCCGCCGTACGTTTCTCCCTTCGGGAGAAGCCATACTCCCCGGCGATGAAAGCTTCGCTTTCTTACACGCGCCTCTATACATCGCGCTCTTACAGAAGACACAGATGTGATGAAACGCTGATGCGGAAAACGGCGATTTGCGCAAGGCGCTATGGCGGTTGAGCTTACAGCTCAAAAAAAACTTCGACTTGTTACATCTTTTTGGTGTCGGCAGCGGCTGACAAAATTTGTCACTCGCCGTACGGTGAGCTGCAGGGCTTATGTCATGTGGGTCTCAGGCCGGGTTGGCCATGAGCGCTGCGATTCAAGCGGGTATCAGCATGGCATGGTGCTGGATGCGGGCAGCGGTGAGGCTTTGAAGGCGGTATCGGGCTGGATGCTGCCAGCGATAAGGCTTGAGGCGTGAGGCATCGTCATAGCGAGGAGTTCGCCGTACGGCGCAACGACGTGGCTATCTCATCTGTCACCGCACCACACGTTAAAGCGTAAAGTGTCCCCCGAGATGTTTTTGGTTGACTTGTGTGCCGAAGTGTGGTAGGGTGCTGTGATGCCGGGAATTGAGGGCATAACACATGGCGAATGACACGCAAGATAACGAGTCCCAGAAAGACGCATTTGCTGGTAACCGCGCTAACGCAGAGTTGGTTTACAATGCTGCTCTGCAGCAAGCAGGCAATCAAGGCGTGCTTATATGGATGGCCTTTGCGGCCTTCATCACAGTCAATGCCGGCCTGCTTGCGCTCGCCGTGGCACTGCTGAGAACGCACTACGCGGTTCACATTGCCATAGCCGCACTCGGTGTCGCCTTCTGCCTTGCATGGCGGGGATGTCTACATCGGCACTCCCAGTACTATCATTTCTGCTACGAGTGGATCCGGCTTGCAGAAAAAGCAGTGATTGGCAATGAGAAGTTCTGCTTTATTACCCAGGGCAAGAAGTTCGCTGAAGGAAAGAAGTGGAATCTCGGGAATGGAGAAGGCAAGGCAAGGGCCAGCGGCTCTAAGTGGTTTAAAATCAGGTTTCTAATCTTCTGCACCATTATACTCACTATACTTGTGTACGCGTTCCTGCTTGTTCTGAGCGTAGTCCTCCATGTGACGGGCGAAGAGGATGCCGCCACGCAGCCGCAGGCTGCACATGAACCTAAGCTAACGATGACCGAGAAACCTACGTTTCAGTGGCGGACCGTGAAACGTGTCATCGACGGCGTTACGGTGGAGCTTGAAAACGGGGAGAGGGTGCGGCTAATCGGGGTAGACTGTCCGGAAACCGATGAGCCCTTCGGCAAGGAAGCGGCAGAGTTCACGCGCTATCAGGTTGAGGGCAAGAAGGTATGGCTGGAGTATGACCAGACGAAGAAAGACAAGTATGACAGGACATTGGCCTATGTGCACTGCATGGTGAAGCGAACATACATGCATCCATTTGCGGGATTTGAAAAGCCTATTGCCCGAATAGAAGAGGAACAGGGTGTTCTGAACGAAGAGATTATCCGTCAGGGCTACGGCCACGCCTACACCAAGTACCCCTTCAAGTACATGAAGTGGTACCGGGCGCTGGAGAAGGAAACAAGGGAAGCGGGAAGAGGGCTGTGGGCACAACAGGACCAGCAAGAGGTTGATGAAGCACCAGATACGCCTGCCAAGCCGAAGTCGCATGACGTTATCCGATTGGCGCAAAGAGGCAGTGTAATGATAATTTCTGTAGTGATATCCGGGAGTTATACGAAGACCGAAATCATAGATATCTGCCGCCAAGTCAGAGACAAGTTTGCCCGTGATAGACCTGTCGAGATAGGGTTATATGATTCCGAAGAAGCCGTGGTAGCCGGGAAGTCTATCGGCACATATACATCAAAGGGACTTGAGGAAAACATCAAGGGACCCTGGGAACACTAACAGCCGCTTCGCCGAGAGCAGGCTCCAGAATGAGTAATACGGAATGAGAATTCACATTACAGTACTGATTCTGGTCTTTGCGGTGCTCGCCGGATGCAAGGGGCATGAGGGTGACGCTCCGCCCGCGCAGCCTGAGGCCATGGAGCCCGGAAAGGCAGAGGAACAGGATGAGAAGGAACCGCCCGTAGACCCGCAGGAAGTGCAGCGTGCGGCAGCCTCCGAGATGAAGGAGCTTGCACGGGGCAATTGCGCGCTTTGTCCCTTTGACCCGCTGGATGATAGCCACGAGGGAATAGAAAACGAGTATGGCGATATCAGCCAGCCCAGCATACTGAGTTTCCACGTACACGAGAAAATTCTTCCGCTCGGTAAGCACGGTGTTCCTGAGCTGGTGACTTGGCTCGACCACGATGACAGCCACGTCCGCCTTATGGCTTACGTCGCCCTGATGTTGCTTACGGACACGATAGGTGATGCAGAGTTCTCATGGGCTGATTCTCCTGTAGACCTGCGAGATTCCGGCGAGCTGGAGAAGTACAGGCGGCAGTGCCTGGAATGGTACGAAGAGAATAAAGGAAAGTAATTCTATTCAAGCTATCGCTCTCGGTACGACGCGGCTGCGGGTCAGGATTTGCGCGGTAATGCGTTATCAGGTCTTTGATTTCACCCAGTTCAATACTCTCTCATAGTCTTCCTTGTTCGGGTGGCTGTACCTGATAATTCCCAGTTTTCTGCCGTAACAGGTCATGTAATCGTCTTCCAGGCTCATGCTCTTCTCTTCGAGTATGTTCCTCACTGCCTTCATTGCGGTTCTGTCCGATTGCCCTCTGCCAAACCAGGTCAGGAACATGTAAATCTTCGCATCTTCATGGAATGATGTTCTTTCCGTCTGACTCAGCCATTTCAGCAGGCCTTTATGTACGCTGCCTCCGTATATGCCGGAACACAGGATTATCGACATGTACTTCTTCAGGTCACTTGCCTGGCTTTGAGCAAGCACCAGCAATTCCGCATCGCTGTTGTCCGCTACATAGCTGCATACATTGAATGTATTACCCCTGCTTCTCGGACATACAAGCAAAGTACTCAACAGCATGCTCCTGTCATTTCAACCGGAATTCCCCGGATGCAACCTGTCCGTGACCATTACGAACCCACTGGCAGCACTTTACCACGATGATGGCAGTTTCGCAAGCCGGGCCATTCCCGCCCTGCTCTTTTATTGACTTGTGTGGCAGAGTGTGGTGCGGCTTCGCCGAGAGAGTTGAGCATTAGAGCATATCTAATAAGAGTCCGGGCCAGGCTTGTCTGCCTGGCCCGGAGCTTATGTGAGGGACTGCGTTTATTTGTCGCTCTTGGATTCTTCCTTTGGTTCTTCCTTTTTCTCTTCTTTCTTTTCTTCTTCGTACTTGATGCCTTTTTTGGAAGCGTGTTTTCTGACTGCTTCGATTACTTTCTCGTCGAAGCCGTCTTTCTTGCCGGAGCTTTTCGAGAGTTCCTTTTTGATGTATTCGCTGCGCTTCTTGCTGAGTTCGGCGATTTTCTTCTGCAGCTCGGTACGCTCTTTCGCTTTCTTTTCGATGTATTCCTTGCGCTCTTCTTTGGACATTTTCTTCATTTCGTCGGGAAGCTCGTCATCCTTCATCTTGTCCAGTTCGAGCTTGCCTTCCTGGGCCTTTCCGACGAGGTCGGACGTTCCGGGAGATGCCGGGCCTTTCTTCGCCTTGTAGGCGGCCCTGTCGGCAGCGGCCCCGCCGCCTGCCCTGCGCGCGAGTTCGGCTGATTCCTCGAGCTTCCTGCTGGCGTCCTTTCTCTCTTCCTTCTCGCCCGAGTAAATCACCGTGCCGTCGAGCTTGCGGCTGAGTTCGGCAAGTTCCTTGTCGTAGGGGGTCTTGACGGTGACGACGCCGCCGGTCTGGGCTATCTGGATGTAGACGCCCTCGCCGAGCCGGGCGATTTCCTGCCAGATGGGCTTTGTGGGGCCGTGTCCGCCGCACTGGACGGTGTTAATGATAATGTCCTTCTTGACGGCGGCCTGGCAGGAATCCTTGTACTTCACGTCGTCGGGGTAGTCCATGTGGGGCGGGCAGTCGCCGACGAGGAAGATTGTCCTGAGGGTCTTGTTGTCGGTGGACCAGGTAATCTTGGTGACAGCCTCGTTGAGCGCCTGATTGACGCTTTCGGGCGTGTCGCCCCCGCCGCCGGCCTGGAAGTCCATGAGCTTCTTGAAAATGGCGTCGAGGTCGTCGGAGAGGTCGTGGACCTTCGTGACGTAGGCGTCGGTGCGGTCGCGGTAGCCGACGATGCCGACCTTGATTTCGGGCGTGGGCTTGCCGCTGGTAATGTTGTTGACTATGGACCAGATTTTCTCCTTCGCGCCCTTTATGAGCCCGCTCATGCTCCCGGTCGTGTCGAGCACGAAGACGACTTCCACGACGGGAGTCTTCTTCGGGGCCTCTTCCTGCGCGAACGCCACGCTCGTAATCAGTAACATTGCCGCCAGCCATGCTGCCAGATACCTCATTTCGTCCTCCTTCCCGTTTTTCAATTCCCTTCACTGGCTTTAGACCGACGAGTCGCGCTGCGGTTCCCTGAAATCCGGAGATTGAGTTTTAGGGACACGATACTTAATTCCCTTACTGGGTACAGGAAAGTAACTCGCCGTTCTCAAGGGCCGGGAATTTTGGGGACACGATATTTAATTTACACATCGGAGTTTCGGGTACATGATTCTCAGATTAGATTCATCGCCTATCGTAGGTTTTGCCCAAACTACCTGGCGTTTGGCTCCGCCAAGCCGCCAGCGGGCAAAGCCCTACTTTCGGCGATCTGGCGCTTAACCGGTGCTGCGCCAGAGAGTTGAGGTCATGTCCCCGAAATCCTCACGTGGAAGAATATGCTTAACAGAACAGCTGGAATTTCGTATAAAAAGACCTCAGCGCAAATCCCGTATACGGAGGTTCCCATGAGAGCATTCTGCCTGATTTTCTGCTGCATAGCGCTTGTCTCGGTCTCGCCTGCGTTCGGCGGGGGCGAGGCGCCGCTTGCGAGATACCCGTCGCTTTCGCCCGACGGCAGCGAGATTGCGTTCACCTACCAGGGCGATATCTGGAAGGTTCCGGCGCAGGGCGGGACGGCGAGAAGGCTCACCGACCACGTGGCCTACGAGGCCTACCCGAAGTATTCGCCGGACGGCAAATGGATTGCGTTCGCCTCGGCGCGATGGGGCAACTACGACGTGTACATAATCCCGTCCGAGGGCGGCAGGCCGCGCAGGCTGACCTGCCACGAGCACTCCGACTTCCCCGAGTTCTGGTCGCCCGACTCGAAGCACGTGTATTTCCGGTCCGGGCGATACGGCGGCTACGACCTCTACCGCGTCGGCCTCGACGGCGGCACGCCGGTCCGGCTGACAGACAGCTACTGGGACGGCGAGTATTTCTTCTCGCTCTCGCCCGACGGGAGCACGGTGGCGTTCTGCCGCAGGGGCAGCACCGGCGGATACCACCGGAAGGTCTATCGCGGCAGCAACAACGCCGATATCTGGACGGCGAAGCTGGGCAATCCTCTCACGGAATTCAAGCAGATAACTTCGAGCGATGTCAACGAGTACTGGCCGCTGTGGTCGGCCGACGGGAAGAGCATGTACTACGTCTCGCACGAGTCGGGCTGCCCGAACCTCTGGCGCAAGACGCTGGCAACGGGCGAAATCGAGCAGCTTACCAAGTACACCGTGTCGGGCGTGTATCACCCGACTTTGAGCGCCGACGGCGGCGTCATGGTCTTCGAGCACGATTTCCACCTCTACGCCTGCAAGCCGGGCAGCGAGCCGAAGAAGCTCGAAATCACCGCCTCGCCGGACACGAAGTACAACGAGATAGGAATAGACAGGCTGACGTCGGGTCTGGAGGAGTACGAGCCGAGCCCGGACGGCAAGAAAATCGCGTTCGTGCTGCGCGGCGAGGTGTGGCTGATTCCCGCCGAGGACGGCGGCACGGCGAGGAGGCTGACGGAAACGGACGGGGAGCACTGGTCGATAGACTGGGCGCCGGACTCGGAGCGGCTGTCCTACACGCGCCGCTCGGGCGCCGACCTCGACATCATAGTAAACGTGATTCCCGAGAAGCGCGAATACAAGCTCGCGGCGACCGACAGGAAGGAAGGCGCGGCAAAGTGGTCGCCGGACGGGAAATTCCTGGTGTACTGCGTCGATGACAAGGAACTCTGGGTAACGGACGCGGAGGGCAAGGAGAGCCGCAAGCTCGTCGAGGGCATTTTCAGGCGCGCGACGTGGAGCGCGGGCGAGCGCTTCAACGTGTCGCCCGACTCGCAGTGGCTCGCATACCGTGACACCGACGACGCCTACCGGTCGTACATCTATATTATTCCAATCGCGGGCGGGGAGAAGAAGAAGGTCAGCGAGTTCCCGACTGCCGCCCTGCCCCGGTGGTCGAAAGACGGGAAGCTGCTCTACTTCCTCGCGGTCGAGAACGACAACTACAACATCTACAAGCTGCCGCTGCAGCACGAGGAGATAGAATTCGAGGAAGACAAGCTCGACAAGCTCTTCAAGAAGAAAGAAGAGCCCAAGAAAAAGGAAGAGCCCCCGAAGAAAGCGGAAGAGCCCGGCGACGAGAAACCCGAACCCGCCGGCGAAGATGACAAGAAGGATGATGAAGAGAAAAAGCCGGAGGGCGAGAAGAAACCCGCAAAGAAGCCGGAGGAAAAGAAGCTCGAAGTCAAGATAGACTTCACGGACATAGAGAAGCGCGTGGAGCGCGTCACATCCACGAAGGCGTCGGAGAGTTCCGCGCTGCTCACGCCGGACGGGAAGACGTGGGTGTTCCTGTCGGACCTGTACAAGGGGCGCCAGATTTGGACGCTGCCGGCGGAGAAGGACAAACCGGGACAGCTTCGCCAGCTCACCACCTCGGAGATGCGCAAGGGCAACCTCCGGCTCGGTCCGAAGGGAAAGACCGTCTACTTCGAGTCCGGCGGGCAGGTGTACAGCCTCGACCTCGGCTCGGGCAAGGGCAAGAGAATACCTTTCTCGGCCGAGCTTCGGTACGACCAGCGCAAGCTCTGGCGCCACGTGTTCGACCAGGCGCACTGGGTGATAGAGACGGGATTCTACGACAAGGAGCTGCACGGCGCGGACTGGGGCAAGGTCCGCGAGTACTACGCGGAACTCCTGCCGCGAATCTCGACGCACCAGGAGTTCGACGACATGATAGAGTTCATGCTGGGCGAACTCAACGCCTCGCACCTCGGCTACTATCCCAAATCGCGCCAGTCGTACCGGGTGTCGGTCTCGACCGGACGGCTCGGAATAGAACTCGACCAGAAAGAGCTTGAAAATGGCAGGTTCAAGGTCTCGCACGTCTACAAAGGCACTCCCGCCGAAAACCCTCATTCGCGGCTCGAAGCGGGAGAATACATCCTGAGCGTCAACGGGACGGAACTCGGCCCCGGGGTCAATTTCCACGCCCTGTTCGAAGAGACGGCCGGGAAGAAGGTCGAACTGACCGTGGCGAAGGACCCATCTTCCGAAGAGAAGCGGGTCGTTCAGATAAAGCCCGTCTCCTATCGTGAGATATCGAGGGCGCGCTACAGCGAGTGGGTCGATACGAGGCGCGCGCTTGTAGAGAAGATGTCGGACGGCAGGCTGGGGTACGTCCACGTCCCGGCCATGTCCTCTTCTACGCTGGACCGCTTTTCGAGGGAACTCGCCTCGGAAGGCGGCGACAGGGCCGGGCTGGTAATCGACGTCAGGTACAACGGGGGCGGCAGCACGGCGGTTCACATGCTCGAGATGCTCTACAGCAGGCCCTGGCTTCTCAGGGGCTACCGCGATGCCGAGTCCACGATAAGCGAGAACCTGTACAGGTCAACCGCATTCGAGAAGCCGACGATTGCGCTGATAAACGAGCGCTCGTTCTCGAACGCGGAGGTCTTCGCGGAAGGATATTCAAGGCTCAAGCTCGGGACGCTGGTGGGCCTGCCGACGGCGGGCGGGTGCATAGGGACTTCGTCCACGAGGCTCGTCGATGGGTCATCCATGAGGCTGCCGGCTGTGGGTGCGTGGACAATCGAGGGCGAGAACCTCGACTTCTGCGGCAGGCAGCCGGATGTGCGTATTGACAACACCCCGGAAGATGTCGCGAAGAATAAGGACGCGCAGCTCGAAACCGCCGTCCAGCTTCTCCTCAGGCAGCTCAAGGAGAAGAAACAGGACAAGAAGGGCAAATAACAGTTACTGCTTTTTCTGCCTGTTCATTGATGCCACGGCGTCATGTTTGCGTTCCTTGCTCTTCTTCATCCACTCCGGAGTCGCCTTCGGAGGGCTGATTGCAAAACCCACGCTGAAGAACGCACACAGCGGATACAGGAATATGGTCGCGGCATCAATAACAGCCACAAGAGTCAGGAATGTTCCCTTGGCGAGTTTAAGCATGGAAAACAGATCAGCCATGTAGTAGATCAGGTAGGCGCTGACAAGGCAGAAAAATATGCTCTGTATGATAGCCAAGGATTGGGCCGCATCCGGTTTGTACACAAAGAGTGTGTAGAGGCTGCCTCCGAGGAGTGCAACCGTCAAGATTTTGACGACAAGCGCAAATACCGCGACCCCTGTCTCTATTTCGCCCCACTTGAAAGCAAGGAAAATCAGCTGGATCGCAAGCATGAATGCGACCAGGACCATGACCGCCGCGTATGCCATGTGGAAGCCGGTGAGCCGCTCGGGCTCCTCCTCAGACATGAGAAGCAGTACAGGACCCTCGCAGTCGGGGCACTTGACGACCTTGTTGTGGTAGTCCTTCGGCGCACGAACAACTCTCTTGCACTCAGGGCACATGCCCCTTGCCTCTACAACCTTCTCTCCGGACTTCAGAAACCTGACCGTCTTGCCGCACTGTGGACATTTCCTGGTTTTGCCGTGAAAGTAATCAGGACCTGACAGAGTCTTGCCGCAATTGCGGCATTTGCCTTTCGCAGCCACTGCAATCCCTCCAGTGCAGCCTTGATTGCATAAGCCTCTCGGGAATTTACCACAATAATGGAGGCAGAGCAACTACTATAATTCTCCCGAGATACTCTTACCGTATCGCAAGCCTCATTCGGAAGTTCCGTGCTTGATCCCTGCCACACATTGTGGTAAAGTGAGGTTGTCTGGAATATCTTGGATGGGGAGGTTCCATTGCGAAATCTCATTATCGGTATAGTAATTGGCCTCTTAACAGGTGGCGTGTTGCTGATGCTGTTACTTCAGAGGAGTGACAAGGAATACAAAGAAACCATAGATAAACAGAAAGTGACCATCCTGAAACAGGGGCAGCAAATAGAGACATTACAGCAGGAAAAAGAGAAGATATACGATCAGTGGGTAGACGCAAAAAACGACGCTATACATTATTGTACAAGCATGGAACGCTTAGAGAAAGAACTTGAACTGATGAAGAACAGGAACAAGTAGCTGAAGGCTGTGACTTGGATTTGGATGAGAAACACCGACCGGGAACTCTGAAATATCTTCTTATTGCCGCTATCATCATGGCTGCTCTCATGCTTGTGCTTACCGGAATGTTGCTTCTTGGTATTCATAATAACCCATACGAAATGAATGAACTCCACGTAATTTCCGAGTTCCTTTGCCTTCTCAGAGAGTATGAACAGAGATACAAGGACAAACACGGCAGGTTCGGCACGCTGGAGGAATTGCTGTCGGAAGGCATTATGCGGGAAGAATACGCCCGGGCAACTACTCCGGACAAGGCAATATGCGGCTACTACTGGAACCTGAAACTGACGGAAGATGGATTCGAATGCATCGTGCTCCCTGCCGAGCCCGGGAAGACGGGAATCAAAAGCTTCTACATGGACCAGGAAATGACAATCCGCTGCGCCCCGTACGAGAGCAGCGAAGACACTCCCGCCGGGCCTGACAGCCCGGAACTCGGTGGCGCGGCTTCGCCGAGATAGTAGAGCAGTTGACAGTTGAGCAGTATCGGTTCCTTGGGACACGATACTCAACTCAAAGCAGTTGAGTTCATGTCCCCGGAACCTCGCCTTTGCTAAAGTAGAAAGGTCTGTTCTTCTCCGTGGTGAAGAAATCGCTCTCGGTACGACTGGCGTCGTTCCTTGCGCGGGCAGCAAACTCATAAATGAGTTTGCGCTCTGTGACTCTGTGACTCTGTGGCAGTTCTGGCGCGGCAGTGAACTGCCGCGCTAATTCTGCGGAGTCACTTCGATGGCCGTGGTGAGGGAAGAGCGCGTGTTTCTCTTCGTGTCGCCGAACGCGTTGGTCAGGGTGATTCGCACGCGCCCGTTGTCGAGTTCCTCGAACATAATCAGCGTGACGCCGCCCGCAATGCTCTTCGCGGGCCCGGCGCCCTCGGTCCGGGTGATGCGCCCGCCGCCCACCAGCGTGTAGACGATGTCATCCGACCATGCCAGCACGGGGCCGCCGCCCGGGTCGAGGCTGAAGCCCGCGAGCTTTTTCAGCCGCATCGTCTTCCCGCCGTCCTCTATCCACCATTTCCGGAGAGACGAGCGGTTGGAGGAGGACTGTCGCAGGTCCGCCCTGATTTCGCCGAGTATCCTTTCGTGCCGGCCCACCACGGACACGGTGTTGCCCGCGGCGGCGGTCGTGCGCATGTAGTTGGCGAGCGAGCCCGTGACAAGGCCCACCATCATGGTGATGATGGTCAGGCTTATCATAATCTCCACGAACGTCACCCCGCGCTGCCCGCCGCTTAGCGTCATTTGACCACCTCGAATCCCATGAAGAGCGGCTTCTGGACCGGCAGGAAGCTCGGCGGCGGGTTGTATCGCAGGTTGTCGTCGTAGATGTAGACGCCGCTGTCGTTGTACCCGGAGTTGCCCGAGTAGCGGTACGTCTGGTTGTCGGAAATGCGCGAGCCGAAGACGCGCAGATGCCCCTTGTCTCCCACTCCGCTCCACTTGACGGCTCCCGTCATTGCCACGAGGACGCCGTTTATTTCGAGATTCGCATCATCCTGGTCGCCCACGTAGAACACATCGCTGTAAGCCACGACCCCCAGCACGGCATCCCCTTCGTAGGCGGGATTCCTGAGATACTGGTCGTTCTCCGTGCGTGACGGGTCGAAAATCATCGGATGGTCGCCCTCGTCATCGACGTAGTATAGGTCCGCCGAAATGCCGATGTCGCCGTTTTCGCTGACAATCGTGGCCGCCTTGCGCAATTCGCCCTTGAGGCCCTTGATGCTCTTGTCAACGTGGATTATCGTTTCCTCGCCCATTTCGAAGTCGGCCGCCAGCGGGCTGACATAGAGCGTACGGCGCGCCGTGTCCTTGATTGTGAACTGCACGTACTGCGTCTTGGTCGCGCGGTCGTAGATAAGCTCTATGTACGTCCAGGGATAGCCGCCGCTCACGGTGAATCCGCCCGGGCCTTTCAGGAGCTTTATGTCGTTCTGCCCGGGACCCTGCGACCACAGCGTCTGCGCCCCCGGCCCGTATGCGCCCGTAAGGTCCTCGTATTCCTTGATTGAAGTGCGCGGCGGGAGGTTAATCCATCCATCGCGGCCGAGGTCGTTCGCAAATCCCTGGTAGAACTTCGTCTCGGCCTTCGCGTTCCCGTTGAAAGTGAAGGGCAGCGTGGAACTAATGAACCCGAAGCACTGCGCCCCCTGCCCCCGCACCGAGTCCTTGAAGGAGATGTTCTTGTTGACGTGGACGGGGCCGTAGTAGCTTGTGTTGTCTGCAATGTTGACATCGCCGTTCTCGATGAAGAGCGCGTACCGCGAGAAGAAGTCCTTCTCCCGCACCCTGAGCCTGGCCTTTCTTGTAATCGTCCCGTCCGAGCTTGAAGCCGTCGCCTCAAGCTCGTACCAGGAGTTGCCGAGGCAGCTCACCGTGACCGTCACGCGCCCGTTCTCGATGAGCGGGCTTGCGCCCGGCCCGTCGCCCTGGGTCCGGTCGATGTTCCAGAGGACGAGATTGCGCCCGGCCTCGTCGTAGTCGGAAGTCTCGACCGCGTTCCTGGCCATCTCGATTCCGTTGAGGCAGTCCATGAGTGCACGGTACTCTTCGCTTCGCATCCTGCGCAGGCGCAGGCCCGCGTTCGACTCGGCGATAAGCGCCGCAGAGGCCGCGCCTACCACCAGCGCAAAAACGAGGATTAAGACAAGGATGCTCCCGCGCTGCTCAGCGCCGAGGCCGGTTTTATCCATGTCTGTATCTCCTCGCGTCCGCCGGAAGATTCAATTGGAGTGCCGTGCCATGACTCTCTCGATTATGGTGCTTCCCTTGAACGAAATGCGAATCCTGACGATGTCATTCTGAGAGCGGCCCTCGCGGTAAAGGTCGCCGGTCTGGATTACGCCGTCGCCGTTCAGGTCCTTGTCAACGTTTATCTTCCCGCCCGGCTCCATCAAAGAATCAGGACCGCCCATCCTCACGTTGAAAGTGCTGCTGTCCGCTGCCAGGAGTTCGTCCGTGCTTTTCCCCTGAAGCTGTTCGAGAACCTGCTGGCATGCGAGCAGCACGACCGCCTGTTCCCTCGTTTCGTTCGCCGCCCTCTGGCCCGCGAGGACCGCGTAGCCGACGCCGAGTATGAGGATGGCAAAGATAGTCACGGAGAACATTATCTCTATAAGCGTGAAGCCTCGCACATCCCGCGTGTCAGTCAACTCTCGCATCCTTCTCCGCGATTTCGGGACCCGGCAGCGCCTGTCCACTCCCGGCGTAGACGTACCCGTGGGGGCCGAAACCGTACGCCCAGTGAATCGTCACAATCTTGCCGGATGGCGGGCTGATGATGTCCATTTTTTCCGGTGCGCCGCCGAGAAAGAGCACGCCGGACAGCCAGAATGCGATCAGGAACTGCGCCACTGCCGCGACCGGCGCAATCCACAGGGTCTTTTTCGGCTGCGCCTCAATGCGTTGCCTGACGGAGGTGTATGCGTGCCTGAGCCGGGACAGCACGGAATTCCGCACGCTGTCTTTCAGTCGCTGTCCCTCGAGCGCCCTGCGATAGAGCTTGTTCTCGGCCATGCAGCGCTCGAGTTCCTTCCTGCACGACTCGCAGCCTTCAAAGTGCTTGTCGAAGGCCGCCTTCTCCCTGGAATTGAGCGTCCCGCCGAGATAGGATTCGATTCTTCTTGTTACTTTCGAGCATCTCATGACATTAATCCTCGGTTACGCCAAAAACTGCCAGGAATCCGCCTTTCACGGCTCGTACCTGTACTCTTTTCTCTAACATATTGACGGTCAGGCAATTTTGCACATAACGCATTTTTATCAAGAATTTTCCCCGAAATTCCATGTATATCAATACGGCTGCTGCATGTTCTTCCTCAGATATTCGCGCGACTTGTGCAGGCGCCCTTCGACCGTGCTCACCGGCACGTCGAGGAACGCGGCAATCTCCTTGTTGGACAGGCCCTCCATGTACTTGAGTATGAATGCGACCCTGTAGTAGTCCGGCAGCTTCGCGATAAGGTCGACAATCTGCCGAAGCCGGTGCATCAGCTCTTCCCTGTCTTCCAGCGTCATCCTCGACTGGCCGGGGTTGTGCGTAAGCGTATCCTCGACCGGACCGAGTTCCGGCAGCGGGAGGTCCTTCTTCTGCACCCTGAGCTTGTCTATGGACAGGCGGGAGGCAATCCTGCTCAGCCACGGTCCGAACTTCGCGGGCTCCTTCAGCGAATGGAGCTGGTCGTAGGCCTTGATGAACACTTCCTGCGTCAGGTCGCGGGAGTCTTCCACGTTGCGCAGGTAGCTATAGCCGACGGCGTAGACCGCCTTCTCGTATTTCTCCACAAGTATGCCGAAGAGAGATTTCTCTCCCCTCAGCACCCTGAGAATCAGCTCTTCGTCCGCATGGGCCATAGGCAGCTTTCCGCCCACTGTAATGACGCGAGTCGTCCCGCCCGGTGTAACGCCGGGATTATCCCACGAATTCTCCCATCTTCAGCACCTTCAGCACCATCTCTTCGAAGGGAACGGATGTGGGTGCCGCAAGCCAGCCGGCGTTGTGCTTCGCGGCAAAAGTTTCAATCTCCTTCTGGTAGACTGCGAACTCCCTCGCATACGCCTCCCGGAGCCTGGAATTGACCGTCAGGTTCCTGTAGCGTCCCGTCTCGCTCTCCACGAGCTTCACATCAGAAAGGAAATCGGGCGATGCATCCCTGCCGTCGTATACGTTCACGAGAAACAGGTCGAACTTGTTGTGAAAAAGCGCCTTGAGCCCCTGCTCGTAACCTGAAGACACAAAGAAATCGGACAGTACGACCGCAAGGCCCGGTCTCGGGGCCTTCGAGACGAAAGATGCGCAGGAAGAGGCGAAGTCGGTGGCGCCGCCCGCCTTCAGATTCTCAAGAAACTCCGTTATGGCGAAAATCTGGGCCCTGCCCTTTTTCGGAGACAGATAATCGTCAATGCGGTCGGAGAAGGGCCACACCGAAATCCTGTCCAGGTTTGCCAGGCCGAGGTAGGCGAGCGCTGCGAGCGCCCGCCGCGCGTAGTCGAACTTGGGAGGCGAGCCGACGGCCATGGATTCGGACGAGTCGAGCAGGAAATAGACCATCATCTCCTGCTCCTCCTCGAAAAGCCTGACAAGGAGGCGCTCCATCCGTGCGAAGAAGTTCCAGTCAACGTAGCGTATGTCGTCGCCGTGCTCGTATCCGCGGCGGTCGGCGAACTCGAGCCCCGTGCCGATGCGCTTGCGTCTCCTGGAGCGGATTTTCATGCGATAGAGCCTTCTCGCCACGGTGGCGAGATATTCGAGCTTTTTCATGAACTCTTTGTTAAAAAGCTGCTGCGCCATATCGCCGCCGAAAGAAATGACTTGCGTGAAAGACCCTCATCTTCAGGTCAGAATCAAGTCCCCGCCGGTGTATCGAGTGCCGGGATATCAGCCGCGTCCCCCCTCAAACAGCTTCAGGAAGCCCTCGATTTTGCCGTACGGAACCGTAACGCCCTCGATGGCCTCCTCCGCGAACCCGTGGAAATCCGAGCCGTACGTCATCATGAGCCCGAGCACGGGCGCCGTCCTCTCGAAGTAGAACGAGCAGCTCTCGCTGCGCCTGCGCGTGCAGATTTCCACGCCCCTGAGACCGCAGTCCACGAACTCCTTGACGAGCAGGTCGAAACTCTCGAGTTCGGGGTGAGCCCACACGGGTATCCCGCCTTCTTCGGATATAAGGCTTATCGCGCGCCTGGGAGTCAAAAGGGGAAACGGAACTATGCCGCGTGACAGGTCGAGGTAACGATTGAACGCCTCGTAGGTGGATGATACCAGCCCGTTCGATATCAGGGCGCGGGCCATGTGCGCCCGGGATATGCAGTCTCCACGCACGTGCTCCATAAGCTGCTCGTAGCTCAGCTTGCAGCCCTGCTTGCGAAGGTTGACGAGCGCCACCTTGGCGCGGTTGACCCTCTCCTGCTGAAGCTCCTTCAGGAACTCGTGCATCCTGCCGGTTATGCCCTCGGGGAAGTACCCGAGAATGTGAATCTCCTGCATTCCCCTCCGTGATGTTTTATCTGAATGTCCGACTTCGTGCGTGTCGGGACGGCCGCCGCCCTCCTTGTTGGAAGTCACCGCGTTTTGCCCAGCCATGTCGCGGTAGGTCGAGTATTCGACGCCGCACAGCAGCCGGACATCCGCGGGCATGGAATCCCTGACCGCCAGGTAGCCGCTGACGGTCTCGTGGTCGGCTATGCAGAGAACCTTAACGCCGGCAGATGCAGCCTTCTCGACCAGTTCCTGCGGCGAGAAGCAGCCATCGGAGAAATGGCTGTGAACGTGAAGGTCTACCTTTATGGTATCCCGGGGTTCAATCCTGTGGCTCCTTTCGACTTACGTGAAATGTGAGCTTAATTGTCCTTATTGATATAATATAGCCTCTTCCCGGCCAAGCGCAAGCGTAAAGCTGCATTTTGTATACAGTGGGCTTGTGTCAAATCGTGTAAGAAAGGTGATAGGGGGATTCTAATGTGATAGTGAGATAATTGAACAGGGCACAGAATGCGGAATACAGGATTTATCCGCGAAAAAGGTTAAAAGACCGGGAAACAGGCTTTCAGCATGACGGCAAATCGATTATTTCTGCAGGCTGTCAACTAACGGCGCGATTACTGAAAAATGCTGGAACCTGTCTTCAGCGGTTATCTGAAATTCATACAATACAATGGTGTTTTCGGGCAATTTCAATTTGTAAGAGTATCCCAGAATCGCTTCCCACGCGGTTTTTTCGAAATCCTCATGCCACTTGACAGATTCAGGTGTTTCCTTAATTTTCGTTACCACCAACTGACCATCTTCGGTGGGACGCAGAAATGACCTTTCCGGAGAGAATGAAAATAGAATTTTTTTGATGATAAGGACGAGGATACTTTCAAGTTCAAACAACTCCAGATTCTCGACATCATACTTTATGCATACCGGCTTCCATTTTTTTATCTCTTCTTCCGGGAATATATTACGATACCTTTCCTGGTAGTACAATTCGTCAAACTCGATGCCACCTTTGTAGTCCTGGTACTGCTTTATCGCGGAAATAATTTTGTCTTTTCTCTTATCACTAATACTGCTCGACACAAGACTGATTCTGGAAATATCGATATGCTTCGTGCTCTTGTACATATTTAAAGCTCCCGAAAAACTTACTGTTTCCGGGTCCGGAATCCATCCTTCCTTGAAATACCTGTCGTATTTCGCATATCTTTTCCTGTATATTTCTTCAAGCCTTGGTTTAGCGTATGTCAGAAGCAGGAAATATTTTATAGACTCCTGGATGTAAGAAATTTTGATTTTGTGAGAATTCGGTTCCATCTCAGGGATGCCTTCCGGGTCAGGCCATTGGGTGCCGCTGAGACGGCAGAAATCGGCATGCGGGATGAATATACCCGCGTAAGGCTTATTAACCGTGAACCACCTCACTCCTTCTGGTGTTCTGACATAATGAATGTATCCCTTTTTCAGGAATTCTTCGATATTCTCGTTGACTGTCTTGAGAAAGATTTCCTCAAAATCTTGCGACCAATCACCGTAGTCATTGAATCCATCATAATACAGAATCATTCTTTCGGGTTTTTCAGGCGCATTATTAAGAACCCGCGCGCAAATACACCCGCTCAGGGCAAGTATTACCATGCCTGATATCATTAAGGATTTAGCCATTTCAATCTCCCACAAAACAGCTACAAGAACTGCCCGGACAATGCTTTTGACAGGCTGTAATATTCTCCCGAAGTTCCCCAAGTGAAACCTGTCCGCGACCGTCACGGATGTCTCTGACAGCACTTTACCACAATAATGGCATCAGAGCAAGCAAAACCAGTCTCTTCCTTATCTCCTGCTGCTTACACTCCTTAGCTCGTGGCCGCCGTGCAAGCCGCGCCGCCTGCGGCGCGGCTAACTGGTGAATCGGCCATTCACGGCGGGCCGGAATTTTGATTATTTTGCTTGTTAAGATTTCTGTCGCTCTTATAATACGTCGGTTGGGAATTGAGTTGAGAGGAGACTCCGCAGTGAAGCAGTGTATCTGCGCTGCCGTTCTGGTTTTCGTTGCCGCTGTTTGCGGCTGCGCCGCTTCCGACCCGCTGCTTGCGGCAAGAGGCTATGACGTCACCCATCCGCACTTCGCCGACATACCGGTGCCCGAAGGCTTCAAGTATCTCAAGGAAAAATCCTACCGCTTCGAGTACGACTGGAAGAACGTGCGCCACGGCAGGCTGATATACCGCGGAACCCTGCCCGTCCCGGAAGTGGTCTCCGATTACCAGAAGAAGATGATTACGGCCAACTGGGTAGATGCGGGCTCTTCCGAAGGCGAGAAGACGAAGCTGGCCTTCGAGAAAGGCTCGGGAACCACGAAGGAGCGCTGCTCCATCATGATATTCACGGTCGGCGAGATGACCCTGGTTGAAATACACCTCGACCCGGTCAAGTAGCGGCCTGGATGCTGCGCGGTCCGGCGTTATCCGGGCGCGGACGGGCTGCACCTTTGGAAACAAGCGCGAAGGAGTGTCACGGGTTGGCACGCAGGAAAAAGAAAAAAGAGAAGAAACAGCACCTCAAGGAAGAGAAATTCCGCGACACGATGCTCGATATCGGCAAGTGGGTCAAGGAATACCGCTACCCGCTCCTGCTGGGCATCGCGGTGGTCGCCATCCTGTTTGTCCTGCTCTCCATGCGGGCCGAGCGGCAGGAAAATCTCCTGACATACGCCCACAGCGTTCTCAGGAAGGAATCGGTCGTCGGCCCCAAGGAGCTCAAGGACCTGGCGCAGAAGGTCGCGGGCGACCCTATCGAGCCCTGGGTTATTCTCCGGCTCGGAACCACCCTTTACGACCTGTACCAGAAAGAGGACGCCCTGACCGGCGACAAGGGGCGGCTGAAGGAGGCGAAAAAGACTTTCGAGGACGTGATGGCCCGCTTCCCGTATAACGGTTCGGCCGTGTTCACGGCAAAGAAGGCGCTCGAGACAATCGACGAGGAACTTACCTACGAGCCAGCCGACGCGGTGAAGGATGCATACGAGGGTGCTGCACCGACACCGGCGCCCCGCCCGACCGCTCGCCCGCAGAGAACCCCTCCGCGCGGTGCGACGCCAAGGAAGGCTCCGCCTGTCAAGAAGCCCGAAATAACGGCACCGAAACCCGCACCGGAGGATAAACCGGCACCTGCGCAGAAGCCCCCGTCGGAACAGAAACCGGAACCCGGCAAAAGCGACAAGAGCCAGCCTTCAGGACAGCCCGGTTCCTCCGAGCCCGAGAAGGAAAGTAAATAGCTCACGAGCATTCGCAATTCATGGGTGAAATCAGCCGAAGAATCATCGCAGGAAAGAGTTCAAGCAGGCTCGACAAGTTTCTTGCGGACTCGCTGCCTGAGCTGACCCGCACCCGCGCTCGGTTCCTTATAAAGCAGGGGAAAGTGACCCTCGAAGGAAAGCGCGTCAAACCCACGCATCCTGTCGAGCGCGGGCAGGAAATTGTCATCGCAATCCCGCCCGGGACGGAGGATGCTCCGGCGCCGGAGAATCTGCCCGTCGAGTTCCTGTACGTGGACGATTCGGTCGCGGTGGTCAACAAGCCCGCGGGCATGGTCGTGCATCCGGCCGCGGGAAACCTGTCCGGCACGCTCGTCAACGCGCTTCTCCATCACCTCGGCCCGCTCCCGGGCGAAGGCCAGGAGGACCGGCCCGGAATCGTCCACAGGCTGGACAAGGGTACGAGCGGAGTCCTCGTCGTCGCGCGCACCGATAAGGCCCTTCGCTTCCTCCAGCAGGAATTCGCGCAGCGCAGGGTCGAGAAGGTCTACATGTCAATCACCGACGGCGTTCCGCGCTCTCCTTCGGGCGTCATTGACACGCCCGTGGGACGCCACAAGACAAAGCGCAAGAGAATGGCGGTCAAGAGCGAGGGAGGGCGGGATGCGCGGACTTCCTACGAAGTCGTGGAGGATTACGGAACACACGCCCTGCTCCGCCTTGAACCGCACACGGGCAGGACGCACCAGATACGGGTGCATCTGAAGTCTCTCGGCGCGCCCGTCCTGTGCGACCATGCTTACTCAAAGAGAAAGAAACTCTACCTGTCGGAACTTCTCGGGGGGAAGAGGGAAAGTAACGAGCAGCCGCTGCTTGCCCGGCCCGCGCTGCACGCCTGCAGGCTCGCGTTCGCGCATCCTGAGACGGGCACGCGCCTCGGTTTCGAGGCTCCTCTCGCGGGTGACATGACGGGGACGCTCGAGGCCCTGCGCCGGCGCGGCCGCGGTACTACCTGACCTTGAATTTCTTCGCGGTCGCGTCCCATTTCAGCCTGGATTTGTTCTTTTCAAACCATTCGTTTATCTTTTTTATGTCGTCTGCCCGCTTGTAGTTCAGGCCGTATGGATGGTACTCCGGAATCCCCTCGAACGTGTTTTTTATCAAGTCCCAGAACCGGACCCTGTCTTCGAGTCCTACTTCCTCGATATCTTCCATCATTCTCGATACGTTTTCCAGCTCGCCCTCGGTGGCCAGCAGTATGGAGGCGTACAGCCGTTGCTCCACCTCCCATGTCGCCTTTTCCGCCCTGACCGCCGGCTTGTGAGGCCCGGGCTCGATTTGGAACAGCGAGAACAGCTCTTCGGCCCTTGCGAACCTCGACAGGTCCTTCTTCCGGGCCTTCTTGAGCGCATCGAGCACTTCCGGCGTCTTGAAGTTGCCGAGGGCCCGCGCTGCGTATCCCCTTATCCTCGGGTCGTTCGAAGTCTCGAGCACGCGGACAAGAGGCTTAATGCCAAGCGGGTTGCCTATCTTGCCGAGAGCCAGCATGGCCGGGCTCTTGTCGATAACCTGTATAAGCGCGGTCACGGCTTTCTGGGATTTCATCTCGCCGAGCGCCCAGCAGATTTTCGAATCGAGAAATTCTCCATTCGCGAGCAGCGCCGTAAGCGTCTTGGCGCTGTCCTCTCCCGCCTTCATCCGGCCCAGTGCCTCCGCCGCATCGACTCTCACGCTCCTGCTGGGGTCTTCCACGACCATCTCCGTCAGCTTGCCGGCCGCCGCCTTGTACTGCAAAAATCCAAGCGCCCTCACGCCCTGCCTCCTGACTCTCGAGCCGTCCGCATCGAGCATGGTGGCGAACATGGGAGCGAGGTCCTTGTAACCCTCGCTTATAGCCAGTTCCGACAGCACCGTGAAGGCGTGAGCAGCGTCGTAGTCGTCCCAGTTGACCTTCGTCGGGTCGTACTGGGGCAGGTTCCCGATCCTGTAGAAAATATACTGCTTGATAAGAGCGGTGTTGTTTACCAGCCTGAGAGAGAGTTCCTTCCATGCCTGTTCCGGCCAGGACCACACGCCCGAGATATAGCCGCGCTCCTCGAGAACCTGGTAAATGGAGTCGGCCAGCAACTGTTCCGCCGTTTCGAGGCGCAGGAGAAGCTGGTCAATCACCCCGAACCTCTTGTCGAGACTCACGAGGTCCTTCACGGCCAGCCTGCGGAACTTCTTGTTCTTGGAAGCGGCATCCTTGAGCCGAATCGCAACCATGATGCCTATGAGCCGTTCTTCCTTCTCCCTGGTGAGTTTCTCCTTGAGCTTGTTTCCTATGTATGTATACGACATTGGCCCGAGTTCCCTGAGCTGCGCCTCCGCGTCCGCGGACTCTTCCTCCGTGCCGTCAAGCACCTTGACTATAAGTATCTTTACGGTCCACGCCGGGTGCGGGGGGTATATGTATGTTTCGATTCCCTCCGGCACCTTGGCGGAAACGCAGCCCGCAAGCATCCCTGCCAGCATAAGAAGGAACAGTCCCATGCCTGTTACAGCGATTCTTCTCATCATCTCCCCTACTTAGGTAAGTGTCCAAGGTACTTGGCGGGTATTATCTGCCTCGCGCCTCCTCCGACTGACCAGAAGAGCCTTGCGCTCGCGCCGCTCCCAGCCTCGAAGTATTCAATTTTTATCGAGTAGCATCCCTTTTCCAAAGTCACTTCTTTCGACGAGTCGGCGGGTGCCCTGCCGCGCCAGTCGTTGAACAACTCCTGGCCGTTCAGCCACATCCGGCAGCCGTCGTCCGAATTGAATATGAAAGTGTAGCGGCCCGACTTCGGGATGACAACAAAACCTTCCCATCTTATGGAGAAATTATTATTGTTTACATCCGGGTGCGGGCTCCCGTTCCCCCAGCGGAAATCAATCGTCTGGTCGATTCTCTGCAATCTCTGGTTGTCGAAGTTGCGCCCGTTGTAGTAGGTGCCGATAAGTCCGGAAGCCAGCTTGGTTCCTTTCTTCGTCGTCTTTCCCTTGTCCTCCCTCGCCAGGCACAGCACCGCGTCGGTATGCGCCTTGCTGATTTCCTTGAGCGAACTCTTGACGACCTCCGAGTCCTTGTATTTTTCCGTCAGCTTCTCCGCTACCTCGGCGACCTTGTCCCATTTCTTCCGCCTGATGTTGTCCTTGAGTTCCCCGTACAGCTTTGTTGCTTCCTGTTCGAACTGTTCCTTCTTAAGTGCGGCAACGGCTTTCGCATACCGGGACACATCCAGGCCGCCCGCGGCCGCCAGCGCGAACTCCTTTTCCGCAGTGGGGCCATCCTTCTCGGCAAACAGGAGGTAAACTCCGCAGGCGAGATGGCTCGCCGGCTTGTCATCGAGAACGACAAGCGCCAGCTTCACGAAATCCTCTCCGCAGAGATTCGAGACTTCCACGCCGAGTATGGCGCCCTTCATGTCCGCAAGCTCTACATCTATTACGCCGTCCTTCACGCCTCTCACGAGACCCTTGACGACCCTGCCTCCCTTCAGGCGGAACGTCCGCTCCTGCAGCTTGAGCTTGGGCGCGGCCTTCGCCGCGGCTTCCTTCACCTGCAGCACCATGGCCGCATCGCCGAGGCACAGCCTGACTGCGTCGTGTATGTCTTTCTTCGCGCTATCCGCGAGAACGCGCTCGCAGAGCGCCAGGGCCGCGCTGAACTCGCCCTTGTCCACGTGCGCCTTGAACTCGCCGTAGAATGCCGCGTAAAGCCGGTCGGACTTCCGCTTCGACTCGCTCGCCCGCCGCGCTTCCGTCTCGGACCTCTTCTTCTCCAGCGCGGCAATCTTTGCCTTCGCATCCGCGCTGACGTTTTCCAGTCCGAAACCCTGCGCTTTTTCGTACAGTTCCAGCGCCTCGTCGAATTTGCCGCCGCCGGCAAGCTTGTTCGCTTCCGCCTTGAGGCGCCCGTAATGGCTCAATCCCTGTCTCAGGATTTTTTCTCTCAGCTCGACTGCCCGCTTACCTGCCGCCGTTCTGTTCAACCTCACGGGGAACTTGTCGTAGGCCCTTGCCGCCCGGCCGTAATTAAGTTCAGCGAGCGCCCCGGCCGCCTCGGCCTTGCATTTCTCAAGCTCCGCAGTCCCCTCATCCTCCCACTTCTTCTGAAGCTCGGAGGCCAGCGCTTTCGCCTTCTCGGCGAATTCGCCGCCGAAGTCTTCCGCAACCCGCTCCAGACGCGCCATCGCGGCGCTTAAATCGTCCGTGCCCCTTGCAAATGCCTCCGCGGCCAGATACGCCTCCTTCGCCTTTGCCGCAAGCTCCTCCTCGGCCTTGCGCAGCTCTTCTTCCACATATTCCTCTTTCGTCTGCTCGGGCTTCTTCTCCCGCTGCGGCTTCGCGGCGGGCCGGTGGGCAACCGCCGGCGGCTTGCCGGGCTTCTCCGGCTGAGTTGTATCTTCCGATTTTCCAGACATCAGCATCAGTATCACGATTACTGCAATCGCAGCCACGGCGCCGGTTATGCCGAGCTTGACTTTTGGCGAGAGCGACTGCCGGCCCTCGGCGGCCTTTACCGTAACCCTGCGAAGTATGCGTCTCAGGTTCGCCCCGACGTTCTGCTGATGCCTCTCCGCGGCGCTTGCCCGCATGACGCGCTCGATTTCCTTCACGAGAACCACCGGGTCAGCCGGACGCTTCTTCTTTTCCTTGGCGGTAAGCTTCAGCACGAGCTTCGAGAACGCGGCGGAAAGCTCCGGTTTGACCTGTCTCGGGTCGGGGAAAGGCTCCTTCAGCGCCTTGCTCATTATGTCGGCAGCGTTATTGCCCTGGAAAGGCGGCTTGCCGGTCGCCGCGTGATACATCGTGGCGCCAAGCGAGTAGATGTCGCTTCGTATGTCGATGTCTTCCGCGCCTTGCGCCTGCTCCGGTGAAATGTAGTAAGGCGTTCCCATCACCCTGCCCGCGGCGGTCGATTTCCCCGAGCCGCCCTCATCGCGCTTGGCAAGCCCGTAATCCGTGACCTTGGCCGCGCCATCGACAGATATCATTATGTTCCCGGGCTTGATATCCCGGTGCACGATTCCCTGGTTGTGGCCGTGCTCGAGGGCGCGCGCCACCTGCAGCGCTATTTCCAGGACTTCATCCTCGTCCAGCGGCTCTTTCTTGAGAATCTCGTAGAGCGACGGCCCGTCAACGTACTCCATGACGAAGAAGAGGTGTTCCCCGCTCTGGCCGAAGTCGATGCCCTGCACGACGTTGGGATGGTTGAGCTTGCCTATCGCGCGGGCTTCCTGCATGAAGCGCCCTGCAAAGACCTCGTCCTGCGCAAGCTCGGGGTCGAGCACCTTTATCGCCACGACGCGGTCCATGCTTATCTGGTGGGCCTTGTAAACCTCGCCCATGGACCCTTCGCCTATCTTCTCGAGTATCTCGAACCTGTCGAGCTCTATCATGTTCCGACCCTCTCGGAGCCTCGCGGGCCAATAAAGGAATTATACCCCAACATCACGCGTAGTCAAGTCGGAGCGTCAGTCTGGACGACATAGCTCATACGAATGACGTTTCCCGGAAAGGCGTGTCACACCGAATTATCCGAAGCACCGGACTTATCCCTGCAGCAGATTGCAGACACTTCGTCCGCGTCCTCGCCGGCGATGAGAACTTCCGCGTTCCTGGCCCTGTAGAGCACGTGATTTCGAAAGAACAGGAAGTGCGACGCCGCGGCACCGAGGTACATCGCCGCCATCCCGAGGATTGCCGGCGTGAAACCGTGTGCCTCAATGACCCTTCCCCCAATCATGGCAAAAAGCGCCCTGCCGCCGGTCGAGACAAGCTGCTTCATGGAATTCGTAATCGCCTGCTCTTCCGGCGGGACGACTTCCATCGAAAAATTGGCCGCGATGGGCTGGGTCATGTTCATGAGGAGCTGCCGCACGACGTAGGCTGTCACCACGACATGGGGCTCCACGAGGAACGCCATGACCATGAGGAACGGCAGGGAGAGAAGTTCCGTTGCCGCCACGGAACGCAGCATGCCGAGCCGCTTTGCAATGACGGGCGCCATCACGAACCCGACCGTCATGCCTATTCTCGCAATCGCGTAGTATGCCGCAATATGCTCGGGTCCGGCCCCGAGCACGTTCTTGAAATAGAGGTTCACGAAAGGCACGAAAAGTCCCGCGCCCGCGCCAATCAGGAACTGCGGCAGGCAGACTTTGAAAATCATCTTCTTGTTGCGTATCTTGAAGAGATTGAACTTCCTGTTCTGTTCGGCATGGCTCAGCTCCCCGGTGCGGACAAGCAGGAAAGGCACCACCGCCAGCAGCGCCGCGCCGCCGCCCGCAACCAGCACGCACTTGTAGCCGAAAACTTCGCCATACCGCACTGCAAGATACGCGACGACCTGCCCGGCGACGAGCATCGCGCCCACGCCTATCGCCATGCGAACCACGCGGTGCATCCCGAAGAGATATATTCTCTCCTTCGGCCGCGACGACCGCATGAACAGGGGCGGCATCGAAAGCCGTATGACGCCCGCGGCCCCGCCCAGCAGCCCGCTGAGCGCCAGAATCTGCCCGAATCCCTGCCCGAATGCCTGGCCCATGTATCCGCCGAAGACCAGCAGCGCCGACAGCACGAGCACGTACTTGGCGCGGAACCGCGTTATCAGCAGCGCGGTGGGAATCGCCACCACGACGGTTCCCGCGTGCTGAATCGAGTTGAAATCCCCTATCTGCGAAAAACTGAATCCCCTCTTCTCCCAGTAGAGGTTGCGCATCACGTTGAAGACCGACTGCCCGATTCCGAGGAAGAATCCGCCCAGCAGGAAGAGCTGCGCATTGCGCGAAACCATGCGCACGTGCTTTATGTAGTCTCTTGCGCCTTTGAACATCGCGGCCCCGGCCGGTCTGTGGTGGGCTAAGCCCCGCCGAAAGGTATGTGCGCAAGGGCCGTGTATATCGGTCCCCTGCTGGTAAGTTCGCTCATGAAAAAGACAAGCCCGGAGACTTCCGACTCGCCGAAATCGGCGTCCGCGTGCTCCCCGATAGCCTCGACGAGCCGGTTCGCGCCCGCCGAGGACCTTACGCGCCCGAGCGTCGCATGGGGGCTGAACCTGCGCTTCTCATATGGCACGCCGAATCCGACAAGACCTTCGTTGAGCCTCGTGAATATTTTCTCAAGCGCTTCCACGTTGCCCTCGACTCCGGCCCAGACGACCCTCGGAGCCTTTCTGCCTTTCGGGAATGTGCCTATACCGTGAATTCCCAGCGTAAACGGTGCCGCGTCTGCGACGGCCCCGGTAATGACCCGGCTTATCTCGTTCACCTTCTCGTACTCTATGTCTCCGAGGAACTTCAGCGTAAGATGCAGGTTCTGCCTGGCAACCCACTTCACCCTCGCGCCGGCCCCGCGAAGCTCTTCCTGAACCCGTGAAAGTTTTTCGACTACCCGCGGCGCAAGCTCTATCGCGATGAATGTCCTTGCCTTCGACATGATTCTTTCTCCGGCGATTACAGCGCGAGCATCCTGCGGTATTCCTCGTACCGCTCCTCGATATCGGGCTTCTCAATCTCGCAGAACCGTTCGAGGCTGAATTTTTCTATGCAGAAGGTCGAGACGATGGTCGCGAATGCAAGCGCCTGCTTGGCGCTGGCGGGCGTAAGTTCTCCCGCCTTCGCGAGCGCGCCCATGAACGCGCCGGCGAAGGAATCGCCCGCGCCCGTCGGGTCGCACACGCCTTCGCACATGGGATACGCCGGCAGAGAAATCACATCCCCTCCGACGAGCATAAGCGCGCCGTGCGAGCCTTTCTTTACGATAACCGTCTTTGGACCCATGTCCGATATGCTCTTCGCCGCGGCTATCAGGTCGTGTTTTCCGGAAAGGTGCTCGGCCTCCTGGTCGTTCAGGATAAGCCCGTCAATCTCGCCGAGAAGCTCGGCCACTTCGTCGCGCTGCGTCTCAATCCAGATATCCATCGTGTCGGCGAAAATCGCCGCCCCCGGCTCGACCTGTCGCGCAACGTGAAGCTGCAGGCCGGGGTTGCAGTTGGCGAGAAACACGAACCTGCTCTTGCGGTACTCCTGCGGAATCTCCGGCCTGAAATCGAGCATTATCTGCGGCTCGACGCTGACTGTCTCGCGCTTGTCGCCGCTGCCGAAATAGCGCCCGTGCCAGCGCAGGGTGCGCCCCTCGGTCACCACCAGCCCGGCGGTATCTACGCCCCTCTCCTGCAGCATTCTGACGTGCTTCCGGTCGAAGTCCGGTCCGACGACTGCGACAAGCTTTACGGGCGTAAAGAACGAGCACGCGTAGCAGAAGTAGGATGCCGACCCGCCCAGCACATCCTCGACCTTCGTTTCCGGCGTCTCGATGGTATCAAGCGCGACAGAACCCACGACCATGACTTCCATTGTCTACCTCCGGTAAAATCGAAGAAGGCACTCTACCCGCCGTCCCTCGAAAAGTCAAGCTCGCGAGAGCGCTTGCAGGCCCACCTGTCTTGTGATACCATTACTCCGATGGAGTTCGGAATCGATCCCTGCAAGCTGGACTGACAATGAAGGCTCACACGACCATCCTTATTGCAGCATCATTCCTGCTTCCCTGCTGTTCCTGCAGTTCCACTGCGACTTGCAATGACACGATGCCTGTTACCGGGATAACCGACTACGCCCATTTGCCGGAGCAGCCCAGGAAGCTGGCAAAAGACCTCTACGAGGAAATGTCCTCCCGGGAACTGTGGAGGTTCTTCCTGTACAGTGCTGAGCAGATGAACGAAGAGACAGGAGGACGCTCTAAGAATGAGATATTCTCGCTTATGCTTTCCTTCGTCAAGAGAGGCCTTCCGGCTTTCATGTCTCCGGATAATGCCGGAGGCTGGGACGGCAAATACCCGACGCTGACGTTCATGAAAGAATTCTGGCTTTTCGTGCTCGAAGAAGGGCCTTTCAGCATAAGGGCCGAAGGGGACAGAAGGTCTTATCGTGAGCCATATGAAGGTCTTGTGTCCTGTCTTGGTCAAGTAAGAGAAGAAAGAGCTGTGCCGGTTCTTCTGGGGCGAATGCGTACCGATGACCAGTATACGCGGCTATATACAAAGACGCTTGCGGAGATATGCACGCCGGAGGCAATCGAGGGGCTCAAGCGGCTCGTCGATGACCCGGATTTCTCCCAGTCGAAGCGAAATGCCATAATAGAGACTGTGCCGAACCTGGACGAAATGAAACCTGTCGCGCCACCTTCCAAGCCCCAGACCTGGAAGAAGACCACGCCGGAACCTCTGAGGAGCCTGATACTCGACCTTGCCAGCGCAGATTACAAGACGCGGGAGAAAGCGACAGGCAAGCTGATTGAAATGGGGCCCGACCCGGCGCCTGTCCTCGAAAAAGTTCTGAAGCAGACGGACGACCCGGAAATCAAACAGCGTATCAGTCAAATTCTCGCTTCGCCGGTCGCGTGGGTCCTTAACAGACTGAATACAATCAGAGAGAGTACCGACGCCGGAGAAATCAAGAAAGCATACAGCGAACTCGTGCAATCATGTGGCAGAAACAAGGAACGCTTCACGTGTCTTGTTGCTTTTCAGTCAGACGAAACCGGGATACGTCATGAGGATTCGCTCGATTTTAACTACTATACGAGGACTGAAACAGGGACAGAAGCAAGATCTGTTACCAGGAAGAAATGGCGGCTGGGCAAGGTGGTAACATGTGCCCTGAGACACGTCTGCCGGTATACGCCATTTTCAGATTACGATTTTGGCGAGCCGCGCTGGACGTCCCAGAAATGGAACGGGTGGTTTAAAGAGAACAGGGATTATATCTATATAGAGCGTCGTGAATATGGCCCCCTGCCGGGATCGAATTCCATTATCGAGGACTTTTACATCCGAGTTGACGAAAAGGCGAAGAAACGGAAAACGCCTGTTGATTCGCAGACAAGGGAACCGCTGACGGAAGCCGGGCTCAAGAAGATGCGCGAACGGGAAACCGCTCTCGACCGAATACTGAAGCCGCATCTTCCTGTAAAATCGAGTAAGAAATGACTCTGGCCAGAATATATCGTGTTGAAGGAGAGAACTAAGATGCCGAGAATAACGGTCTTGTGCTGCCTTGCGGTTGTCGTCTGCGTGATTGCGGTCGCGCAGGAGAAGAAAGCCGAGAAGCCGACAATCGAACAGGTGGGGGCAAAGTACGTACCTCAAATCAAGAGGCTCAAGGGCGTCGTCGAAGCAGGCCCGGGCAAGCAGGCCGAAGAAGAGCTTATTATCGTCGGGGTCGAGACAAAGGCGGACAACGAGCTTCTCGACAACCTGCTCTCCGATACGCTGGAAGGATACAGGGTCGTCTTCGAGGTGAAGGGCAAGACCGGAACCGGCGACCCGGGCGAGGCGAAGGCAAAAGAGGAGAATAAGGCAACCGCAGAGAAGGCAAAGCCCAAGGGGACGCCGCTTTGCTTCGAGTGCGCCGGACCGAAGTATCCCGACAAGCAGGGAATGTGCGCCAGGTGCGGCGGCTGGACGAAGAGCACGGCATTCAAGTATTGCGACGACTGCGCCCGGGAACTCGGAGTCTGCGCCAGGTGCGGTAAACCCTTCAAACAGGGCAAATAAGCCGATATTTCGAGCGATTTTTCACGCCGGACGGCTGTTTTTTCCAGCCTTGTTGACAAGGTCAAGGGGCCGTGATAGAATTCCGCTTTCCTTCAGAGTGCGGGGGGCGCATTTGGCAGCACGGAGAACTTCAGCCAAGGTACGCAGTCTGCTCAGGCTTCTTCAGAAGCGCTACGGCAAGAAGCCGCGCCCGCCGAGCTGGGACCACGTCGATACCCTGCTATTCTACCTGTTCTATCACTCATCGAGCGTCAGCGCGGCCCGGCGCGCGTTCAAGGGGTTTCGGGACGAGTACGTTGACCTGAACGAGGTCCGCGTATCGAGCATGAGCGAGATTCGGTCAACGCTCAAGAGAGCCGGCGTCAACGAGCAGACGGCGCAGGTGATGCGCAGTGTGCTCAAGGATATCTACATGCGCGAGAACGCCGTGTCGCTGGCTTGCATCGAGGAGCTTCCGGCCGAGCAGGCCAAGCGGTATCTCCTTCATATCGAGCACCTGCCGGCACACGCCATAGATTACCTTCTGCTTATCAGGTGGGAGCATCCTATCCTGCCGGTTGACGACCAGATAGCGAGGATGGCGTCGCGCATCGGTCTGGCATCTTCGAACGCGGGCGTGCCCCAGGCCCAGAAGTCGCTCATGAAACTCATGAGAAGCGACCTGTTCTTCGATTTCTTCACGCTCGCCCTCGAACACGCCTCGAAGATATGCCGGGAGAAACCACGCTGCGACCGCTGCGCGCTGCGCAAGCACTGCGCGTACGCCAAGTCGGCATCGCATAAGAAAAAGTAGTGTGTTGTGTAGGTGGAGGTGCTGCTGTGGCAGGGCACTCACACTGGGCCGGTATCAAGTACAAGAAGGGCGCCGCGGACGCCAAGCGCGGGAAGCTGTTCTCCAAGCTTGCGCGCCGCATAATACTCGCCGCGCGCGAGGGCGGCGGCGACCCCGACATGAACCTGAAGCTGCGATACGCCATCGACCAGGCCAAGGCCGCCAACATGCCCAAGGACAATATCGCCCGCGCCGTGAAGAAAGGCTCGGGCGACCTGGATGGCGCTGTCATGTCCGAAGTCATCTACGAGGGATACGGTCAGGGCGGAGTCGCAATCATCGTCGAGGTCCTTACCGACAACCGGAACAGGACCGTGGCGGAAGTGAGGAAGATATTCCAGCTTCGCGGCGGCAGCATGGGCGAGACCGGCTGCGTTGCGTGGATGTTCAGCACGAAGGGCCTGATTGAAGTAGACGACTCCGCGATAACGGAAGACGAGCTGATGGAGCTGGTGCTCGAGGCGGGCGCGGAGGATATCAAGCACGAAGGCAATGTATTCGAGGTGACGACGGAGCCGGGCGACTTCGAGAGCGCGAGGCAGGCGATAGAGTCGCGCGACATCAAGCCGTCGTTTGCGCAGATTGCGCGGATTCCGTCGAGCAAGGTGCCGCTCGGCGCGGAAACCGCGAAGAAGGTGCTGGCGCTTCTGAACGCGCTCGAAGACCACGACGACGTGGTGAACGTCTACGCGAACTACGATATCGCCGAGAAACTCATGGAGGAGCTTCTCGCCGAATCCTGAGAGGGGGTAACCGAATGCGTGACAGGCTCACCGAGGCAATCAAGCATTCCCCGGCGGATTACACGGAAGTACGCCTCGAAAAAAGGCAATCAACGAGCGTCATGTTCCGGGGCCGCAACCTGGAAACCGCGGGCGCTAACACGGACGCCGGCGGCATGGTGAGATGCCTCGTAAAAGGAGGCGGCTGGGGAGTCGCCACCTTCAACAGGCTCGAAGACCTCGACGCCAACGTCAAGTATGCGTACGAATGCGCGAAATCGCTGACCCGCGAGGATATCGAGTTGGCCGGGACGGAACCCGTCGAGGACGAAACGACGGTCAGCCTCGCGGAGGACTTCCGCGAGATTACGCTCGCCCAAAAGAAGGAGCTTCTTGCCTCCTACAACGACATCCTGCTGTCGCATTCCGACCTGATTCGCGACACGATGTGCGCTTACGGCGACCGTTTCGTCGAGTACTATTACGCCAATTCGGAGGGGAGCTACATATTCGAGGAGCGCCCTCATATTCTCTGCAGGATTTCCGCGATTGCGCGCAAGAACGGCAACGTCCAACCCGCCGGGGAGAGCACCGGCGTGCAGAAAGGCTTCGAGGCCGTACGCGGCATGGAAGACATTGCCCGCAAGGTCGCCAAAAGAGCTGTAGACCTTCTCTCCGCAGAAACGGTCAAGGGCGGGAAGTACACCGTCGTGTGCAACCCCGACCTGGCCGGCGTGTTCATTCACGAGGCTTTCGGCCACCTCTCCGAAGCCGACCACGTCCACGAAAACCCGAAAGCCCGCGAGATGATGGTCTTAGGGAGGGAGTTCGGCAAGCCGATTCTCAACGTGATAGACGACGGCTCCGTGCCGGGGCTGCGGGGCTCGCACAAGTACGACGACGAAGGCGTACCCACACAGAAGACATACCTTGTAAAGGAAGGCAAGCTGGTCGGCCGCCTGCACTCCCGCGAGACCGCCAGGAAGATGGGCGAGAAGCTCACCGGCAACGCCAGGGCCATCACATACCGGTTCGCGCCCATAGTCAGGATGACCAACACCGCCATAGAGGCGGGCGAGACTTCCTTCGAGGACATGCTTTCGGACATCAAGCTCGGCGTCTACGCCTGCGACTCGCGCGGCGGCCAGACGATGCTCGAGAACTTCACCTTCACCTCCGGCTACGCTTACATGATACGCGACGGCAAGGTCGCCGAGATGGTCAAGGACGTGGTCCTCGGGGGCAACCTCTTCCACACGCTGGCGAACATCGACGCCGTGGGAAGCGACTTCAAGTGGCTCGAAACCGCCGGCGGGTGCGGCAAGGGCGGGCAGATGCCCCTGCCCGTGTCGATGGGGAGCGGGCACATACGAATCCAGAACGTGCCCATGGGCGGCAGGTAAACCGCGAGACTAAGCCTTTGCACAGGAGAGCACAATGAGCTTGTTGGAAAAAGTAAAGGACCAGGTCAGTTCCGCCGAAGCGCTCACCGTGTCGGCGGAGTCGGTTGATGTGAGCTTCACCGCGGGCGAAATCAAGGCATCGCAGCGCAAAGGCACGTTCGGCTCGGCGCTGCGCGTAATCAAGGATGGCCGGATAGGCTTCTCGAGCGCGGTGGGCGTCGAGGACGAGGACCTGCTGATTAAGAACGCGCTCGAATCGGCCGAGTTCGGCGACGAGGTCAAGTTCGACTTCGCACCGGCTGCCGAAGGGCCTCGGGTCGAGACGTACCACGACAGCGTTCCCGGCCTGTCGATTCCCGAGATGATTGACATGGGCAGGAAAGTCGTGGACGCGCTGAAGAAAGTGGAGGACGGGCTGCAGATAGACGTCCGCCTCGGGCGCCAGATTAGCGAAAGCAAGCTCGAAACGACGAACGGCGCGGATGTCTCCGAGAAAAGTTCCAGCTTCGGCATATCCGCCGGAATCGAGCGCATTGACGGCGACGACATCCTGCTTCTCGGCCACGGCGAGGTGAGCGTGGGCGTCGAAGACTTCGCGGGCGTAGTCACCGAAAAGATAATCGAGCGGCTCGAAGCTTCGAGAGAGATTGTTTCTCTCGAAAGCGGTCCGATGCCGGTGATATTCCCGCCGAGGGCGATGATGACGCTTCTGCTGCCCCTCCTGCAGGGAGTGAACGGCAAGATGCTCGCGCAGGGCTCATCCCCTCTCGAGGGCAGGCTCGGCGAAAAGATATTCGACGAGAAGTTCACTCTCCACGATGACAGCACAATCTCCATGCGGCCCGGAAGCTCCTCCTTCGACGGCGAGGGAATCCCGTGCCGCAGGTTCGCGCTCGTCGAGAAGGGGGTGCTGAAAAACTTCCACCTCGACCTGAAGACGGCCTCCCAGACGGGGAAGGAATCGACGGGAAGCGCGCGGCGCGGCCTGACCTCGATGCCCTCCCCCGGCTCGGGCAACCTCATCCTCGAGCCCGGCGATACGCCTCTGGCTGACATGATGGCCGGCGTGAAAGAGGGGCTCTGGGTGGACACTGTTCTCGGAATCGGCATGGGCAACACGATAAGCGGCGCCTTCTCTAACACGCTCGGCGTCGCTTTCAGAATCGAGAACGGAAAGCTCGCCGGGCGGGTGAAAAACGTGAATATCGCGGGCAATATCTACGAATTGCTCAAGAGCATCGCCGCGATAAGCAGGGAAACCGAATGGGTTTACGGCAGCATGAGCCTGCCGTACTTTATGCTCGACAAGCTGCCCGTAATCGCCAAGTAGGCCGGGAAGATTATTCGGCAGGCCGAAGACATGGACCCTAAAAAAGGCATCGACATTGCGGACTTCCCCACCATATTCCAGTCCCTCACCTCGGGCAGGCGCACGGGGACACTCAAGGTATCGACGGATACCGGCACGCTGTTCTTTTACTTCCAGGACGGGATAATCAGGCACTTCGCCCAGCCCGCCCGCGACGACGTGCTCCTGCGGGCCATGCTTCACTCGTCCAAGATTGATAGGCTCGAGTACGACAGGCTGCTGTCGCGCCACACGCGCACGGGCCGCTCCTACCACTCGCTGTTCTCGGCCAAGCGCTCCATGAGCGACGCCGACATCGCCGACGCCATGCGCTTCATGGTGCAGGAGGAGGTGTGCGACCTTTTCTCGCGCCCGAGGCTGAGCTGCGAGTTCTTCGAGGGCGAGCCCTTCCCCGAGATATTCGGGCGCGAGGACCAGCGCGTCGGGCTCAGCATAGCGCCCGAGCCCGTCGTCATGGAGGCGGCCCGAAGGATGGACGAGGTCGCCATCATGCGCGAGACCGTTCCCTCCCTGAATGACATATACACCACCACCGGCGTCACCGAGGAGCAGGCGGCGGTGCCCCTTCCGCCCGAAAGCGCCCATCTGCGCAACGAGGTCCTCGACCTCATCGACGGCAGACGGGACCTGACAGAAATCGCCGAACTCGCCAGGATGTCCAGGTTCGACCTCATGCGCACGGTGGGCCAGCTCGTCGGCGCGAGGATGCTCGAGCCCTACGGGGCCCAGTCCCTCCTGTCGCTTGGCGAGCAGTACGCGATAGAGGGGAACATCCGCAAGGCGCTCAGGCTATACGAACGCGCCGAGGAACTCGGCGAGAACCGCGTCGAGACCCGGATGCACATCGCGAGGCTCTACGGCGCGCTGCACGACAACAAGCGCGCCATCGCCAAGTACATTAAAATCGCGGAAGACGCAACCGCGGTCAACGACCTTTCCGCAGCCACGGCAGCCCTGCGCCAGGCGCTTCACGTGGAGCCGGACAACACCGAAGTCAGGCAGAAGCTCGTGGCGTGCCTCCTGCGAAGCGACAGGTACGACGAGACGATTATCGAATCCATAGAGCTTTCGAACCACCTGCTCAAGAGCCGCGACCTCGACGGCGCCGTAACCGTCTGGCAGTCGTTCATGGACAAGTATCCCGCCTCCACGGAAGCCCACCGGCAGCTCTCCGAGCTGTTCCGGGAGCAGGACAACAAGACCGGGGCTATCAGGATTCTCGAGAACCTCGCCGTTCTCTATATCGAGCGCAAGCGCCTCGAGCGCGCCACCGAGGTCTACAGGGAGATACTGAACTTCGACCCGAGACATACGACGGTAAGGCTGAAGCTTGCGTCCCTGCTGCGGCGAATCGGCAACATAAAGGAAGCGACGCAGCAATACGAGCACTTCCGCTCGACGACGAGATACCTGCGCCTGTCGGACAAGCCTTTCATGATGCTCAAGTCGCTTCTGGGCCTGCGCAACCCGGCGGTCGCGGCCTCTGCGCGGCTGGCGCTCGGGGGAAGGGTTCTGCAGGTGCTCGTGACACTCGCCATCTCGCTCGCCCTTGCGGGAATCATGACGCTCATATTCTCCTTCCAGGTGAGCGCGAGGGACTCCGCCCTCTCCTGGAAGGTCGGCGCTGTCCTCTTCGAGAGCCTGACCGTTCTCCAGGTGGTAATCCTGTTTGCGGTGCTTCCCGCTATCTCATCGGCCTCGGTGCTTTTCCACCCGCACGAGGAGGAAGTGGGCGTGGCCACGGCACTCGCCCTTCATCCGCGCGCGGCCGTGGCGGGCAAGTTCATTGCGACGTTCACCACGTGGCTTGTCCTGCTTTCTTCCGCCTTGCCCTTTGCGGCGGCCGTGACGGCCCTCGGCGGGACGACCGCTTCCACCGTCACGTTCAGCTTTTACATGCTGATTCTGCTCGGTGCGGTAACCTCGGCTGCGCTGACGCTCGTTTCGGCAAACGCGCCCGACAGCAGGCACGCACTCGTCGATTCCTACCTGGCGTGCGCGCTCATTGTCGCGACGGGCCTGCTCATCATGGGAATGCTCTCCGACGTCTCGAGCGCGGCGGGAGCCGCGGCGCACATTCCGCCAACGGGCATCGCCGCGTTCCAGGCGAGAACTTTCACGTTCGTCGGCACTTTTCTCCTTATGCCAGCCGCCGCTATCTTTCTCTGCGGCATGCTCCTCATGGGCGCCACTGCGAGGCTCATGCCCGAGCGCGGCTACTCCGGGCTCAACCAGAAGATGTTCTGGTTCTTTACCACTCTCGCGGGTTCCGTTATCGGCCTGGTATGGGCGAGCGCAGGAGCCAGGGCCTCCACCCTGTCCCAGCCGCCCGTGGCGCGCCTTCTGCTGCTCATGAGCGCATTCCTCGCGCTTTGCGTCGGCGCGGTCATCTTCCCTACCGAGTCCGCAAGAGGCTCCGCCCGCGACCAGGAGCGCCTCAAGCAGCTTCTGCGCGGCTCCCGGTTCGCTAAGATTCTTGGCCCCGGGCCCATGCGAAGCTCCCTGTTCGTGCTTGCCGGGAGCGCTCTCGTACTTCTTATCATAATCGTTGTTCTCGGCATGTCAGAAACTTCGGCCATATATTCCCGGCTTGACGCGGCTACTCTCGCAGCGCTCTTCTTCAGCCTGCTCGGCGGCCTCGCCATGCTGGTCGCGCTGGGCATGACCCTGTCATACACGCGCCTCACTTCCAAGCGCCGCAGGCTCATCCTCATGGCGGTACTCGGCATCGTAATTGCCGTAATCCCGGCCGCAGTCGCGTTCCTCGGCCTGGGACTGCCCTCTTTCATGACCGAGTTGAGCCCGGCGGTCTTCACCGCGGCAGCCTTCGGAGAAGGCCTCACGCTGGGGGACAGCACTTTCGGCGCGGACACGATAAGCTGGGCCCGGATTATGCTCATTTACTGGATTGCCGCAGGCGTGCTATCGAGTTTCGGCGCACTGTACCTGAGGAAACGGATGCAAGCAGGAATAAAAGAAAAAGGCGAAGCAAAGTGAAATACAGGAAGGAAGACGAATACTACCTCGTGGTGCTTGACAAGGGCGACGAAATCACGACCTCGCTTGCGCAGTTCGTGGCTGACGAGGACCTCCAGGGCGGCATTATCCGCGGCATAGGCGGCGTCACGAATGTCACGCTCGGTTTCTTCGACACCGTCTCAAAGGAATATCTTCGCAAGGAGTTCAATGACTTCTACGAGCTTGCTGTCCTGATTGGCGACATCTCGCTCGTGGATGGCAAGCCTTTCTGCCACCTGCACGCAGTGATTTCCGACCTGGACCTGAATGCGTACGCGGGACATCTGCTGAGAGCCGAGATATCAGTTACCGGCGAAATCGTCGTCACCCCCGGCCTGCCCGTCCACAGGAAGCTCAACAGGGAAATCGGCCTGAACCTGCTCGATATCTGAGACTATCTCCTCGCCCCACGAAACAGGGCAAGGCCGCTTCTGAGGTAGTAGAACATCTCCGAGGCGCTGCGGACACGGCCCAGCGTGCGCGCAATCCGGCCGGGCGACATGTAGAACCGCCTGAGCATGCTGCGCTGCCTGCGCCTAAGATGGCTGGTTGTGAAATGCCGCGTCCGCCACGAATCCCCCGCCCCGTACATGACGAAATCTTCCCAGTCCGGGTCCGGCTCGATGAGTTCCTCTTCGCGCATCATGCTCCAGAGCGGCGTGCCGGGATACGGCACTGCGACCGAAAGAAAAAGCGTAGTAGGCTGGATTTCACTGATAAGGTGCTCCGTCGCGGCGATGTCCCGCTCCGTTTCCGTGGGATGAACCCCGAGAATGAAGTCGGCCTCGATGTTGGGCACTCCCGCCTCGTGCGCCGCCCTGAACGCTTTTTTAACCTGCTCGACATTGATACGTTTTCCAATCAACCCTAATACGCGCGGGCTGCCCGACTCCACGCCGAAAGCCACGCCGCGGCATCCGTGCCTGACCATGTCCCGCAGCATGCCTGCATCGACCGAATCCACCCGCGTCGTGCAGTTCCAGGTAAGGGAGAGCGCTTTCAGCGCTTTCATAATCTCGCGCAGCCTGTCGGGCTTAAGCGTGAACGTGTCATCGAGAAAGACAACGTGGTTCGTGCCGTAATTCTCAACAAGGTGATGCAGCTCGCCGGCCACATTCTCTGCGCTCCTGAACCTCACGCCGGTACCATGCGTGACCTGGATTGCACAGAAGATGCACTCGTTGGGGCACCCGCGACTGGTTGCGACTTCTGCGATATTCAGGAAGTCGCGTGAGAACCCGCGATATGACTGCCCGCGATAGAGCCCCAGCGGCAGCACGCCACGCGCCGGCAACGGCAGCGAGTCAAGGTCTTTCATGACTGGCCGGGCGGCGTTTCGCACAGTCCGGTCGCCTGTTCTGTACGCAAGGCCGCGCACCCTGGAGAAGTCCCTTGATGCGGACTTCTCGACAATCTCTCTGAACGTTTCCTCACCTTCGCCGAAAACGGTCAGGTCGAAGTCCGGGAATTCTTCGAGAACCTGCTCCGGCAGCGCGGAAGCATGCGGGCCGCCTGCTACTGTAAGTACATCCGGCAGCATATCTTTTGCAGCCTTCGCGATGCGGGCCGCGCGCGGCGATGCCGGAGTCATCATTGTCACGCCGACGATTTCCGGGCTGAACTGCTTCAAGCGAGAACGCAGGCCGCGTTCGGTGAACTTCTCGACATCGTAGTCCCATATACAGACTTCGGCTCCCGCGTCGCGGGCGACGGCTGCGAGGTAGCAGAGATTCAGCGGGGTCTGCGAGGAGATGAATTCCAGTCCCGTGCCGAGCATCTTCGGTCTGACAAGCGCTACGCGCATCCCACCCTCTGAATTTCCTGCGTCCTGTTCTGTGCCAGACGAAGGATACAGCAGCAGCCCCGTTGAGTCAAACAAACAAGCGCAGGCCCACTGCGCGCTTCACATACTCGCAGCATTATGGGTGCATGAAGGCTTATCTGCCGCTGGAATTAACCCCGTCATTCATTCCTTCGGTAGGTCCGGGTCTGGGCATCGTACTCTCTGACTGGTGTTCCATTTCCTCCATTCTTTTTTCCATCTCCTCGTACTTTTCATACTGAACGGGATTTAATATCCGCCTGAAAGCGTCTTTTCTCGCTTCCGTAAGCTTCCGTTTTTCTTCCTGAAATTCCTCGGGCGTCATTTTGTCCCGCTTATTGTTAAGGTCCATATATTTATCTATGGACTCATTGAGTATTTTCTGAGCCTGTTTCGTCTGTTCGGCATCGAGTTCAAGAGACGCCAATGCATCCATTGGATTGTGCGCTTTCTTCAGCATCTGCTTCCTCATGCTGTCCATTATCCTCTTGGGATTCTTCTCGATCTCGGCAATGACATCTTCTGCGATTCTATTGTTGTCTGCTCCGCTTTCGATAATTGTCCCTGACGCGGCCGGTACCTTCTCCGAATCGGCGTCCCGCATGTTTCTCCTGATTTCCGCCATCTCCTTCTCTGCGTTATGAATCCGTTCCTCCAGGACGGCGGCAGTCTTTTCATGACCTGTTTCCGGTCTGTTCTCCAGCGCTTCGAGCCGCCTGTCAAGCCTGTTCAGCATATCCATCACGCCGTCAAGTTCCGCCCCCTGCTCTTGCGTTCTGCTGATTTTACCTGCAGTATCCCGTGTACCCGAGCTTACAAAAAATGCCACTAATCCGCTGACAACCACGCATACCAAAGCAATCACAATCAATTTCGCAATATTCATCTCTCCTCCTCCCTTTATGCCAGTTTCTCTTCCAGAACTTTTATATGCATTTCCAGTACATGCACGGCGACTTTCATTTCATTAATCATCTTTCTCTGTATTTTCGGCAATGCAGCGCGTCCTTTCCTGGTCAGCTTATAAACTCTCTTCGCCGCTTTCGTACCGCGTTTCCAATCCCCGCTTATCAAGCCCTCCTCCTCGTATCGCCTCAGAATGGGGTAGACCGAACCCGGGCTCGGTTTATAGGTGTGCCCGCTTTTTTCCGACATCGAACGAATAATCTCATTTCCGTACAGCGGCCTATCTCGCAACTGGGTCAGCACAAACCACGGAAGCATGCCCCTGATAATTCCATGGAATACCGGCGATTTCATATCTATGCCGGACCTCCTCTTCGAGTGATGGTGAGAAGGCATTCTTTTTTGCCCTTTCGACACGGACTCTCCTTTCTCATTATCGCTACCGTGTAATATCGTTTCCGATTAATATCGTCATCGATATTAATATAATGACTGGCGCGAGTCAACCACCATTTCTGAAAATCCCCGTAAAACGCACCTTCACCGAAAAAGTCAACGCAGCAGCCCCGCCGAGTCAAACAAACAAGCACGCATGCCCACTTATGTAACAGTTCCGTTGGTCACCTGGGGACATTGAACTCAAGGTCTTTCACGAATGTAGAATAGGATGGCGGTGGCTTCATGCGCGACAATGAGAAAGCGACGGTGCCGGATAACGCCCGAGGCAACGGGAAGTTCGGGAAGAGGCGGATAGCTCTCTTAGTCCTGATATTCCTCTTTGCCCTTGAGCTGTTAACTTACCTGTTGTTCGCAGACGCCGCAATGCTGGAAACGGTTGCTGATTACTTTCCCTGGAAAGTCCATTTCAGAGAAGACACCAGATTCGAGTTCGTGTGTATCGAAAAGCAAACGTGGGATTCGCTTACGAAAGGCCAACAAAACACGCTGAGGAAAACACTCGACAAATACCATAAATATGTATATGTGGGCATGGACGAAGTCCCGGACTCAAAGAAGATTTTCCAAGAGACCGATGACGGGAAGAGAACCTTGCTGGGACTTCAAGATGGCTGGCTCCTTGGCTGGAAAATGGAATCCCGGCTGCCGTTCTATTTCAGCGCATCCTACAGCGACTATGAAGGAAACATGGCTGCATCTTTTGGCTCCGCAGGATACCTCTGGGTTTTTGGTTTTTGGGTGAAGGTCTGGTCTGGCCCACGGGGTATTGCTTGAAAACCTTGTACATAGGCGAAATTGTATTTGAAACGTTGTCTGCTCACCGATAGCTCTATCTTCCTATTTCTCTTTTTCTTTCCACGGGAAGCTGAGCTTGTCGAGAGGGTCGGTGCCGGCTTTCTTCTCTTCGGCATCGGTCCAGCCGTCGCCATCGTCGTCCTCATCGGCATTGTCGCCCGTGCCGTCGCCGTCGGTGTCGCGCCATTCCTTGGGGTCAAGCGGGAACGCGTCCCACGGCACAGCCCGTGATTTGTTCACGCCATCTCCATCGAAGTCCATCTCCTCGTGGTCTGGCTTGCCGTTCTTGTTCTGGTCGTCGCCTTTCCCATCGCCGTCGTCGTCAGCGTCAAGGTTGTCGCCGATGAGGTCCTTGTCCTTGTCGGCCCATTCCTCGGGTTCGAGCGGAAAAGCGTCTTCCTCGTCAGCCACGCCGTCATTGTCATCATCGGTGTCAAGGTGATTGGGCACCCCGTCGTGGTCAATGTCGGGCGCACCGTCAGGCGTGATTAACAATGCAAGGTCCACGGTGAATGAGGGAGCTTTCAGGGTCTGCTTCCCGGCGGCGATATCCACCATTCCGAGGACATCCGCGTTCTCCGGCGAATACCAGTAGCCCTTAGCCTGCTTAGGCACGTCGAGAGTGATTGTCAATTTCTCGACAGCGGTCTTGTGGTCTTTGTGGTGGTGCAGATAGACGGCGGCGCGCTCTTTCGATGCAAGGCCGTAGCCGTTGACAAGCGAGGGGTCGGATACGGCGACCGGCACCATCTTCACTTCTGCATCCAGGCGGCCGGCGAAATCCTGCATGGCTGCTATGTACTGGCGCTCCTGAGGGCCGAGCCAGATGTTCATGTAATGGCCGTCGCGCGCGTAGCTGGTGTTCCAGAAGATGAAGACGACCTCGTGGAACAGCGCAACCCAGTTCCTGATGCGCATACGCAGCGCCGACTCCGGGTACCATACGCCGCCATGCGCCACGGGCCGCTTGGCCGGGTCGCGGTCTACATGGTTTCCCGTTTCACCCACGATGACAGGTTTCCCGTGCTTCTTCCATCCCTTCGCTTTCTGGACCGTGACGGCGTCGGGTTTCGGCGTGCTCCCGTAGTAGTCGTGGGGTGCGTTTATCTCGATACAGGGAAGCTCGGGGCGCTGCCAGCTGGTTGTGATAAGATGATGGTACGGGTCAATGGACCTCACGTAGGGCGCCAGGATTTCGAACCACTTGCCATCCGCCTTGGACTCGTTGAGAAACTGCCAGAAGTCCACGTAAGCGCCCCAGCGGTCCACGCTGTATTTCAGGAACCGCTTGACCTTCGCCATCCCTTCTGCATTGTCGGTTTCAAAGTTGAAGACGTTCTTGTTGAAGCCGAAGAAGCCGTAAAAAATCCTGAATCCGTACTTGCGCAGGTGCTGAAGTATCTGGTCAGTCATTATGCCTTCCTGCACGAGATAATGGTCGAGGTCGCGGTAGAGGCTGTAAACGTTGTTCCTTTGAGAGAAGCGATAGAGGTTGAATCCGCAGCGGCTGTAGCGGCGCGCGTAGACGTCTGCGTTCTGCGGCGAGGTCGAGGGCCCGCGCACGTAGAGCGAACCCTCGGGCAGCTTGACGAGATTTGTTCGGTCCGTGCGGAACGGCCCTTCCATTGATTTCGTGTCGAGCGCCGTGCCGTTGCCGGTCCAGTCACCCCAGCCTTCCTGAAGTCCTATCGGGAAGTAAGGCGTCCCGTCGTCAAACACCCAGCGGTGGGGGTTCTTCGGGTTCTGCCGGACGAAGCCATGGCCGGGGACGCGCCCCTTCACGCACTGGAACGTTCCTTCTCCGGTGGCACTTCTACCTTTGTTGTCGGAGAAGGTGTAGCTATACTTCCATTTTCCCGTTTCAGACGGTGCGAACCGGGCCTTCCAGGTGTCCTGCTTCTTGTATATGTACTCTACCCTGCGAGCTTCTTTGCCCCGTTTCTCCGTGATGCGGATCTCGGGCGGTTCCGTGGAGCCGTAGTGAAAGCCGCCTACCTGTACCTTTTTCCCGGATGGAGAAGTAAAGGTAAGCTCGATGGTGACATCCAGGAAAGGATTCTCATATTTCTGATCATGCTTGAACGTGATTTCAAAAACCTCGTAGAGCGGCAAAGTCTTCGTGTTCTGGGTGTGGGTTACTTCCAGACCGTTTTTATCCTCTTCATCGCCGTTGCCAGCCAGGCTGACGGCGACCGCGGCAAGGACAAGGCAAACTATCAGACAAACAACCTTCTTCACGGAGCTTCCTCCCTTTCAATGCGCCAAATCCCACGTTCACGATGAATGACGTTGCCGGTAAAGGCAAGTCACCGGAATTCCAGAAATCTCCGCACTGCGCATGTTTCCTGTCTCGTGGTTGAGCAGATTCCGTACCGGCACATCTCCATGATGGCCGCGACCGGCGCAGATGCTCGTTGACAGGCGGCGGGGGCGCAGGTATCATGGCTGGTGGGCTGCGGTTCGGTATTATTCGAGGAAATACATGAGCAAGGCCCTGCCAGAGGCGAAACGCATCTACAAGAGAATCTGGCTCACATTCCTTCTGGCCATTATTCTGCCGAGTGCGCTGCTGGGCTATTTCGGCTTCTCCGCTATCCAGAACCTCGAAGGAGTCGTCAAGAAAGGCATCGAGGACAACCACCTGCAGGTGGCAAGATTCGTCTACGGCGACCTGAAGGAGCAGATTCTCAGCCGCGAAGCCAAAATTCGCCGGGATGTCAATATCTATCTCCCCGAGAAATACGACCGGCGCGAGATATCGCGCGTGATGGACAGGCTGCGATTGCTGCACAAGACGGTGAAGGAATCGTTCCTGATGACGGACCGCGGGGAGCTTCTCTATCCCCTCGAAATCGCCCCCGCATCGGGCAAGGCCACCGCGCTGTCGGAAGTTCCCCGGACGATACCGCCCGAGGAGTTCCGCAAGCACATGAAAATCGAAGAGACCTACAACGAGGCGCGCCAACTCGAATTCTCACGGAAGTCGTTCGAAGCCGCAATCGAAAAATACGCGCAGGTCGCCCGGAACGAACTGAATTCCCGGCTGGCCGCGGAGGCCGGTTTCGCCGTCGGTCGATGCCACACGAAGCTGGGCAGGCACGAAAAGGCACTGGAGGCATACGAGAAGCTACTTGCCATCCCCGGATCGGAAAGACTGCTGGCGGGCCTGCCTGTTTCTCTCGAGGCGCGCATCGCTGCCGCCCGCGCGCACCAGGCCGCCGGGCGGGCCGAGGAGGGAATCGCCCTCCTTCTGGCCGCATACAGGTCCGTTCTGGATTATGAGTATCCCCTGACGCTTGACGAGTTTGAGCTTGTATGTGGCCAACTGCGGCAGGAGCTGGATTTGCCCGGGCTCGGCGAACACCTGTCGGCCGGCGACAGGGCGCAGTACGACAGCCTCAAGGAACTCGAAAAGTTGAGGCTGAGCCAGGACAGGTACGCAAAAATCATCAGGCACTCCTTCCTGACGCAACTTCATGCGGCGTTCGAGAGCCCTGCATCCAAGACTCAGGCGGGCCGTCACCTGACGGCGGACGTGGCGGGCGAGAAGGTCACGGTAATGTTCTTCTTCCCCTTCACGCTCGGCGAGGCCGGGGGCCGGGCGGTGCGCTACCTTTACGGCTGCGTTCTGAATACCGAATACATAGGCGAGGTCACGAAGGAACTCGTCAGCGGGAGGCGTTTCGAGGAAGGCCTGGTCGTTGCGGTCAGCAGCGGCGATGAGGTCCTGGCTGTCACCCCGCAGGCTCCTGAAGCTTTCAAGAAATCCCTCGAAAAGCAGGCAAACCTGCTGTCGGCGCAGTTCCAGTTCAGGGAAATCCTGCCGCACTGGCGGATAGGCGTCTACTACCTTAACATGGGGAGCCTCGAACAGTCCATCAGGATACGCCTGGTGAGCCACGTGATAACCGTCGCGCTGCTCATAGTCGTGATAGTCTTCGGCGTGTTTTTCTCGCTGCGCGGAATCTCGCGCGAAATCGAGCTTGCGAAGATGAAGAGCGACTTCGTTTCCAACGTGTCGCACGAGCTGAAGACACCCCTGACGTCCATCAGGATGTTCGCCGAGATGCTCAAGAACAGGCGCGTGCGAAGCCCCGAGAAGGAGCAGGAGTACCTCGAACTGATGACAGCCGAGAGCGAGCGGCTGAGCCGGCTGATAAGCAATGTCCTGGACTTCGCCAGGGTCGAGGAGGGCCGCAAGGAGTACAGGTTCGAGCCGCTCGATGCCTCGGAGCTTATGGAAGAGGCGGTTCAGATTATCCAACCTCACATTACACAGCACGGCTTCAGGATGGATATCAGGCCTTCCGAAGACCCTCTGCCGATAATGGGCGACAGGGATTCTCTGGAACAGGTACTGTTGAATATCCTGAATAATGCTGTAAAATATTCGAGTGAGCGCAAAGAGATAACGGCGCGAGCTTACGCGAAGGGTCTGGAAGCGGTTATAGAGATAGAGGACAAGGGGATAGGAATCCCCGAAGAGGATATTTCCAAGATATTCGACAAGTTCTACCGCGCAGACACGAGGGCCGGCTACCAGAGCGCCGGTACCGGTCTCGGCCTCACGCTCGCGCGGCAGATTGTCGAGGCCCACAAGGGCCGCGTCGAGGTGAAAAGCGTGCACGGCGAGGGGAGCATTTTCTCGGTCGTGCTGCTGCTTGCACAGCCGGAAGAGGTTGAAAGGAGCCCGGAGCCATGACAAAAATACTCGTTGTCGAGGATGAGCTGCCGATACTCACCGGAATTCGCGACAACCTCGAGATGGAAGGCTACGAGGTTGCAACGGCTTCCGATGGCGAGAAGGCCCTCGAGATGATTGAGAAGTTCAAGCCGGACTTAATCGTGCTGGACATAATGCTGCCGAAGGTCGATGGATTCGAGATATGCCGGCAGTTGCGCGAACACAAATCCTCCGCCGCGGTCGTCATAGTGAGCGCGAAGAAGGAGGACACCGACAAGGTCTACGGGCTCGACCTCGGGGCCGACGACTACGTGACGAAGCCCTTCTCCGTGATGGAATTCCTCGCCCGCATCAAGGCGGTGCTCAGGCGCAGGGGCCATGCGCCCCCGCTGCTCAAGTACGCGTTCGGCGACATCGAACTCGACTTCGAGAACTACGAAGCGACCAAGGGCGGCAAGAAGCTGCCCCTGACGCCGCGCGAGTTCAAGATAATGCGCCTCTTCGTGGAGAACCGCGGGCGCGTTATCAGCCGCAACGAGGTGCTCAACAAGGTCTGGGGCTACGAGGTCTTCCCGACGACGAGGACGGTTGACAACCACATAGTCAAGCTGCGCAAGCAGATAGAGGACGACGCGGCCAAGCCGGTATGGATAACCTCCGTGCGCTCCGTGGGATACAAGTTCAATGGTTAGGCCGGTTCTCGCTGCGCTCATCCTGGCCTGCGCGCTCTGGGGATTCGGCTGCAGCGACCTCGATACGTCCTGGCACATCGAAAACAAGCCGCTGCCTGACAAACACCCCTCCAAGGGCAGGCTGGAATCAGGCAGGCACGAATGGCGGCTCGTCCGCTATGCCGAGCCCGGAGAGACACTCCCCGACGGCTCGAAAGCGGGCTTGGAAGATGTCGTGTGGGAGTGGCGTCTGGAAGTGACCAACCTGCTGGATAAGCCGATAAAGCTCAAGGCCGGGTTCGGCCTCGTTACGGTTGACGATACAATCACGCTCGCCAAGTCGCAGGACCCGCCGGGAGAAAAAGAGCTTGCCATAATCAGACCGCGCGAGAAAAAAGTCTTTACAGGACAAGGCCTGATAGATAAAAAGGACGTTTCTCGCATAGCGAAAGGCCGGGGCATGCTGGGCACGTTGGCTGACCCCGGTGCAAAAGCCGAAAAAGCACGGAAAGGAGAGCGATAGGTGATTTACGACCTGACGGAAAAACAGGCGCAGATAAGGCAGCGGGGCATCGAGTTCGCCAGGGAATACGTTGCGCCCTACGCCGAGGAATGGGACAGGGCCGAGGAGTTCCCTTACGAACTTTTCCAGAAAATGGCTGAAGAAGGTTTCGTCGGGTACCCGTTCCCGAAGAAGTACGGCGGCGAGGAAGGAAATTACCTCGAATACTGCACGCTCGTCGAGGAAGTGGCCCGGGTCGATGCCTCGGCTGCGCTGGTCATGTGCCTTAACGCGTCGCTCGTCACCTACCCCATCCTCGTAGGCGGAAACGACGAGCAGAAGGACAAGTGGCTGCCGCCGCTCTGCCGGGGCGAGCTTATCGGCGGATTCTGCCTCACAGAGCCGACCGCCGGTTCCGACGCCTCCAACCTGTCGAGCTACGCGTACCTCGACGGCGACGAGTACGTGCTCAACGGCGAGAAGATATTCATCACCCACGGGAACGTGGCCGACATAACGGTCGTCGTGTGCCGCATAGCGAAACAGGAAGGCGGCCGCCCGAGAATCTCCATACTCGTCGTTGACGACATGAAGAGCAGGCCCGGCGTCAAGCAGATAAAGCTCGAGAACAAGCTGGGCATCCGCGCTTCGACGACCGGTAGAATAGAGTACCGCGACGTGCGTCTCCCTAAAACGAACCTGCTCGGTGAAATCGGGAGCGGATTCCGGACAGTTCTGGCCACGCTCGACGGCGGAAGGGTCGGCATCGCGGCACAGGCGCTGGGCATAGGCCAGGGCGCGTTCGACAGGGCGCTCGAATACTCGAAGGCGCGCCACCAGTGGAACCAGCCCATTATCAAGATGGGCGCGGTCCAGTCCATGATTGCCAACATGGCGACCAAAATCGAGGCCGCCCGCTCGCTCATCTATCGCGCCTGCCAGGTGCGCGACGCCAACGGAGACTACAAGATAATATCCTCGATGGCCAAGCTCTTCGCCAGCAGGATAGCACACGAAGTCGCATGCAGCACGGTTCAGGTTTTCGGCGGCTACGGCTACATCGGCTCGCTGTCCGACGTGGACAGGTTCCTGCGCGATTCACGCATAACCGAGATTTACGAGGGCACTTCACAGATACAGGAACTGGTAATAGCCACCGAACTCGCAAAGGCGGGCAGACCCGATGACCAGGTCTTCGAGCCCAACTTCGACTGGCTCGAACGACCCCAGTGGCTCGAAGACGCACAGCCGAAGTCTGCGACTTAATTCAATGAAACTGGGCGGATTTGAACTGCTCGCGGCGCAGGACGGAACGTTCCGGCTGGATGGCGGGGCGATGTTCGGGATTGTGCCCAAGTCACTCTGGTCGAAAATAGACCCGGCCGACGAAAGAAACCGCATCCTGATTGCGCTCAACCCGCTCCTTGTGCGAACCGGTTCGCAAAATATACTCATTGACACCGGCCTTGGCGACACGCGTGGCAGGAAGTTCGACGACCTCTACGATGTAAACTGCGGCAGGCTGGTCGATTCGCTCGCCGCGCTGGGCACACCGGCGGAAAAAATCGACACGGTAGTCCTTACGCACCTGCACTTCGACCATTCTGGCGGCGCGGTGCGCCGCGGTGAAGACGGCGTCCTTCGCACCGCGTTCCCGAATGCGCGATACATCATCCAGAAACGGGAATGGGAAGACGCCCACAACACCAACGAAGTCACGAAAGCCAGTTACTTTCCCGAGGAACTGGATGTCATGGAATTCTCGGGCCAGCTCGAACTTATAGAGGGTGACTCCGAAGTCGCGCCGGGCCTAAGGACAGTAGTTACCGGAGGGCATACGGCGGGTCACCAGGCAGTGCTCATCGAAAGCGCCGGACAGACCTGCATCTTCTGGGGCGACCTGATACCAATGGCGGCACACGTCAACATGGCTTATATCATGAGCTACGACCTCTATCCCGTGGACACGCTCGAACAGAAACGCATCCTGCTCGAACGCGCCATCGAGCACGGCTGGATAAGTTACTTCGAGCACGACCCCCGCATCTCATTCGCCGGGCTTGCAAAGGGTAAGCGGCGAATAAACGTCGAGCCTGTGCGGCCCGACGGCTCGTGATTCGGCTTGACATCTCCCGCACCCGGACATACACTTGCGCGATATCAAATTCAGGAGAACGACGATTATGAATGTTCGACTGTTATTGATAATGACTGTCTTCCTCGCAGCAGGCTGCGGCGCTCTCAGCGACAGTACGGTCGTGACGCCGGACCCGCCGGCGGGAATGGAGTCTATTGACATCCCGGGCAGTACGCAGGAATCGGTAACGACCGCCGGCACGCTGCCTCCCGGCAGGCCCGAGGGCATAAGCAAACTGGTGCCCGGAGACCTCGTGTCGATACAGGTATACGGCCAGCCCGACCTGTCGCTCGAAATGCGCATACCTGTCAGCGGAAAGGTCAATTACCCGGTAATCGGCGAAGTGAAGCTCGCCAACAATAAAACGGGAGAGGTGGAAGCGGATATAAAGAAGCGCCTGGAAGAAAAGCTGCTGAACAGCGCGCAGGTTACAGTGCTCGTCAAGGAATACAACACGCGCTCCGTGTACGTGCTGGGCAGCGTCAGCAAGCCGGGGTCTTATGAAATCATCTTCGGCAGGTCCCTCAGCCTTTTGCAAGCGGTCAGCAAGGCGGGAGGCTACACGGACGAGGCCGACAGGGACAACATGCTTCTCGTCCGTGAAAAAGATGGGAAGCGCACAGCCTACAGCATCGCCTACACCGACATCGTCAAGAAAGGCGGAGTAGAAAAGGATGTCCAGCTCCAGGACAGCGATATTCTCATCGTACAGGAACGCGGCAAGGTATACGTGCTCGGCAAGGTGAGCGCCCCCGGAGGGTTTACAGTACCCTCCAGCGAAAAACTGACCCTCACCAAAGCCCTCAGCCTCGCGAAATGGTTCGACCCGGCCGCAGCCCCGAGCAAGACGACCGTTATCAGAACCCTCCCCGACGGAACGACCCGCATTTTCAGAATCAACGTGGGGAGCATTCTCAGCGGCCAGCTTTCAGACCCCACAATACTGCCCGGCGACATTGTGTTCGTACCTGAATCCATCTTTTAGGCTCCCTGTCAGGGATACAGCGGCAGGAAAGTCCTCAATCGCCGGATGTGCCGGCACCATCAGGAGTTAGAGCATCCGCGCAACCGATTTTTGCTTGACTTGCTTTTCACATGTGCTATATTCCTTTGGAGACGCGTTTATAGAGCCGCTAAGCCAAGTAGAGTCTGGCGTTCAGAGGAACCCGGGATGCAGCAGCGAGCACCTATCGGGGCTATACTTCAGCAGATGGGGATTGTGTCGTTCGAGCAGATTGAGGAGGCCCTGGAGTTCCAGCAGCGTGACGGGTGCAAGATTGGCGAAGCGCTCGTCAGACTCGGATACGCTCAGCCCGAGGACGTGGCCCAGGCATTGGCCAAGCAGTACCACCTGCCCTATATCGACCTGGACTCGATAGAAATCCCCGAGTCCATAATCTCCCTCCTGACACCGGAAGTAGCCCTCGATAACAAGGTCATTCCGGTTCAGATGAAAGAGCGCTCCGTCGTGGTTGCGTTCATCGACCCTCTGGACTTCGTTACCACGGACAACATCCGCTTCATTCTGAACCGCGAGATTGAGACGGTGCTTGCTTCTCCGGATGCGGTTGAGAGAGCCCTCTCGAAGTACTATCGCGCACAAAAGGACATCGAGGAAGAACTCGAAAGGCTCGAAGACACGAGCGACATTGAGCTGCGGGGCGAGGACTACGGCGACATAGAGGCGGTAGAAGGCGACGACGCGCCGGTTATCAGGCTGGTACAGGCGCTTATCACCGAGGCAATCAAGCAGAAGGCGAGCGACATCCATATCGAGCCTTTCGAGAAGATGCTCAGGGTGCGCTACAGAATAGACGGCATATGCGTCGAGCAGGACTCGCCGCCCAAGCGGCTACAGGGCGCCGTCATCAGCCGCATAAAAATCATGGCCAGAATGGACATGGCGGAGAAGCGAAGGCCCCAGGACGGCTCGATCAAGATGCGGCTGCTTGGGCGCGAGTTCGACTTCCGTGTCTCCTCACTGCCTTCCACTCACGGCGAAAGCGTGGTGCTGCGAATACTCGACAAGGAAGAGGGCCTCGTCCCGCTCGATATCCTCGGATTCCACGAGTCCGACTACGACCGATTCAAGAAGCTTATCAAGCGGCCCAACGGCATTCTGCTCGTGACGGGACCCACGGGCTCGGGCAAGACCACAACGCTCTACGCCGCGCTCAAGGAGCTGAACAAGCCCAACGTCAAGATAATAACGGCGGAAGACCCCGTCGAGTACCACCTCAGCGGAGTCAACCAGTGCCAGGTAAACAGGAGAGTGGGCCTTACTTTCGCGAAAATCATCCGGTCCATGCTGCGACAGGCCCCCAATATTATCCTCGTCGGAGAAATCCGCGACAGGGAAACGGCGGACACCGCGATACAGGCCGCCCTCACGGGTCACCTCGTGTTCTCGACGCTTCACACAAACGATGCCTCTTCCGCCCTGCCCCGCCTGATTGACCTCGGAATCAAGCCCTTCCTCGTCTCATCCGCGATTATCGGAATAATGGCGCAAAGGCTGCTAAGGCTCCTGTGCAACAGTTGCAAGGAGCCCTACGACCCGTCCGAGAGCGAGTTGACGGCGGTCGGCATCTCACCGGACGACATCAAAGGCGTCAAGGTTTACAAGGCTGTCGGCTGCCCTGACTGCGGATACCGGGGCTACAGGGGCCGAAAGGGCATTTTCGAGCTGCTGGTCATGACAACCGAGCTGCGCGACATGGTGTTCCGGGGCGCCGATGCGTCACAGATAAGGTCGGAAGCACACGGCCAGGGAATGATTACCCTCCAGGAGGACGCGGTCCGCAAGGTCCTTTCCGGAATGACGTCCATACAGGAAGTACTCAGGGTCACGGCGGCACAGGAGTTTTACAAGTAGTTGGCTGCTCAAATAGAAAAGCTGCTCGAGCTTGCCGTTCAAAGCGGCGCAAGCGACATCCACCTTACGGTGGGGAGCCCTCCCGTCCTTAGAATAGACGAGCGGCTCAGACCCGTTAAGAGCGACCCGCTGCAGCCGGAAGACACGGTCGCCTTGATGAAGTCCATAAGCTCCGAGCGCGCACAGAACGAACTCGACCGCAGGGGCGGAAGCGATTTCGCATTCGCCTACGGCGACAAGGCCAGGTTCAGGGTGTCGATTTTCAAGCAGAAAGGCTGTGTCGGGCTGGTTCTCAGGCTGTTGCCCTCGCGGCTGCTGACCTTCGAGGATATAGGACTGCCGCCTTCGATAAAGAACCTCCTGCTCAAGCCACGCGGCCTGTTTCTCGTGACGGGCCCGACCGGCTCCGGCAAGACGACGACGCTTGCGACGATGGTCGATTTTATCAACACGGAACTCGACCGGCACATTGTGACAATCGAGGACCCAATAGAATACTACCACGTCCACAAGCGCTCGCTCATAACCCAGCGGGAGCTTGACGTCGATGTCGAGAGCTTCTCCGAAGCCCTCAAGAGAGTCCTGCGGCAGGACCCGGACGTCATACTGGTGGGCGAGATGCGCGACCTGGAGACGATGAGCGCCGCCATAACGGCCGCGGAGACGGGCCACCTCGTCTTCGCCACGCTCCACACCATCGGGGCGGCCGAAACCATAAACCGCATCGTCGATGCATTCCCGGTGCGCCAGCAGGAGCAAGTTCGCGCCCAGCTATCGACGTGTCTGCTGGCGGTGCTTTCGCAGACCCTGCTGCCCCGGGCCGATGAGAGCGGGCGAATCGCCGGGTTCGAGATAATGGTCCACACCCCTGCAATCGCCCACCTTGTCAGGGACAACAGGACGCACCAGATAACATCGCAGATGCAGACGGGCAGGAAGCTCGGGATGATTCTGCTGGATGACTTCCTGTATGAGTTGTTCCAGGCCGGCAAGATAAAGTTCCAGGACATGCTCGAAAAGGCTGCAAATCCCGAAGAACTGCAGAAAAAGCTGAAGCAACACGTGGGAACGGCAAAGACTCAGAGGTAACCGATGGCTGCGGACAGAAGGCCTATTGGCCAGCTTCTCAAGGAAATGGGGCTCGTTACGGAATACGAGATACAGGAAGCCCTCGCCGTTCAAAAGCAGCAGGGCGGCAACCTCGGCCAGATTCTGATAGAGATGGACTTCGTAGACGAGAAAGACCTGCTTTTCGCCCTGGCCGTGCAGTCGGGAATGGAGTTCGTCGAACTTGACGAACTCGACATTCCTGAAGAGATAATAGACCTCGTGGATGTCAACGTGGCGGAGACATACAGAATCATCCCCATCGAGTATGATGGCTCGGTCATCACGGTCGCCCTGTCCGACCCGTCGAACGTGAGCATATTCGACGACCTGCGCTTCATGCTCGACGGCGAGGTCAAGGCGGTGGTGGCCACCGACGATTCAATCGAGCGCGCCTTCGAGAAGTATTACGGCAACAAGAAGAGCGCCTCGATGGAGTCGCTGGTCGCCAGTCTCGAAGGAGAGGAGGATGTCGAGCTGCTTGACGGGCGCGAGGGAGTCAACGACCTCGAAAGGCTCGAAAAGGACGCCCATTCCAAGCCGGTCGTCAAGCTCCTGAACCTTGTCCTTCTTCAGGCCATCAAGGACAGGGCCGCGGACATTCACCTTGAACCGTTCGAAAACGACTTCAAGGTGCGTTATCGCGTTGACGGTGTCCTGTACGAGATGATGCCCCCGCCGGCCCACCTTGCACTGGCAATCACCTCGCGCGTCAAGGTCATGGCGGGCCTCAATATTGCGGAGACACGCATCCCCCAGGACGGCAGAATCGAACTCACGATAGGCGGCAGGCCGGTAGACCTGCGTGTCTCGACGCTGCCCACCAGCTTCGGCGAAAGCGTTGTGATGCGCGTGCTGGACCGCTCCAACGTCAGCCTTGACCTCGAACAGATAGGATTGAGGCCGCACGAGCTGGAGACGATAAAGCAGCTTATCGACCTGCCCCACGGGATTATCCTTGTAACGGGACCCACCGGCTCGGGCAAGACAACCACGCTGTACTCCGCGCTGAACTACGCAAACAGCGCCGATATCAAGATAATCACCACGGAGGACCCGGTCGAGTACGACCTTCCGGGCATCGTGCAGGTGCCGATAAACGACGACATAGGCGTCACGTTCGCGGCATGCCTGCGCTCGATTCTCCGCCAGGACCCCGACAAGATTCTCGTGGGCGAAATCCGCGACCTGGAAACGGGCCAGATTGCCATCCAGGCATCCCTGACAGGCCACGTCGTGCTCTCCACGCTGCACACCAACGATGCCCCGAGCGCCGTCACGAGAATGCTCGACCTGGGCGTCGAGCCGTTCCTGCTCGCCGCGACCCTCGAAGCGGTCGTAGCCCAGAGGCTGGTGCGCACAATCTGCCCGAAGTGCAAGACTGAATACACGCCGAGCGATGAGGAACTCTACGAACTCGAACTCAAGACGGAGGACATCGGCGGAAAGACTTTCTACTACGGCCAGGGCTGCGAGAACTGCAACGGGACAGGATACTGGGGCCGCTCCGGCATCTTCGAGATCATGATACTTACCGAAGAACTCAGGAAACTTATAAGCGGGACGTCATCGACCGACCACATCAGGCAGATAGCCAAGCTGGGAGGAATGCATACTCTTCGAGATGGCGGACTACTTGCAATTTACGATGGAATCACTACAATAGAAGAAGTTGTAAGGGAGACGATATTCACCGCTTAAGCGTGAGAGGAAGGAGATAAGATGCCAGTATTCACGTTCGAAGCGATGGATGGTACTGGCAAGGTGGTGCAGGACAGCATAGAGGCCAGGGACCGCGACGATGCGGTCGCCCAGATTCGGTCGCTGGGCTACTTCCCGACCAAGCTCAGGGAAACCGGTTCTGCCGCTGGCGGCCCCGCCCGTTCCGCGGGGGCCACGTACGCCGAGGAGGTTCCGGTCCGCAAGCGCGGACTTTTCGGAGGCGTGCGCTTCAAAGACCTCGCCAACTTCACCGTCCAGCTCGCGACCCTGCAGGATGCCGGTCTTCCCATCGTGCGCAGCCTGCGAATTCTCGAAGGCCAGATGAGGTCCGGTTCGTTCAAGAACCAGCTCGAAGAGGTTGCCGAGGACGTGGAGGGCGGAAGCTCCTTCTCGGATGCTCTGTCCAAGCACCCCAAGACGTTCGACAGGCTCTACGTGAACATGGTCAAGGCGGGAGAGGCCGGCGGCGTGCTCGAAACCATTCTAACGAGGCTGGCCGACTTCCTCGAAAAATCTCTGCGCCTGAAGCGCAGAATCATAGGCGCGGCGGTTTATCCCGCCGTAGTGCTGACCGTCGCCATCATAATCATCGCAGGCATCATGATATTCGTGATACCCAGCTTCGAAAAGATGTTCGAGGACATAAAGGTGCCCCTTCCGGCCACGACCGAGTTCCTGCTGGCGGTCGCAAGGCTGGTACAGACGTTATGGTTCCTGATACCGCTTGTGCCTTTCGGACTCTACATTCTGTTCAAGCTCGTCGGGTCCAGCTCCGGCGGGCGGACGTTCGTGGACAGGATTAAGCTGAGACTTCCGCTTATCGGCGGCGTCTTCAAGAAGACCTACATCGCTCGTTTCGCCCGGACGCTGGGGACGCTCATCGGTTCCGGCGTGCCCATCCTCGAGGCGCTCAGCATTCTCAAGGAAGCCATCGGCAACAAGGTCATAGAAGACGCTATCGAGGATGTGCACGGCTCAATCAAGGAAGGCGAGACCGTCGCAGGCCCGCTTAAAGACAGCGGCGTCTTCGACGACGTGTTCATCAACATGGTTGACGTCGGCGAAGAGACCGGCGAACTCGACAAGATGCTCAACAAGATTGCCGAGAACTACGAGGAAGAAGTAGATGTGGCGGTCGAGAGCATGACGAGCATTCTCGAACCCATCATGATTGTGGGCATGGGCCTTATCGTCGGATTCGTGGTCGTGGCGCTCTTCATGCCCCTGGTTTCGCTTATCCAGAGCCTGTAATCCCGAATTTCATGGACATGAACCCCGGGAACTGCAGTTCCCGGGGTTTTTATTTTTCCTTCGAGCCGGAAGGCAGCACGACCGACACCGCCATCGCGCCCGGCCTGAAATGCTCGCGAACGCGCCGGTTGATATCCTGGATTGTGACGCTTTCGAGAAGCTCCAGCGTCCTGAAAGGATTGTACCCGAGAAACCTGCCCGCTACTGCCCTCATTGCGGACGCTTCGAGAGAGTTGAACCGCCGCAGGTAGGCGCCGAGAAGCCATTTCTTCGTCCTGTTGAAATCGTTCCTGGAAAGCCCCTTTTCGCACGCCCTGCGTATCGCCTTCATGCACCCTTTCAGGAGTCCTTCCGGACTGTCCGTCTCGCCGCCTATCATCGAGTGGCCGAAGCCCCTGTCCGACGTGAAAGCCGCGGAAAATGATTCGTCTATCAACCCCTTCTCGTACAGCCTCAGATACGTCGGGCCCGATTTCCCGAAGATGATACCGAGGAGCAGGTCGGTCTCGAAGGTTCTCCGCACCAGCGTGCCGCCGCCGTGCGAGGTCCGTCCTTCCTTGAAACCGAAAAGCAGCTTAGGCCGCTTAACATCCATGTACGACACCACCCGGCCCCGGTTCACATCCCGGGGTTCCTTTCCTCCGATTCGCCGCGGCGGCGCGCCGTTCGCGCGCCGGCCCGGCAGTCTCGCGCATCTCTCGAACACCTCGTTCGCATCCAGCGCACCGGCGGTGACGAGCATCATGTTGCACGGTTTGTAGAACGCCCGGTAGCTTTCGAGCAGGACTTTCTTCGTTATTAGCGCGACCGATTCCACCGTGCCTGCCGTGTCCATCCTAACCGGGTGCCTGTGATAGAGCGCTTCGAGCAGGCTGGTCGCAGCCTTCCAGTCCGGGCTGTCCCGGTACATGAGTATTTCCTGCTGGATTATGCCGACTTCCTTGCGCACGTTCTCGCGCGTGAGATGTATGTCGCTTACGAGCCTCATAAGCAGTTCGAGGCTTTCCCAGAAATTGTTCGTGCATGTGAAGTGATAGCCCGTAACCGTATAGCTCGTGAAGGCGTTGGCGTTGGCGCCGAGTTCGGAGAATCTGTCGAATACATCGCCCCACTCTTTCTCGAACATCTTGTGTTCGAGGAAATGCGCCACGCCTGCCGGCGTACCAACTCTCTCCCCGGTCGAAGGCGACACGTAAAGCACATCGTTCGAGCCGTACCTGGCGGCAATAATCGCGAACTTCTTGACGAATTCGGGTCGAGCGATTACTCCCACCTGCAGGCCGTTGGGCAGATTCTTCAGAACGAGCTTCTCGCCGAGAATTCCACCGCGAATCGTCGTGACCCCGTTCCTGCCGTGGAATATCTCCATGCGGTTTCCTCTTGGAATTCCCCCGACTGCTTCGTCCGCAAAGTGCTTCGCAGCACCAACCCCTGAAAGGCTCATTCTATCCCGAGAGAATCGTCTTTCAAAAGGGTATCACCAGCATAGGGCATGATGCAGACGCTGAATTTCCCGCCGTACTTGCCGCGCACGAACTGAGACGCCTCTTCCAGGTCGCCGACGGGCGTAATCGACATCTGGCGCACATGGTCCGGCTGGAGAGAAGACAGCAGAAGGATGTCCACCTTCTTCGCCTTCCACAGAGTGGCATACGCGGTCTGCCCGTAGACCTGGTATCTCGCCTGCAGCGCATTGTAAAAATCCGAAAGCTCGCCGTACCTGAACCACTTGAAGAAGTCGTTGCTGCCGAAACCTTCGCTGCATTCTGCAGCCAGAATCAGCGTTCCCCCCGGCTTTACGGCGTGAAAGGCATATTCGAGCGCCTTGTGGCTCTGTATGAAATTCATGTCCCGCGGGTACCCGCCGCAGCCCGCCAGAACTACGTCGAATCGCTCATCGAGCGCGACGGAGCAGTTTTCAAGATAGTACGAACATCCTTGCGCATGCGCCTTTTCCAATTCGCCCGCGACCAGCGAAACGCAGCCCGCCCCTCCCGCGTGTACCGTGTTGACAACGAATACCTCGCCAACCATGCGCGCCGCTTCCACCGAGTCGAGATGGCACGGATTGCCGGCGAGATTCCCCGCCCTGCACTCCGGAACGCGCTCGCCATCCGGCCCGAGAGCGAGGAAATGGTTCTGCCGAATCGAGTGAGCAGAGGCGCATCCCGGCAGAATGGACTTGCGACCGCCTGAGAACCCGAAGAAATAGTGCGGCGCTATGGTGCCGGTGAGAATCACCTTGAGCCCCTGCTCGCCCTTCCCTTCCTGCGACCGGTAGACCTCTTCCGGCAGCACGAAACGCGAAAGCTGGACCTCCGTGCCGCAGCGGGTTCTGCCAAGGAATATTATTCTTGTCTGGGCCTTCGCATCATGCTGGAAAACGGGGCATGATTCGACCACCTTCTCCCCGAGCAGGATTCCAAGCTCGTTCTTCTTGAGTTTTCGGTGCAGGCCGAGAGCAATGAGTATTCTCACCTGCGCGGCGTGCGAAATCTCTTCGAGTATCACCGGCAGGATTTCGCTTGTCGCCCCCGGCCTTGCGATATCGCTCGTTACCAGCGTGACGGCATCGCCGGGCTCGACGAACTCGCGAAGAGGCGGGCTGGAGACAGGGTTTCCCAGAAGCTGCCTGAGCTGTTCCGGAATGTCCCGGATACCGGGCAAGTCCGGCGGTGCTGCAATATGTGCACCGGCGAACTCATCGGGTATGCGGACTTCGCCCCGTCCATACCTCAGCAACCCGCCGGATGATGCGGCTCCTGATTTCATCCCAGCTTTCCCCGGCTGCCTGATTCAAAAGAAGAAAACATAAGCTGGATTCTTTCAGCAGATTATACCACGCACCGGAAGTCCTGCAAGCTATATGAGCAGAATATCTCACACATCCTTTACACCCCGCTTTTATTCGGCCAATGACCAGAGGTCGAACATGACGTGTACACCAAATATGCAGCGCTTCCACTCTCCCAAGTAACCAAACCGATGGTGAATACGCATAAGTAACCATAACACAACGAATTACGTCTAATATTCATTATCCCTCCTATGAACTCGGCATGGAGGCACATCGTTTGCTGAATAATGTCAATGCTTCATTCATGTAATGGTGGCTTCATAAAGCCCGGACGCATGTAGGAGATATTTCATGAAATGGCTCTACTCAATTGTTTATGGACTGATTGTCATATGGACCGGCCTGCATCGCGGAATCGAAGCGAAAGCTTTCAAGCCGAACGCTTTGTTCTTCTGCCTGGTGACGGGCCTGGCCGCCATCGCGGCAGGATTTCTGTTCCGTCTCGAAAAACGCCTCGCCGCCTGGATTACGGCCCTTGCGGCAGTCGTTTTCGTCCTCGGATTCTACTTCACCTGCTTTGTAGGCCAGCCCGATAAGGATGCTTCCTACCGGGTGGGTATAGTCATACTGGCCTCAATTGCGTATCTGGTGCTGTTATTCCTACCGAAAGCCCATGGTCGAGTTCAAACCGAAAATTCTCTGGTCGAAAGGAGAGAAGATTGAGGAAATTGATGTCGTTCGTCATCCTGTTTTCGGCGATTGCCTGTCTGTTGAATGATGTATCCGCCGATGAAGATAGCAAGCAGGTAATCGATAACACGAACAACAATGCCGAGGGGAAACCATCTCAAGCCATCAAGCTGGATGACATCGTTGTGACGCCCACGCGCAGCGAAGCGGAGGTCTTCAATTCGCCTTTTGCCGCAGGTTCGTATTCGCTGTCAAAGCTGCAAATGGAGACGATGGCGAGGACGCTGCCGGAAGCGCTCCTGGATGAGCCCGGCGTCATGGTGCAAAAGACAGCGCACGGCCACGGTTCTCCATTCATAAGGGGCCTTACGGGGTACAGAACGCTGCTGCTCGTCGATGGCATCAGGGTCAATAACTCCGTGTTCCGCGAGGGTCCGAACCAGTACTGGACGACCGTCGATACGTACTCGCTTGAAAGGCTTGAGATAGTCAAAGGGCCTTCCTCCGTCATGTACGGCAGCGAAGCTCTCGGCGGCGTTGTCAACGGGATAACCATCTCACCTTTCTTTTCCGAGAAGGACACGTTCGGCGGACGGGCCCTATACAGGGGCGCAAGCGCCGAGCAGTCTCACGCCGGGCGGCTGGAATCCCGCGCCTGCTCGGGCGACTCTGCCCTGCTCATCGGCATAACTGCGAAAGACTTCGATGACCTCGTCGGCGGAAGGCATGTCGGCATTCAGCCGAAAACTAATTACAGCGAGTGGTTCGCTGATTTCAAATATATCCACCGGCTCTCGAAAAACAGCAGGCTCATTGCAGCCTGGTACGGGGCGAACCAGCACAGCATTCCGAGGACGCACAAGACAATCTGGATAAAATCCTGGCGCGGCACAGACACGGGCAGCGACCTCCAGAGAAACTACGACCAGGAAAGGAATCTCGCGTACCTGCAGCTCCACATGAAAAAGGTGGATTCTTTCTTCCAGGAGGCGAAGTTCAGCCTTTCGTACCACGAGCAGTCCGAGGAGCTGCGCAGGCAGAAAGGCGGCAAGCTGACCGTAAGCCACACCGGCTTCAGGGTCGGAACGCTTGGACTCTGGGCGGAGATGAAGAGCAGGAGCCCAATAGGCGCCCTCACATACGGAGGCGAATATTACAGCGACACAGTGAGCAGTTACATGAAAGACAAGGACAAGGTGACCGACCTCGTGACCGCCACCAGGTCCAGAGGCATCGTCGCCGACGACTCGTCCTACGACCTCGGCGGCGTTTTCCTGCAGACGGAGAAGCAGCTCGCCTCGCCGCTCATGCTCACGCTCGGCGCAAGGTACAACTTCGCTAAAGTGGATGCCGGCGTGGTTGACCCGGACCCCTCCGATGTCTACCCGTTCTACCCGTTCAGCGAGTCGTACAGCTCCGTCGCGGGCAGCGTCAGGCTCGCATACAAGGCGCGCGAGGATGTCAACCTGATTTGCGGAATCTCGCAAGGCTTCAGAGCGCCGAACCTCATGGATACGACCGCCTTCGAGGATGTCCGCACCGACTCGGTAGATGTGCCCACGCCGGACCTCGATGCCGAAAGCTCGGTCAACTACGAAATCGGGATGAAACTCAAGAACAAGCTTATCAGGGGAGAGCTGTTCTACTTCTACTCTGCGCTGAGCGACTTCATCAGGCGCGTGCCAACCACCTACCAGGGCCAGCAGTACGCGGACCCTCCCGCAAACACCATACGATACTACGGCAAGGAGAACTTCGGCAAAGGCCACATTGAAGGCGTGGAGCTTAAGGCTTCCTGCAGCATTGACAGGGAATGGTCCGTTTTCGGCGATTTCATGTGGCAGGAAGGCAAAGGCGACGACCTCGTAAACGGGGTCAAGGAAACGACCTACCTATCGCGCATGGCCCCGACCAGGGGCCGTATCGGCGTCAGGTGGGACGCCCCTTCCCGAAAGTACTGGGTCGAAGCCTACTCCGTAATGGCCGACAGGCAGGAAAAGCTCTCGCCCGGTGACCAGGGCGACACGAGCCGAATACCGCCGGGCGGCACACCCGGATATGTCACATACAACATCCGCGGCGGCGTCAATATAACGAAAGGCCTTCGCGCGACTGCTGCGGTAGAGAATATCTCGAACACGGACTATCGAATACACGGTTCCGGCGTCAATGCGCCCGGCACGAATTTCGTGCTCTCGGTCGAACTGAAATTCTGAGGGGAACACCTGCTTGAAACGGGGTTAGCCTGATATCCGGCTCCTCATCTTCAACTCCTTTTCCAGGTGAGAGCGGCCCGGGAATAATGCCTCCCGGGCCGTTCAGTCCCCGCCCTGCCCATTTCCATCTTTGCCTCCGCCAGCCTTTTGTGCTATAATACCTGCGGAGGAGTATTCCATGCGCCGCATACTTCTACGTATTCTGGCTGCAGTAGTATTTGCAGTAACCGGGCTGGCGGCGCTCCATCTGCCCCGCCCGCTGCTGGCTGCCTTGGATTACGACCCGAAGCCTCCCATGCGTTGGAAAGAGATGCTTTCCTGTCAGATGGTAATTCTGGCGAAATACGAGAAACACGAAGGCAACTCTCTCTCGCTTCGCGTCGTGAAAACCCTGAAGGGAAGAGGCCTGAAAGCGGGAGACATCGTGCCTGTCAGGCTCGAACACCGCTACCGTATCGAGACAGGCCCGACCGGCTGGGATGCGAGGGGCAAAGACAAGAAGGCCGACGGCATCCCGAAGCTCTGCTACATGACGCAGATAATGAACCCCGGCGACCTCGTGCCCGTCAAGATAATACCGGATGTCCGCGAGCCGAATATCTACTTCATACCCAACGCGGCCGACCGCGCCCTCACCCGCCGCGGACAGGTGCAGCACGCCGTGCAGCTCGACGGCTGGCAGCAGGCGCTCGACGGAAAGCCTATGAATCTCGCCTTCCGGCTGTCTCAGGGCGTCAACCCCAAGCTGGCGCGCGATGCGCTCGAAGAACTCTACGTCAAGCGCGACAAGAAGACTCTCCAGCAACTTTTCGACTGGCTGCTCACCCCCCCGGTCGATACACGGTACTACTACAGCTTAGGACGCTTCAACACCGCTGAAACACTCATTGCCATAGGAGACAGCAACGGCGATGTCTACGACCCGTTGCTGAAGATGCTCAAAGAGAAGGCAGAGGGCACAAACGAGTATAGATTCTATGGAATTGGGTGGATACTGGCGAAGTGCGCGCCGCAGAGAGCAGTCAGGGACCTGCCGCAACTCATTGCTGGCGCGAATCCGGAAGTCAGGAAAACCCTGGCGCACTGCATAGGTTATGCGGGCAATAAGGAAGCGCTTGACCTTACCCTCAAGTGGCTCAGGGAACCCGATCTCGCCGAAAGCGCCGTCTCCTCTCTGAGAATCCTCCTGGGCACAGACAGGGGACGTATCAGTATCTCGCCTGTGGAGCTGGCACGCCTCAAGGAGATAGCCAAACCAAGCCTGCTTGAAGCTATCTCTTCAACCGACATCCCCGAGAAACAGCGCAAGGAGCTTGAGGGCTGCTTCGGCCACTGGCTGAAGAAACCACCTGAGATTGACCTCGAAAGCGCCGCGAAAATTCTGCTCAACCCCAAGGAGCCCACCTACCAGGGGGGCGCTTACGGCAAGGCATTCGACGTACTTGCCCAGATGAAAGCTGCTCCTCGAAAGGAATTCGCACCGCTTCTGGTGAAGGTTCTGCACGATATACCTGAGTCCCGGCGGAAGGGCTATGCATTTGCGGATGCGCTCCTCGCGCACGCACACGCATTCCCCGATGCCGTCAGGAAACAGCTTGTAAAACAAGGCCTGCATGGCGGGTGCGGCAGCACCACTGATGTTCTCAGCAGTATTAGCACTGACCTCTATGCCGCTGTCGGCATCCTTAACACCCGCGAGCAGCTCTCAAGGATGCTCTCCGGCACCGAGCGCTCCGTCAGGAGCTGGCTCGGGAAATACAAGGTGCCCCCGCATCTTGTGTCTGAGTTCAAGAAGTCGATTGAAAGCGACTTGACCAGTGTATACGGACCTTCCCGTTATGCTCTCAGCATGTATTCCCTGCTTGCTCCGAAAGAGGCCAGGTCTCTGCTGGAGCGCGCGCTGGAGAATCGCAGCGCCTACTACACTATGGGCAGATGCGGACTTCTGGCACTCGGCATCAAATGGGGCAGGAAGGAGCTTTGCGAAGAGTTGATAACAACCGTACGTACCGCAATGAAGGAGGAGGAAAGCGAGGGAGGCACTGTCAGTTCTCCCGGGCTGCTCCTTGTGTCCGGCGACGAGCGCGCCTACGCAGAGTATCTGAGAATACTCGACTCTTCGAAAAAGCTCGAACCCAACCCGTTCAACAATGAACAGTATCTCAGCTACCAGTATTCCAGTCTCCTGCGCGGGCTGTTTCCTTCCCGCCCGGGCGATTACTTCAAGCGGGTTCTTGCTCTCCTGGAATCGGACTTGCTCCCGGAACGCCGGGAAGGTCACAAAATGCTCGAGGAATCGCTTTATTCCACGCTCGGCTACAACTGCGAGGCGTTCGCGTCCCAGCGCAAGAAGATGTTCGCGAAGCTCAAGCCTTTGCTCGAGAAGTTTTCGCCGATGACTGAGCTGGAGATTCGCGGCACTCTGCTAAAGGAACTCGGAGTTGAGTTGGAAGGAAACGCCAGCAAAGACTGGCTCCCGGCGCTCCAGAAAGCCTCGGAAAGCCCCGACCCGGCCGTTTTGCAAAACGCCCGCTGGCTGATATATTCCATCAAGGACGAATAACCCGACAACATAGAGGCAATCAGCCTCCATGTCATGGTCGCTTCGTGAACGTGACGGCGGGCTGGCTATAAAACAGTTGACGCGGGAGAAATCGGTATTGTAGAATTATATCCGGGAAGAGTGTCATCTTCGTGCAGCAACACAATGGCGGGATTACGCGAGGAAAACGGAATAGAAGGAGGTGTCGGATGAGATATGCCGGAATGGCGCTGTGCCTTGCGGCGATTGCGATTATAGCGTGGGGATGCCCGCAAACGGGAATGGAGTCGGGCACCGGCGAGACCAAACTGCTCAAGAAGTTCATCAATGAAGGCGATACGCAGAAGGCGACAATCCTCTTCGTGAAGTCGCGCGGCTGTGGAAGCGACTCCGCCGTCCTCTGGGACTTCCTCAAGAGCTACGCGACCCTGTCCGACGGAATGGTGAAGGCCATAGCGGCGGATGCGGACGACGACAGGGATTTGAAGAAGGCGTACGGATTCGCAACCTACCCTGTGACAATGCTTTTCGACGAAAAAGGCGATTACGTGACGGAGTGGACCGGTACGAGGTTCGAGCCGGAAGAAATCAAGAAAAAGCTCATCGAGATGGGCATGAAGATAAGAGACAAGGACGAGCCCCCGCCTCCACCGGAAGAAAAAGTCGAAGAGCCGCCGGCCGAGGGCGATGAAGGCAAAAAGCCCGAAGAAACGCCGGAAGAGAAGCCCGACGAAGGGGGCTCCGAGGGGGACGGCGGATAAGTCGACAGCATGTCCCGGCCTGCGGACCGCGTCTTAGCTACCGGACGCAGGCTTCAGAACGGCATCGCGCAATGCTCAGGGCGGCATAGCCAAGTGGCCCAAGGCGACGGTTTGCAAAACCGTTATTCGTGGGTTCGAATCCCACTGCCGCCTTTTCTCTTTTGCCCAAAAAGAAATACGCCCGGCAGGATTCGAACCTGCGACCCCCGGTTTAGGAAACCGATGCGCCGAAGCCGCAATGCATGAATCCACAAGCACTTGCGATGATGACCAGAAGCGTCTTGGCGCTCAGCTTGACGTTCTACAGGAAGAAATCGCCCGCTTGAAGCAGGAAAATGAGTCCCTCAAGAAGCAGTTGAAAGGTAAGTCATAGCCCCGCAACGTCATTAGACCTGGTGTCTCAGGAGTATAACACCTGCATAAAAGCCATAGGAAAGCCACCAGAGAGCCAGCCTAAAGCCAGGAAAAACACCAGGCGAAGTACCGGGCTAAGTACCAGGAAAAACACCGATCTGAGAACCGTACGAGATTCGAAACCAAGTCTTGATGTACAAAGCAGGTTCTGTATAATCCCACCTGCGCTTCCACATGTAGGTGCGCCTGAAAAGGAGACGGTGTCATGCCAAGACTGACAGAACAAGAACAACAGGATATTATCCGATACCTTGAAGCTGACAAGCCGCTGCCGGACAAGTTCCGCTTCCTGTTGTTTGAGGAAAAACGCGAAGTCGAGCTGGTCTGGAACGGCAAGACTAATGAGGTCTGCAACATTGTCCTGCCCTTTCAGGTTATCGAACAGGTGGATGAACCACGTGCCGAAAAAGACAAAAAGAAAAAAGCCCCACAGGGATTTCTGTTTGACTTAGATGCTCGTGGACGTCAGCTCAAGGGTTGGACGAACAAGCTTATCTGGGGTGACAATAAAATTATCCTCTCCAGTCTCAAGAATGGTCCGCTGCGTGAGGAGATTGAGGCTCAGGGCGGTTTAAAACTCATCTATATTGACCCTCCCTTCGACGTAGGCGCAGATTTCAGCATGAATATAGAAGTTGGTGGTGATACTTTTACGAAGAAACCAAATATTCTTGAAGAAATAGCCTACCGCGATACATGGGGTAAAGGTGCGGATTCTTTTATAGCCATGCTTTACGAAAGATTGGCCTTAATGTACGATTTGCTTGCTAAAGATGGCAGCATCTATGTGCACTGCGATTGGCGAGTAAACAGCTATATCAGATTAGTGTTGGATGAAATCTTTGGGAATAATAACTTTCAAAACGAAGGAGTAATCCATTATACGGCTGTTGGCTTAAAAGCAAAAGCTAAGAAATTTCATCAGAACACCGAAACGATATTTTACTTTGCAAAAAACAAGGGTAAACATATTTGGAATGAAGTTTATGAGCCAATTAAAGACCCTTCAAAATATAGGAAAGCCAGTAAGCATGTCTGGAATCCGGAAACCGGTAAAGCAGAAAGGCAAAGAGATGAAAACGGTAAAATCCAATATTTTGAAGTTACCGAATATAAAGCAGACAATTATATTGAACTACCAGCATTAAGAGGTGACCAAAAAATCGGTTATCCTACTCAAAAGCACGAGAATCTTCTCGAACGTATCATCAAGGTTTCTTCTAATGAAGGTGAATTAGTGGCGGATTTCTTCTGTGGGTCTGGAACAACCGCTGCAGTGGCTGAAAAGTTGGGTCGCAAGTGGATTGTAGCTGACTTGGGTAAGTTCGCAATTCACACCACACGCAAACGGATGATAGGCGTACAACGGCAATTAAAGAAGGAAGGCAAAGATTATCGCGCTTTTGAAATTCTAAACCTTGGTAAGTATGAACGTCAGCATTATATCGGGGTGAACTCCAATTTACGAGAAGAAGAGCAGCAAAAACAACTGGAGAAGAAAGAAACAGACTTCGTTGATTTAATATTGAAAGCTTACCGGGCAGAAAAGACAGAAGGCTTTGCCACTTTCCACGGGAAAAGAGCCGGTCGGCTTGTTGCGGTAGGCCCGGTTAACTTGCCGGTAACACGACTCTTTGTAGAAGAGATTATACTCGAATGCCGCAAGAAACATATTACGAAGGTGGATATACTTGGCTTCGAGTTTGAGATGGGGCTGTTCCCCAACGTGCTGGATGAAGCCCGCGCCAAAGGTATTGACATTGCACCCAAGTACATCCCTGCCGAAGTGTTCGACAAGCGAGCCGTGGAAAAGAAACAAGTGGTGTTCCACGACGTTGCGGCAATTGAAGTCAAGCCACACGTGAAAAAGAATAGCGTGGCAGTTGAGCTAACCGACTTCTCAGTATTTTACTCTCAGGATTCCATAGCCAATGCGGAAGCTATGCTCAAGAACAAAGGCAGCAGGATTGTTGTGGAGAGAGGACAAATCGTTAAGGTCAGCAAGGATAAAGATGGCATCGTAAGCCGCGAAGTCCTGACGAAAAACTGGACTGACTGGATAGATTACTGGGCAGTGGATTTCGACTTCGAGAGCAAGCGGGAAATTGTAAGAGTAAAGAATGAGGACACCGGCGAGTGGGAAGAAAGATGGACGGGAGATTTTATTTTCGAGAACGAGTGGCAATCTTTCCGCACGAAAAAAGAAAGGTCTCTGGAACTGAAGAGCGTTTTTCACGAATGCACACCCGGACGGCGGAAGCTGGCTGTTAAGGTAGTAGACATCTTCGGCAATGACACTATGACCATCGTCGAAGTTACCGTGGGAGGGAAAAAATAATGGCACTGCACCCCGATTTCCCTGAATCGCCACACGATATTCTTGACCCGTCCATACGCTGGTTTCCAGCAGACGAAGCTTTGCGTGAGACAAGTGCTGACAAACTGATGCCGCCTCTGGTTTCGCAACTGCGGAAAAAAGTAAAGGAGTTTAGAGACAGTGGTTACGTTGGCGCAACAGATACCAGCAAGAGCCTGCTAAACTGGTGGTTCAATATCCCGCACCTAACGGAAAAAGCGGATGGTACTATTACCGAGTTTCAGTACTACTTTGCCCAAAGAGAGGCAATAGAAACGGTCGTCTATCTCTATGACGTGGTGGGAGCACAAGACAAGTTCGACCTCATGCGTTTTGACAGCAGCGGTGCAGTATCGGCGGGGATGTTCGATGAAACATGGCGACGCTTCGTCTTGAAAATGGCAACCGGCACAGGCAAAACCAAGGTCTTGAGCCTGGCACTGGCGTGGAGTTTCTACAACAAACTGTATGAGCAGGAATCGCAGCTCTCGCGCAATTTTCTGGTGATTACTCCCAATATTATTGTGCTTGACCGTATTTACAAGGACTTCCAGGGATTGCGGATTTTCTATGAAGACCCTATTCGACCTGACAATGGCTACGATGGACAAAACTGGTGTGATGATTTCCAATTAACCCTACACGTGCAAGACGAAGTCAATATTACACGTCCTACTGGCAATATCTTCCTCACCAATATTCACCGTGTATATGCAAGCGATGATATCCCAGCTTCACCTGACGATGAAAACACAATGGACTATTTCCTTGGTAAGCGACCAACAGGAGCAACAACGGATTCCAAAGTTGATTTAGGTATGATTGTACGCGACATCGACGAACTGTTGGTGCTCAATGATGAAGCGCACCATATACACGACCCAAGTATGGCGTGGTTCAAATCAATAGAAGATATACACAACCGACTAAAACAAAAAGGGTCGGCACTTTCCCTGCAAATCGATGTGACTGCAACACCAAAACACAACAACGGCGCAATATTTGTGCAGACCGTTGCAGATTACCCGCTGGTAGAAGCTATCTCGCAAAACGTGGTAAAGCATCCAGTTTTACCTGACGCTGCCAGCAGGGCGAAGTTAGTAGAACAAAAAAGCGCGAAGTTCACGGAGAAATATGCAGACTATATTCACCTCGGTGTAGTCGAGTGGCGCAAGGCATATACCGAACACGAGAAAATGGACAAGAAAGCTATCCTTTTTGTGATGACAGATGACACACGCAACTGCGATGACGTGGCAAAATATCTGGAAGGTCATTACTCTGATTTACAGGGAGCAGTGTTGGTTATACATACAAAGAAGAACGGTGAGATTTCTGAAGCAACCACGGGTAAAGCAAAAGAAGAATTGGAGAAACTGCGTAAGCAGGCTAACGAGATTGACAACGCGGATAACGAATACAAGGCAATTATATCGGTAATGATGCTTAAAGAGGGTTGGGATGTAAGGAATGTTACCACCATCGTCGGATTACGCGCTTATACGTCCAAGAGCAATATCCTGCCTGAACAAACACTGGGTAGAGGATTAAGGAAAATGTACCCCGGCAGTGTGGAAGAATACGTCAGCGTGGTTGGAACAGATGCTTTTATGGAGTTTGTGGAATCCATCCAAGCTGAAGGCGTCGTGTTAGAACGTAGAGCAATGGGTGCAAGTGCCGGGCCTCAGACGCCGCTGGTGATTGAAGTTGATAAGGAAAATGTGAAGAAAGACATCGATAAGCTGGATATTGAAATTCACGTGTTGACACCACGTGTTTATCGGGAATATAAAAACTTGGCAGATTTGGACATAAGCCGGATGGGCTATCAGCGCGTTGCTTATCTCCAGTTCAGCGAAGAAGAGCAGAGGGAGATAGTCTTCAAGGATATTACTACTGGTGACATAACCCATACCACAATGCTCGACACGGCAGGTGTGGCTGATTACCAGAGCGTAATTGGATACTTCTCGCAAACGATTATGAAAGACTTACGGCTGGTCAGTGGTTACGACGTATTATACGGGAAAATAAAAGCTTTCGTGCAAACAGAGTTATTCGACCGCCCAGTCGAATTAGAAGACCCCAACACCCTGCGTAACCTTTCTGAACTTGCGGCGACCAAGACAGTGATAGAAAGCTTCAAGAAGGCAATCAATGCCCTGACTGTGCAAGACAGAGGCGATGCGGAAATTAGAGACACTATAAAGCTCCGTCAGACACGCCCCTTCGTAGTTAAGGAACAAGCTTACATTGCGCCGAAAAGAAGCGTTTTCAATCGCATTATCGGCGACAGCCATTTGGAATTGCTGTTCGCAAACTTCCTGGAGAACTGCGACGATATTGTGTCATATGCGAAGAATTACCTTGCTGTCCATTTCAAACTCGACTACGTGAACGCCGACGGCAATATCTCCAATTACTACCCAGACTTCTTTGTGAAGCTGTCGGACAAAAGAACTGTTATTGTTGAAACAAAAGGACAGGAAGACTTGGACGTACCATTGAAAATGACCAGATTGCGGCAGTGGTGCGAAGACATTAACAAGGCGCAAACGGATGTGGAATATGACTATGTTTACGTAGACCAAGATAGCTTCGAAAAATACAAACCCACTTCTTTCCGACAATTGTATGAAGGATTCAAGGAATACAAAGATGAATAGTATTAAGTGAAAGGAGCGACTCATGGCAAAGGGGAAGGTAAGGCCGTTGACGAAGAAGCAGGCGCATGTGCTGGAGTATATCATTCAGTGCCTGGAAAAAGAGCATCGCACACCCACTATCCGGCAAATCGGTGGCAAGTTCAAGCTCAGCTCCACAGGCAGTGTGAGAGATGTTATCTATGCCCTGGTCAAGAAGGGCGAGATTCTTAAGGATGAGGCCGTAGCAAGAGGTGTAAGGCTGAATCCGAATAAGTACACAGTAAAGGTGAGCAAAAAGTAAAGCTTATGGCACCACGTTGCCAGCACTGCCGGAAAGAATGCAAGCCAGGCGACCTCAAGAAGGTCGAGCTTCGGGAATCCTTCAACAAGAAGAAGGCCAGCTGGTCCAAGCCGAAGAAGATATGCCTAAGATGCCTGGGCAAGAAGCCTATCAATGGCAACTACCGCGTTCACGGGCTGAACGTTGACCATGTCGTCATGGAAAGAGGGAAACGCCGGCGGCAGGTGTCCAGAAAGCTCACTGCAAGTCAGAAGGCCGTGCTTGACTTCATCATTGACTACATAGAGAAACTGCAGCGCCCACCGGCTCTCAAGGAAATTTCTCAGCACATGGGTTGGAGCGCCGTATGCACGGCCAGAGACACGATAGGTGCTCTTGTGAAAAAAGGCTACCTCTTGCGAGAATGGCACGCATGGCGCGGTCTCAGCCTGAATCCTGACAAGTACGTGGTGGAAGTATTGAGGAAGTAGCAAGCCCAGACTCACTGCAGTCACCGGCGCACTATGGCAAGAACACAATAAGCGAGAGCGGGTTATTATTATAGCCAAGACTACTTAGACTCTTTCTTTCCTCTCTTCTCTATCGTCTTCAGCAATTCAGAAACAGAATCCTTTAACCCTTGCTCCTCGTAATGAATCGCGTCCATTTGCTGAAGTATATTTGTGAGAACTTTACGCGCATGTGTGGCGAGTGAAAGACACTCGTCATCAGGCAATTCGTGTATTCCGAAAGACAGGGCTGTATGAACAAGTGTTACTGGATTGTGTCCACCCTCAAGAAACAACTCCTTCGGCACTGCGTTCTTGACCATATCAACGCCTTTGGAGAACTGTGTCTCAGTTCTTGCCTCCTGCAGTATTTGTTGTGCTTCCTGACTGGCTTTAAGCTTCGCGGCCACATCGATTATCTTTTCCAGCAGCCGGTGCCACTGAGTCTCAATTATCCGCCGGTAATAAGCGAAGGCTCCTCTTCCCAGCCCCAAGCGCTCACATTGCAAGCCATTGTTCAAAGAGTCCTGCTCTTCTCCCACTACCTGCCTGAGGCTTGATGGAACGTCTATATGCTGTGGTGGGAACTCGCCGTATTTTCTCACCGCGCTCGTCCCGTCAGGCGCAAGTATGCAAAATAGAGCATAGGTTTTGACTCCTTGGCCACAGTTATTACATCTGTACTTGAGGAAGTTGTAACAGCTACTGTCCAGCCAAATGTCAGAGCCGTGAAGCCATTCTCCTGTAAAAAATCGGTAATCTTCACAATGCTCGCTTCCACACCAAAGCCGCATTGTCGGAGCAAGAAGCTCGTATCTGTTCTTGCTAACCTGCTGACACATGCCTTCCACTGTCGCTGCCGAGCCAGGTGGAGCGTTTATGAGTAACTCCTCAAATGAAACCTCCCGTGGTTTTTTTCTCTGCTCCTCTCCTGTCACATTATATCTCCCAATAAGCTAAATTGAGCCATAACCCTACCACACTTTGGCACACAAGTCAACAAAAGAGCAGGGGCGCAAGCGTTAGGGATTTTCCCTATATATATGATAAACTCTCTCATAAAATTGAGGGTTTGCATAGACCGGAGAGAAAGCCTATAATGGGCTTGGGCAAACAATCACTTCCAGGAGGAATGCAATGGCACAGCCAAGCGTACTTGAGCAGTATAGAATAGCCGACTTTTTAGATTGGCATGGGGACAAACGTCTTAGGCTCAATCCGGATTTCCAGCGCGGTAGTGTTTGGACACCTGCAGCGCGCATCTACTTGATTGACACAATCCTCCGTCAGTTGCCCATACCTAAAATCTACATGCGAACCACGATTGACGTCGAGACCAAAAAGTCAGTAAGAGAAGTCGTTGATGGTCAGCAACGACTCCGGGCCATAATAGACTTTGCGAGCGATAAGATTACACTCACAAAGCGTGCAGGTGAATATGTAGGCAAGAAGTACTCGACTTTGTCTGAAGAAGACCGAGAGCAGTTTCTATCCTATCCCATTGCCGTTGGCCAATTGGTAAATGCTACAGACGATGATGTCCTTGAGGTCTTCTCAAGGCTCAACTCATACAGCGTCTCGTTGAATAGGCCGGAGAAGCGTCATGCTAAATTCCATGGAGAGTTTAAGTGGTCAGTTACTGAAAGGGCCAGGAAGTGGGCGGTCCTATGGGAAGAGTACCGAATTGTGGGCGTTAGAGACAGAGTTCGTAAGTTGGACGATTCGCTCATGTCTGAAATGTATGGGGTAATTCTTGAAGGTGTGCGTGATGGTGGACAGGCAAAAATCGACAAGCTCTATAAGAGACACGACTCCTCATTCAATGCTGAAGGAGAGGTTCCATCTGTAATTGACGAGGGTGTGCAGTTCTTTGTAGACAACTTGGCTGCAGACCTTAAAGACACGAGAATTATAAGCGCTCCTCATTTTCTTATGCTTTTCGCAGCACTTACGCATGCACTAAGAGGAATTCCGACAGGTGAAATGGATGACGATTTTCCTGAGAGACAGCAGGCTACGCTTTCCAATATTGATATCGTCAGAGACAACTTGCTCAAACTCGCCTCAATCATGGATGCTGAAGAAGAACCAACCGATTTTGAGGAATTTTGGAGGGCATCTCGTTCCTCAACACAGCGCATAGCGTCTCGACGAATACGATTCCCCATGTACTACGTTGCTTTACTGCCAAGACCGCTATAACAGATAGAACATGGTTGTTCTTAGTACACTTCACAGGCGTTTTATAACCGAAACCTTTGATATTCAAGAGGTCTTTCGCAGAGCAACTTCTTGCCGTCGCCCCAATGCTCTCATACACTTACGTGCTTATGCAGGCGAAATGGCGGTTATTCGTCTATATGATGCTTGGTCCCGTTTCTGCAGGAATCTTGTGTCCGTTTCGGCAGCGGGTCGGCCTTATACGGCAAGCAATGTTAGGCTGTCTCGGGCACCTGGTATTCGACGGCCCTCAGATATACTGCCTGTACTTCAAAGAGCACTCAGACTGAGAAGCTCGCAAGAACCAAGGTGGGGGATTGCCTGGCAATTGATAAGATGCGTTAACTGCCTTCGTATACATAATCGCCGTGAGGTTTCGGCAGCCGTTGGCTATAAACTCTCACCAGCAAATGAGGTTCGCATTCTTAGGAACTTCTTTGCACACCGGTCCGGACAAACAGCTGCCGAGGTAAAGAGCTGTCCAGCTTTCAACACCAGCGGTCCACAACTCACAGTAGAGAAGCTTGCAGGGCAGATAACCACCTCTGGTATTTCTCTCTTTGACCTTTGGATAGTCAGATTTCGTAATATGGCAGAGGCAGCGATACAATAAGCTCGACAGGTTGCTCATGTTTTTCTTCAGAATTGTGTTGGCTCGCTGCCAACAAAAGAGCACTGCAAAAAAGTCTAAAGCTCTCTCATAGACAGCAGCAGCCGAACTTTCTTAGCCATCACACGTCAGCACCTGCGCGATTGTCGCTGATGGCTAAGACACCTACTCCTGAGACCAGAACAAAATTTAAGGGCACCTGCCGGCGAAGTGCCTGAAATAAGGCTGCACTGTCGTAAAAACGTCTGACGGTTTTTCGAGAGAACGCCCCGCTGTCTTCCCTTGATGAGGTTATGCCTTCCCTGTAGAATCCTGCTGACAATATTGACCGTGAGGTTAGTTGTGAAGACCTGTCTGTTGCATATAGACCCTCAATACAAGAGCCTGGACCCGAACCTCAAAGAAACCGAAAACCTGAAGCTTCTCTCCTGGTCATCAATGGGCAACCTGGGCAGGTCGAAATGGAAGCTCCTAAATTCAGACTTGATTGTGTGCAGCCCATACTACAACACACCGCAACTCGTGGGAGATACCCCGCAGAGAGTGAGCGTTGATGGTACCAGGACAAACCTGCTGAGCACAATACAGATTCTCCGTGAACTGCTGCATTATAACAAGACCATGTTATTTTTTATTCCAACACACTGGTATCATCAGATAGTGCGCGGCTTGCGAACGCCACAGCCCAAACCTCAGCTACTTGACCCTCCGGATATCCTCCAGCTTCATGTATATGGCAATCCCGCTCTGTTTCAGATATGCACTTTTGAAGGAGCGAAAGAGGACCTGGAACGGTTGTACCCACAACACAATAAAGAATTAGTTAGGTCTATTGTGGCACGAGTGCAACGTTCTGTACTGTTTGAGCCCTCAGACATGTTGTACCCCTATTCCGCTACGATAGGCTTGATTCGGACAGTGTTGGCAGGAAACAAAGACTGTAACGAGCAGTTCCGCGTGGAAGAGAATCTAATACATTTGGGAGGGATAGCAGGTGAGACAAAGAGGTTAGAGAGGCTTTTCAGGATTCATTATAGGCCTCGGAAATACCCCCGATATGTTCTTAGAAGAATCGACACGAGCTGGGGACTACTGTGCAAGAGAGGGAGGGGACCCGAACACGGTCTTCTTCTATACAAGAAAGTTGACAAGGCTATTGTGCTGACAATGCCGCTTTGTGGAATCCTGCAACCCAAGACTCTCAAACTGATTTCCTTGATTGTCAGGGAAGCTCGCAGCGTCATAGCAAGTTACGAAGGTAAAGATGGAGAAGACACATCACCAAAGCAAGAGCGAAAACCCCAAGTGCCGTCAGGCGACATCGTGAAGGATGGGTTGAAGGGTGAAGCCAAGGCTTTGGTTCTTCTGCTTGAGCATCCTGATTGGACAAACAAGGAAATTGCGAAGCATGTTCCTTGCCATGAAAAAACACTATACAGGTGGGAGAAATTCAAAACAGCAAGAGAGGCGCTGAAAGCCGGCAAGGACTCAATCCCCGGTGGTAAAAAATACAAAGAAGGCTATCTGGAAGCGTGGGACAACAACAGCAAGTGAAACAGTAGTACCAGCTAAAAGATTTCTTGACTACCTATCTGACTACTTTCCGACTGCCCTCTGAGTGCCGTATCTGGCTATCTGACTTGGTTTGAAGCTCTCGGACCACATTACCCACATACTACCCTCACCCATTTTATAAAGGGGTTCAGCAGAATGCACGAGAGACACAAATACCGCAAGTCAACTTACAGAGCTCGCCCGGTTCCAGTCAGAACCCCTGTACTGGTCTTTCGTGCTTTAGCCGGGCGAGCTCCTTTTCGAGGTTGCAGATAAGATGAACCGCTGGCTGATGGTAACCCCGCTCGCCGATGGCAGGTGAAAAGCCCATGGACAGGCAGCGTATTCTAACAAAGGGTGACCTCATGGACACCGTTGACGGCTGGGGGCTGGCAGTGAACATCGTGGACCAAGCGAAGAATCTGAATCCAGGTACTAAGCTCGTTTATCGGATAATGCTTTCGAGCCTTTACCGCAGGGAGGACTCAGAGTGTAGTTGGACAGAGCATGAAATCGCCCGTAAGTGTAATCTCACAGCGCGAATGGTCAGAAATCACGTACAGAAGCTCATCGAGGTTAAGCTCATTGCCAAGGCCAAGAAGGGCAGAAACAATAAATACCTATTCTTTAATCCCAAAGAAGCCAAATTGACGCGTTCTGACGCGAAACAGCGGAAACATACTGCCGGAGAAAAGCGGAAATTCATTTCCCATAATGACGCTGCATCCTTATTCAAGAACGACTTCAAGACAACTACGAAAAAGAAAGCAATAGCACCGGAAACTGATTTCCCTTGTTCCCGTTCAGGCAATACAAAATCCGCTGCTGCTGCTTTTATATCTTCGCATTTCTCTATGAAAGACATGGAGCACATTCTTCAGAAGTACGGTCCTTCAAAGGTGTTGGCGGTTAAGCGCAGATTTGACAGGAAGCAAGGAGTCAAGAATCCTGCCGGGCTAATACGCACCATGCTGGAAGATAAAATTCCAGAAGGTGAACTTACGGGAGCGGCAGGTGAAGAACGCGAGAAGTACCTGGAACGTGAGCGGAAACGGGAAGAGGCAATAACTCACCAAGAAGTTAGCAAGTGGCTGAAGAGCCTGCCCAAAGAGGAAGCTGAGAAGTTCAAACAGAATGCGCTCAAGCAGGTCGAACTTGCCCTGCAGGATAAGAGAATCAACCGGAACCTCAAGGAGAAGATGCTAATGGGTGCTCTCAATAAAGAGTACGAAAAATGGCGCCGGAACAAGCCGCAAGTCAAGACAATAGGAGAAGTGCTACAGGGGGAAGTTGAGTAACGGAGGGAGTCAATCTTGAAAGCAGCAATCTACTGTAGGGTGTCCACTCTCGAACAGAGCGTGGATTCTCAACTGCAGGAACTGCGCGAGTATGCACTCAGACGCGGATACGACATACATAGGGAATACACTGACCCGGGCTTCTCGGGAGCGGTTGACAATCGTCCGGCACTCAACGACCTTCTGGCAGATGCCAGGCAATGCAAGTTCGATATTGTGCTGGTTAGTGCGTTCGACCGCTTTGGCCGGTCACTCCAGTTCCTGGTGAACACACTGGAGGAATTTCACTCTCTCGGCATAGATTTCATCAGCTACAGGCAGCAGATTGACACGACCACGCCAGCTGGGAAAGTGACATTTGCCGTTATTTCTGCGATGGCCGAGTTCGAGAGGTCCTTGATATCCGAAAGAGTGAAGGCTGGCATGCTCCAGGCGAAGAAGAAAGGCAAGAGAATAGGCAGGCCCGCTCTTGAACAGAATGTAGTCCAAGAGATTCTACAGCTGAAGAGGCAGGGACTTACTTACGCGCAGATTTCTGAGAAGGTCGAAAGGACGTATGGCTCAGTAGCAGGCATATGCTACCGGGCTTCTCAAAAGGGTATAAAAACGGACGCCTTGGAACCCGCCAAGAATAAGGGCCTTCAGCAGCAAGAAGACGTGTCACAAAAGGACTTCCTTTTGAGAGGGCAGACGGAAAAGTAAGCCTGGCAACCAGGATAACAACATGAACACACCAGAAAAGGCACTGAGCACTCAAGGCAGACCAGAAGGCACGGAGACAGCGTTGCTACTTGACTCGAAAGCAGCAGCGGCGCTCTGTGGAGTTTCGCGGTCATTCTGGATGCAGCTGCATAGTTCTGGCCGCTGCCCTCTGCCTATTCGCCTGGGGCGGCGCGTGCTGTGGCGGCGTGAGGAGCTTCGCCAGTGGATTGCGGCGGGCTGCCCGAACCGACAGGTTTGGGTTGATTGTCAGAAAACTTGAAGAAAGGTCTTGCTTTTGTGGCCCATAAAAGTATATTGGAAGTATGAAGAAGAGGAAAAAGAAGATGGGACGGCCACCTAAGCCGCCTGCAGAGAAATTCTCAAAGCGCGTTCGTGTGAACCTTAGACCGCGAGAGTACGAGACTCTTAAGCGTGAGGCGGAGAGGCAGGGCATCAGTATGGCAGAACTCCTGGCAAGGCTTTGGCGGGAGAGGGGGAGCAAATGAGGGTATTCCGCGCAACCTACAAGGACCGCAAGGGGCGGCAGCGGGAAAGTTCCAAGTGGTATGTCGAATTTCGGGACCATCTGGAAATGACACGTCGGCTCCCCGCCTTCACTGATAAAAAGGCTTCGCAAGAAGTTGGGCGGCGAATAGAGCGGCTTGTTTCGCTTCGCCTTGCTGGTGAAGGGCCTGATGCAGAACTGACCCGCTGGCTTGAAACCGCCCTGCCCCGGCTAAAAACGAAGCTTGTGGAAATTGGGCTTCTGGATGCGTCCCGGGGCGAGGCGGCGAAGCCTTTGGTGGAGCATATTGAAGATTGGCAGGCCTTTCTCACTGCGAAGGGCAATACTGCGGCTCACGTCAAACTTGCTGTCTCGCGCGTGAAGCGGATTCTCGGCGAGTTTACCACGCTGCATTCTATATTGGCGCAGAAAGTACACAAGTGGCTGTCCGAGCGACGCGAGGCGGGCTTGTCCAGGCGAACGTCAAACTTCTACCTCTCGACTGCCAAATCATTCTGCGCATGGCTTGTGAGAAACCGGCGAATCAGCGAAAATCCGCTGCAGCATTTACAGAGTGTCAGTGCGAAAGAAGATACTCGCCATGCACGCCGGGCGCTCAATACAGGCGAAATACGGGCGCTCCTGGCCGCAGCAGAGGCCGGGCCGGAACGTTACGGCATGACCGGACCGGAGCGGGCGTTATGTTACCGCCTTGCACTCGAAACAGGCTTGCGGCGCAACGAAATCAAGACTCTCACGGCAAGATGTCTTGACCTCGATGCGAATCCGCCAACAGTCACTGTGCTGGCCGCTTACAGCAAACACCGACGCGAGGACAAGCTGCCACTGCGCTTGGAAATGGCCGAAGCCTTGCGCGAGCTCCTATACAGCAAGGCGGCGCAAGACCTGGTCTTTCCAAAGCTGCCTCGCCGGGCTGCTGCGATGCTGCGCCTTGACTTAGAGGCAGCGGGTATTTCTTACGTTGACGAAGCTGGGCGCTTCGCAGATTTTCACAGTCTGCGTCATACGTTCATATCGGAACTGTCCAGAAGCGGCATCCACCCCAAAGTGGCGCAGAGCCTCGCGCGTCATTCAACAATCGTGCTGACTATGGACAGATACACGGCACCGGCCTTGCTTGAAACCCAGGCCGAAGCGGTAAACCGGTTGCCTGAGTTCGTAGCCGTTGGACAGGAGCTAAAACGCGAAGGAACGACTGATTCTGTCTTGGCGTCTTGCTTGCTGTTTTCGGGCGGATTTTCGGGTACTTCTGTGGACTCCAATGGACAGAAAGACGGTGCTGATGCTGATGTGCGAACGGCCCGCAAACCCGCTAAAACACTGGGAAAGCCAGCAAAGACAAGCCTTCTAAAGAAAATACGCCCGGCAGGATTCGAACCTGCGACCCCCGGTTTAGGAAACCGGTGCTCTATCCACTGAGCTACGAGCGCTTCATGAATTGCGACGGATTCTACACGGCGCTCCTTTTCGTTGCAACAGATTTCTGTATGCAGGACGACATGCTTCCTTTGCCAAGAAGACCACATGAATTGCAGCGGCAGACATGCTTGACATCCGGGCCGGCTTGCGCATAATGTCCGTATGCGGGAATATCTGTCTCCAATCAATCAAGAGGTTTGAATATCATGGCTTCGGGCAATTGCTTCGCTTGCGGTTCGACACTCGAGGTGAGGAGTCCGGGCAGGGCGGACTGCACCAACAGGACATGTCCCGGCGGCAGGGCGTTCTCGTTCTGCGGATTCTGCAAGGAGTATTCCTTCTCGCTCGAGAAGTCGTACTGCTTCAATCCCGACTGCCGCATGTTCAATATCAAACGAACCGATTGCCCCATATGCAACCGGATGAGCGTAATATCGGTACACGGCCGGCCGCTGTGCATCAACCGGGACTGCTCATCGAACCGGAAAATCGTAACCGATTGCTTCTTCTGCGGCAACCTCTCGTTCCTGAACAGCCCAGGCGCCATGTTCTGCACCAAGGGCGACTGCCAGTACCTACTCCAGACAATCGACAAGTGCTTCTCCTGCGGGGAACTCTCGTTCGACACGGCTCAGAACGCGTGCAAGAACGAAAAGTGCGAATATTTCAACGTCGAGATGTCGCCGTGCGAGAAGTGCAAGGAAGTCGCGTTCGTCGTCGAAAAGGGGCACAGCGAGTTCCAGCGGTGCGTGAACAAGAAATGCGAACTCAACAAAGCTGGAACCTCACAGAAACCGGTCGGCGAACTCAAGGCCAAACAGCTCGAGGGCATGCTGCGAGACACGCTGGCGCTGCCGATAGACGCGATTACGAGAGCGGGCAGCGAAGATACTACTGCGCCGCCTTCCGCAATCGGACAGGAAATGCCCGGGGCCGAGGACAAGACACCGCCGGAGGCAATGGCTACTCTCGAAGTCCCGGGACACAAGGATGAAGGCGAACCGGCCAAGGTCGAGAAGCCCGAGCCTGCCACGGAACCAGAACCGCAGCTTATACAGAAACCGGAGCCGCAGCCCGAGCCTGAACCTGAACCGGAGCCTGAGCCTGAGCCTGAGCCGGAACCTGAGCCCGAACCGGAACCCGAACCTGAGCCTGAGCCGGAACCTGAACCAGAACCTGAGCCCGAGTCGATTCCAGAACCTGCCGCAGGCCGGAAAAATCTGGATGAGCTTGTCATCGAAGAGCCGGAGCTTGAGAAATTCGAGAAACCGGAACACGTGACGGCGGGTGCCGATGCGGGAACGGAGCCTACCGCGAACCTCGACCTGCTCCAGGAGCCGAGCCTGGCGTCCAATCTTGGAGACGAGGGGCTTGGCAGCGGCGAGTTCGCCGCCGAGGCCACAATCAGAAACGAGGTTCGAGAGCCGGAGCCGGTAAGAAGGTCCGCATTTTTCGACGAGCCGGCGCAGAGACACGAACGCACAGGCATGAGTTTTACTTCAACCGCGGGCATCCCGTCAATCTCGGAAGTTTTCGAGTTTGTAAGCGAGTACGTCCTGAAGGACGAGAAAGGGCAGAGATACCCGCTCTACCTGGTTATAGGGCTCTCGGGCAGCGGCAAGACGACGTATCTGACAATGCTCGGCGACATCTTGGCCAACAAGACCATGAAGTACTACTTCCCCTACGAGGGGGTCGATGTCAAACGCACCGTGGTCGAGGATGTCTTCGAGAAAGCCGGTGGGGCGAACAGGGCGGCAAACCCGAAGCTCCTGTCTGCACTGAAGCTGAGGGTAAAAGACCTTGTCTACGACTTCGCCCAAAAACACTATGCCGACTATATAGGCAAGATGCACTGGTCCCCCGCTACGGCCAGGGAACGCAAGGACATAGAATCGGCCAGCGAGGTCTCGACGTACTTCCTCGTCACCGAGCTGCGCAGGTACAACCGCACCATCGCCAAGATCGTCACCATAGAGACATCGGGAGAAGACTACGAAGAGATAATCAAGGGCATAACGGAATACAAGCAGGCCGAGAAGAGCGGAAGCCCTCTCCAGAAGGTCCTCATAGAGATGATGGACCACGCACATGGCTTCGTCGTACTCGTAGACCCGGCCAACGAAGACAACGACTTCCTGTATCAGAAGCTGTTTCTCGTGCTGAAGGAATCGCTCGAGCCAAGGGCGCTCAACTGCCTCAGCGAAAACGTCGGCAGGAAACTGGAGAAGCTTACCGAGGATATCGATTCCAAGCTCGAGCAGGATGACCTCCGCAAGGCGATTGCCACGATGAAGAAGACACGCGAAGACAAGGAACGCATGCGCAAAGACATCGCGGGGATAAAAGAGAAGCTTGTCGAGCGCTTGAAGCAGTTCTCCGGGTGTTTCGAGGAGCAGGGGCTGGACGTACTCCTGGGAGAAGAAGGCGACTTCATAAGGAAGCTCGAGAAGATATTCTCGAGTCTGTCTCCCGAGGCGGCCGCCGCGGTGCAGAAGAAGGTCTCGGAGCGCAAGAGCGACCCCAAGGTGCTTAAAAGCTACTATTCGGGCATGGTCAAGCAGTGCATGCAGAATATAGACGCGATTGCCGAGTTCCAGTACAAGCTGCACCACAAGGACGCCGCCACGGCCTCGGTTGCAGCCGAATTCATAACAAAGGCCATGAAGGAAGTATACGAAGAGCTGGGCATACCGGGCTCCTTCCGCCTCGAACTCGACGAGGATCTCTTCTCCGACAGGCCGGTAAGGCGCTTTCAGAACCTGCAGTATCTTGCCCTGGCGGTCACCAAGAGTGACATGTATCCCATTATATACCCGCCGGAGAAGTACCCGGACAAGAAGCTCTCCAGGTCGAAGCAGCATTTAAGAGCAGTCGAGAACTATCTCAAGATATGCGGCGGCGAAGTGCGGTACTACAACACCTCCGCAACGGGTTATTCCATACTGAAGGACACTCTCTTCTATCCGGGCAAGGAGAACACGCACAGCCCGATAAATGTAGTCGAACCGATTTTTGACATGCTCCGAATTACATAGAGCGGGCAGATGCCCAGGCAGCAGGAGCCCCGGAGCCGGGAATGAGCAAGCTCAGGCTTTTTCACCACGTTTATACTTCCATAAGCGGATATAAGACCGTTCACGCTTCGCCTGAGCTTGACCGGCGCTTGATTAAAGCGCTCGAGGCCTTTTCCGACACGCTGTACCCGAGAGTGAGCCAGCAGACTCTTCGCTCGCTCTATCACCCGTCGCCGACCCATGTCTGCATTTCGCGGATATTCCGCTCCAGCGCGGACCACGCCGGTCGCCGTCGCTCCTGCGTGCACAACGTGCTCTTTGCGAAATCCGACCTTTTCGAGTTGCGATGCGTCAATCCGTTCTCGTTCCCCGAGTCGATTTTCCTTACGACAGCCCCGGAGGCGACCCATGTACCATCCCTTGGGCGCAAGCTCTTGACCGGGCTGGAACTCGGCGAGCCTTCGGTATCGGACCTGAAAGTTAGCCCGGGACGGCTCGACGGGGCAATCGGCCAGAGCGTTTTTTCCGCTGTAATGTCCAACCACAACATGGCCGTTATCGCGCCCGATTTCGACTGTTACGAGTTCCTGGCCTCCGCGGGAGACCTGCTGCCGCCGTTTCTGAGGCTCTCGATTTCCATCGTATCCGGCACCATATACCGCTCCAGCCACGCAAAGGGCGCGACCCTCTATTCGCTCGCACCGGGCTACGACACGACGGCGCTCAGGAACGAAGGCGCAATAACATACGACGCCACGTCCGGCACCACAGCCAACCTGCCTGCACCGAACAAGTATTTCGCCTTTCTTGCCAAGAACCTCGACGAGCAAACGGCGATGGTGCGCAAGTTGGTCGCCGTGGTTCACAGATACGCCATTACGAAGGTTGCCACCAACGACATGTACCATAATCTCATCAGGGCTTTCGAGGACACATCCCACTGCTTCCTCGAAGACGGGTCTCTCGATGCCCTGTCGGACGTCGTCACGCTCCTCAACAACCTAGTCGCGTATTTCCGGGCAGGCTACTCGGAAATCGTTCTCGAGATCCTGCGGCAGGTTTTTACGGACCTGGAAGAAAAGGGCGAGCTTTCGGGCTCGACCGACATCCTCGGCCAGCTTGAGATGTCGCTTGAGGACCACCAGGTGCAGCCGGTTCAGAAGGAAGCCGCCATAAGCCGCCTGGCGAACTGGCTCAACCGCGCATACGCGAAGCTGTAAATCCCTATGGGCGTTCACGGACCGGTCAGTCTTCGTCAGGCTCCCCGCCCTCGTTCTTTTGAAGCACACTCGTCAGCAGCCGTTCGAGGATCTCGAAGATGACGACGTCGGGCTTTTCGTGCTCAATCACTTCTTCGTTGAATCGGTGCTGCCAGATATACACTGTTCTCCCGAAATGTTCCGAGAGAAACGGAATAAGGGCGCTGCAGTAAGAGTCTCTAAAGACCACGGCGCGCGCAATCCGGCCACTCGGGCATTCCATCACCACGGGTTCACCATCCTTAACCCACTTACCCATGTTCGTGATTTCCCCGGCGTCAACCTTTCTTGCACAGCGGGGTGTCTTGGGCTGAAAAATGATTCTTTCTTCCTTGATAGAACGCTCCTGACCCATCAGTATAGCCATGTCGCCGCCGCGTCCGAGCACTGTGCTTCCGGTAAAATCCGACTCAGGCTGGGGGGCGGCGTTCTCGAACCACTTGCGCAGCCTGACCATGATTTCCCTGTAGGCGATGTACGCGCCGTAGTCGTTCCAGTGGGTATCGGTACGGTGATAGAGCCGCCCGCGCTTCTTGCCTTCCAAGAAAGCAGGCCGCAGGTCCAGCACTTCGATATTCGAGTGCTCCTTGAGATGCTCCACAAGCTGCTCGAGCCGGGATTTATCGCCTATCTTCTTTACCCAATCAGGCAGATACTCGGGGTATATAGTGTGCTTGTTGGGCGCAAGCACAAGCAGGAACCGGGTCCCGCGTTCGGCAAGCCGGTCTCGCCATTCCTCGAGAATCTCCTGCCACCGGGCGAGCTCAAGAAGGCTGAAAGGCTGGGTTGCCTGACAGCAGTAGTCCAGAGTGCGGTTGCCTGTGCAGAAAAACCAGTCATTCTTGCCCTTAATGACCTTCGGCGAAGATACCGAGCCAAGCCACTGGACCTTCATGTGGTTATGCCAGTTTATGAACCAGTTGCGGAACCCGAAGTGGTCGTTGAAGTAAGATTCGTATTTCGAGGGATATTCCAGGAAATCGTCCCAGCTCCACCGAAAATCAGGCCTTTCTGCAAGCCGGCGTTTCTCGATAGGCTTCTTCGACTTGTCCAGGCCAAAGAGTTCGTCCGCAAGCGGCAGCCATATCGCAAGCATAAAAAGAACAACCAGCGCGATGTCCGCAATCTTCCGGATGCCTTGTGTCATCATGCCGGACAACGCTCTCTCCTAAAACCTGAAGTATATAAACGGATTGTATGTGCCTGCGGCAAGGTACGAAGCCGACAAGAGCACAATGAATAAGTTCAGAATTACACCCAGGAAGCACAAAACGCTTTCCGCCGCCGCCGGTAAGGCTCCCGTGCGCGAAGTTACATATCTCTCTCGCAGCCCGGCCAGGTACTTCATCACTGGCGCCGAGAAGAGCACACCAGCAGCCAGCGCCAGCATTACTTCCGTGTTCAGATACATTGCCACGCTGTGCTCCTGTCCCGTTCCCGGGGCGAACCCGAACATGGCGGACACGAACGCCCCGGCCTGTGACAGCGTCTCGGCTCTGAAAAGCGCCCATCCAACCGTGACCACCGCCAGCGTATAGAGATGGCCGACCGGCGCGCGGCCTGCTTTCAACCATTTCCCGAATCCCGTGCGCTCGATAACGAGGAACACGCCGTGGTACAAGCCCCAGGCAACGAAGGTCCACTGCGCCCCGTGCCACAGTCCGCAGAGCAGGAAGACTATAACAAGGTTGAAATACGTTCTGGCTGCGGAACCGCGATTACCTCCCAGCGGGATATACAGGTAGTCACGCAGCCACGTGGTCAGGGAGATGTGCCATCGCCGCCAGAAGTCCCTGACCGAGCGCGCAATGTACGGGTAGTTGAAGTTCTCCAGAAAGCGGAAACCGAGAATCCGCCCCAGGCCGATGGCCATGTCGGAGTACCCCGAAAAATCGAAGTAAATCTGGAGCATGAAGCATATTACGCCCAACCATGCGAGGCCCGGCGTGAGCTGCGAGTCCGGGATGCTGAATATTTTGTCTGCCGGGACGGCGAGCAGGTTAGCAATGAGCACCTTCTTTCCGAGTCCGGTTACGAATCTCCTTATGCCCGACGCAAATCCCTCGCGCGTGACGGCGCGCTTTATTAGCTGGCCCGCTATGTCGCGGTACCTGACTATCGGGCCGGCAATCAACTGGGGAAACAACGAGATGTAAAGAGCGACGTTGAGAGGATTCTTCTGCGCCTGTGCGTCCCCCCTGTAGACATCAATCACATAAGACATGGCCTGGAATGTGAAGAAAGAGATTCCAATAGGCAGATGGACCTGGCCAAGAAAGATTGACGGCGCGCCGAGCACCGAGAGCAGGCAATTGGCGTTGTCCACGAAGAAGTTGGCGTACTTGAACGTTCCGAGGAGACCGAGATTGAAAATCACCGAACAGGCAACGGCCCATCTGCCGGAAGGCCGGCCGCGGGCGCGGTCAACCCAGATTCCAAAGAGGTAGTTCGCTACAATCGAAACAAGCATGACGAGAACGAACCACGTCTCGCCCCACGCGTAGAACAAAAGGCTCGCCGCAAGCAGAATGGGATTGCGCAGCTGCCTGTGCGCCATCACGAGATACAGGGCGAGCACAATGGGCAGAAATTTGAAGAGGAATATTGGAGAACTGAAGACCATATCAGCCTTTCAACCTGTGCAGCTACCGGTCCTCGTCGGATTTCTGGAAGTCTCTGAGAAAGCCGGTTCTCATCAGGACGCGTTCTCCGAACTCGTGGATAACCACATCCGGCTTCTCACGCTCGATTGCTTCCGGGCCGAATTCCTGGTGCCAGAGATAAACGACTCTGCCGAAATGCTCCGACAGGAACGGAATGAGCTTGTTCATCAGGGAATCCCTGAAGACCACCGCCCTGCCAATCGAGGCGCCGGGACACTCAGTTACAACGGGTTTCGTCTCCTGCGTCCAGGGGCCTTTCGCATGGAATTCTCCCGGTTCCACCTTCCGGGCCCGGAGCTTGTTCTTCGGGCGAACATACAGCCGCTCTTCCTTGAGCGATTTCTGCTGGCTGAGCATGACCGCCAGGTCGCCGCCCCGTCCTTCAACGCAATCATGCTTGAAGCCAGATTCCGGCATTGCGCTGACGCCGGGAAACCATTCCGACAGCTTTCTCATTATCTCGCGGTACGCCGCGAATGCGCCTTCTTCGTTCCAGTGGGTATCTGTTCTATGGTAAACGCGGACCCGCTCCTTCGCCTTGAAGAGAGCCGGCCTCAAATCGAGAATTTCTGCGTCAGAGTTGGCCCTCATGTGCTCGATAAGCTGGTCAAGGCGGGTCTTTTCTCCCACCTGTACGAGCCAGCCAGGCAGATATTCGCGGTAAATCGTGTGTTTTATGGGCACGATGACGACCAGGTATCTGGCACCGCGCTGCGCGAGCCATTCGCTCCTGCTCTCGATTACGCCCTGCCACTTGTCGAGTTCCTCCGGTGTGAACGGGTTCGTAGCGCGGCAGAATTCGAGCGTGCGGTCGCCGGAGTAGAAAAGCCAGTCCGACTTGCCCTTTATTACATCCGGCGAGGGCACCGTACCGAGCCACTGAACCTGGAAGTTGTTGTAGTTGCGGATAAGCCAGTTGCGATAGCCGAAATGGTCGTTGAAGTAGGCTTCATACTGCCGAGGGAAGCACAGAAACGTTTCCCAGCGCCAGTCGAAATCCGGCTTCTCGGCGTACCTGCGCTTCTCCATGGGCGCCGGGGTCCTGTCGATGTCCAGCACTATGTCGGCAAACGGCAGGTATATCAGGAGAACGAAAAGAACAATCAGCGCGATGTCCCTCGCCTTTCTTAAATGGTGTGCAGTTTCGCCAGTCACTGCCTTTCCTCAAAATCTGAAGTATATGAACGGCTGGTAAGTGCTTGCCGCCATCCATGCCGCCGAGGCGATAAGCAGAAAGATATAAACGATTATTTCGCCGAAAGAGAACGCGCTCTCAAGCACGACCGGGAGCGCCCCGGACCGGGATGCAATGTAGTTCTCGCGCAGCTTACCCAGGAAGGGGATGACCGGTGTGCAGAATATGACCCCGGCTATGAGGGCCATAACGAACTCGGCGTTCAGGTACATCATAACGCTGTACTCCTGCCCCGTTCCCCCGCCGAGCCCGAACATGGCCGGCATGTAAGAGCCGGCATGAGCGAGCGATGCCGTCCGGAAGAAGGACAGTGTTACAATGAAGACGAACAACATGTAGACATGCCCTATCGGCGCCCAGGTGGATTCAATCCACTTGCCGAACCGTGTCCTCTCGATTATCAGGAACATGCCGTGAGAGAAGCCCCAAATCACATAGTTCCATCTCGCGCCGTGCCACAGCCCACACAGGAAGAAGACCGTCACGAGGTTGAAGTACGTCCTCGGTACGGAACCGCGGCTCCCGCCCATGGGGAAGTAGAGGTAGTCGCGAAACCACGTCGTGAGAGATATGTGCCAGCGCTTCCAGAACTGCCTTATGGAGCGTGCGATGTATGGATAGTCGAAGTTTTCGAGAAAGCGGAAACCAAACATCCTGCCGAGCCCGATTGCCATATCGGAATAGCCCGAAAAGTCGAAATAGACCTGGAGCGTGAAGCAGAGACCGCCGAGCCACGTCAGTCCCGAAGTCAGATGCCCGACGGGAATGTTGAATATCTGGTCGCCGACCCTGGCCACCACATCCGCTATCAGCACTTTCTTGGCCAGACCCGTAATGAAGCGCCTGATTCCGGTCGCGAAGCCTTCCCGCGTGATTGTCCGCTTCACAAGCTGGGCTGCTATGTCGCGGTAGCGCACGATGGGACCGGCCACGAGCTGTGGAAACAGAGAAATGTAAAGGGCGACGTTTATGGGATTTTTCTGGACTTCGGCGTCCCTGCGGTAGACGTCGATTACGTACGACATGGCCTGGAACGTGAAGAAAGAAATGCCTATGGGCAGGTGAACCGGGTCCAGCTTGATTGGAGACACTCCGATGACCGATATAACCGCATTGAGGTTGTCCACGAAGAAGTTTGCGTACTTGAACGCGCACAGCAGGGCCAGGTTTGCAACGACCGCCAGCGCCAGTCCCAGCCTGGCCCGAGTCGTGCCGCGCGTCCGGTGAATCCACAATCCGAAGAGGTAGTTGGCGACAATCGAGGCGACCATCATGAATACAAACCACGTTTCGCCCCAGTAGTAGAAGTACAGGCTCGCCAGCAGCAGGACGGGCGTCCGAAGCTCCCTGCGCACCGCTATCAGATGGAGAGCAAGGACGACAGGCAGAAATTGGAACAGGAATACCGGCGAACTGAATATCATGTCTCTTCCCTGCGGTCCTCATTCGAATCGAACATGAATTCTCTGGAGAAACTACTCCTTGTCAAGCCTTTCTTCGCCCGAGGCCGGGCCTGTATGGTCAACACTCTATGGCGTCTCCTGCTTTTCGAGGAAGCGGTCCTTTACGAGCGTGCGCTCACCTATCGCATATATGACCACGTCCGGTCGCTCGTGTTCGAAAACGCTCTTCTCGAAGACATGGTCCCATATATAAACAATCCTGCCGAAGTGTTCCGACATCAGGGGAATCAGCGGTATGGTCATCGAATCCCTGAGCATCACGGCGCGGGGAATCTGTGCATTTCCGCATTCCATCACCACCGGTTCTTTGCTCCTTTTCCACTGATACAGAGAGAGAAGCTCGCCCGGCTCCACCTTCTTCGCGCACCGGGCTTTCTTCGGGCGGGCTATGATGTTTTCTTCCTTTATCGAATGTTCCTGTCCGAGCATCATCGCCAGGTCGCCGCCACGGGTCTTGACTCGGCGAAACTCGAAATCGGACTCCGGCAACGCCTTCGCCCCGGGGAACCATTTCGACAGGTGCTGCATGATTTCCCGGTAGGCGACGACCGCGCCGGCGTCGTTCCAGTGGCTGTCCGTCTTGAAGTACAGGCGAACGCGCTTCTTGGCCTCCGTAAGCGCGCCCCTGAGGTCGAGTATTTCGAGGTCCGTGTTTTTCCTCATATGCTCCACGAACTCGTCGAGGCGGCTCTTCTCCCTCACGCGGGTCACCCAGTCGGGAAGATGCTCGGCATATATCGTGTGCTTGTTGGGCACGATGACCAGCAGAAATCGCGACCCCATGCTATCAAGCCAGTCGCGGCGCTGGATGAAAATCCGCTCCCACTTCACAAGCTGGTTGTGCTCGAAAGGAATGGTCGCCCGGCAGCAGTGCTCCATTATTCTGCCACCGGTGTAGAAGAACCACCCCTCCTTGCCTTTCATGACCTGGGGCGAGGAAACGCCGCCCAGCCACTGGACCATAACATCGCTGTGGGAACGTATGAGCCACTTGCGGAATCCGAAATGGTCGTTGAAATATGCTTCATACTCACGCGGAAACTTAAGGAAAAAGTTCCACGAGAGGCACGGCACGGGCTTTTCTGCCAGCTCGCGCTTCTCGACGGGCGCGCTGGAATGGTCGATGTTCAGAGCCGTGTCCGCAGTCGGCAGCCAGATTATCAGCACGAAAAGAGCAATGAGGCTCGTGCTGGCGACTTTGCGTATGACGGGGGCTGTTTCGCTGGTCATTGTCTCCCGGAGCCTTCAGCGGTAACTTCGAGCGAAAAAAGTTGGCCGTTAGTCTAATCTTCGCTCGTGAAAGATTAAAGTAAAATCCTGCGGCTAAACGAGGTTCGACTCAGCCGATGCCCCCGCAGCGAACGGGCAGTTTTTTGTGCAGCCCGCGCTGCCGGCCTTGACAGGCCTGCCGCCGGGATGTAGACTCTTATATTCGACCACTGTGCAGCGCGTCTTGGAGGGTTAGAATGGCGCAGGTTGACCAGCAGTACGAGAAACTGGTGGAAAAGGCCCGGGAGGCCGCCAAGCGGCGCAACTACGATTACGCGATTGACCTCTACTTGCAGGTGCTCAAGCTCAATCCGGACCACGAGGATGCGGCCCGCGAGCTGCGCCAGGTCACGGTGCGAAAGGGACAGGAAGAGGGCCTTTCGCCCAAGAAGGGATTCCTCAAAGGCTTCGGCTCGTGGGTCAAGTCATCCATAAAAGGCGTGACCAAGAACTACGACGTGGCTATTGAGGAGTGCGAGAAGTTCCTGAGGAACGCGCCCTTCAACGTCGGCATGCTCATGAGGCTCGCCGACTGCGCCGCAAAGGCCGGCTATTCCCACAGGGCCATCCCGAACTTCGAGCAGGCACTCAAGCTCGATGCCAAGAACGTTGACGCGATGAAAGGGCTCGGCAGGCTCTACAAGGTACTCGGTGACTACAAGAAAGCCGACAGCTACTACAAGCAGGTCCTGCAGTACTCATCCAACGATGCCGAGGCATGGCGGGCGCGCAAGGATCTCGCCGCCGCCACGACGGCTGATAAAATCGGCTCGGCGGGCGACAGCTACAGGGACAAGATAAGGGATGCGGGCAAGGCCGCCAAGCTGGAGATGGAAGGCCATGTCCTGCGAGGCGAGGGGGATGTAAAAGCCGCCATTAACCGAAAGCTGGACGACATTCAGCAGAGCCCGGGCGATTCCAAGCTCTACCGCGACCTCGGCGACCTGTACGTCAAGATATCCGACTTCGAAAACGCCGATGCTGCGTACAACAAAGCGCTCGAAGTCAACCCCGCCGACTACTTCGCAAAGGAGAAGATGGGCGACCTGCAGCTCAAGCGCTTCGACCAGCAGCTTGCGGCCTTTTCCGAGGAGTATCGCATGGCGCCCACTCCCGAGAACAAGGCCAAGGTGGACAAGGTGCGAGCCGCGAAGCTGCAGTTTTCGGTCGAAGAATGGGGCAGGCGCGTGCAGGAGCATCCGACCGACACGGAACTCCGGTTCAAGTACGGCAGGTTCCTCTACCAGGCCGGTATGGAGGACGAATCAATCTCGAACCTGCAGAAGACGGTCCACGACCCGAAGGTTGCCTCGCAGGCGCACCAGCTCCTCGGCCTGGCCTTCAGGAAAAAGGGCATGTACGAACTCAGCGTGAAAGAGCTGCTCAAGGCCCGCGAAGGCCTGAACGTCATGAACGAGACCAACAAGAGCATCACATACGAACTCGCTCGAACATACGAACTCCTTGAAAAGAAGGCCGAAGCGAAGATGGAGTACCAGAAGATAGCCGAGGCCGATTTCTCGTACAAGGACGTTGCCAAACGGCTTAGCGCAATCAGCTAATCCGCAACGGGCCGGGCGCTCGAATGCCCTTTTGAATGGTTTGGAACGGCTGGAAGTATGTCCCCCAACACAAGTTCAAGTCCGACCCGGAAGGCAATCGACCTCCACGTGATAACCGGGCAGACGGCAAGCGGCAAGGGCGCCGCCGCCCGCGAGTTGGCCGTCCTGCTCGGCACCGAGATTGTCTGCATGGATTCCATGAAGCTCTATCGCGGCATGGATGTCTGCACGGCCAAGCCCTCGGTCGAAGCGAAAGCCCGCGTTCGCCATCACATGGTCGACATCGCGCAGCAGGGCGAAGATTTTTCCGCAGCCAGGTACGTCGAGATGGCCGACCGCGCCATCCGGGACATACATGACAGGAAGCTGCCCGTTCTGCTCGCGGGCGGGACGCTTCTCTACCTGAAAGCGCTTACGGAGGGTCTCTTCAGCGGACCGGGTCGGGACCCGTCGCTGCGGGCCGAACTTAAGCAGCGCGCGGCCGTCGAGGGAGCCGAAACCCTGCACAGGGAGCTGGCTCAGGCGGACCCCGCCGCCGCCGCCGCGATATCCGACAGGGACGAGCGCCGCATTATCCGCGCGCTCGAGGTGCTGCACGAGACGGGGCAGCCCATTTCGAGTCTGCAGACCCAGTTCGGGAAAAAACGGTCACTCTATCAAAGGCACATCATAGCTCTCCGGCACGAGCGCGAGCATCTCAGGAAAAGAATAGCCGCCAGAATCGAGCGCATGTTCGACGAGGGTCTCGTAGAAGAAACCAGGGCCCTGGAAGGCAGGCCCGTAGGCAGAACCGCATCCCAGGCAATCGGCTACCTGGAAGTAACGCGCCTCATAAGCGGCGAGATTTCTCTGCAGGAAGCGAAGGACGAAATGCAGCGAAGGACCTGGGTGCTCGCAAGGCGCCAGATGACCTGGCTGCGCTCGTTTCCGGACTTGGTATTCTACGACGTCCCACCCGGGGAAAGCGCTGAATCGACCGCGCGAAACCTGGGGAGCCTGTTCAGGCTTTGCTGACATGCGAGGGAGAAAGCAAATGTTTCACAGACTCGTTCTGATAGCATTCGCCACCACCCTGCTCGCGTCCGCCGGGCTTGGAGACGAAGAGCAATACGAACTCAAAGAACGCTACGAAAAAGACTCCGTCGAGAGCGCGGACTCCCAGGTCGAGCTTAAAGTTGACATGAAAGTCAGCGTCGGCAAGCAGGAAGGCAAGCTCCCGATGAAGTTCAAGGGCGTCCAGAAGTATACACAGAAAATACTGAAAACGGATGACAGCGGGCAGCCAGTGAAAGTTGCGCGCCACTTCGAGAAAAGCACCATGGACATCCAGCATCCCGCGTCGAAGCCGCAGTCTGGCTCGACCGCTTACGAAGGAAAGACGTACATCATTGAGAAGACGAAGGACGGCACAAAGGCGGAGCTGCTCGGCGGAGGTGAGGTCTCGAAGCAGGCGACCGCCGAACTCGGTCTGGCTGTGGACGGCAGCCGCCATAAACTGCTGCCGGGCAAGCTGGTCGAAACAGGCGCAACATGGGAAGTGCCGCTCAACGCAATCCGCGAGGTCTTCAACATACCGGGCAATGTGCAGGGAAAGGCAAAAGCCGCCCTCGCCGAGATTAAGGATTACGAAGAGAAGAAATGCGCGATTATCAGGGTCGAACTCGAGATGAAGGTTCCACAGGGCGGGCTTATCCTTAATTACAAGGGTCAGGGGAAAGTCTACTTTTCTCTGAAAGACAAGAGGATAACGAGCTACAACTTCAGCGCGAAAATAGAGGTCGGCGGCTCCCAGAAATCAGATTACGGCGAAATGAAATTCAGCGGCGAAGGCACTGCAAAAAGCCTGTTCAAGACTGCTCCCGGCAAGGGCGAGATTGACCTGACCCCGCCGAAGAAGGAATTGCCGAAAGAAGAAGACAAACAGGAGAAACCCGCGGGCAAGGATTCCGGCGGCCAGTGAGGTTCGGCCAAAGCGGCATCAATCGTAAAGGCGCCTTATAAGCTCCTCGACAAGGCCCATTGGCAGGCCGACGACGTTCGAAGAAGAGCCTTCGATCCCCTCTATGAATTGGTCGCCGCTTTCCTGTATTCTGTAGGCGCCGCTTGCATTCATCGATTCGCCACTTTGCACGTATTTCTCTATTTCCGAATCCGTCATTGGTTTCATCTCGACGCCCGTTTCCTCGCTGGCGCATACCGTCTCGCCCGTCGGGCCGTCTATCAGGCAGACGCCGGTTATGACCGAGTGCTTCGTGCCGGAGAGTCTGCTCAGGATTTTCCGGGCGTCTTCTGTGTCCATGGGTTTGCCGATTATCTCGTCATCAAGGACAGTTATCGTGTCCGCGCCGAGGATGGTGCCCTCCCCCCGCTTCAGCCACACCGAGCGCGCCTTGCGCATTGCGAGAGCAACGGCTATGCGGTGAGGGTCAGTCTCGCCTTCGGGAGGATTCTCGTCTCCAAGAGGAGGAACAACTTCGATCTCGTAACCTGCCTTTGCGAGCAGCTCCCTGCGCTGGGGCGACCTCGAAGCCAGAATCAGTTTCGTATTGCGCTTAGCCGCCACCGGATTTAGTCAGCTCCTCTGGTATCTTGAGCAGGTTCAGGGAATAGAGGACGAATATCCATGCCGCCACGGCAATCAGGGCATAGATGGCGTAAATCTTCCACCTGGAATGGATGACAAGCTCGAAAAACGTGAAGACCGCCGCGAGGATAAGAACGAAAAGCATCCAGTACTTCCGGAACGCTCCCGCGACATCCGTGGCGACGTTCCTGACGCTCTCCGCCTGGGCTTTCAGGGCATCGTAGCCCGGTTTGGTGGAAAGCACTTCATACTCGCACTTCATCTCGCTTGTCCTGACCGACAGCAGGAAGCCGCCGCATACGACGCTCAGCATGGCCGCAAGAAACAGCAGCCATCTTACAAGGCGCCATGTCGTATGGCTCGGGTGCAGGCCCGTAATAAGCCGCGTCTGAGGCCCCATGTGCTTTCCGTGCCCGGATTCGTGTCCGCGTTCTTTCGAAGACATTTCTTCTCCCGGTATTCTGTCAACTGCTGCGCGTGAACCGACATAGTTTACGCATGCATGCCCCTGCCGTCAAGAAAGAGAAGCGATGAAGAGGACTGGCTTCACCTTTTTCTTATCAAGCCTGCTGTTCCGGCTTTTCCTGCTGCCCTTCTTCGGATGGTGAAAATATGACGTTGAGGAGCACGAATCCCGGGAAGAAGTTGGCCTGGCTGACATCCTCCTGGATTGCCACCTGGTTGTCGGGCGCGGTTGTGAGATAGAAGCTGCCTTCGTGCAGGTAGTAGTTCGTCACGTCGCCGTAAGGGATAAACATGGGTTCCTTCCTGCCGCCGAAAACTTTCTTCGGCCTGTGCTCGATTCCCTCGGGCAGGAACCGCATGCCCTCGGTCCACTGCACCGGTCTCCCTTGGTCAAGCTCCGTTGCCATGCGGCCCGCAATGACTTTCGAGACGTGCTCCCGCAGCGTCTCGAGTTCCTCGTCCTGCCCTTTAATTGTCGTCGTGAAAGATATGCCCTTCTTGTCTATGTCCGAATAAGGCGCGAAACCGAGGGCGAAATCAGTTCCCTGGTAAACGCCGTTCACGAACCTGCGCGTTGCGCCGTAGTTGAACGAGGCTACCTCATCATAACGGAGAGAGTTCTCTCCGAATACGCCCTGGTGGTGCACTCCGAACTCGTGGCATCTGAAGAAGCACTTCTTCGTCACCTGCAGCCAGAACCCCACTACCAAACCGGCAATGGCCACCGCTACCGCCGGGTAGTAAAGCTCGGCACCAGCCGCAAGCGCAATCGCCCCTATGATGCCGACGGCGATAATGAATAGCGAAAGGCAGTTTGTCTGCTTTCTCTCGAACAGAATCCTGCCCAGTGAACCGGCCGGGGCCTGCTCTTCGCCTTCTTTCTGCGGTATGAGCCCATCGAGAAGGCCGGCCAGTACGTAAACATTCCTTGCTTCTGAGGAAATCTTGATGGAAGGCTTCTCGTCACCTTTCTTCCAGATGCACAGGTGCTGGTCCCAGTATCCCGTTGCGGCTATCTCATCTATCTTGACGGATTCTTGCTGCCTGCCGAGAGTGACGTAGAGCTCGCTCTTGCGAAGCTCCCAGCCGTCACCGGTTGCTGTCTTTCCGGCGTCAATGGCCGCCTTTTCGCATTCGACGAGTTTCGGAATAACCCTTTCCTTAAGATTCCCAAGGGGACATTCCTCGCCAGTTGGTGATGTGTACCTGAGAAGTCCTGAACGCTCGACACCGCTGCCTGCGTCCAGCCATAGCCTCATATAGCGAGTGACGGATTTCAGCAGCCCCCCGGAAAAGTTATTCTTTACCCAGTTGGCCATCCCGCGTACATCTTCGTCCCGGTATTCTCGCTCGCCCCTTTTGTCTGCCAGGATAAAGCCCGTATCGCTCAGTTCAATCCAGCATCGCCGCCGGGCGATAAGAGTCCATGCCAGCAGTGTCAGAACCCAGAATCCGCCCCCGATTGCCAGGGGCACGAGTATAAGTTCTTTCCTGACAATAGTTGCCGCGGCTCCGATGCCGACCATCACGATTGTCAGCAAGAGAGGTATTACGAACTTCCAGGTTTTATAGCTGCTTCCGACCTGAAATCTACCCTGCATGAGTGTCTCCCCGGAAGGGTCGGGCCCGCAATCACCGCGGTGCTATCTTACACGCAGCCGGCGCGCGTGCAATCCTACTCATCTTTTTCTTTTGGAGACACCCTGCTGTGACGGTAGTAAGTTTCGAGAATGAGAGCCCCAAGCGCGGTCGAGCAGATGCGTCCTCCCACCATGCCCCACTTGTCCACCGGGTCCCACGACCCGTCGGCGCATCCGCCCTGCTGCTGCGTCTTGACGAGGGCTTTCTTTATGGCCTCGTTCCATGACTTCCACTTCTCCCCGCCATACTGGAACAGCGCCTGCGCGCCCCAGAACCAGTAGTAAAAGTCAACCTTCTTGTTACCGGGTTTATCCCAGTCCGGCAAGTTCATCGAGAGTATGTCGATACCCTTTGTAATCTTCGTGTCCTTCCTCGACTGGCCGAACAGCAGCCTGCACGTAATAGAGACTCCGGTCATGGCTGGCAGCTTGTCGAAGCGGTCGTTGATGCCCCTTATTATGGAACCGTTGTCGCCGGGCCTCATGTAGCCGCACTTGCCCGCCGTGTTGGTCGCCCTGTCGAACCAGTTTATCGCCCCCTGCACAATGCTCTTGTCCACCGTGATGCCTGCCGTTTCGGCAGCTTTGGCCGCAAGCATCATCCAGCCCGTAACAGAAGTGTCGTTGCGGCCATCCTGCGGCTCGTACTTCCAGCCCAAGCCGGCGTTCTGCCCCTTTTTGATGAACTCGAACGCTCTCTCGGCGCACTTCTTCAGCGCTTCATCCCTGGTCATGGCGTAACTTTCGCACAAGGCTGCCGTCCCGATGGCGTGGTTGTATACCCAGGATTCAGCCGTTCTCTCACCCAGCGAGCCGTCGCCTTTCTGCTGCTTTTTCAGCCAGTCGAGGCCTTTCTTGACGCTCTCCTTGTATTTTCCCGTCGTACAGGTGTTGCCGGTGCCCATGAATGCAAGCAGCGCCAGCCCCGTCACCGCGACGTCGTACTGCCCCGTGCCGGGCTTGTCGCACGCCGGTGGCTTTCTCGCATCGCAGTTCTTGCTGAATCCATCCTGGTCCCAGGAGCCGTCCGTGCTCTGGTGCCTGCTGAGCCAGTCCAGCGCTCCGGCTACTGCCTTTTCGGTTTCTCGCGTGCCCCCTTCGCGGGCAAGAGATGCCCTGGTCCAGCGATTGGCATACAGCTTCGGCAAGTTTGAAGCAAGTATCTCTCCCAGAAGTTCCACGGCCTTTGTGTTGCTGGGGTCCTTCTTAACGATTTCCCTCAGTATCTTCGCGGCCTCTTTGAAGTCGTTCCTGTCAATCGCCTCTTTCGCTTTCTCTATAGTCAAGCCGTAATACTTCCTGAGCACATCCCCGGCTTGCTCGTTGAGCTTATGCAGTTCCTTCTGCATTTTCTCGATGTTCTCTTTGATATTCTTCAGGCGTGCGAGCGCCTTCTCCATCGCCTCGCGCATCTTCCTGTCTTCTTCGGTTAGCTTCTTTTTCTCTTTGAGTTCCCCGAGAGCGCTTTGGAGGCGTTCGAGGGTCCTGTCAGCGGAGCCCTCGTCTTTCTCTCCCAGTAACGGGACAATCTTCAGCCAGTCCGGCGCAAGCTGCACGACCTGGCCGCCGACGCGGCTCGCAATCTCGTTCAGCGCCGCCCTCCACGGAACGCCCACCAGCATAACCTTCACCTTCTTCTCTTCGAGCAGCTTTACGGTCGTAATGTTTATCCCGAGTTCCTTCGAGACGTACTCGAGGACTTCCTTCAGCGGCGTCGGCGCAGCCGCCGGTACGTCTATCTTCTTGTCTTCGGGAGGCGCCTTCGGCTCCTTCTCCTGCGCCAGCAGGCTGCCGAAGCACAGCACCGAAAGCAGCGCGGATAGCACCAGCCACCTCACAGTCTTTTCCATGCCTGAATCCTCCACAGATTGATAATTGAATCTGCACACATGCTACATTGACGGTTTTGGCATGTCAACGAAAAGGAAGAACTCAACTGGCGCAGAAAAACGCGCCCGGGAGGATTCGAACCTCCAACCGTTGGATTCGAAGGACGTTTTTGTGGTATTTTATGGCATCTCATGTCATCTCACAAGCGTTCGCAACTGCTTGATTTGTAAGCACTTATGCAAACGCCTTCATCAACATGAGATGACATGATTTTTCATGTTGAAGCACTATTTTGTCCCGGATTCGTCCCGGATCTTGCGTTGGATTAGGACATATTAGGTCCAAGAAGACTATGTAATCCAGAGTATCTCTTCGTATTTGTGCTATCACTACTGACTAGTCAAGTGCTTGAATTCAGCCAAGTCTCTCAGTGATTCAAAATCCGGATCGGTCTTTGCCTTATCCCGTAGTCTCGTTGTTGTATCTAATTCTAGTGATTGCTTTAGGGCTTCAATAGCTTTGTCTTGCTTATCGCATCTTGCATAAGTACATGCTAAGTTGTACCATGTAACAGCATTAGTCGGTTCCAATCTGACACAATTCTGTAGTGCCATATTAGCTTCTTCCATCGATCCATTTCTAAGGTATGTGTGGGCCAGATTCAGCCACCCCTTGAGTAGTTCAGGATCAATCTTGACGGATTTTCTGAAATCTGCAGTTGCGTTATTTATGTCTCCCTTTAGTATTTGCGCGCTACCTCGATTGTTGTAGGTTTCTGCCAGCTTCTTTTTGTTGTCGTAATTCTCGTAGAGTTTAATCGCCATATTGAAATCCGCAATCGCATTATCATAGTCTCCGAGTTGCACTTGTATACGGCCACGACCGCCATAAGCTTCAGCTCTATTTCTGTCAAACTCTATTACTTTGTCATAATCTCTAATGGACTTATCTGGTATGTTTCTCATTTCATAAGCGAGACCACGATTGTAGTACGCTTGGGTTCTGGTTTCATACTCCTTGCTCTTCTCAGAAAGCTCTATAGCTTTCGTCAGTGTTGTGATAGCTTCGTCATATTGTTGTTTCAAGAATTGCACATGTCCGATACCATTGTAGGCTTGCGCAAGATTCGCTCCTAAATCTACTGCCTTATTATAGTCAGTTATTGCCTTTTTAAAAGCAGACTTCTTGACCCACGTGTTGCCTCGATTTACGTGACAAATTGCATGCAAATCACTGCCCCGCTCAATTTCCTCTGATAGCTCTATTGCCCTGTTGTGGTCTGCAATAGCTTGATCTAGATTTCCTATCAACTCAAAGGAAACCCCACGGTTTGTAAATGCCTCTGCATTGTTTTGATTTAATTCAATCGCACTACTATAGTCATCAATCGCCATCTTGTACTTGCATTTCTTGAAGTATGTTCTGCCCCGGTTATTGTACGTCATTTCCGCTGATTCAAGGTCGTTCTGCTCCTTAGCGTATTCCAGTGCTTTAGCATAATCTGCTATTGCCTCTTCATATTTGCCCATTGCATATAGTGTGTAGCCACGGTTGTGGTATGCTTTTGTATACACAGGATTCAATGTTATTGCCTTGGAGTAATCATCAATTGCCTTTTGGAATTCTCTTGTGTCACTAAAGACCCGACCTCTATTGTAGTACGCTTGGGAATAATCTGGGTCTATACTTATGGCTCTGTTGTAGTCCTTAAGTGCTTTGTCGGATTCACCCATGACGCTGTAGATGTTACCACGGTTTGAAAGCGCCATTGCAGTTGTTGTGTTATCATTTTCTGCTTGAGCCAACTCAATGGCTCTATTATGGTCTTGAATCGCTTTCTCCAAATCCCCTTTGCTCTTGTATGCAACTCCCCGGTTAGTGAAGGCAAGCGCAAACTGAGGTGACAATCTAATAGCCTCATTGAGATCTTTGAACGCTTCCACTAAATCAGTTTTCAGCCAAGCAATACCTCTACCGTTATAGCACCATGCCAGCCAAGACAAATTGTGCGCATCCTCAAAATGTGCAATTGATTTTGTGTACAATTCTATCGCCCTTACATGCTCATTGGCGCTATAATGAGCGTATGCTTTCGCGAATAGTGCGTATGGATTAGCAGAGTCAATAACCAGAAGTTGGTTGTACAACTTGATTTGCTCTGGCCAGTTGTTCCGCTTCTGCAGTGCCTGTAAGAACAGAGAAGGAATGTTATTTGCCTTGGATATTGGTGCAATTTGCTCCAAGTTGGCTCTTGCGCTGGTTAGCCTCTGCATAGCGAAATTAGCCATGGCGATCTGGAAACGAGCATCTGTCTGGATTTGCCTGTTTCCTTGTTGTTCTGCCCTTCTTGCACAATTATCGAACGCATCTAAGGCATCATTTGGCCTACCAGCCCTGAGCAAGGCATCACCAAGTCTATACCAGACTTCTGGATCTTCGGGGAGATATTCGTCGAGCAGGTCTGTGAATATCTGTACCGCTTCTTCTGGGGATGCCTTCAATCCTTGCTCTTTGAGTTGGGTAATTGTCCTCTTCTTTTGCTCTCGCAACCACATATAGCCAATGATGATAATCGCTATCAGGAGTAGTAAAACAGCTCTTCTCAGAGTAGAAGGTAATTTCCTCTTCCTGTTGAGGGTCCTGCGATGTCTCTCGATTTCCCGAAGTCTGCCTGCGACCACACTTTCTGAACTGGCATGTCGAATGCTCTCAAACTCAGCTGCGACTTCGGACATTTCCGGTCGCAAATCTGCTTTTGGTTGGAGCATCGCATAGACCAAACGGTCTATTCTTTGCGGAATATCAGATCTCTTGCTCGAAGGTTTTGCCGCATCCAGTAGTCTTTGATCAACATCATCTCTTGCGAGATTTGAGTAGAACATGATAGTAGCCAGAGGTTCAAGTTCCCTAATATCCCATGGAAGTTCTGATGTTAGCAATTCGAAAAGAACAAGCCCTAGGCTCCAGACATCAGTGGTTGGTGTCACATCTTTGACTCCACTGGCCTGCTCTGGGCTTGAGTATTCGGGTGTACCAAAGAAGACACCTGTCTTGGTATCAGCGTACCGCCTGGTCAATTCCGAAGTGTTCTTGGCAATGCCAAAATCCGTGACTTTCAATGTGCCAGCCGCATCTATCAATAGATTCTGAGGTTTCATATCTCTATGTATTATTTTCGCATTATGGCAAGCGGCAAGACCGGAAGCTGCTTGGAGTCCATAAGAAACTACCCGTGATATTGGCATTGTGCCTTCAGGTAGTGACCCGGGAAGATATTCCATGACGTAGAAGAGGGTTCTATTCTCATCATCAAGTATACCAAGGTGCATAATATTGACGAGGTTTGGATGATGTATATTAGCCAGCATGCGTGCTTCTTGAACAAAACGATGTTTCATGTCCAGGTAATCTTCCCCACTGATATCGGGAACTCTTGATTTTGGAAGAAATGTCTTGATAGCCAGTAATTGTCCCTTTTCTTGCGTCTTTAGTTGATAGACAAGCCCCATGCCACCCCTTCCGAGATATCGCGTCACAATTGCCAGGCCGGTTCCTTTCAGGTTAACAGTCATTCCCAGAAGTGAGTAGCCACGGTGATGAACTTCTTCCATGTCTTCATGGAAATTACCTAGGGGTCTACCTAAGATTTGACTGGATTCTTCTCTGAGAATTTCGATTGTCTCTCTCGAGTAGTCGCTTACATCCATTTTATGTAGCGTGCAGCGACGTATCCTAAATTCTGCGTCCATGTTATACCCTTTACTGCATAATTGCTTCTGACTTACTTGTGTGATTCTGGGTAAAAATGTTCAATGATTTCATTGTTATACTATTCCACACAATCTTTTCAAGTTGTTAATCGAACATTAGCTAATAAGCTTCGCTTGATATAGAGTAATAACACCTATGAGCTGTAGTTACTTCCAGAAATTAGCAGTATCTCTTCTGCACCTGAAGGACTGCTAATTGAAGCAATCTACGTAACCTGGATAGTGCAATAGTAATGTTATCTCTATCAAAGTTTGAAAGATATTTGCGGGTGAATAGCTACAACGGTATCTGCGTATTATTGTCGGAATCGTGGTTCGGCCAGTAGCTTTGCTTGAGATGTAGAAAGGCCTCGTAATGCTCGTACAAGAATCGGCGGTCTTCTGACAGTCTAGGTATATGCCTCCTTTGATGCAGTATATCCTGTACTATCCTCTCGAATTCCTTTCTTGTGCTTTCTTCGATCATCGCATTAAGCAACTCCTCTACACGGCTCAATATCCTTTCCGCAAAACCCTCAACCTCTCTTTTCCCTGGAACCGTTCCTTGATGGTAGGCAGTGTTCCGGGTCTTTGCGCCTGGGGGCTTGACTTTCTGTCCAACAAGGGTACTCGTCAATTCAGCCAATTGGCTCCGATCCAGACGCAACTCGAAGAGTAGAACATCTATGAATTCATCTGGCATGTTGCGATCATTCAGAAGATGGGCAAGCATTGCCTTTTGAAATACCTCATAACTTGCCCCGAACATCATCGAGGCCAGACGATAGTCCATCTCACGCAGGTGACGAATCCCTTGTAGAAATAGAAGCAGCCAATCGGGATAGATTGTGATAATTGCGAAGATTGCCCCACAGTCGGGACATTCGTAAGAAACCTGAGTAGTCCCCTCCGAGACAACCTGGCTAAGCAATCGTCCGCATTCACATTTCTGGTCAACACGCATGAAGCCTCCCAAGTCCCTACTTCACTGGGTACAAGTTACTATATGCAATCCTAACAACGGATGCAAGGATGTTGGAACATCAGTGCGAAAATGATAAAACTGTGGAGAACTGAAAACCCAGATCTAGGTCTCTAGATCTCTTAGCAGTTGACTTCTAGTCAATAATCTCATAAAATGTGCTGTGTGGGTGATTAGCGGAGAGAGAATCGTGGCGAGAAAAAAACCTAAACCAGAGTGGCGTATAGTGCAGCCGCCTCCGTCTCCGGAACTCCCACCACTTATTCTTATTGTTAATGCGATTTCTGAGAAAGATGCTATCAGACAGTACAACGAAGCTGCAAGTCAGAGTAATGAGGTCTTCTTTCCTTTCGATCCAACTACTCACATGGTTGGAAAATGGTCTGCACAGGAAGCTTTGATTAGATACGGCACTCGCTTCTGTGCTTGCACCGATGGTCTTGAGGAAGGTGATTGCCCAGACAAAGAACCATGGCAAAGCAAGTAACTGCAAACTGAGCCACAGTTTGTTTCGACATCCATAAAGTTAAGATAACGTGGCGCCAGTATCTTGAAAAGCAGGAAAAGGAGAGAATAGTATGGCTAACGGACTGCGAGGTCGCAAATCTGATTCCAAAGACAAGGATTCCGAGAAGACAGTATTTGGCCTCAGTCAATTTCAGCCGGGTACTATTATCACGGAGAAGGAATTCGCTGCTGCGATAGGCAAGGGCCAGAATACTGTAAGGCGTGCTATGTTGCAGGGTGAGTTACCAGAGTCTGTATACATAGGCCAGGTACCTGTATGGACGCAGAGTATGCTGGCCAAGCATCTAGAAGAGCGCCTTCAGTCAGTAAAGGATGGAATGAGTCCAAAGGGATACATGGTGCCAAAATCTGTTCCGGGGGATTTGAGTGAAGAGGATATTGAGATTTACGCAGATCAGGTTGAAAGCCTAGATGATCTTCTCGAATTCATTCTCACTCTGCGCACCAATTTGAAGATCAACTGGAAAGAGCATGCCACTATTAAGCCTATGATGTACTTCGACAATGCATCCAAGTGGCTCCGAAAGCACCGGAAGGAACTCGGCGAATCACCAACGTGGAAGACAATTGCGTACGTCATCGCTGAGGCCAAGCGCCTTCATTGACATTCTGGGAACGGTTGTTTCTAAGAAGCCAAGACGTTTGCCTCTGCGGAGCATTTCGAGTTATTGGTCAGCAACTAACTTGTGGAACCTTGTACTGTGGAGATCATTGTGAGTTTAAGTCAGTAACTTGGTCTTTGGCGATTCATCGTACATAAACAGGTCAAGAAGCGCACAGCGCGCCCGATAGCAACGCTTCTCTTTTTCAGTTGCCGAACGATGCGGTTTCTGTGAGAACCATTTGGAATCCCAGACGAATTCAAGCAGTTTACTGTAACCTTGAAACCTTCCCGTAACTATACTACTCCAAGCAATATTAGACCAGTGCGATAGTCGTTTAACGCTCGCCATGTTAGCTGAGACCACCAAATCAGGTCTGATAATAGCACCTATACGACTGGCAATGGCCATACCACAATTGTCCAGCTCTGTTAAACGCAGGACTCCCTTCAGAGTTGATTTCTTGTCACTCCAGAGGGAATCATCGCGACAGATACTCAAAATCCTATTTCGGAAACCATTCATATTCTGCTGAAAGGCCCTAGTGAATACACCCTTGGCTTTAATCCGTCCAAGAAGACCATAATTCCATTGCTCCTTTGCTCTATCATATTCACCGAGAATCCTACGACAATCGAACTTATCAATATCAGAGAAAGGCTTGTACAACAATATGTCTCGCGTTTCCTCAATTGTGTCCAGGTAACTATAGTCCTTATCAAAGAGGATACTGGCATCTACTCTGCGTTTCCTATGAATTTCCATCTCTATGATTTCCCTATCACGGTCAATCAAAGCTCTGTAGTAATTTCGCCAAGATATCTCGGATAGTTTGCTTTTAGATATTCTGGAAGCTATACCGCGAATCATCCTACGGGCCTTTTGTCTTTGTTTATTGCGCTCTTGCTTCCCTTTCCGCCACTTAGCTCTATAATTATCGACAAGTGCTTGAGTGAGTCGACGAGAGCGTTCGTCGATCTTTTTGAGAAACTTTTCAACTGGGTTGACAATTGATTTATCTGGTTTCTCTACCCGAATTGCTGCTTCACAGTTATTTGAGAATGCAGAACCCGTCGGATTCTGACTGCCAATCCACAAGATTTGTTTAAGTTGCTGACGGATATAATATATCTTCGGATGAAATAGATTCTTCTGATCAGTGGTCCAAACCATAGTTATCACACTCTTGGCATTTAGAAGTGCTTGAAGTGCCTCAGGTGTGGTTACGTAGTCCTGGAGCCCGCCCACCCTCACAACCACTGGAACTTCCTGTCTTGCCAGAGTAGTCAGTACTTTCAGCAAAGGTCCTTGGGTAATCCAAGGTGCCGTCATATGCACCATTGTTGCTCTACTTAGGTCATCCAACAATCGCGCGGAGAGATCACCTGATGTGTTATCTAGTTGCCAATAGAAACCGGTTGTGTCAGTCATTAGCTAGTACCCATTACTCGTATCCAGTATTTCTTGCTTCCATCATACGTCTTCAGTTTGTGCCACTCTGCTTTTGGTCATTTGGCTTTTCTATATCTCTTCAGGGCTTGGGAAATCATCATATCCAGCTGGAAGTACTCTGCCCACTTGGTCAATACTCGGAACATGGCCTACACGACCTGCATGGGGTACATGACTCTGTGCAGATTTCCCTGTCTTTGACCTATCTGTAATGAGCTTTCCATCCTTTAGCTCACCAATGTAGCGCCCTCCAGAATCATACACTTCGTCTCCACGGAAACTACCTACGTGTCGCCCATCATGAGTCCAAAGATTGTCGCCTTCTCTCTTCCCAAAGTATTTTCCACCCCAAGTATATAAATTCATTCTTGTCTCCTAATATCAAAGACTTGACTCTATATCACGGTTCAAGAAACTTGTATATCGGGAACAGCATCTTGATAGCACCGATAACTGTGCGCTTGAATCGTTCAGATCGTGACTGAGGCCAGCGCTTGTAGTAGTATCTTATGAGAACGTTAAATTCTCGGTTGATTCTTCCAGGTGACTTCGTCACAGCCTCTACGAGAAGATAGAAAAGCACTGGATTCTTCTTCACTTTCGTCTTTCCTTTGGGTACATGCACAAAGTCGGTAGTATCAAGATCAACTTCCATATATCCTTCCTGGAATGGAAACCGCTGAGCCACGAAATGACGCTGCTGGAACATCATGATGAGGTTGGGTAGCTTGTGCCTAGACTTGGTGAGAATACCCTTGAACTCACGAAGCTCCTTAGGTGATTCGAGAACGGTTTTGAGTTTCTTCCACCCTTTGCTGTTGCCGTTTGGCACTGTGAACATGATATTCATATATGTGTCATGCAATGATACAACTATGTGATTTGCCCGGGTGAAGTGTGCAGCATTCATTGGGAAAAGCACATCCCACGGATCCATGATGTTACCTTTTCGGTTCAAAGAGCATTCAAATATACTCTCTACCTCTGGTCTTATTTCTTCCATCAATTTGCGGATTATTGCCCTTGCCTTGGTTTTGTCAAAGCCATCAGAGAAGTCTATCCCTTGGAAACCACCTATCTCTTTCATTTCGATGAACTCCTTTAGGCCCCTAAGCATCTTCCGCTGTAACGATTTCTTGCCGCAACTAACACTCTCGTCGCTTATGAAGCTGTGAACGTCTCGCCAACTACACCAAGTGTAAGTTCCATTTCCGGGTTTCCATCTGGACAGAGGGTTCGTTTTGTCAGGTGTGATGAGCAACACCCAAGCTTCACCGCATTCATAACGGTTTGCCTTCTTCAAGTGCCCCTCAAGCTGCCTTTTAAGTCCTCTCCTGCCAGATGGTCCGGTCTCCTTTATTTTGGATTCTAGAACAACGACAGAGCTGAGACCGCTATCCTTACCCTTGAGCATGTACCAACCATCAGGTACTCTGCTTTGGCCATCTTGTTCTTCTTGTTTGTCAGTTTTCTTGTCCCTAGGTGATCTTTGTGTCCAGATTTCGGCTGTGTGCACTCCATGGGTAATAGTCTTAGAAACAAAACGCCTGAGAAAACTCCCAGCTAATCTTCCAGAACATGCAAGCACTTGAAGAAGAGCATTGGTGATACGGTTCTCCTCAACAGAATATTGATCAAACAGGTTTGGTAGTTGGCTTACAATTTTCATTAGCTGCGACTCATCATAATGGTGCCACGTTTCTTTTCTATCTTCAAAAAGTCTAAAATCAGGGCTTTGAGGTCGTTTGGAGGCATCTTGTCAATTAGTTCCTCAAACGTCACCCATCTCAGTTTTAGTGTATGCGATCTTTCTCTAGCTTCTTCTACCAAGTCAGCACTAATAAGAGAACTGTCTTTGTACTCAACGAATTTGTATGCGTAAAATCGGCTGGCTGGTATAGTCTGTTCCCTGAAGTACTCAGGAGTCAAAAGGGTCAGGATTACATCAGCAGGGAGATTTCCCTCGGAAGACTGCATATTGAGTAGGGACTCAGCAACACGAGCTAGCTGATTTCTTTTAGCGTCATGAGTTGTCTTCACGGCGATATCGCTCAAGAATTTCGCTTCCACAAAACAGACCGAACCTTCTCCTTCTTCTGGTGGAAGGTATTCAATTCCTCCTATGGTTTCTTCTGTACCGACAATTGACCCACATGCCACATCAATGTGGGATCTTCCTTCCTTAGGTCTTGGCGGCTTAGGCAGCGCTTCAATCCAGAATGAGTAATTAGTCGGCGGAGTGATACCCGTAAGGATCTCAAACAGTTCCTTAAGATGGTTTCCGTCACTAAAACAGTATCCATTCAATATGAGATGCACCCAAACTTGTTCATCTTTGAGGTAGACATTTTGGCCATTGCGGCGTCGTTCGTGTTCCGCCAGTCTGAGAATGATTTGGCGAAATGCGATACTTCCTTCATGCACATGCAAACGAAAGTGGCTGTGATTCGCCACGAGTAGTTGTGAGATAGCTCCAAGCATACTTGTTCACCTTGTTTATTACCTACTGTCTGGTCAGCAGATCAAAATCATGCTTAGTCTTAGTATGTGTTGACTGTACGAACCAGCCCCAGGACTTGCTGAGATCGTGATCTTTAAATGCATCCAGCCTTGCCCTCATCTCCGCGTCAATTAATACTGGATTGTCCGGATACAGCTTCACGTCCTTCACTTCAAACACCCATGGAAAGCTATCTGGATTTCGGACTGCTGAATGTTTCTTTAACTGTGGCCGCGTCTTCACCCGTGCGTGCCCTACAACACCCTTGGCAGAAGCATAGAAACAGATCATATCACCTGGCTTGAGGATCTTTCGCCCTGGAGTGTTGTTCCCCCAAGCATATATTCCATTATCACCTACGAGACGCTGTACAATCTGGTCCGCCGTCTGTTCATCATCTGACTTCACGGGAGTGATCCAGTATGTAATATCTTGCTCATCAGCCTGCTCTTCAGGAACCTTCTCCTTCTGCGGGGTAGGTTCTATAGTTGGCGGTGCGACAAGACGTGACATCAAATCAACTATGAGGTCAATCTTTGGTCCTGAAGGCCTTAGGACGGCTAGAATGTCATCATGGCTCACATCGTAGTCAGTCATCAATTCTGCCAATGATAGTATGGATTCAACTGAAGATACTCGAAGCTGGTGAGTGCGCTTCTCAGCTATGATAGAATCTTCCAGCTGATGTACTTCTGGCGTTAGCTGCCCAACTACATAGAGGCCAAGTGCGTTGGACCAATCGCCAATCTTCTTGTCGGATATCAGCTGATCTACGTATCCAACAAGGGTGGCAGTCTTGATTGCATAGACATCCGTAGTCTTGACCTCAACAACAATATTAAGGCCTCTTGGTGACTTCCAAAGGCCATCGAAACCTATTTCCCCATGAACCCCTCGGTAGCGACCAAAAGTAACTTCAAATCCTAAGAAGCTACCCAGGTGGTTTACCAGGTCTTGGAGAGCGCAGTTGTATTGATCTCCTTTTGTTGTCAGACACTCCTGAATATAGTCACGGATTTGTCCAATCTCTGTTACATCTTCCTTTAAGTAGCGCCTGAAACGTTCTCTGGCTGTATTCTCCGCAGTTGAGTCATCCAGCTTACCCACTAAATCCAGGATTTGCTTTAGGGTCATGCTCATTGCTGTGCCTCCCATTTCCTGTTCTGCCAGTAGGTCAAATGTTGGGTTAGAAGTTAGTATGTATATACTATTCATAAGGCTGCAAGTCAACTCATAAAAGTGGGTTCTCTCCAAGGCATCCCATAACGGTCCGAATTCTGCTTTCGTTTGATCCAAGATGACTCGAGTTGGTTGTAGTAGTTCGAAGCTCGCATAAGGATAATGGTTGACTTAAGACCAAGTGTGCTTATGATGCTTCATTAACACGTTCATACCGAAAGGCTAGCCGTTTGGGAGTGTTAGCATGAGTGAACAACAGGACAAGAACTCCAGTGGTAGAGAGTCTACAGATCTATTCATAGTGGATAACAGCGACAAGAATTGGAGAGTTCTGCGTTATCTAACGGAATGGGCTGATATTGCCAGTAGGCTTGATGTGGCTACCGGGTTCTTTGAGATAGGCGCGCTCTTGGCCATGGACAAGCAGTGGCAAAAGATGGACGGCATACGGATCCTAATGGGAGATGAGGTATCCAAGAGGACGAAGAAAGCTCTTCTTGAAGGAATTACCGAGAGAGCAGAAAAGAAATTGGATGACAGCTTGGAGGCTGAGAAAGAAGAGAATGACTTCCTGATTGGTGTCCCCGCAATAGTAGAAGCTCTAAAGAACAAGAAGATACTCTGCAGAGCTTACAACAAAGAGAAGTTCCATGCGAAGGCCTATATTACCCATGGAAGAAAGGCGGTTGTGGGTTCTACGGCTCTTGTAGGTTCAAGCAATTTCACGCTTCCTGGTCTCACAGAGAATGTCGAACTCAACCTTAGAATCACGAGCCCTGGTGATGTAAGGGAACTGCAAGAATGGTATGAACGCCATTGGGACGAAGCGGAAGATATAACTGCAGATATTTTAAAAGTCATAGAAAGACATACTAGAGACTACACCCCATTTGAGATTTTCTTGAAATCACTTCATGAATACTTCAAGGGCCATGAAATGTCTGTTGGAGAATGGGAAAAGACAGAATCCAAGATGTTCCATGTCCTCGACCTTTATCAACAGAAGGGCTATCAGGCTCTAATGCATATCGCCCGGCAATATGGAGGAGCTTTCCTGTGCGATGCCGTTGGCTTAGGTAAGACTTTCATAGGCCTTATGGTAATTGAACGCCTTGTAATGCATGAAAGGAAACGTGTAGCTCTGTTCGTCCCTAAAGCAGCAAGAGAAGATGTCTGGGAGAGAGCACTGAGAGAGTATATTCCCTACGTGCATGGAGCTTACAGCAACCTGCTTGTATTCAATCACACAGACCTTCATCGAGATAAATATAAAGAGAATTTCGAAAGAGTAAAGGAACTCGCTGATGTAGTTGTAATTGACGAAGCGCATCATTTCAGGAATCCGGGTATTAAAGGACTGGGAGAAAGAAAACCTTCCCGTTACTGGGAGCTTTTCGACCTGCTGGAAGGGCCAAAAGGGCCGAAACAACTGTATATGCTTACTGCTACCCCTATAAACAATAAACTCGATGACTTCTGGCACATGATAGAGCTGTTCAGCCGTCGTCAGGAAGATTTCTTCAAGACAACTCTAGGCATTCACTCTCTGCGAGGCCATTTCATACGAATGGAGAGAGAGCTTAGGAAATATACGGAAAGCTCTGCTGAAGTTACCGAAACAAATCTGGCTGAAGCTGAAAAGGTACTATCTACAGATGTGCTTTTCAAATCATTGGTTGTCCAGAGAAGCCGTTCTTATGTAAAAGAGAGCCAAGAACAGGAAAGCAAGGCCAAAGTCCACTTTCCTGTCAAGGAGGCCCCGGAAGTTGCTGCATATTCGATAAAGAAAACATACGGTAAACTGCTTGACCAAGTGGATAAGGCGTTTGCAAGAAAAAGCCCGCTTTTTACACTATCTATATACTATCCCTTCACATACTACAAAGGCACTGACGAAACGATAGATCCCTTTGAAGCTGGTCGCCAAAAGCAGGTTGTTGCCTTAATTCGCACCTTGTTCCTGAAGCGATTCGAAAGTTCGGCACAGGCTTTTGAGCTTTCCTGCGACAGGTTGCTTATCAAGTTGCTGGCTTGGGTTATGAAACACAGTCAAACTGAAAAGGAAAAGGAGACACTCGATAAGTGGATGCGAAGACATGCTGATATTATCGGATACGTACAGAAAAAACAGCATGAGTTATGGGCTGAAGATGCTGATGAAGACCTCGTGACAGAAGAAATGCTTGAGGATATGGAAGAGTTAAGCAGGGAAGATTTTGATGTGAAAGAAATAATAAATGACACATTCCAGGACCTCGACCAGATACTTGAATTCATAAGGGAACTTCGCAAGTTCAAACCCAGGAATGATGACAAGCTGAAAGCTCTGATAAAGCTTCTTCAGAAAGATAAAGTACTGAGTACTCAGAAAGTCATAATCTTCACCGAATTTGCCGAAACCGCTCGTTATCTTGAAATGCAATTGAAAGAAGCCGGGATCGAAGGTATTGCAGAACTCGATGGTGGCACTAAGGGTAGTCGAAGCGAGGTAATAAAGAACTTCGCGCCTTACTATAACGGTTCGTCAAGCTCAGAGGTGGGCAATAAGGAGATAAGAGTCCTGATTTCCACGGATGTTCTCTCCGAAGGCCTTAACCTCCAAGATGGAACACGCCTCATTAACTACGACCTACACTGGAATCCTGTACGCCTTATGCAACGAATCGGACGTGTTGACCGTAGGCTTAACCCGGAAATAGAGAAAAAGATTGTCGAAGACCATCCAGACCAGAAGGAGCTACGCGGCAAGATCAAATACTGGAACTTCCTGCCACCCCAGGAACTCGAAGAGCTGCTTAGACTGTATTCGAGAGTGACTCATAAAACACTCAGAATATCCAAGACTTTCGGTATTGAAGGTAAGAAGCTCCTTACTCCCGAAGATGACTGGGACGCCCTCAAACAGTTCAATCATGACTATGAAGGGACAACCACTTCTGATGAAAAAATGCTTTTGGAATACCAGCTCCTGATGCGAGAGAATCCCGAAATTGCAGAGCTGTTGGACACATTTCCCGGAAGAGTGTTTTCAGGCAAGAAACATCCTAAGACAGGTTCAAAAGCGGTCTTCTTTTGTTACAGATTGCCAAAACCAGACCATATTGCTGAGATGGTAGATAATGAGCACCCTTGGACGGAAGAAGCCGGTGAGACAAAATGGTATCTATATGATATTGAGAAAGAATCGATTATCGATGAGCCTCATCAGATTGTAGATTTTATCAGGTCAAAGCCAAAGACGGCACGGAACTGCAATATCGAACAGGAGACGCTTTCGGAAATACGTAAGAAAGTGGATAAACACATCAAGAATTCCTATCTAAAGAAAATGCAGGCTCCGGTGGGTGTAAAGCCAAGCTTGAAGTCATGGATGGAGTTGAGTTGATGTCAATTACACAAAGAATTGATGAAGCATTACAGCAGGTTGTTTGTCAAGAGGATTTCATTCATGTGTTGCTGCGGCAAGCGCTGGATTGGCCAATTGATAAGGAAACGAGAACACTTGAAGATATATCTTACAGTTGGACTGCAGAAGAGCTGAAGGTTGACGGAGTTGACGACGAACTTGTAAAGAAACAGGTTTTCCAAATACAGCCTTTTCGCGCTGACCAGACATGGGGCATTTTCCTGTTGGAGTTTGAAAATGAGGGTGTATTCACTACAGGACGAGGACTAACAAGCATTTTGCGTAAAGTGCTTAGAAGTCTTATCCCCAGTAGAAGGAAATCTTCTGAAGTCGCAAGCTGGGATCCTGAGAATCTCTTGTTTATCTGTACCTATCAATACAAGCACTTCATTTTCGCTCATTTCGTGCCACAGGAAGATGGTAAGACTGCTCCATTGTCAATGTTCGGCTGGGGGCCTGGGATTCCACACAGAACAGCATGCGAGTTTAATTTGCCTGCTCTCTCATATCCTGGTGATAGCACAAGTCCTGATGAATGGACAAGGCTGTGGTCAGAGGCTTTTGATGTAGAGAAAGTCACAAAACGCTTCTACGAAGATTATGCCCAGGTCTTTGAAGACCTAAAGAAGCACATTCCGGGTTTGAAGAAAGATGAAGACCTCAAGATGTTTGCCCAGACTCTTATGAACAGGCTGATGTTTCTGCGATTCCTTGAACGCAAAGGCTGGCTCAGGTTCTCCCATAAGGACAGAGATATCCCGGAAAACTACTTGCACAACCTCTACGAGGCTGGACGAATTGGCAAACAGTCCTGGTACAAGAGCCGACTTCGCAAGCTCTTCTTTGAAGCTCTGGCAATTGAGGGCAAACAGGAATCAGCTGAAGTAGGTCGAGTTCCATACCTGAACGGAGGTTTGTTTGAAGAAAATGATCTTGATAGGAAAGTGACTGACATCTCGGACAAAGCCTTCGAGTCAATACTCAGCGAAAGAGGGCTGTTCTACAGGTACAATTTCACCGTAGAAGAGTCCACACCTATCGACATAGAAGTCGCAGTTGACCCGGAAATGCTCGGCAAGGTCTTTGAAGAGCTAATTACTGGTCGTCATGAGAAAGGTAGCTACTACACTCCGAGGGTAATCGTCTCTTTCATGTGTAGGGAATCCTTGAAAGGATATCTCGGAGATGATTGTACACAACTAATTGATGACCACAGAACTGATAATATCTCAATCCCTCGGGCTCGTGAGATATTGTCGAAACTATCAGAAGTAAGAGTTATTGATCCTGCTTGTGGCAGCGGTGCATACCTACTCGGGATGCTTCACGAATTGCACGCGCTTACAAGGTTACTGGATACCCACGTGAAAGAACTAACCGCTCACGACGACTACAAGCGCAAACTGCAAATCATACAAAACAATATTTACGGTGTGGATATAGATGAGTTTGCCATCAATATTGCACGTCTACGTCTTTGGTTGTCTCTTGCCGTAGAATACGAGGGGGACGATCCAGAGCCTCTGCCAAACCTCGATTTCAAGATTGAGCGTGGAGATAGCATAGCATCTCTGGACCCATCCGGTGGCCTAGAACCTGGTTTACATATGCAGGTACTAAAGAACTATATCGAGTTGAAGAAGAAGTATCTAACAAGCGATGCCGGCGACAAGGAACGTCTTGCAGTTCTGATTGAAGAAGGAAAGAAGAGCATTGCCAGTCTTGTAAAGTACGATTCTACATTTGAAGGTTTCGACTGGCAAGTTGAGTTCCTTGAGGTCTTTATGGAAGGTGGATTCGACATAGTACTGGCCAATCCTCCATACGGAGCCACTGTTAGCGCGGGAGTCAAAGACATCTACTTCAACCCTAAGAAAGATGATGAAAAGACACAGTGCAAGGACACTTACGGGTTATTCATTGCCCGAGGATTACAGCTTATCAGGCCTGGTGGTCATTTGTGCTTTATAACTTCCGATACATGGAGAACCATCATTAGTCATAAGCCATTGCGGAGACGGGTGCTTAATAGTACGACAATTGTGCACATTTTGGATTTGCCTCCTTGGGTGTTTGACGCAACAGTAAACACCTGCATATTCACTCTGCATAAATGTCCGCCTGAAGATGATCACGTGCTGACAGTCGCGGACTTGCGTGCTATAGAAAAAGGAGATTGGGGAAGCCTAAGAGAGAACCTGGTAGCTGTATCGGGGCGAGGTGTAGATGTGCAGACTGAGAGGTACGCACGATACAGCTATAAGCAAAGTTTGATTGGAACATACAATAACCTCTCTTTCTTCATAGCATCACCCAAGTTATACGGTCTTATGAGCAGTAATGACATGAAACGCCTCGGAGACATCGCCGATGTGAAACAAGGTCTAGCGACTGGAGACAACGAGTACTACTTAAGCAAACACAGCGAAGCTGGAGGTAATTATTGCATTCTAGATGAAGCTAAGCTCTTGAGACCTAAAGACATTGAAGAGCTGACAAGCGATGAGAAGCGTAATGGCGTCAATCCCGTGAAGTTCAAAGGGCGGCATATACTGCCTTATGATAAGGGGGGTGCCAGTGATGCCATCGAGGGGTGGTTGCCCAACTACCATGTTCCAACAGGTTATTATGTTGACTGGTCCAGAAGTTCTGTAAAACGACTTCGCACAGCTACTGTTGCCGATGTGAAACGTCGCAAAGGAAAAGAAGATACAATCAGGCCCAGTGATAAGACCAAGATTGCATCTCGCTTTCAGAATGCGGAATATTATTTCCGCGCAGGACTGACATTCTCGACAACTGGAATATACTCTCCAACATTTCGATTAGGGTGTGGGGCAATCTTCGGTCACAAAGGGTCCTCAATATTCTTCAAGGATCCTGACGAAAACCGTGATGCGATTCTGGGTTTAATGTGTAGCAGGCTCATGAAATATGTGCTAAAAAACTTCCGTGCCCACTCAGTGGAAACAGGAGAAGATGCGATTGGACAAGCACCTTTGCCAGACCTTCCACAGAAAGCCGCTGAACGCTTATCTGACCTAGTAAGGACAATCGTCGAGAAGCAAGAAGAAGATCCTAATTACCCCTACCACCTTCATGAACAGAAGGACATTGATTATATTACGTTTGAACTCTATTCCTTGGGTGAAGAGGATGTACGAGAAGTGGAACTATGGTTTTGTCGTCGCTATACATTTCTTGCTGAGGCCCAAGGACTATTGGTAGAAGTCCGTGAGAAGTACGCCGATCACCTTAAACGATGTGGAGTAATCCTCTCGAAGCCACCTGACTACTGGCGTTCAAATCTGATACTTGAGCTAATTTCCCAAGGCGAAGGGCATTCGCTCGAATTCAAGGAAACGCTACAATACAACATTCGCACAAAGACACAAGACAAGGAAGTACTACATTCATCCCTTAAAACTATTGCAGCCTTCCTTAATGCTGATGGCGGAACACTTCTTATTGGTATTTCAGATGCGGGCGAAGTGAAGGGATTGGAGCGTGATTTCAAGTCGATGAACAATGCTAACAAGGACAGATTCCAGTTGAAACTGCAGAACTACCTGCGAGACAGATTTGACCCGAGTCCAATGGGGAAGGTAAAAATATCTTTCGAAGAGCTGGCGGAAGGAACAGTTTGTCGAGTTAATGTAGAGAGCTCAGAAGACGTTATCCATCTCGATGGTGACGTATTTATCCGAGAAGGCAACAAAACCGAGAAGCTCGAAGGCCGTACATTAACCGACTGGATCAAGCAACGAACCGGCAACTAACGACTCGACCTGAGAGGCTGCAATGATTCCGGAGTCCGAAGAAGATAGAACGTCAAGAAAGAAATATGAGGAATATGCCCGGAAGGTCATCGAGTTGATGAAGAACCTTGGCCCAGAATGTCGTCAGAGTGGCGATGACTCGCCGTTGGAAGATGTCTGGGAAGAGTTCAAGTTCCAGGTTCAATACGGCGAAAGTGTCGTCTGGGAAGCTTATGAAGAGACTATCCTCGGACTTTGTGAGATGGTCGTGAAAGAGCTACCGAATGAAGAAATAGAACTGCTGTGGCCGAAGGCTAGCCTAGAAACCGAATACTCTGTGAATGATAAAGTTAATATGCTGCAGAAGAAAGAAGCAGTCAAGAACCGTTTGTACAGCGAAGTCTGCTTCATCGCAGGTGGCGAAGATGTCATTTCGGAACATGAATACTATTCCGGCGGAAAAACTGAAGACGAAAGCGAACAGTGAAAACAAAGAAGAATCAATTTCATATACTGGTAGCTATCCCTGAAGAGAAGAAGAACCTCCTACGCTGGGGTAAGCCAGTTGACAGTATAACCCTTATGAGCTGGGAATCGCTGAGTCGTAAGACATCATACAAAAGACTCCCGAAGTACAACCTTGTCATAGCAAGTCCGTACTTCGCAGGGACCGTTGGCGAGGACTACCAATTCGTACGAAAGCCAGTCGAGAAGGCGCTGCACGACTACTTGTGGGGAGGAGGGAATTGCATATTCCTGATACCAGGTACTAAATATGCCCTCCGGATAGCTTACGAGTATGTGGTCAAGAAAAGTTCGCGCGCGAAAAACGTGAAGAGTAAGGTCAAAATCGCAGAATTGGCATGGGAACTCATCCTGTCCGATACGTTAGGGTTGATTGAATACTGCCTGACTTCGCGCCAGAAACCTACATCTACGGTGGGTTTCCCGGAGCTCACTCTCGACCAACAGGTGGAATATGTTGTCACCGGGCCCGCAAAGAAGGCATTGAGTAGCTTCCTTCGCAATCGTGCCCCCAAGAAGCCTCAACGCGAGATTGTGCTCAGAGTTGATAATGCCAAACCTCTTGCCTACTATAGTTACAACCGCTCCAAGTATGCTGCGGTCAGGGTTACTGTAGGAAAACGAGGTAGCGCAATCCTGCTACCCTTTGACGGAAATAACATTGCGAAAAATGATGTCAATTTGCTCGTCAGGCTGCATAATATCCTGCAGAAGCCTCCAGAAGAAACAGTGGGAATTGTCGAGATTGACAGCTCCGAAATGGCTGCTGATAGGAAAGCGCCTTTTAATATAGCACCTGAGCCCATCTCAGATTTCTCCCCACCTTCACCTGATATGCCCGAGGTGAACGCCGTAACTTTCAGGCACGATAGCATAACTATTGATCCAACCGCGGGCGACAGCTTCGTGATAAAAGCAAAATACGAAAGCAATCCAGGAAGGGCTGCTCGACTCCTTGTCAGACACCGGCTTCATGATATGAACGGAGCAGGCTATCTGACCGTGAAAAAAGGCGAGAAGATTGAAAGACTCAGGTATTCAACTATGAGCGCAGCTATATCTGATCTCAATATTGATCCGGATATCTGCTGTAGCATACAATTCTTCAGGAGTGCGCGCAGCAACGGTGACATCGGCTATGCAGGCTGGCGATTTGAGCCAGCTCCAACCTATGAAATAATAGATGCAGTAGAGTTGCAGTCCTCCAAGAAATTGCAGACATGATTCTTGTTATCCCCTAACGCCAAACCACCTGTTACCGGCATTTTGCCCATATTGCAGGCAGTCAGGCAGTTTCGCAGTTGTTTTCATCCGACTTCCGTCACCCTTGATTAGCGTGTTACCCTATCATCATTAATCATTGATGACTTGAGTTTGGAGGTATGGAGTTGAAGGCGAGATTAATACGAGCAATGAATTGCGTAGAGGTAGTACTGTCTGTTCAGGAAAACTTGGGCATGTACCCGGTCAAGGGGGTCTTTGGATGTGCAGGGAAATGGTTTTTCCATTCTCGAAGTCGCGGGATGTTCGCACCGGATGTAGCGCAGCGGTCGCGGTATGAGACAAGAATTCTCAACGGAGCTGGAAATGTTGAAATCGATTGAGATTGTGCTCCTGCGACATTGCCGAGAGGGCTGGGTACCGCTGAAACCGCTCTTCGAGCAGCATGTCCGTGCCACAGTTTATCGTGTCGCGAAAAAGCTTCTCCAGAAGGGGCTGCTCGGTAAAAGCGGGTCCGACTACAAAACGACGCCCGCGGGTATACAGGAACTGGCGGCCCAGGAATCGCATCGACAGGCAACAAGCATGTCGGGCATCTACTCCCCGTTAGAATGCATTCCGGGCGTCGCGCATCGCGCACTCATCGAGCTTGTGCTGGCCGCTATTTCTGTCAGGCAATATACCGAGAGTGCCGACCACCTACCTTCTTTCTTGGTTTTCGGCTCGACGATGCGGTGGAAAACATCTCTTGCGGTTTTCACCTGCCATGCCCTCGGCATTGCTCCCGAGACTCACATAGTTGATCTCGCCACGGAATCTGGCAGGAGTGTATGGTTGAGAAAGACCGCATCAGGAGATATTGCGTTCAAGCGCTCATTGCTGGAAGCATCCTTCGTAACGTTCGATGAATATCTCCTAACCAGCCCAAAGGTCAAGGTTGCAGTCGGGCATTTTCTCTCGGGGCGGAGACTCGTGCCTCTCGAAAACGAAGTACTCGAGATAAAGCCCGTCTCGTTGTTGACCCTTAATCCCAAAGAAGGGAAAACGCTCATGGCCAGAACGACGTTCCATCAGCCCCAATTACGCCGCCTAATAGTAATGGATGCGAATAATGTATCACTCCCAGATATTGCACTTGAGGGCACCAATGCCCTCGAGGCCGCGAGGAATCATGAGTCATTGAAGGTCGGCGCTCCCAGGACGGATTGTACACGGTACCGTAAACAAGTCGTGAGGATATTACGCCGCGCATTGAAACGAGATGCGGAGGGCTTTGTGGACTATGAGTCAGTGCTGCAGTTGTGCACAGGAACCACGGCTTTTATTGAAAATGAGGATGAGGCGATTCGGCACGCGCTTCTGAATTACTGCCGGGTCGCAGAAACCGTAGGATGGGCGAAAGAATGCTGGCTTGATGTTATCGGATCCTCCAATGTGGCGGAGCAGCCACAAGATTCTGAGGATGCTGCCGAGGAAATCGGGCTTACGAAAAGGGAAACAATAACTTTATGGCCGTTTGGAAAGGAGTAAAGAAATGGTTAAGAGCGCATTTCCGGATTTTAACCTGGATGACGAGGCGAGAGGTAAGTTGGTTTGGTTGTCAGAGGACGCCGGTGTCGATCTCAGCGGTGCTATCAGGATACTGATTCGAATCTACAGAATCAATAAAACAGCCCGCCGCAGCCTGATACTGCTCCAGGAAATAGTCGCCTTGCGGAACCTGTACGAAGAGAAGGAAATCGATCTTGAAGATCTTCGCAATTACGTGGCCGATAGAATTACTCTCCAAGAGCATAACCTTGCCATAGAAGATATGCCGCGAGTCATTCAGGTTGCCACGGCACTAGCCGAAGTCGGTTTGACATACGAGGACTGTGACAGGGCTCTCCAACTGCGCAATCGCCTCAAAGAAGCAGAGGTAGAATTCAAGGACTTGGAACAACTCCGGAAAGACATCGAGGCTATTCATAAACTGGCCCAAGCACCGGAAAAGGAAATCAAGGAGATTGCCTCCTGGCTGGAGGAGAAAAAAGCATTGGCCCAGGAGCTGATGTCGGTTCGAGGCAATGTAACCGCAGCGAAAAAACAGCTGGATACTACCAGGCAGGAAACAGCAAAACTCATCAATCAGAAGAAGGCTCTCGTGGAAGAAAAGGCGCAATTGCGGCAAGAACTCGGTGAGGCTCACGAGCAGATAGTTAGGACTAAACAGACGATAGATGAGCTGAGCACCATAGAACAGAAGAAAGCCCGCACCTTGAACTATGTCTTCGGACTGGAAGAGCTGCTCCTTAGCGGGACTGTTAGCAAGTATCATGGCATCTGGCCTCACCTTCGGGATCTACTCGATGAGAAGATACGGCAGGACTACTGGAGTGCAAAGGTACCACCGAAACTTGAGGAGGAGGTCCGCAAGGACCTGTTCTATATAATCAAGGACTATCTTGATCCGGACCTCGTCTCAACGTGGACCAAGGAGCACTACAAGAAGCAGCAATACGTGAAGGCAATTGAAGAGCTGGTAGGAGAAATTGCGACATACAAGGATGATTCGCAAACCCTTCATAAGCTTGTTGAAAAACTCTGGAGCGGAGCCAGTAAGTTCCTCAAGAAAGTCGAAGCCCCTATCCTGGCTTATTGATAGGAACAGCCCGCTGGAGCTATGGGGATGGAGAAGGATGAAATAGTGCTGTTAACGAAGAAGCAGGCAGCCGAGATGTTTGCCGTGTCGGAGGCCACTATTAACAGGTGGCGGGCAGAGGGATTAATCCCTCACGTCAAAATCGGTACCGGTAACGGCAGGAACCAAACAATCCGCTTCCGCAGAGATCAACTCCTAAAGATAATCGAGGAGAATACCGTACCGACCAAGGATGAGATTCAACTTAGATTGTCATTTTAATTTCGCCATGCTTGAGTTTTCAGCAGGTTTGCCTTAGGACTTTTGTTCATCAAACAATTTCTGCCATAGGATGATTTCTTCGCGTAAGAATTCAGATCCTTCTCTTACCTGTTCACTTGCACCTTCTTCTCCAGAAAGCTCTTGAAGTTGAAATGTCTTAAAAATGTAGCTGTCGTTTGGATAAAGTTGATATCCGGGCTTTTTTTGAATTCGAGTCAATTCTAGTGGATTCACCGTTCTATAATACTTCTCCTCAACCCAGAACATGAGTTGTAGGAATTTCTCACGACTATAGTAAAGGCATATCCAGACTACTTTCTTTCCCAACATTATCTTCGCACTCACATAGCCGTCACCCACAAAGTGACTCTTAGGAGAATAACCACTTTCACGTATTACTTCATCCAAAACAGAATAGACTCTGTTCTTTAGGCGATCACGGAGTCCATCAGCTGCTTGCTTGACGGCCTCATAACTTTCCATAATCTGTCGCCACTCTTCTCCCATTCCCTTCAGAGGTGCCATTTCGTGTTCCTCCAGTAATGCACAGAAATTGTCAATCAGTAGAATTCCTTTGTTGTCACATACATCCCTTTGCTTCGAAAACAGCTTATATATTTGTGACCATCTTAGATAATCCCGGTTGGGATCAAATGTCAACGAACCGTTCTGGCACACTTGAAGATGGAAAACTGGTCGAGATGTTATTAGCAGAACCTGAGTCTTGTCTAGTTCATCAACTGGGATACTCAGAACATATTGTTTGACTTGATTATTTGGTTCATCGGTGTCTTCAGATAAAGACTCATAAAAATTTAGTTCGCTCCATACTTTGCTTTCAATATATACAAAATGTCCACCATAAGATATGAACAAGTCCGGTCTGAGCCCATTAGGTAGCATTTTTTGTGTAGATATTGACCATTCGTCAGCAAAGTCATTGATCCCACAAAACTCTTCTAGAAAAGCACTCCTTAGTGGTTGACAAGATCTAAGCATATATGCGAACGCTTCGGTAATGAAGTTCTCTAAAGGCGTTATATTGGGTCTTGGAGCATATTTGGCGAGATTTATGAAGAGGTCGGATAGATATACTTGCTCACTCATTGAAGTTCTCAGAAGATTTCTTCTACAGAATGTACTTGTAAGTCACATAGTAGTGCAGTAGTTGCCATTTGTCAACATTGGTGTGGACTAACGGGAAGGACCAAGACAATACGTTTCAGGAAAGACCAGCTCTTGAAGATAATCGAAGAGAACACCATTCCGACTGCGAAGGAAATCCAACAGCGGCTTTTTTAGAAATCTCGCATAAGGCAAGCAGTATTTGGGATTATGGAGAGTATTATTGTCATGAGACACAGTCGCGTTTGCCTAGAGAGGTTAATTGGGTTGAAAATACAAGAATGTGTTGATAGAATGACTATTGAAGATTGTCCATGATATATACGGTGTAAATATGACATCTGAGCGGCGTCAGAACGGAGAGTATTATACTCCTAAGGAACTAGCCAGAGTCCTTGTTAAATGGGCTATCAATGGACAGAGAGCAAGAATTCTGGATCCAAGCTGCGGAAAGGGAGTATTTGCTGCTGAAGCAGTTGACGAACTCAGACGCATTGGCACCAGACAACCTTGGAGGCATGTATTCGGAATCGACATTCGACCTTCATGTAAGAAGCACTTCAAGAGCGACAAGCTTCTTCAGAAATGTCATATCATAACTCGCGACTTCCTTTCAGTTAATCCTCGTCAATTAGATGGATTCCCATTCCATGCCGTCGTTGGCAATCCACCATATGTTAGGCACCACTGGCTAAATGGAAGCACAATAACAAATGCAAGAAGAGCTGCAAGACATTTCGTGTTGGCACTGCCAGCCAGGAGTAGCATGTGGGCTTACTTCGTTTTACACGCCATCAACTGCCTTTGTAGAGATGGACGATTAGCAGTACTCGTTCCGGAAGCAATTCTCCAGACTGACTACGGAAAAGCAGTACAAGCTGCATTGAAAGCCCATTTCCGTGTAAGCAAGGTGATTAGAATCGAAGAACGATTCTTCGAAGATACAGATGAAGTAGCGGTAGTCATAGCGGCAAGTGGACAAGGTCCAGGCGATATATATGTTTCCAACGTGAGAAACTTGCGTGACCTGACAAAGACGTTGTACAAGGCTCCTGACCCTATCTCTCGTCTTGAAGTGGCTTCTGACTACCGTCGAACTTATTCTCCGGAGTGTTTTGACCTTCTACACAAGATTCTAGGGAAGATCCCGTTTCATCGGTTTGAGGAATTGGCAGCAGTCCGAATTGGCTTAGTAACTGGCGCAAATGACTTCTTTGTGTTTAGCCCAACGGATGTCAAGAGCAGTGGTATCAGGAAGAGTTGTTTCAAGCCTATCATTACTAGGGCTTCTTGGCTACGAGGATTAGATTTCAGCAAGGAAGACCGCAAGAATCTCCGGCGCTTGGATAGTCCCAGCCTATTATGTATGCCTAATAGCAAGGATGCTCAAACAGAATCTGTTAGACAATGGCTTGATCAAGGAGAATCACTAGGGATTTCAAAACGCTACAAATGTCAGGCGAGAGAGCCTTGGTATATAGTTCCAATGGACGGTATTCCTGATGCTTTCATAACCTGCAGTAACGCCGGCTATCCACGACTGTCGCTAAATTCTGGAAGAGTCTGGAGTACAAATGCATTAAATGTAGCAAACTGGAACGAAGATGCTATGCATGACTCAGTCGCTGTCAGTTTTATGACGACGGTTGTGGCTGCATATGCTGAACTTTATGGGCGATGGTATGGCGGTGGTGTACTCAAAGTGGAACCAGGATTATTGAAAGATATTCCTGTACCTTTTGTTAAGACAAGGAAAGAAGTATATCGCAAAGTCGATAAGCTATTGAGGCAAGGTAAAGAGAATCAGGCAAGAGCAATTGCGGACGATGCTGTACTCAGAGAGAAACTGGGCGTATCGCAGAGGTTAATATTGCGTTTCCGCAAGGCATTATCAGAGCTTTCTGCAAAGCGCAAATACAAACAGAGAGGTCAATGAAAAAACATATGGAAGAATTGCATTTTTCGGTTGACGCTAGACTTGTAGCACAGCTTGGCAGTCAGCTTGTGCCATCTGATGTTACAGCACTTGCTGAATTGGTAAAGAACGCATACGACGCCGATGCTACGACTGCACTTGTAGACTACTACCCAGATAGAAAACCATCCTGCCTCGTTATAGAAGACGATGGAAATGGTATGACTTTAGAGGACGTTCGACGTGGATGGATGATTATTGGTACTCCCATAAAGGAATCTTCGGTGACTTCACCTGTGTATAAGAGAGCTCGAACTGGCAGAAAAGGTATAGGACGTTTTGCAGCACAGCGTTTAGGGAAGAGACTTGTTCTTTATTCTACAACAAAAGGATCTGATACCGCCATTGAAATAGACTTCGACTGGAGTAAGTTCATATCAGGAACAACGCTTGATAAGATTAGGCATGATATGAGACTAATTCCAGCTGAACTTGAAGAACACAGTACACGTTTGACAATAAGCAGCCTTGAGGAAGTATGGACTGAAGAGAAATTGAAGGAAGTCCTTGAGGAACTGATACGTATCCAAGCTCCACCAGATTCATCCAAGAAACGCACCAGTAAAGATCCTGGATTCTCTGTTGTAGCCTCAAAAAGCGGGTCACTCATTAAACAAGATATTGATGAAATTGACCTACTGCGAGATGAAAGTACTTGGAGCGTTCATGGCAAGATCGATAAGAACGGTAATGGATCCTACGAGTTCCGTTTCAATAGACCTAAGGGGAAATCCATACGCGAACCAATCAAAGGCAAACTGTCTACAGGGCCCTTAGAATTCACACTCGATATATTCACCTATTCTTCCAAGTGGCTTGAACGTCTCGGGGTAAGTGCAGCACGAGAACTTGGCAAACGCTACGGTGGCTGTCGAATCTGGCGCGACAGATTTCGTGTCTTCCCATATGGCGAACAAGACGATGATTGGTTGGGTCTTGATGCTCATGTTGGGGCAAGACGACATCCTCTCACAATGCCTCGTAATATGCAAGTTTTGGGGGGAGTGAGAATCACGGCTAAGAACAATCCTGATTTTGTTGATTTGATATCTCGTAGAGGACTTCTGGATAATCAAGCATTTAGAGACTTAAGAAAGTTTATCTTCGAAGGTTTGAGAATTGGTGCAACTGAACATGGCGCGCTTGCTGCAAAGCAAAGTAGGGGAGGACCTGCTCGTAGTAAGCCAAGTGAGGCTACTCTTAGAGAGGTTGAGAAAGCACGTATCGAAAGAGAAGCTCGACATAAGAAACGAGTTGCAGAGCTTGAAGAGACTAGTTCTAAGGAAGCAGTTTCTCAAAAAGAAATTGATATTATCAAGAAGACGTTGGTTGACGAAGAAGCTGCTCAGAAAGAGCATGAAGAGAGAATAGTCCAAGTAGTTGAAGAAAGCGAAAGAGAATTACTTGATGAGAATTCAATGCTTAAGGTCCTTGCCTCGCTCGGAACAGGGCTCGCCACTTTTGCTCACGAACTTCGGACTATAGGCAATTCTATTGGGATCGCCAAGCAGGAAATCGAGAAGCGAGTCAAAGAATGTGGAGTATGCCCATTGGGCTTGCCAGAGAAGATGCATAAATCACTCACAACTCTAAAAGAAGGATTGAATGATCTAGCCGATTACAGGAAGTATATTGATGACTTCATAGTTGCAGGCTCACGAAGGAAACGTATTTCCGTAGAAATGGAACCCTATATCAAGAACTTGCTGCGGACCTTTAGTAGTTTCCTGAGTGCGAGAAGCATCTCACCAGTCTGCCAGATTCCCAGGGCCCTGTTTATAGTTCCAGTTCATCGTGCCGAACTTAATTCGATCATTTTCAACCTGTTAACCAACGCAGTTAAGGCAATGCTTGTTCCTGGTATCAAAGAACGTAAGTTACTATTCAAAGGTTCCAAGGTAGGAAAGTCTATTCACCTCATTGTTGCAGATACAGGATGTGGTATTCCAAGTAGCATTGCAGATCGCCTCTTTGATCCTTTTGTGAGTAGGACTCATGTGCATGATGACGTACTAGGTCAAGGAACGGGCTTAGGTCTGACTATAGCGAAAGATATACTCAATACATACGAGGGGTCAATTGCGGTAGTAAAGCCACCCAAGAGTTATAATACCGCGTTTGTAATAAGAATTCCTGCAAAGGAGAAATAATGCCTAGGGTATTCTACTTCATTGATGAGGACGAAACTGATGGGGAAAGATATTCAGCGCTATTGTCGTGCTCTGGCTTAGAAGTCCGTTTCCGTTTGCCAGAACAGGATATTACTTTTCTTGAGGAGATGATTAAGGACAAAGGTGTCTCGGGCATGATACTCGATTATAAACTGTCCTATAGGATGCCAGATATTCAGTATAACTCTCCAACAATTGCAGGATACGTTCGCGAAAGAACATCAAATATCCCAATTGTCACACTTAGCGGTGCGCTACAATCCAATCAGTCCCTAAGATCCTCATATGACCGAATGAAAAAGTTCTTTGACTTCACATTTGAGAAAAGTGACGTTGCTTCAGACGCAAATGATGCTCAGCGACAGTTGCTTTCCTTATCTAAAGGTTACGAGACGCTTGTGAAATTCTTGTGTGACCGGCGTAGATCACGCAATCTGCAACTAGCATTTCAGAATATACTTGCTGTATCAGACGATATAAACGGTTTATGCAATTGGCTCGCGGCGAAGGCAAAGAATGATCCATTTTTGGCTGCTCAATCAATTATCCATGACCTTCTTTTGTGGTCAGGTCCTCTGATGTCCCTAAGACACTCAGCAGTGTTTCTCGGTGTAGATCCTGATTCTTCAGAGAAACTTGTTAAAGCAATAAAACCTGCTCTCTATAAAGGAGTCTTCTCCGATCTCTATAAGGAACCTAGGTATTGGGCGCACCTTCTTGTAGAATGTAAGCTGCCAAGAGGTATTCCTGTGGCACGGTGCAAGGCTAGCGGAAAAAAAGCGACCGTGCTATGCGATATCTGCCACGAACCTTTTGATAGTTTCTATACTCTCGGCGTTAAACGTACCGGGGCAACTACATTTGTGGAGAATGGTCGTGTCTGCGGAATATGCCTTCAAGGACAGCTCGAAGGAATGACTATACGCCCTGGATCTGAACTATTAATAGATAATGTTATAGCGCAAACTACATTGGCTCTTAGCCAGGATAATGATGCCTAAGGACAACAAATACAGCCTTGAAAAGACCAAGAGCTACTTCTTGAGCTTCCTCAAGTTACTTAGCGAGGAAGATCTACTAGAGAATTATACTGAGTCGATGCCATATACTTGGATTGGACCGTCGGGTCATCCAGGATCAGGTCGCAAATTCCACGTCAATATCAGCAAAGAGAATCCGCTACGTTTCGTACCGAAACCCATTGATGAAATGCTAATTAGTGCTGAGATTTCAACGAAATGTATACGTAGAGGAAAAGGCCGGCTGGGAGTTGACGAACATTTCGTCTTAATTAGGCTATCAGATAGATCGGCTAATGGCTGCAGAAGAGTAGTCTGCCGTGTACATTTTGACTTGGCCAATGTTGACCAACCTGGGCCTTGGTCACACCTCCAGATAGGAGGGCGGAGTGTCGATCAATCGGAGAACTGGAGTTTGCCTCCACAAATCGGAGAACTCCGACTCCCTGCTCCATTGTATAATGTAATTCTTGCCTGTGAGCTTGTGGTCTATAGTTTCTGGCATGATAAATGGTGTGCGCTTTGTGCAAAACACGAGTTTCTTGCACCAATTCAGTGGTCCGAGGATTCCTATTTCCAGCCTTTCTATGAGCAATGGAATGATTATCTTCGACTTGACAACAGAAGACGAACTTTCATGTGTCAACTCTGCAATAAACAGAATGCACATCCATGGAGAAGTTAAGAAGCCATCGACTTCAAATTCGATTGATGTCAGCATCTTGCGGGGCGAGGTGAGCGTAGATCATGGTTGTTTTTACGTCCGAATGGCCGAGCCAGCGGCTGACCTTGTAGATTGACACTCCTGCTATGACAAGCTGCGAAGCGAACGTATGACGCAGCGTGTGGAGGTTGCAGTTCTCGATCCCCGCTTTCTTGCAGAGACGCTTGAAGTTGTGAAGCAGGTTGTTTCTGTTCTGACCGCCTTCGGTATTCGGGAAGCACCATCCGCTCTTCTGCCGGTAGTCGAGCAGAATCTTCTTCAAGGTCTGGTTCAGGGGAATGGTCCTTGACTTGTAGCTCTTGGTGTGGAAGCCGTCTTTGTTGCGAACGGTGATGGTATCCCGCTTGAAGTTGATGTCTTCCCATTCGAGCCAGATAAGCTCGCCTTTCCTGAGGCCAGCGTACAGGGCAGTGGCTATAAGGGAATGGAGGTGATGCTCTTTGGCGGCTTCGAGCAGTCTCTCGATTTCTTCCTTGGACAGGAACCTCGGCGGGTTCTGCTGGATGTTGCGGATCTTCTTGACGCGCTTGCAGGGATTGTCCTTCAGGTAGTTCCTGTCAACGGCTGCGGAAAGGAGAGCTTTGACTGCGCGCATATCGCCGGAGACTGTGCCTGGGGTGACTTTGCCGAGACGCTCTGCTTTGTAGTTCTCGATGTCGGAGACAGTGATGTATCTCAGCTTCTTCTTGCCCATGAATTCCCCGAACTGCTGCACCTTGGTGACGTACCACTTGTAGGTCAGGGCAGATTTGGTGGTCTTCGCGTGCGCAAGATATTCTTTGATAAAATCTTCGAGGTAGCAGTCCTTCAGGACGAGACCGGCTTCCTGCTTTTCAATCTTGAGTTCGATTTCCTTGAGGGCGAGTTCGGCGACGCGCTTGTTTTTTCCGACCTTCTTCTTGACGCGGGTGCCGTCAACGATGTAGTTGACATACCAGATTCCGGTATCTTTTCTCTGAAAAAGTGAAGCCATGGCCGGATTCTCCCCTCCGAATCACTACCGAAATATACAACAGGGAAGGGAAAAAGCAAGGAAAATCTCGTCCCGGATTTGTCCCGGATAGGTTTTTGCCTTATTTTGCCGGATTTGGAATCGCTGTAAGTCCTTGTATTATAAGGCATTAAAAAACGCGCCCGGGAGGATTCGAACCTCCAACCGTTGGATTCGAAGTCCACCACTCTGTCCGTTGAGCTACGGGCGCGTGGACAAGTATAATAATTGCCTGGCCTAAATTCTGCAAGCCAAATACACCGAACTATCTGGTCATTGAAGCTGCATGGGTCGCCGAGGAGTGAAGAGAAAGGGAGGAGTCTGGACAGTCGGTGCCAGCCTATTATTCTTTTTGTGAATTTGGATTCACCACCCTGGGACTCCTCCCCAGCTTCTCATGGTTTCAACGACACAGTCCGGCATCCGTTCCATAAAAAGCAGGATTTCTTCAGATGTTCCGGCACATCAACATTGTGCACAAATCCCGGTTGTGTGTTCAATCTTGCGGCGTGTTTCTGAACTGCTCCAACAGATCCTTCTGTTTCGGCGTCAGGCTTTGAGGCACGGTAATGGAGACTTTCGCGAGGTGGTCGCCTTTGCGGCCGTTGCGGGTGTGGATTCCCTGCTCCTTCAGCCGCAGCGACTGCCCCGACTGCACTCCGGCGGGCACCTTGAGCTTCGCGCTGCCGTGGACTGTCCTGACATCCACCTCTCCGCCGAGCGCCGCCACGGTGAACGGCACCTTCACGGTCGAGACTACGTTGAGCCCCTTTCGCTCGAAATCGGGGTCCGCCTGGACATTGACGATTACGTACAGGTCGCCCGCTGGCCCGCCGCGAAGTCCCGGCTCGCCCTGCCCTGCAACGCGCAACTTCTGGCCCGACTTGACGCCGGGCGGGATTGTCACGCTGATTGTGCGCGGCTTGACGATGTGTCCCTTGCCGCCGCACGCGAAGCACGCTGGCCCGCGGTTCTCGCCCGTACCGCCGCAGACCGGGCATGGCTGGCTCACGCTGAAGAACCCGCCGGACTGCTTCGCCTGCCTGCTCTGGTAGCCTGTTCCGCCGCATGCGGTGCATGGTGTCGGCTGCCCGCCCGAGCTGCCGTGTCCGCCGCACGTCTCGCACGCCACCGGCGTCTCCGCGCGAAGCTCTATCTTCGCCCCGTGTACGGCCTGCATGAACGGGATGGAAACCGCGTACTGAAGGTCGTGCCCCCTGTGCGGCCTTGTCGCCGCCTGACGGTGGAATCTCGGGCCGAAAAGGTCGCTGAATATGTCGCCGAAGCTCGAGTAAATGTCCTCCGTCGAGGAGAACCCCTGCCAGCCCATGTCGTGCAGGCCCGCCTGGCCGCGCGTGTCGTACGCCTTGCGCTTCTCCGGGTCGTGCAGCACCTCGTACGCTTCGGACGCGTCCTTGAACTTCTCCTCGGCCGCCTTGTCGCCCGGGTTCTTGTCGGGATGGTACTTTAGCGCGAGCTTGCGGTATGCTTTCTTTATCTCTTCCTGCGAGGCATCCTTCTTCACGCCCAGCACTTCATAGAAATCCTTGGCCACTTCGCCTTACTCCGTCTTCTTTTGGGGCAGTCTCGGGAGCCTTATCTCCAGCACTCCCTCGCGATACTCGAAAGAAGCGTTCTTCGTGTCGAACCCGACCGGCAGCGCAAGCTGCCGCTCGAAGTACCCGTACCGGCACTCGCGAAGCCTGTATCCTTCCTCGACCGCGTCCAGCGGTCCGCCCGACTCGCCGCGCAGCACGAGCGAATCGCCCTCGAACGTGATGTCGATGTCTTCCTCTATTACGCCGGGCAGAGACGCGCGCACGACAAGCCCGCTCTCCGACTCGTACATATCGACAAGCGGCGAGAAAGCAGGCCGCCGCGGCATGTTCACCATCAGGCTGCTGCCGAAGAACTCATCCATCGTTTCGTTGAACCGGCGCAGGAGTTCCTCGAACTCGCGCCATGGCTCCCATCGCTCGATTTCCATCATTCAACCCATGTTCAATAAATCTATACAAGCATTCTATAGAATAAGACGTTCCAAATCAACTACCGCACACTACAAGCACAGCAGTCAATCAGTGGTTGCCGACGACGGGATGTGCCTTTGCAATCGCTTTGAGCTGGTCAATCATGCCCGGCAGGCAAGTCTGGTCAAGCTCGAATTTGAACTTGAGCGTGTTCCCCTCTCCTGGCTGGTCGCACGCTTCGCCCTCGACCCTGATATGCCCGAGCTCGTCGGGCACCAGCCTGAAGGCAATCCACGGCTCCATTGGCACGAACTCGGCGGGACTGTCCAAGCGCTCGTTGAGAGTTTCCACCTGGCGCAGGAACCCGGCAAACTCCTCCGCCCGCAGTGCAGCGGCGAACTGACCTTGCCACGAGCCCGCTGACACCGAGACCTGCGCCACGAGCCAGTTGCCGTCGTCATAATCGGCGCTTTCCGGCCACTCCCGGCCCTCAATCTCGATGGCGATATGCTCTCCGTCTCTGCTGCCTACGATAAGTTCCGGCTTATTCATTGTAAAAGCAGAATACACCGGCGCTGACTGATTGTCAAACCGTTAGTGCGCGCCGAAACCAGTCCCGGCGCGCAGTACAGAAGCAGAACAGGAAACCCTGGATGAATACAACTTATCGAACAGTTCCGGTGCCGAGGGAGTAACAATAGTGAGTGGTGGGGAGGTTTGGAGCGGTGGAAAACGCGCCTATGACAGCATGGATTGTTTCACACCCGGCGCTGCTCATGGTCGGGATTCTGCTCGGGCGGCGATGTCCGACAGGAGGGCTGATTCACAGGCACGTCGGCATCCTGAAAACCGCAGCCATCACCCTCGGCATCTGCTGGTTCGTGAGCGGCTTCCTGCCAGTATCCAGCATCCTGCTGGGGTATGGTCAGTTGTGCTGCTTCTGCTCCGGGACAGCCTGTGGGATTTCACGGAACAAGGCAGTCTTATGGTCAACGGTGCCAATCGCAATCGGCTTCGGCTCGGGTTTCGTGGCAGTGGCGGTGCTCTGGGCGTTCAATTGACGGCAGCCTCAGAGATGCCCAGGCGGCGGGCGAGGGCTGAGTCCGTTACGGGATAGACGCGCTCGCGGGGCATGACCAGCTTGTCGAGGCCACGGGCCGCGATTGCCTCGCGCTGCTCCCGGACGAAGTCGGAGATGTTCTCAATGCTCACAATCCAGTCCCGACCGTAGGATTCGAGCGCCCCACCGCGCAGGCCGAGCTGAATAGCGCGCCGTGCGACCTTCTCCCCGTAAGGGTCGTGGTCGGGGTCCCACTGAAGTCTCACCTCCGATGTGTTCAGTTTTTCCCGCCACTCTTCCCTGCCGGTGTATGCTTCGGGCGTAAAGGTCGAGTGCACAGCTTTCTCAAGCAGGCTGTCGAATCCTTCGCGCCTGAGCCGGACGGCGAGCACGACTTCCTGCCCTTTCGCCGTGCACCACAAGGAGCGATACATCATCCAGAGGAAGTTCGTTTTGACCCAGCTCATGCGGCTGTAGCTGAACTCGCCGCCGAAATACCCTTTTTCAACTGCGAAAAGGCCGATTGAAGGCCGGTAAGCCTGGTAGACGATAATGGAACTGTTGTCATACTGCGCCAGAATATGCCGCCCCTCTTTCGGCCATCGTGCAAGTTGTTCGGTGTACGCTTCGACTTGCAGGTTCATTTGCAATTGTCACTCCCCGGGTGAGTTTATCAGTTCCCTTCGTACGGGCCATGTCTGCCGGAGCGCATGTGGCCCCAGTTATCTAAGTGCATGCGGCCGACCTGGCCGCTGCCACCGCAGACAGGTCAGGTGCCGCTCGACTCGCCCCGCGTATAGCCGGTCCCGAGACATGTAGGGCAGCGTTCCGGTGTCATGTAACACGACGCTAGCACCAGAAAGCTTACCAGAAATGCCATAAGCATAAGTTTCTTCATGGGCACATCTCCATCTTGAATGCACTACTGACATATTACCACCATGTGTGGCAAAATGCAAGGCCGGGCTGTTCGGGAATTTATCTTGACAGCCAGTCGCAGGCGGTCATCATAATGTACAGGTAATGCGGCATGGGAGGCGCTGCGATGACTGACACTGAGAGAAGGCAGTACAAGCGGCTCGACGCAAGAGTCAGGATAGAACTCACCCACTACGACAAGGCCAAGGGCAAGGAGATAACCCGCGACACCGAATCGCGCAACGTGAGCGGCGGCGGACTGCTCATAAGCTCCGACTGGCCGCTGGAAATCTCTTCTTACGTGACGGCGCGGTTCTCGCTCGACGATGATGTCCAGAAGGAAATTGTAGCTAAAGTAGTACGCGTGGACGAGGTCGAGCCGCTGAGCCGCTACGACATTGGCCTGCAGTTTATTGAAACACTACACGAAGAAGAAGTCGCTGTCCTCGAATAACGCGGCTCAGAACATGTCGGTGCAGTACCAGGTGCCTTTGTAGCGGAAGACGCGCGCGCCGATAAGCCTCATCTCGCCGGAATAAATCTGGACCTCGCCGAAGCCGTCCATGTGGCTCGCCTTCTTGGTGACCTCGACGATTTCCTTCTTTTCCTCCGGCATGAACTCCGACGTGCCGATGTCTTCGTACCTGAGCGACTTGGGGTCGTTCTCCTTGAAGCAGAGAAGGCAGCCGTCAATCTTGGAATTCAGCATCTCCTCGAAGTCTTTCGCAGCCTTCTTGATTTGGTCTTCGGTGAGGGGCTTGCCCTGCATCCTCGCAACCTCGACCATGACATCCATGGGCACGAACATCTTTTTGAGCGTGTCGCGGTCGCCTTTCGCGGCAGTCTCGGCGAGCAGCTTGACGAATTTCACGCGTTCGACCTCCGGCTTCTCCTCGGGCGGCTCCTTCTCAGCGTCTTGCTGCGCAGCCTGCGCTTCCGCTTTGGTCGGCTCCTGCGGCGCCTCCCCGGCAGGCTCCGCCGGTTCCTGCACTCCTTCTTCGGCAGGTTGCGCCGGCGGCACGCTGGTGCAGCTCGATAGAAGCAATGCAAAACCTGCAAGAATGCACGACAGCAGTTTCATGGAAGACCCTCCGCAACAGATGGAAATCATGCCAAGTGTAGCACGCCGTCGCGCCGCCTTCCACAGATTTCCGGACGTCTGTTGTTACATGCTTGTTACGAAGGATTGGCCGGCTCGCGTGTATATTATGGCGGGAGAAGCTGCCGAGATGCTATACTTGAGCAGAGCCGGGATTTCTCTGAACCCTTCGTCCGGCAGCGCGACTAAGATAATGGGAGCGGGACGACGGAACATGCAATGAAACGAATTCTCTACACCATTCTGATTGCTGCAGCGGCGCTTGTGGCCGCGAGCCCTGTACTCGCACAGGAGAAGGAGTGGGTGCGGATCTGGCCGTGCGAGGCGGACGGCGCAGCCACGGTGCGCGACGCGGGCACCGGGCGGTACCCATCGACCGGCGAGGGCTCCAACACCTGGTTTTCCTATGGCGGCGCTGGAATGTGGAAGCGCTTCAAGGTCAAGAATGGCACGCCGGTTATAATCAAGGCCCAGGGCGATTCCGGTCAGGGCGCGTGCCTCGGGCACGTCTCGTTCCGTTACACCGAGCTTGACAAGAGCGACCGCAAAAACACCTTTATCTTCGAGGGGCCGGACTGGAGCGGCAAAGCCCCCGAAGGCGAGCCGACTTACAGGCTCGTCTACCGCGTGCCTAAAACCGACAAGTTCGAGATTTCCTGCGTGAAAGGCGGCTTCTATATAGAGGTCTACCAGATCAGACAGGTCTCGAAGAAAAATAATAAACTTTCCGAAGAGCAAAAGCAGGCGGCGCTGGCGTTTATCGGTAAGCTGGGGTGCGACTCGTGGCACGAGCGCGAGAAGGCGCATCGCGCGCTGGAGAAGATGGGCGAGGCTGTCCTGCCGCTTCTGGAAAAAGAAAAGGAGAAACATCGGCCCGTGCTGGAAATCCGCCTCAGAATTCACAAGATTATCAAGGAACTCACCCCGCTCACCGGCGAGGCTGTCTCGGACACGGCCATGAAAGAGCAGGTGACCGAGCTTGTCTCGAAGCTGGGAACGTATATAGAGCCGCCCTCCTACTACTTCAAGTGCGACTCGTCGGAGCCTGTCAGGAATCTTGCGGCGATAGGGCCGTATGCAGTCAAGCCGCTTATGAAATGCTGCGACAGCAACAGCGCCCGCATCCGCCAGGCGGCGGTGAACGCGCTGGGCAGACTCGGCAACAAGGACTCGGTGAAGTCTATTCTCTCCGCGCTGAAGGACGACAAGGAGGAGGAAGTGCGGTTCCAAGCCGCCGGCGCGCTCGCATCCTTCGACAGCGACGAGGTCAGGAAGGCGCTCAAAGCCGCCTCCGAAAACGACAAGTCGGAAAAAGTCGCCAAACGCGCCGCCGAAGTGCTCGAAGCCTTCCAGGCCGCCGATAAACCCACCTCGAAAACCGATGAATAACCCCTTTCGCCAAACTCTTGCCCTGAAGTCGCATGTATGATAGCCTAAGTGGACACTGATAAGGAGAATGAGATGAGACACCATTCGGTTATCACATGGGCTGGTTGCGTAGTCGCCGGCCTTGTTATCCTGTTCATCCTCACCAATACCACTTCCGGTGACGGCGATGAGCACGAGAAGCTGCGCAAGGAAGTCGCACAAGCAGTTCAATCGCAGCTCACGGGCGACCTGCAGCCTGTCTACAAGCATTACAAAACCGGGCGGTCAATCGAAAATGTCATCTGCATTCCGAAGGAAATTAGAGTACCTGAAGCACTGAAAGCGACTCCCTGGGTAATGACCGAAGAACCTCACAAGACTCGCTACAAGGTCCGAGTCCTGGAACATAATTACCGTGCCAAGTGCTGCAGCCTGCGCGTAGTGTGCAAGTTCTTCACTCACAAGCTATTGGCGGCATCGGTTGATAAGGCATCTGTCATTGTCGAGGGGATAGCCGGGTTAAGCGCATTGGATATGAATCTGCAAGACGATGAACCTGTACCTGACGGTTACAAGGTATATTCCACAGAATCATCGACGCAAATGGTTTATGAGGCCGTTCCTACCGACCTCTATGCACACGCGGCAGCAGCCTTGGTCGGCTGCAAGCCCGAGAACCTGCGCAGCCTCGCACTGGGCTTGAAATACGACTGGCATAAAAATCCTGAGAAAGGCAAGAAGATGCTCGAAGACACCGAGAAGAAATCCGGGGAAGCGCTGAACGCTCTCGCAAAGAAGGGCCCCATAATGGCAGCGTTTCAGAATGCCGGAGCAGACCAGAATGTCAACAAGATATATGAGAGCGTGAAAGGTCTGAAAGAAAAAGGAGAAAGATACCTTAAGCACCTGCCTGGCTCGGGCCTGCTTATCGAGAGCTGGTACGATGGCAAGAGCAAAACCACCAGTGCCAACGGTGTTGCCGATGTCCGGTGCCTCGTCGAGCTGAGTCGCGACCCGAAGACGAAGAAGTGGAAGGTCGAGAAGATGTGGCTGCTCTCGGAGCTCGATGTCCCCAAGAAACCCGAACCGCCCTCCGGCGACAAGTAGCACCTGCCGCCACGCTGCTAACACCCGCCCATCCCCTCAAGCTGCCATGTGAGTATATTCGATAATTGCACAATTATCGAATATAACTGTTTCGGCTCTTCAGTGGGCGGAAAAAGAAGCCCCTTGAACCAGTCGCAGGTTACATTTACCGCCCGTAGACATCTGTCTTTGTCTTTGCCAACATGCGGATATCGTCCTTGACAGTCCCGTCGTCTTCAAGCCAGCCGCAGACAGATCGCGTCAGCTTTGCCGCCGTTGTGCCGCCTCGCGCCAGCCTGTAGAAGGCGCGCTTGCCGGCCTTCCGTCGCTCCAGGAGTCCCACAGCCATCATAGCATTCAAGTGGAAACAGGCTGTGGAAGCTGATAGCCCGAGCGCCGCCGCGAGTTCGGCACAGTAGGTTTCCTCTTTCTCAATCAGCTTGAGCATCCTTAGCCGGTTCTGCTCGCTCAAGACGGTAAATAGTCGCGTGACTTCTGCCAGCATCCGCATCCTCCCCGCTACGTTACAGCACCTCTCTTTCTCCCAACGACCCAACACAACTATATTCGATAGTTGTACAATTATCGAATATAAACGCAGCAGCTGATTTTGTCAAGAGGCGGTGGGCGGGAAACCGACAGGAAGACGCCTGCGGGACTGCGAGAGCAGCGGCCCTGCCCCGGCGCGCGCGAAAAACTGTTGGATGTCGGGCATGTCTTGTGATAGATTCGCCGGCTCGTGAGGCACGGGAATTACAGTTCTCATTCACCCGAAAGGAGATTGCGATGGGTGGGAATTTCAAGCCGGTAATGGGCGCCGACCTCTACAACGCACTGCGCGACAAGGGCTGCATCGTCATAGCAGCCAACATGCGCATAACCAAGGGCGTCGCGAAAGGCATATTCCGCGCGGCCAAGGACACGGATTCCGCGCTTATTGTCGAGCTGGCCCGCAGCGAGTGCAACCTCGAAGGCGGCTACACAGGCTTCACGCCTGCGCTCTACTCGGAGCACTGCCATAAGGCGGCTGCGGATGTCGGGTTCGACGTCTGGGCGCTCCACGGCGACCATATCACAATAAAGAAAGGCACGCCCGAGGAGGTCGAAGAAGTCAAGAAGCTCGTCGCAGCGCAGATAGAGGCCGGCTACACCTCGTTCGCAATCGACGCGAGCTATCTCTTCAACTTCGAGGGCAAGACGGTCGAAGAGGAGCTTGCCGAGAATATCAGGGTGACGACCGAAGTCGCCAAGTTCATCGAAGACAAGTTCGGCAGCCAGGAGTTCGGCCTCGAGGTCGAAGTCGGCGAGATAGGCAAGAAAGGCGCCGAGGGCATGGTATTGACCAAGCCGGAAGAGGCCGCGGGCTACATAAAGGCTTTGAACGCAAACGGCATAAAGCCGCAGATTATCGCAATCGCCAACGGCTCGACCCACGGCAACATCTACGACGAGCTGGGCCGGCCCATAGAGCAGGTCTCGATAGACATCGAGCTTACGAAGAGAGTCGCGGCGGCGCTTCGCGAGCACGACACCGGCGTGCGAATCGCCCAGCACGGCATAACAGGCACGCCCATCGAGCTTATCTACCAGCACTTCCCGCACGGCGACATCCTCAAAGGCAACGTCGCGACGCACTTCCAGAACCTCGTCTGGAACACGTTCAAGCTGTGCCGGCCCGAGCTTTACGAGAAGGCGTGGAACTGGGTCATAAAGGAAAAAGGTAAGCCGGACAAGACGGATGTGGAGAACTTCGGCAAGAGCGGCAAGTTCGCGGCGAAGCAGTTCTTCGATGAGATTTACGCAATGGATGCGCAGACTGAGGCCGTGCTCGAAGCGTGGACGTACGCTGAGGCACTGAAGTTCTTCTACGCGTTCAAGTCGGCCGGCTCGGCGCAGATTGTCCGCGACTTCATTTCTGCGAAGGGATAAGCAGGAAAAGTGACAGTCAAGCTGTACAACACGCTGAAGCGGATGAAGGAGGAGTTCCGGCCGGTGGAGCCGGGCGTGGTGCGGATGTACAACTGCGGGCCGACGGTATACGCGCGCGCTCATATCGGCAATTTCCGCGCCTTCATCTTCGCCGACCTGCTCAGGCGATACCTCAAGTACAAGAGCTTCAAGGTCATCCAGGTCATGAACATAACCGACGTCGGCCACATGACGACGGACGCCGACGAGGGCGAAGACAAGATGGCCAAGGCGGCCCGAATCGAGAAGAAGGACCCGTGGGAAATTGCCCGCTCGTACGAGGAGATGTTCTTCGAGGACCTCGACGCGCTGGGAATCGAGCGCGTGGAGCACTATCCACGCGCGACCGAACACATCCCGGAGATGATTTCACTCGTCGAGAAGCTGATTGCGAACGGACACGCCTACGAGGTGAACGGGAACGTCTACTTCGAGATAGAAACTTTTCCCGCCTACGGGAACCTTTCGAACAACCCGCTGGAGAAGCTGCAGGCGGGCGCGCGAATCGCGTGCAACCTGGAGAAAAAGAACCCGCTGGACTTCGCGCTCTGGAAGCACGACCCCAAGCACATCATGAAGTGGGACAGCCCGTGGGGCGAGGGCTATCCGGGCTGGCACCTCGAATGCTCGGCGATGAGCATGAAGTACCTCGGCGAGACCTACGACATTCACACGGGCGGCGAGGACGGCGTCTTCCCGCACCACGAGTCGGAAATCGCGCAGTCGGAGGGCGCGACGGGAAAGAAATTCGTCAACTACTGGCTGCACGTGCGCTTTCTGCTCGTCGAGGGCGCCAAGATGGCCAAGTCGGAGGGCAACTTCTTCACCGTGCGCGACCTTCTGGACAAGGGCTACGAGGGACGGGCGATACGCTACGCGCTCGCCTCGACGCACTACCGCCAGCCGCTCAACTTCACCTTCGACGGGCTGGATGCAGCGAAGAACGCGATTGACAGGCTTGACACGTTCCGCCGGCTCATGTCGGAAGTCTCCGGCGGCCAGAACGACCCCGAGGTTGACAAGGCGCTCGGGGATGCCGGGTGGGCGTTCGAAAACGAGATGGACGACGACCTGAACATTGCGGGCGCGCTGGCCACAATATTCGACATGGTGCGCGAGGTAAACAGCAGGAAGCCCTCGGCAGAACAGGCGAAGCGGGCTATCGCGCTTCTGGAGAAATTCGATTCCGTGCTCGGCGTGCTGCCGCCGGTGGAGACCGAGATACCGCAGGAAATCCTCGACCTTGCCAAAGAACGCGAGGAAGCCCGCAAGTCGAAGGATTTCAAGCGCGCCGACGAGATACGCGACAAAGTCGCCGCAATGGGCTATCGCATCGAAGACACTCCGGGCGGCTGGCGCGTGGTCATGGACAAGTAGCAGCTGTATCCCTGCGAGAACGATGGGAAGATAATGCTCACCAAGGCTTCGCCATATCTGCTCTATCCGGTAGCAGTGTTCGTGGTTCTCCGGCTTGTTTACGCATACTCGAAGAATCCGGATTCGCCGGCGAAGGACAACGAAGAGCTGAGCTGGCTGCTCACGCTGGCCTTTGTCGCTGCGGCAGGGCTTGGAGTCCTCTGCATGCCCATCGTCCTCAACCAGCACTGGTGGTGTAGCAGGCGCGACCCCGTCGCGTTCATCCTTGCCGCAGTCAGCGTGCTCTCCGGCGTCGCCTGCGCGGGCCTGGCGGGCAGACATCTCAGGCTGGGAAGGACGTACAGGTCAACGGCATCGTTTGCGGGGGTCGGGCTGGGAGCGTTCGGCTTCGTGTTTATGGCACAGATCACCGTCATCGGTAGCCTGTACACTGTGCCGTAACGGTTAACCTCCGACTCCGGCAGCCGGAGCTGTGCGTTACTTGCCTTCCTTGTCTTGCGGCGGGTTCAGGAAGAGCTTCTCGGCCTCCTCGGTGAAGGGCGGCAGGATACCGACCTTGTAAGAGTAGTTCTTCATCATCGCGACGATGAGGGGCGCGATTTCTTCCGCGGTCACGCCGCATCCCGGCTGCACTATGACGCAGAGCTTGTGGAACACTTTCCTCGGGTAGGAGGGCTGGTGCTCCCTGCCGCTCTTTATTCCCTCCTTGCGGCAGAGCTCGGTGAATTTTTCGAGGTCGTATCCACGGCCGGCCAGCCAGCATGCATGGCCTTTTTCCAGGTCCCTGCGCAGGACGTAGACGAAGAGCCAGCGGCATTCAATTTCTTCAGCGCCGCCAAAGGTCTGCTCGCAGGCCCGGGTGCTCCATTCGTCGAGCGACTCAAGGCAAATCCGCCGGATAATGTCGTAGTTCTCATTCCCCTGCGGCTCCCCGGGTAGACTGTCCTTTAAAAAATTCTTCACTTCGGCGCACATTGCAAGCGCCTTCTTGATGGCGAGCCTGCAGTACTCCTCTTCCTTACCCCCGCCTTCGAGAGCTTTGCTGTAGCTTTTGAAGACTTTTTCGACGAGGGCGGCTATCTTCTCGTCCGAGAGGCCGATATCCGAGTCGAAAATCTCGACCATCACATCGCCCCGGAACACGCGGTAGAAAGCCTGATGGATTTCTTTCACTCCGGGAGGCTTGAGATTGAAAGATATTTTACTCGTAACATCCGCCTTGACCTTGTCGAACGAGCCGACGCGGAAATCTTTGAGTTCTACCATCGCGCTGCCCTTGATTTTTTTCACGTTCGCCTTCACAAGCTCCACGAGCGCATCCTTCATATCCGATGCGAGGCCTGCATCTTTCAGCTTGAATATCGACACGTTGGCCATAACCGCCTCGCCGGGAACCTGGGCGACAAGGCTCTGCACGCGCTCGATGTTGGAGAGGAATTTTTTCCTCTTCCCGGCATCCATTCCAGCATAAACGGCCTGCAACATCATGTGGCCGACTTCGAGATTCTGAACGGTCCATTTTCTTTCACCGAAGTCGTTTTCCAGACCTTCAAGCAGCTTCGCATAGTCCACTTTCGCTGCGGCTGCGGTCGGCGAGTAAGTCTGCGGGTTCGCAATCATGGAGGTATTCGCGGGCGGTTGTCTGAGAATTTTCCAGAACGCATCCATGCCGCCTTTCCCGACATGATATTCCACGAACTTCCTGCCGCCGATATATATCTGCTCGAAGTGCGCCGAGAGCATTCTGTTGAATATGTCGAGCGCGGGATCCTCGAACTCATAGGCGCCCGCCGACATTATCCTCGTCATCTCAACCAGGGCATTATCCAGGCCGAGCTTTTTTCCGACGATGTCCTGGATATACACGGCTTGCCCTTCCATGACTGCGTTGAAAGCCTGTGCCCGCTCTATGTTGTCGATTTTATTGAACGTCCCGGCTACCTTATCGTCCTCGAACTGGAGCGCGTGAGTCAGTTCGTGCGCGACAATGACCTTGAGGATTGATTCGGCGTGTTTCATATCCACGCCGGTAAGCTTCAAGATAGGCTCTATGTTCCGCGGCATCACGTATACGACCCCGTCCTCGAAGGCGTACTTGCCCAGGAGGCAGACCACGAAGGCTTCGGCCTGCAATCTGGAAGCGAGCGCAATCCTGTCCTCGCCGAGCCCGGGATAGAGCCGCTTCAACTGAGGCAGCAGGTCGCGGGCCAGCGCTTCGGACACCACGTCCCTGCCGGCAACTTTCACTACAGGCGGCTTCTTGAATTTCCTTCCGACCGCTTCCTCGACGAGCCCGATTATATCGTCTGCAATTGCCCCGACCTGCTCCTGAGTGAATAAATCCTTTCCTTCTTTCAGGACTTCCATGAGCTTGTCGAGGTTGGCTATCTGCTGCGGCTGTGCCGGAGTATCGAACGGCTCCGCGGGCTGTTCGTCTTTCGGCGTTTCTTCCGGCTGCTGTTCCTTATTTTCTTCGTTGACACCCTTACCTTGCTGGTCAAGAGCGCTTGTCTTCGGGGAATCTGCCGGCTCCCCCCCACCGCATCCGGCCGCAGAGAGAACAACTGCGGCAACAAGAAGCAGTACCAAGTCTCGCAATACATATTTCATAACTGCTATTCCTCTCGGTACGATTCCATTTCCTCAAGGAACTTCTTTTCTTCTTCGACTTCCTGAAAGAACCTCTCTTCCTCTTCGACAGTGAACGGCGGGAGGATTGCAATCTTCCATACGCCTTGCTTCAAAGCTGTCACAATGAGGGGTTCCAGGTCACGCTGAGTCACGCCATAGCCGGGACGCAAGTGAAGAACCAAATTGTACATCCTGGCTTCCGGGTTTTCCGAAACTGACATCCTGCCGCTCTTTATCCCCTCTTTGCGGCATATCTCCCAGAACTTGTCCAGAGGCTGCTCCCCCTGGTATCCTGTCCAGAGCCGGTCTCTGCGCAGCAATTCTGATAGAACGTGAACGTAAAGCACCCTCTCGAAGAAGCCTTCGCCATTCCCGTAGAAGTTCCTGCACGCTCTCCTGCTGTACAACTCAAGTCCGGCCAGACAGCGCTGGCGCAGGAACTCGTAGTTCCCGTCCTTCGCTTCCTCTGCAACAGGAGCCTGTTCAAGGAACCATTTGAGGTCTCTGCACAGGTCGAGCGACTGCTCAAGGGCGGTTTTGTACTTCTGCTCCTTTTCCTTCGCCTCCTTGGCATCTCGTTCGATGTCCTGCGGCAGCATTTCAAGCAAAGCAGCGTTTCTCTGCTCTTCTGCTGCCGTCTGGTCCGATTGCTGCCCTTCTCGCCCGCAGCCGGAAAGGAAAAATAGAACCGCCGTTAACAGGAAGAATGCTGTTGTCGGCATGTAAATGCCGTTTCGCATGGGCAGACTCCGTGGATTCCACTACTTACATAAGTTTAGCACGAAAAGCGGCTTGCGTCAAACAGGGGCGGGGTTCATTTCGGGAATATGCCGGGGATTGTGGCGCCGCAGTGGGCGCATTTGCCATCCTTAATGCGGTATTCCTTAATCAGGTAACGGTCACGCCGGATAATTACTTTTCCGCATTCGGGGCAGAGGGTGTTTTCGAGGCCGCCTTCCTCGCCGACGTTGCCGATGTAGACGAACTTGATGCCTTCCTCGCGCGCTATTTCTGCGCAGCGCTTTAGCGTCTCAAGCGGCGTGGGCGGCCTGTCAAGCAGCTTGTACTTGGGGAAGAACCGCGAGAAATGCAGTGGATAATCCGTCCCGAGTTCCTTCACAATCCATTTGCACATGTCTCTGACGGCTTTCGGGTCGTCGTTGGCGCCGGGGATGACGAGGTTGGTAATCTCGAACCAGACGCCTTCCTCGCGGAGCGTCTTGAGCGTGCGAAGCACCGGCGCGACCGAAGCACCGCAATAGGTCTGGTAGAACTCCTCTGTAAAGCCTTTGAGGTCAACGTTGGCCGCGTCTATGTATTTGCATAACTCACGCAACGGCTTCGGGTTGAGGTATCCGCAGGTTATCCAGAGGTTCTTTATGCCTTCCTTCTTCGCGAGCTTCGACGTCTCGAGCATGTACTCGTAGTATACTGCGGCCTCGGTGTAGGTGTAGGCTATGGACCGGCAGCTGGTATCCTTCGCCATTGCGACTATCTCCGAGGGAGCCACTTCCTCGGTCGAGGCAATCAGGCCGGGAAACTCGCGTCTCGCGATGCCTATCCAGAGCCTGTGATTGCCCTCCTCCGGCGAAAGCTGGGAAGTCTCCCAGTTCTGGCAGAATATACAGCCGAGGTTGCACCCGATGGTGGAGAGTGAGAATGCGCCTGTGCCGGGCAGGACGTGGAAGAGGGGCTTTTTCTCTATGTGGTCCACGCTGAGCGCGACCGGCCTGCCGTAGACGAGAGTGCGCAGCGTGCCGTCGAAGTTGGCGCGCACCTTGCACGGCCCGCGCTGCCCATTCGCGAGAATGCACTCGTGGGGGCACAGTCGGCATCGCACGAGGCCATCTTTGAGCTTTTCGTAATACATTGCCTCGCGCAGGGAGAGTCCGGCTTCCTTCGCCTGCTGCAGGGTCAGTGGCGGGCCGAGCGGTCTCTGGGGCGCGACGGGACCGACGGTCGAGCGCTCGGCGCCGACCTGCGAGACCGAAGCCATGAACATGAGAAGAATGCCGGGAATTACAAGCGCGAGGAGTGCGATGTCCCTGCCGGTCATTGAAACACCCGAACGAGAGCTTGTTACTGCTTTCCGAGGAGGAGGTCTATTGCCTCGAACTCTTCCTTGAAAACGGGGAAGAGAGAGATAACCCCGAGTTCCTTCAGCGTGAATTCGATATGATGCGAGGGGTCAATAAGCACGATTGAGGCCTCGTCCTGTTCGAGTCCCTTGCGCGTGCAGTACCCGACGAGGAGCGCCAGGCCCGCGGAGCAGATTCGCTCGACGTGGCGCAGCACGAGCGCAAGCTGCTCGTGGCCGGCTTCCTCGAGGTCTCTAAAAAGGCCCTGGAGCGAGGGGACGGCCTGGGGCAGGATGGAGCCGCGCAGCCTCAGAATAGCGATACCCGGCCACTCGTCTCGCATATCGACGTTGATTTCCAGGTCGCCGCCGGGCGTTCTGATAAAGGGCTCTATGTTTTTAGCGGACATTGCATCCTCTTGTCAGTCGGCCCGCAAGCGCTTTTCTAATTCCGCCCGCTCCTTCTCGCCGAGTTCGCCGACGAGATATTTAACTATATCAACAACGCGGTCGTTGTCAAATGGTTTTGTGACATATTGCGCGGCACCGACCGAATAACCCACGACGGCGTCCTCATCCGTGGCCTTGGCGGACAGGATGACGACTTTCATGCCGTGCAGCTTCGCCGGAGACAATGCTTCAAGAACGCCGAACCCATCAACCTCCGGCATCATCAGGTCGAGCATGAGGAGGTCGAAATCCTCCTGCTCAAGCGCATCGAGCGCTTTCCTGCCGTTCTCGACGCTCGTTACATCGAAGCCTTCGAGCGTAAGAAGCTGTTTGAGCACGAACCTTATATCGTACTCGTCATCGGCAATGAGAATTTTCTTGGCCATGTCAGGATTCTTCCTCGCACGGGCCTCCCGGCGCGGCATCCCCGCCGCCCTGCTCGCCGTTCGAGGTGAGAACGCTTCTCTGCTGCGAGAGCAGGTTGAGTATCTGGGATACCGTCAGGAGCTTCTTTCGCACCATAAGCTCGCCGAGCTGGGCCGGCAGGCCTTCTGTTTCAAGCAAGGCCTGCTCCCTGAGACATTCGTTGAGCTGTTCCTTCGTGACAAGGCCCTTGCTTACGGCGAGACCGCCCAGGATATTGTCCGCCAAGGCCTTGTTCGAGTCGCGGAGCGAAGAGCGCGAGAGGTTCCTTTCCTGGATCTTGAGTACCATGTCCCTCTGCTCTGATGTCATGTATTTTTTCTCGACGAGCATCTCACCGAGCCTCGGCGGGCTTTTCTGCGAGGCTTGCTCGCGGGCGCATTCGTTGACCTGGTCGTTCGTCGCCAGTCCCATGAGAACCGCAATCCTGCCGAAGAGCACCTCGGTTTCGAGGTCGGGCTGTTCGCCCGCGGCGGCCGCGGGCGCTTCTTCGCTCCTAATATCATCCTTTGTCCGGGGAAGCACTATGCGGAAGTCGGCGCCCTTCCCTTCTTCGCCCTCGACCCATATCCTGCCGCCCATCGCCTCGATAAGGCCCTTCGAGATGGTCAGCCCCAGGCCCGTGCCCTTCGAGCCTTCGCCGTAAGTTCTGCCGGACTGGTAGAATCTTTCGAATATCTTTTCCCTGTCCTCTTTCGCGATACCGGCGCCCGTGTCCGCGACGCTGAGGGTCAAACAGCCACCGCTTTCGTCGGCGACCCTCACCGCGACCGAGATGCCGGGCTCGTTGTGGTTAATCGCGTTGGCCGCAAGGTTGGTCAATACCTGTATAAGGCTGTTCCTGTCGAAGAACGCCGTGAGCTTCTCCGGAACCTCGTTGGAGATGGTGTCCTGCTTCTCCTGCATCTTGGTATTCAGAACGCCGATTACGCCGTCAACCAGTGGCCTTATCTCGTGCAACCCGGGTGTCATCTTGAGCCTGCCGGATTCGATTCTCGATACATTCAGGACATCGTTGAGGAGCTGCGCGAGCCTGTCGAGGTTGCGAACGGCGATTTCGAGGAAGGGCTTGTGCTCCTTCTGAATCTCGCCGAGCCTGCCGGAAAGCAGGAGGTCCATGGAACTCTTGATGGATGTCATGGGCGTGCGCATCTCGTGCGAGACGGTGCTTATGAACTCGTCCTTGAGTTCGTCCACTCTTTTAAGTTCCCTTACGGCCTTTCGCTCGGCATCCAGCTTCTGCCGGGTGGCTTCGATTTCGGCCTCCCTCCTGATGGCTTCGAGTTCGAGCCTCTCGCGCTGGAGCTGGTCCTCCATCTCGCGGCGCATCATCTTCTCCTCGATGCGAGCGCGCGACAGGATGAGCGAGTAGTAGTCGGCCAGCGTGTACGCGAAGGAAATATCGCGCGGCTTGAAAGCGTTCGCCTCCGAAGACGCGAATCCCAAAAGTGCGGTAGTGGTGTTGTCCACCACGACCGGAACGGCCATGAACGCCTCCATGCCCAAATCCAGGCCGTCGATTACCTCCCCCTTGTCGATGCTCAGGCCGAAAGTCTGTCCCCTGGGCCAGTCCGGAACAAGCTCGCCCGCCGACTGCAGCATGCGCTCCTGCACCCGCTCGATGAAGGCCGGTCCTACGTCCGAAGTGAGGTAGATATCGAGAGTCAGCGGCTTCGTATCGAGATTGAGGGTGGCACAGGCCGTGAAGGATATAACCGGCTCGGCCGCCGAAGCGAATTTGCTCACAATCTGCCTGAAAGAGCCCAGCGATGATATCGCGCCGGAGAGGCTGGAGAGGACTTTCAACTGGCTTTGGACGCGCATCTTCTCGAGCTGCTGCTCCTGCGCCTCCCTCCTGCCTGTAACATCTTCGAAGATAGCCAGAAACCTGACGGCCCCGGGGACCGATGCCATGGGAAGGACGCTGCATGACAGGTTGGCTGTTCCTCCCTCGGAAGTTTCGCAGACCAAGTCAACCGGTCCGGCGGGGACACCTGCTTTGATTGCCTTGTCGAGCAGGCCGGCGAGCTGCGTCTGATCCGTCTTCTCCGAACACGGCATGCTGCCGACCTTGCTTCCCTCCAGCTTGTCGCGCGTGGTTCCGAGCATTGCGGCAAGCTGCGGATTAGCGTACCGGACGGTCCGTTTCTCGTCGAAAATCGCGAGCCCCTCCGGAATGGCTTCGGATATGAGGCGGTAGAGCGATTCGGAACCGTTCTCGCCACCGGTCGGCGCGTCATCAGGTTCCGCGGATTTTCGTATTCTTTTACGTGTCATGGCAACCGCCGGCGTACGTGCGGTCCGCGCCGGTTTTCCTGCAGGCCCGGAATCAGGACAGTCTGGACACCAAATCCCTGAACTTCGGCTCGTTCCTGATGTTGTCGAGGTCCCCGTCTTTCTCGATATAGGCCCGGTCCACGTATCCCTGTCTCGCGGCCTGTTCGAGATGCGGAAGCGCGCGGCCCGGCTCGTTCATGAGAGAGTAGGTGCATGCAAGGCCGTAATGAATCTCCTTCGCGCCCGGGTTGAGCCTCAGGCCATCCTCGTAAGAGCGCAGAGCCCGGTTGTAGAGCCCGAGCCTCTGGAAGCACAGACCCACGAACGCGAGCAGGAACTTGGCCGCGGTGGGATTGTGTCGGATGGCGAGTTCGTATGACTGGCAGGCCCCGTCGTAGTTTCTAAGGGCGAACAGGGCGTTTCCCATGAGCCAGTGTCCCTTGACCGAACGCGGCGCGACCTTGAGAATGGACCGGGCGGTGTGCACGGCATCCTGCGCCCTGCCCCTCGCGACGAGGTTGTTCCCGCTGTAAAACGCGGCCGTGAGCTTAATGCTCCTGGCCCTGGTCAGCCATATGTACCAGACAAAAACGAGGAAGACCGGCGCCAGCCAGAACCCGTTGGGCAGCCAGAACGCGAGCACCGCGGCCGCGAGAAGTATGGCGGTGATAATGAGATAGTGGGAAATCCGAAACGTAGGAGAGTTCTTGAGAGAGGAAACGAGGTTGTCGTACTCGCTTCGCTCGAACACCTCGAAGAACGATCGTGTCGCCTCCTCGTACTTCGTGATTTTCTTGCTTATGCGCAGGTAGGAGAAGTAGTTGATTGCCAGCAGCGCAGCTGCAATGAAACACGCCAGGACAATCCCCGGCAGCGGGCCTTCCGCGCCGAGGGCGTGGTAAATAATAAGGAATCCCAGTGCCCAGATTACAAGGCCTACAATTAAGTTGATTGCAATCGTGACGAACAGAATGAGAATGGACTCTCCCAAACCCTTGAGCCTGGCATCCATGCCGCGCCTCCAAAGGAATTTCCGGCTTGTTCCGCAACAGAAAATACATCAACGCGCCCTCCGCGTCAACCAATTTCACGAAACACCACTCAGGTCGGCGCGACCGCGCCAAGACAGCAGACAGCACACAGTAGACGGTAGACAGAATACAGAATGAAGAACACAGGATACGGAACACAGCGGCTGCATGACAGCCGCATTTGTTTTGACGATCCCTGTGTGCTACAATCGCGACGAATTCAGGGATGCGTACTTGCTACGTGTTTTCTATAGAGCACCGGAGAGACAGAAACCGATGGGATAATGGGGGGTGCTGTAGATGTTCGATATATGCCCGTGCTGTGGCGAGCGGGATACACAAAAGAAGGTCGATGCCGATGGGCCATACGTTGTCTGCCCTATATGCGGACACAAGCAGAATTTTCTCAGGCTGCCGCTTTTTGTTGTTACGGGCGCGAGCGCATCGGGCAAGTCGGCCATGTGGCGTGAACTTCTCCGCGATAACAAACTGCCCGAAGTCGTGCTCATGGAAAGCGACCTGCTCTACCGGAAGGAATTCTTCCAGGGACAAGGCAAGAACGCGGTCATGGAATACCGTAACTTCTGGCTGGAGGTCTGCGCCCATGTATCGCAGAGCGGCAGGCCGGTCGCACTGTTCGGCAGCGCGAGCCATTTTGAATTCGAGAAATGCCATGCGCGCCGGTATTTTTCCGATGTTCACTACCTCGCCCTGGTTTCCAGGAGCGAAGTGCTGGCCGACCGACTGCGCAGCCGGCCGAAGTGGCGCGACACAAGCAAGGAAGCGTTCATCCGGGAACATGTCGAATGGAACCAATGGTTTCTCGACAATGCCGCCAAGATGACCCCTCCGATTATCCTGCTCGACACATCGGATAGACCCATTGCCGAATGCGCTGCTGATATCGCAAGATGGATTCAGGAAAGGCTCAAAAGCTGAAACGCGAATCGCCTGTATCCGAAATTGGGTTATGTTCCCGACGGCGAGGGAATCACCGTGCACGATAACGAACTCCACTTGGTCAAGAATCTGCTGGAAGATGATTCCGTGCCGGAGAAACAGAAATGACTCGACGGGATAGTATTCATCTGAACGATTCAGGGTTCGCGGGACGCCTTGCACCTCAAGGTGTGGCAACGGCTGCATCGCAGCCGGGAACAGCGGAACAAGCGAGCAGTTGAGCAGTAGAACAAGAACACAGGATACGGAACACAGCGGCTGCACGACAGCCGCATTTGACTTCGCGGCTCCCATGTGTTTTTATTCATTGCAGGCGGGCTGCCGGCGACGGCCGGGGCTGGAAGCACCGCAGGTTGTATCCACAACGTAGAAGTCCACGATGCCCCCGGGTCTTCAACCCGCAATGGAGGAAGTCTTTGATGGCGAATGAGTTGTCCAGGCACTCTTTGTTACCTGATTTCGTGGATGTCTCAATACCGCGTAACGGACAAGAAGCGGACGAGCTGAAAACATCTCTGAACGCGAAGTTCGGCGCCTGGGTGGCGAAGTACGGGCCGTGGCCTCATCGGAGCGAGGTGGAACTGAAGATTCATTCACAGCGAATACATTCCTGGTATGATGGATTCATTGAATCCTATGTCACTTACAACGGCGAGTCCGGCGAAGAAATCCCGGCATACCTCCTGGTTCCCAGGAAAGGGAAGCAGCCTTTCCCGGCGGTAGTGGCGAACCATCAATGTTTCGTTGATTGCGATATCGGGAAGGATGCCGTCGTGGGCAAAGCGTACCTGCGGCCCGACCAGGCGTACGGCTTCGAGCTTGCCTGCAGAGGTTTCGTCGTCCTGGCCCCGGACTCCATCAACTGCGGCGAGCGGAATATCAGGGGCGTGCGCGAGCAGGGCGAGCGGGACAAAACCAAGTGCTGGGACGCTGCAGTCCAATCCCTTTCCGTGAAATCCTTCTACCTGAAGCACATGTGGGATGCAATACGCGCTGTAGATGTGCTCGAGAGCCTGGACTACGTTGACTCGCAGCGGATTGGCATGATTGGCCATTCGCTGGGAGCAGGAACGGCGTTCTGGGCTGCGGCAAGGGATTCCCGCATACGTGCGAGCGTGCTGAGCTGTCACTTCCAGGGCGGGCTGGGAGGCGGCCCCTGGGGCAAGTTCTATAATCAGCAAGGAGATGGTCTCTATTACCACGAGTTAGCAGCGCTGATTGCACCCAGAGCGCTTCTCGCAACGCGCGGCAGAAAAGAGAAGCCCTTTCATGGACAAGGGGATTTCGAGACTGCCACGGATGAGAATTCAGTGCTCGAATGGACGTTTGAGTATGGGAAGTACCTGTGCAGCTTGTACGGTGAAAGCTCCGGCAATTTCCAGGTGCGCTTCTTCGACGGTGGACACGGATTTCCTGAAACCGAAAGAACTTATGCTTACGAGTGGTTGAGCGACCATCTCAAGTAGAGGGTTAATGCGCAGAAGGGCTTCATGTCCAGGCAGGAAATCAACATGGAACCCGCGAGGCAAGTAAGAACATAGGGAGAAGGACGAGATGGAGAATCGCGTGAGGATTGGCGGCCGCGATAACTACATAGACTTGGAAGTCCTAGAGGTATACCCCGAGGACAGTCAGGGGGCCGGCGATTTCCGGATGTCGGTTTCCATATCTTCTTGTGGATTCACAGGCCACTATGACAGTGTCTGGATATTGAAAGACAAGTTCCAGGAATTCCTCTCTCAGCTTAAAGAAGTTGAAGAAATCCGCAAGGGCAGCGCACGGCTCGATGCCATGTCTCCCGATGAGTTCCAGTTGGTCTTCCACGCAGTCGGTCCCCTCGGTGCCATTATCGTATCCGGTTTCCTGAAGCGCGGGTTTTTCCATGAGGACCCGCCGCTTCCGCACAGCCTCGAGTTCGCCGTGGAGCATGACCGGGACGCATTCGGTACTCTTGTCAGCAGCCTTGCCTCGATTGCGCAGGGACCATGACAGCGGGGCTGTTCCTGCACGCCTTTCCGGCAGTAATGGCCTGGTGGGACACCTCGCCTATGTGGATTAGTCTTGAAAACCGGGCAGTGCCGTGGTATACAAGTGCAGTTCTCCTGTTGAGGGGCTGGGAGTGGCCTTCAGTTACCTTATATGGCTGTTCGTGCTGTTGTTCGTGTCGTACGGCCTGGGCCGGCTGTACGCGCCCATGAGGCGCTCGTCGTTTTTCAAGACCATATTCTTTCCCGGCTTCCTGACGCTCGGCGCGCTCAAGCTGCTGGCCTGTTCAATCTCGGGCGCGGAAGTCAGGTCGGTGAAGCTTTTCGTCCGGGACGGCGAGGCAATCTCGTACGACCCCGAAGATGTCAGCTTTCTCGGCAAGGTCATTCTCGCGACGTTTCCGCTTCTCGGGGCGCTGCTGGTGTTTGCGCTTATCGGCTGGCTGTTCTCATACCCTCTGGCACTCGAGGAGCGGCTCGACCTCGGCGAGTTCCCGAATACCATAACCGGCTCGCTGCAATACTTCGGCACTGTAACCCTCAGGTCGCTCTCAGCAATGCTCGGAGCGACCGGTTCGGTGTTTTCGCAAGCCGGGCACGGCAACCTGCTTCCGCTTCTATACCTGTACGTGCTGATTTCCATCCTGCTCGCCATGCCGCCTCGGACGCGCGAGCTGCGCTATGCCGTCATCGGCGTAGCGGTCGTCGGCATCGCCGTCTGGCTGATTCTCTGGGCCGGCCTCAGCATGAGCATCCGCGGAAGGGATATCAGGATTTCGCTCTGGGTCGTATTCTCGTTCGCGCTGGCGCTGCTCATCTACGTAACTGCAGTGACGTTTATTGCCATCCTCGTGGGCAGGCTGATTCAGGCCATTGCATCGAGGGAGCCGCGGCGGGGTGAAAGCGCCGAGGACTGAGCATTCCGGCCCGACTTGGTTATCTTCAACCCGATACTTCACAACACGGTAGAAGGAACAGGTTTGCGTTTGACGTAACCGGCGGGCGCCTGTATAATCTGCCCGTTTGTCGCAGGATCGTTTCTGCTGGGAGGTGCCGTGCGCTCTGTCCTGTTTACAATCCCGGGCCTTGAGATTCCGATATTCGCCTACGGATTCATGATAATGGTCGGCTTTCTCGTCGGCATATTCATAGCGACGAGACGCGCGCGCAAGGCCGGCATGGACCCCAACTACATTCTCGACCTTGGCATTTATCTCGTCATTTTCGGGGTGCTCGGCGCAAGGCTGTTCTTCATAATCCAGTTCAACGAAAAGTTCAATCTCAGGATTCTGAACTTTCTCGATGGTAACTTCTCGATTGTCGGCCTCACGGCAGGCATCGCGCTTGCAGCCCTGCTGTATGCATTCCGCGGCAAAATAGGATTTCTGAGGCGATTTCGCGACTCCTCGGTCAATACGAAGACTTTCTTCACCGCGCTGGCGCTGCTTGCGGCGATAGTGTTCGGCAGGGCCCTCTACATCGTGTTCAATCCCTCTTCCCTGCGGACTGTCGCCGTTGTCAGGCCCGTCGAGGATTTCTTCCCCGACTCACTCCGGCGCGAGCCCGTGTTCCAGCCCGACAGGTCGCTGGACAGGCGCATAACGAAGGTCGTCGGCCGTGTCAGCGTCGAAGGCGAGTCGTTCTCCGAGGATGCCGTCCACGCCTACGAGTTCAAGCCCGCAATCGGAGCGACGAACGAATACGGCGTCACGATGGATGACGCCGAGAGGTGGGTCAGGAGGACTGAAGGATTGCCCCCCCTGGAGATGCGCCCGCCCTACGACCTTATGCTTTTCGAGATATGGAAAGGCGGCCTGGTGTACTACGGGGGCGTCATAGGCGCCATTCTTGCCGCGCTCTTCTTCGCCTACAAGCGTGGGATAAGTTTCTGGCGCCTCGCCGATATCTGCGCGCCATCGGTCGCGCTCGGTCTGGCATGCGGACGAATCGGATGCTTTCTCAACGGCTGCTGCTGGGGCAAGGTAGCCAAAAACTTCCCGCTTGCGCTGACATTTCCGAAGGACAGCCCGGCCTACAATGACCATCTGGCCATGAAGCTGATAACTGATGCAAGCACCCACTCGCTTCCGGTGTATCCGACGCAGCTCATGCACTGCTTCGCGGCGGTGGCGATGGCGGTGCTGGTGTGGCTCTTCGGCAGGTCGCGCCTCAAACGCAACCACGGAGACGAGATACTGCTGCTCGGGCTCCTCTATCCGATTGCCAGGTTCATAGTCGAGTTCTACCGCGGCGACCATAAGGAATTCTACCTCTTCGGAAGCCTCACGATATCGCAATCGGTCGGAATATTCGTATTCGTGGTTATTCTCGTCATCTTCGCGATGAGGCGTGCGAAGGGCTGGGGCCGAATCAAGCCGGGTGATTCCGGGCTTGCGGGCGCCGGCGGGAACGGGAATTAATTTTTTGCTTGACAAAATGCTGGCCGTGTGGATGATATTTCGTGGTAAGGTCTATGCTGCAAAAGCGTTACCGCGCGACGCGCTCGCGAGGAGGATGAAGTGGACAGCGCAAAGACAAACAAGTTTCTGATGCTTATCATCATCGGCCTCCTGGTTGCTCTTATCATAAGCATCAACTCATCGCACACCGTCGTCGTCGCGGGCACATCATCCGGAGCGGGGTCAATCGCGGCGGTTACGGGCAACACCGAGAGCCAGTCGCGCGACCTTCTTTACGTCGTGGACACCCAGGGCAAGAGCCTCTGCGTATACGAGTACCTCGGCCGCAAGCTCAACCTGGTGGCCGCAAGAAACATCAAGTTCGACCTGCTGCTCGACGAGTGGCGGCCGCGCTCGCAGACTCCGTCCGTCAAGGACGTTTACAAGGAAACACAGAAGAAGACCAAGGAAAACACGCAACCCGGCAAGTAACGAAGAGATTAGGGCTTCGCCGCCTTTACTGCGGAGGGGACGGGACATGGCAGACGAATTCTACAGCTTCGAGGAAGTGCTGAACGAACTCCAGGTCGATGAGGACGAACTCAAGCGGCTGGTCTCCCAGGGCGAGTTGAGAGGCTTCCGCGACGGCGCGACGATGAAGTTCGCCAAGGCCGACGTGGACAGGCTCAAGAAGGGCCGCGAGACCGAGCCCACCATCATCCTGACCGACTCCGACGCGGAGATAAGCCTCCCCAGCGAGCAGGACCTCGTCGTCGATGAGGAAGCCAGGGAACGCGAGACAGTCCTCAACATGGATGTCTTCGATACGGAAGAACTGCCCACCCTCTCGCGCGAGGACGAGGGCACGGACAAGACAGAGGCCATACCCACCCCGACTCCGGTCCCGGCTGTTCCGGAGACGGACGAGGGCGCGGCCACCATAATCGATGCGGGCGCCCCGCCGCCGAGGCCCGGCAAGCCCAAAGACACCCGCGCCGAAGCGTTCGCAGACGTCGAAGACTACGAGTCAGTCAGCGCGACAAGGGCCGGGTCGGGACGCATCAGCCGCTCCGCGCGGCTGCGCGCCATGGAGATGAAGAGGAAGAAGTCCCATGTCATCTGGACCGTCATGCTCTTCTTCACTACGATATTCGTGGTATGGCCGGGACCTTTTCTCTTCAATACGATAAGAAACGCTACGCCGGATTATGCCGTAAACATGGCTGAGAAGTTCCGCGGCATAGGCGACTGGTTCATGAACATCTTTGCCGGTTAGTCCGGGCGCGGCTTCATTGCGCGCGCGGACAAGACGGCCTCATGGACCCTGCGGCTGTTTCGAACCACTTTTCGTTGGCAGGTTTGTGTCAGGTGCAGTAAGAAGGGGAGGTGTAGGTAGGTGAAACGATACCTGCTTGTGGTCGCAGCCTTCGCAGGGCTTGCAGCAATCTCCTGCGGCTGTGCTGTTCCCGCGGACCAGTACCGCGAGCTCAAGGAACGTCACGGCATCATGAGCAAGGAGAAGGAACGGCTCGAGAACGAGAACAGGGACCTGAAGACCCAGGTCAAGACACTGACTCACGAGCTGGAGGGTCACAAGATACGGCTCCAGTCCGCCCAGGGGTTGCTCGATGAGATGAACAAGGAAAAGCCTCCGGAAGCTCCCAAGGATGGCTGGAAGACCAACCCGAAGACCGGCGGCATAGTGCTCGAAGGCGACATTATTTTCGCCCCCGGTTCGAGCAAGCTCTCGACCGGCGGAGAGGCAACCCTGAAGCGTCTTGCGGCTCTGCTCAACTCGCCCAAGTACTCCGAGTACTTCGTGCGGATTGACGGCCACACAGACGATGTTCCCGTCCAGCGGACGGTCAAGGAAAACCTTGACAACTGGTTCCTGTCCGCGAGGCGGGCGCACGCGGTGCTCGTCGAACTCAAGAGCCTCGGCGTAAGCGACTCAAGGCTGTTCGTCGTCGGGTACGGGGAACACCACCCCATAGTCCCGAACAAGCCGGGCCGCAAGGGAACGCCCGCGAACCGCAGGGTCGAGATTGTCCTTGTAAAGGAAGTAAAACCCGAATAGTTAAGGAGCTTTCGTCCATGACAAGACCAGCATTTTTCCTCGTTGCAGCCCTCGTCGCCGCGGTCCTCGCCGGCAGCGGCTGCGTCCCTATTTGGACCCACTACAACGTGGTCAAGAAAAACGAGGACTATACCCAGACAATCGAAGGATACGACAAGAAGTTCGGCGAACTCGGCCGCAGGACGCAAGAAGCCGAGAGCGAGCGCGATTTCCTGAAAATCAAGGTGGACCAGCAGGAACAGGAGCTTCTCCTTGCTCAGAAAGCCGTCGGGGCCGCCCAGAAACGAATAAACGAAGCACTGGCGGAAGGCATCAAGGCGGAGCTTCCGACCGAAGTCGCGTCGGGCGAAGTCAAGATTACCAAGGACAACAAGATAAGCATTGCAGGCGATGTGCTCTTCCCCTCCGGAAAAGCCGAGCTTACGGCGAAAGCCCAGGCAATCCTGCTCAAAATTGCCCCGATGCTCAAGAAGCCCGAGTTCGCGAGAGCCTATATCAGGGTCGAGGGCCATACCGACAACCAGCCCATCTCAAAACCCGAGACGAAGAAAAACTATCCGACTAACTGGCACCTTTCCGTCGCGCGTGCCATTTCCGTCCTCATGGAACTCAAGAAGCTCGGCGTCCCCGAGAGAAGCATGTACGCGGCAGGCTACGGCGAGTGGATGCCCCGCGTGCCCAACAAGGGCAGGAAGGGCCACCCCGACAACCGTCGCGTCGAGATAGCAGTAGTGGACAAGAAATAGTTGACCGGGAGGAACCAGAATGGTTGATGAAGAAAGACCCGTTGGCCACGGAGAAGAAGGAGGCGAGGAGGAGATAATTGAGAAGAAGCCGTCGGCTCCCACGGCCACGGTTCTCATGATTCTCACCACCATTTTCCTCGGGTTGACAATCTACATGGCGGGCGATGAAATCGGGGCCTACTTCAACACGAAGGATTACGAAAAGGACCGCCGGGCCATATATCATTACAACCAGTTCAAGCGCAAAGACGCCCGTCCCGAGCTTGCGAAGGAAGTTGAGCCGGGCGGAGCCGGAGCGCCCGCCGCCGGCGGCGAAGGCCGGTAGGGCGAGCCGAACGAAAGGAAATTGCTTATCCAATGATATTTGAAAAGATTCTGGGTCTTTTCTCCAAAGACCTCGGCATTGATCTGGGCACTGCCAACTCCCTCGTCTGCGTGCGCGGCGAGGGTATAGTTTTGTCCGAGCCTTCGGTCGTCGCCGTGAAGAGAGGAACCAGCCAGGTTCTCAACAACGGCCAGGCGGTCGGAATCGAAGCGAAAAAGATGCTCGGCAAGACTCCCTTGAACATAGAGGCCGTCAGGCCGCTCAAGGACGGTGTCATCGCCGACTTCGACATCGCCGAGGCCATGATTTCCTACCTCATCAACAAGGTCCAGCCGCGCCGCTTCGGCATGCGCTCGCACCCGCGAGTGCTTATAGCCATACCCTCGGGTATTACGGCGGTCGAGAAGCGCGCCGTCTACAGCTCGGCGGAGCGCGCGGGCGCGCGCAAGGCCTATCTGGTGGAAGAGCCGAGGGCGGCGGGAATCGGCGCAGGCCTGCCCATTCACGAGCCCCAGGGCTGCATGGTCGTGGACATAGGCGGCGGAACGACCGAGATAGCGGTTCTGTCGCTCGCGGACATGGCCGCGTTCGAATCGCTGCGAATTGCGGGAGACGACTTCGACGAGGCGATTATCGCCTACATGCGGCGCACCTATAACGTAATGATTGGCGAGCAGACCGCCGAGAAGATAAAAATCGCCATAGGCTCCGCTTTCCCGCTCGAAGAGGAGCTGAGCATGGAAGTGCGCGGTCGCGACGCAATCGACGGGCTCCCCACGAAAGTTGCAGTAACTTCCGAGGAGGTCAGGGAGGCGCTGCGCGAGCCGTGCAACGCCATCGTGGAAGCTATCAGGCGAACGCTCGAGAAGACCCCGCCAGAACTCGCGGCGGACCTGGTTGAGAACGGCCTCACTCTCATCGGCGGAGGGGCGCTGCTCAGGGGGCTTGACAAGCTCCTCGCCCGCGAGACTGGCCTGCTCTCCACGGTCGCCAACGACCCCATGACATGCGTCGCCAGGGGGACAGGCATCTTCCTCGAGAATCTCGACATGTTCTCGGACATCCTGGAGAGTTCCGCCACTTTGTAGTACCGGGCGCCCCGCGGCAGGCATCTGAAGTGAAACAAAGACTGCACTTCGTCATCAGGCACCAGGGCCTAATTGCCCTGCTCGGCTTCAGCCTCGCCCTTTATCTCCTGCCGGCTCGCTTCGGCTATCCCGTGACAGGCAGGGTCGTCAGCGCGACCGCCAACGTTTCCGCTTTCTTCAACCCGCCCTCGCCGGAGGAAGAGGTCGCACCCGCGGTCGAGCAGCTTCGGACCGAGCTTGCCATCACCACCAGCGAGCTGTCGGCCGCGCGCAACGAGACGTACCTGCTGCGCCGCGAACTCGACGGCGTCGCCGCGGTAAGAAGCCAGTCCCCACACCGGTTGTCGAAAATCATCCCCGCCAGGGTGGTCATGCGCCGGGACGCCTCGAACTTCCGACGCACCGCGCTGGTCAATCGCGGCTCGGCACACGGAATAGTCCCCGGCATGCCGGTGCTCTGGAGCTTCAGGCAGAAGGATGGCAGCATATCTGCGTGCGTCGCGGGAATAATCGAGGCGGTGGGACCCAACGCTTCGAGGGTGCTCCTGGCAAGCGACCCCGGCTTCCGAATCGCCGGTAGAATGCTCGACGGCAGGGAAAGGGTAATCGTCGAGGGCAAGGCCGCCGCAGCAGCTCCAATGAGGCTTAAGCACGTCCCCGAGGATGCCGAAATCGAGGTCGGCGACTGCATCCTGGCAAGCGGGCGCCTCGGGATATTTCCGCCCGGAATACTCATAGGCACCGTGGCGAAAATCGAGGGCAGCAGGTACGCGGGCGAGCAGGAAATCTCGGTCATCTCGCCGGTTGACCTCGATGACCTCGAAAGCGTCATAATCGTCGAGATGGAAGTACCGGAAGTGCCGGAAGTGCCGGGGGATGACAAGTGAAATGGTACCTGCTCATCCTCATCGCGTTCGTTTTCGTAGCGCTCGAGGTCGCATTTCCGACGCACTGGCAGCTCGGCTATTCGCATCCCGAGTTCGCCCTCATCCTCGCGGTCTACCTCGTCCTCAACGCCGAGGCCAGGGAAACACTTTACGCCGCGTGGATTATCGGATTCACCAAGGACATCTTCTCGACGGGGCGGCTGGGAACCCACGCCCTTATTTACGCGTGCGGGGCGGCTTTGCTGCTGCGGCTGCGCAAGTATCTCTACCGGGATGAAGTGCTCGTGCAGGCGCTCGTGGCCTTTGCGGCAGTCTTTCTCGCCGACCTGGCCTACGTGCTCCAGCTTTCGCTGACCGTGCCGGGTATACAAGTGCAGGAACACCTGCAGCAGGTGCTCGTCGTCTCGCTCTATTCCGCCGCCTGCGCGCCGGTTATATTTCTCTGCCTGGATGCGCTGCGCCGGCCACTGGGCGCATACCAGCGCCGGCACCTGTACTGAGCCGGCTGACGGAAACGGTGATGACTGTTGACGCGGAAAACGCAATCGGTATAATACAAGTCTCACAAAATTGCCCGGAGGTCCATTTGAGAAGAATCGCATTTCTCCCTGGGCTGGTGATTCTCTGGCTCTGCGCCGCCTGCGGCTCATGCGACCGCTCGGGCGCCGGCCTGCCCGCACCGAGCTTCGGCCCCGCCGAGGGAGTCCCCACGATTCGCGTCGCGCTCAGGATTGACGCCGAGTCGGTGGGAATAGCCGTCGAAGGCCCCTATACCATAAAGAACGCCGAGAACTCGAAGCTGCTCTCGCAGGGCTCTTCCCTGCCGCAAACCGATGTCGTGTTCCGCGACCCGTTCTTCATTGTCCAGGAACCCAGCCGCATGAAGGCCGGCCACCTCGTGCTGACGCCCCAGAACGACGGAACCCTCGTGGTGGACGACAAGCACTATCGCGGAATCCTGCACCTGTTCAACAGGGATGGGAAGATTGCCGCTGTAAACCACGTCAACCTCGAACACTACCTGGCAAGCGTCATCCCCTCGGAGATGAAGATATCGTGGCCCGAGGCCGCGCTGAAGGCCCAGGCCGTGGCGGCCCGGACCTACGCGCTCTGGCGCATGGAACAGGCCGAAAAGAGGGGGCTCGACTGGGACCTCACGAGCGGCTCAGACTCGCAAGTCTACGGCGGGCTGGACAAGGAGTGCAGAACGTCCCGCCAGGTCGTGGTCGATACCGCGGGAACGGTGCTGACGTTCGAGGGCAAGATATTCCCGACTTACTACCACTCGACCTGCGGCGGATTCACGGCTGATGCGCACGTCGTCTTCGGCGGGAAAGAGATGCCCTGTCTCATGGGCGTCCCCTGAGGCCACTGCGGCAATTCGCCTGTCTACAGGTGGACCTTCACAATGACCCAGGAAGAGATTCAAAATGCAATCAAGGAGGATGGCGGCAAGGACATCGGGAAAATACTCGACATCGAGCGCCTTGACCCCGACGCGGGCGAGCGCACCAAGATGCTCATTATCAAGGGTGAGAAGGGCAACCACGAAATTCGCACAAGCATATTCAGGAAGCTCGTGGGCACGAAGCGCATGAAGTCGGTGGCCTTCAAGGTCAAGAAAAGCAAGTCGGGCGATTCCTTCGAAATACTCGGTTCCGGATGGGGCCACGGCGTCGGCATGTGCCAGTGGGGAGCGGCCGGCATGGCGCACCCGACGTACCGCTACACGGCCCAGGAAATCCTCCAGCACTACTACCAGGAAACGAAGCTCGTAAGGATATACTAAACTGCCGGGAAGCGGCTGATGGCGAAGAAAACTCTCATCAAGGCGGATTACATCCTCGAAGGCGAAGGAAATCTGCTCGAGGGTCACGGCGTGCTCATCGAGGACAGCCGGATTGCAGCTATCGAGCCCTCCGGCGGGCTGTCCGCTGATGCCGTATACGACCTCGGCAGGTGCGTGGTAATCCCCGGCTTCGTCAACTGCCACACCCACCTCGAACTGACCGACCTCGGCAGGCCGGTCACGAGACGCCAAGACCTCACGCTCTGGCTCGACGAAGTGCGCGAACTGCGCAACGGCAAAGATGACAGATACCTCGTGCGCTCGTCGCAAAAAGGCGTGGAAGCTTCCATCGAGTACGGGACGACGACCCTGGTTGACCACGCCAATTCCGGCAACTCATACATACCGCTCAAGGACAGCGGCCTTCGCACCTACATCCTTTTCGAGATGGTCGCCTTCCCCGAGCACCTCTACGAAAAGAAGGCGAAGGTGCTCGACGACCGCATAGCCATGGTCGAGGAGGACGAGCTGCTCGAATGGGGCGTTGCCCCGCATTCGGTCTACGGCGTGAGCGAGAAGCTGCTGAAGAAATGCCGCGAGGTCGTCGAGGGCACGGACCGGATAATCTCCGTGCACACTTCCGAGCACGAGGGAGAGGTGGAGCTTTTCCAGACGGGCGGCGGCCCTTTCGTCGACTTCCTCACCAGGCTCGGCTCCGACCTCAGCAAGTGGAAAGCACCCGGGATAACCCCGGTGGCTTACCTTGACAAGCTCGGCCTTATGACCGGCCATACGCTTTCGATACACAACAACTATCTCAAGGATGGCGATTTCGAGATAATCCGCAGAACCGGCGCCTCGGCCGTCTACTGTCCCCGCAGCCACTTCTACTTCTACCACCGCTACCATCCCTTCAAGAAGCTCCTCGCCGAAGGCATCAGAGTCTGCTTCGGGACGGACTCGATGGTGAGCAACTGGTCTCTGGACATGCTCGAGGAGTTGAAATTTGTCTACCAGTCCTACGAAGGCGTAATGCCGGTTGAGCTTTTCAGGATGGCGACCGCAAACGGCGCCGCCGCGCTGGGCATCGGCGACCGGGTCGGCGAACTCAAGGCCGGCATGGAAGCTGATATCTGCGCAATTCATATCCCGAAGAACTACGACGACCCGCTCGAAGGCGCGCTTGACCAGCGCTCCCGCAACGTCTTCACCATGACCGCCGGCAAGCTCCTCTACCGGGAGTGACTATCGGCCTGCGCGCTCGAGGAATTCGTCTTCGGTGATGATTTCGATGCCGAGCTTGACTGCCTTGTCATACTTGGAGCCGGGGTTTGCGCCCGCGACGACGAGGTGGGTCTTTTTCGAGACCGAGCCGGACGGCGTGCCGCCCAGTTCGCGAACAAGCTCCTGGGCAGCCTGGCGAGTCAACTTTTCCAGCCCGCCGGTGAAGACCACTGCCTTGCCTGCGAACGGGCCTTCCTTGGCTGCCTTTCTCTTCTCTTCGGCGCGGAACTCCACGCCCGCCCCGCGAAGGCGTTTCACGAGTTCACGGTTCCTCTTGTTTGCGAAGAAGTCACGCACTGATTCGGCTACGACCGGCCCCACTTCATGAATCGCATCGAGTTCTTCCTCCGACGCATCCATAATGCCGTCAATCGAGCCGAAGTGGCCGGTCAGAACGTGCGCCACGTGCTCACCGACGTGCCGTATTCCCAGCGCGTTGAGGCACCGCCACAGCGGCCTGCCCTTCGACTCCTCGATTGCGGCGAGCAGGTTGTCAATCGACTTCTCGCCGAATCGCTCGAGCTGCACAAGCTCTTCCCGTTTGCCCTTGAGGCTGTAGATATCCGACGGGTCTTTGAGAAAGCCGTTGTCAATAAACACGACGACGTTCTTCTCGCCGAGCCCTTCGATATCCATGCAGCCCCGCGAAGCGAAGTGCTGGATATGGCCCTTGACCTGCGCGGGACAAGCCGCGTTGGTGCATCTCGCGACAACCTCCCCTTCCGGCCTTACCACTTCGGACTTGCAGACGGGGCAACGCTTCGGCAGCGTGATTTCCTTCTCTTTGCCGGTGCGCTCTTCTGTAACTGCCCTGACGACGTCGGGAATGACATCCCCCGCCCTCTCGACTATCACCGTATCGCTGTACATGACGCCGAGGCGTCTGATTTCATCCTCGTTGTGAAGCGAGGCGCGCTTGACGGTTACGCCGCCAAGCTGGACCGGCTTGAGGATGGCAACCGGCGTCACCGCGCCTGTGCGGCCCACGCTCCACTCGATAGCAAGCAGCTTCGTAGTTGCCTGGCGTGGCGGGAACTTGTATGCAACCGCCCATCTCGGGCTGCGCGACCGGATGCCCAGTGCGTCGCGCTGCGCGAAGGAGTCGAGCTTCACCACAAGCCCATCAATCTCGAATGGCAGCTTTTCGCGCTTATCCAGAAGTTCGTTGTAGATTCTCTCGATTCCGGCAAGGTCGCTGCACCGGCGGTGTTCGACGACCGGCAGCCTCAGCTTCTGCAGGAATCCGAGGAACTCCGTTTCACTGACCTGCTTGGCGCCCTCAATGAAGCCGCGGTCGTACAAGAAGACAGAGAGCTTGCGCCTGGCGGTGACTTTCGAGTCGAGCTGTCGCAGGCTGCCGGCGGCGGCGTTGCGAGGGTTCGCGAAGGTAGTCTGCCCTTCCTCCTCGCGACGCCTGTTGAGCTCGCGGAAGTCCTTAAGCTTCATGTAAATCTCGCCGCGGACCTCGAGCATCTTCGGAGCGTCCTTGAGTTCGGATGGAATTTCTCCGAGTGTGCGCAGGTTCGCGGTCACGTTCTCGCCCGTCGTGCCGTCGCCGCGCGTCGAGCCCTGCACGAACCTTCCGGCTTCGTAGACAAGCTCGACAGCCAGCCCGTCGAGCTTCGGCTCGGCAACGAAGATTGTCTTCTCTTCGCCGAGTGCCTTCAAAGTTCTCTCGTACCAAGCTTTCATCTCGGCGGCGTTTGCGACGTTTTCGAGGCTCAGCATGGGCATCCTGTGCGTGACCGGCGCAAACGTCTGCTCCGCCTCGCCCACGGGCGCGCCCACCACCTGCGTCGGCGAATCAGGCGTTACCAGAGAAGGATACTGCTCTTCAAGCGCCTGCAGCCGCCGCATCAGCGCGTCGTAATCCGCGTCGGTGATTTCAGGCGCATCCTTGTTGTAGTAAAGGTCGTTGTGGCGCCTTATATCGGCACGAAGCCTCTCTATTTCGCTGATTGCTTGTTCCGGTACGTCAGGCATTCATTAAGAATAGCACGCCCGCGCGGGCGATTCAATACTCAAGAGCAGGTTGATTCCGGCCGCGACGGCGTGTTTTTCCGTCTTAATGAAGGAAGAAGCCGGCGGGGAGCCCGGAGCAAGGTTGTCTGCGCGGGATTTATGTTGTATCATGTAGCTGTGCCGGGAGATTTCCCGCCATCCTGAAGATGGGAGTGCGGCAATGAAGAAACCCCTGTTTCGTCTTTTCCTTGCGCTGTTCGCGACCGCCCTGCTGCTTGCGGCGGCGCGCGCAGACACGATAACGCTCGACAACGGGCGCAAGCTGCGCGGCAAAATCGTAGGCGAGAACGAGAAGGAAGTCGTGGTCGATGTCGCCGGTATGGGCACGATAACCATCAAGCGCAGCAGGATAAGGGGCATAAAGAAGGATGCTCACGACGGGTCGGTACCGGGTCGGCCCAAGGCGCAGCCGGACCAGACGCCGCAGTCGGGAGCGCCGACCGAAACGGACAAGGCGCTTGCGGCCCTGAAGAACGTAACGAACTGGTACGGCGTCTACGTCCAGGGCAAGAAGATAGGCTATTGCAGGAGCGTGATTAAGACCGAAGGAAGCGGCGACGGCAAGAAATACGTCTTCTTCGAGGACATGAAGCTCAAGATGCTCAGGTTCGGCCAGAAGGTCGAGATGAGCTTCAGTTCCAAAGAGGAGTACTCGGGAAAAGCGCCGTACAGGATGCTCTCACTGGAGGAGACACGCGATGCCGGCGGCATAAAGCAGAAATTCACCGGTAAAGTCGAGGGTGACAAGATACACCTGAAATCCGTAACTGCCGGCAGGGAAAACACGCGAACCATAGAATACCCCGACGAAAATATCCTCGACTCCCTCGGCGGAAGCCTCCTCGCCGTCAAGGGCGCCGCCGTGGGCGATAAAAGAGACTTCTGGTCGCTTGACCTCGAGGAAGCCGAATACAAGCGGATTAAGGCCGTGGTGAAATCGGTCGAGGAGAAGCTGCTCAAGGGAATCAAGGTCAAAGTGTACACCGTCGAGGAGACCCGCGAGAACACGAAGGGCCTCGCGAAGTACAACTCCAATGGCGATCTGCTCGAAGCTGTCCTGCCGTTCTTCACACTGCGGCTGGAAGAGGAGAAGCTAGCGAAAAACTACGACTACAGCTTCGACGTCCTCCTGGACCTTCTCATCAAGACCGACAAGCTCGGCATGAAGCCCGAGAATGTGAAGGAACTCAAGGTCGAAATCTCCGGCATCAACGCCGCCATCGCCAGGAACACCGACACTCTTAAATACGAGAAGAAGTCCGAAGATACTTATGCCCTGACGCTCACGCCGGAGCAGGCACCCGGGCCCATCGCGGACCTCGGGCAGAAGCGCACGGAGCTTGCCGAATTCCTCAAGGCCACATCGACTGTCCAGTCGGACAACGAGGAAATTGTTAATCTGTCGCGGACGATATGCGGCAGCGAGACCGACCTGTACAAGAAAGCAGTCAGGATATGCGGGTGGGTCTTCAAGAACATGAAGCCATCCCTTACATCAAATTTGCCCACCGCGCTCGACATCCTGAAGGCCAAGTCCGGTGACTGCTCCGAGTACACGGTGCTCTTCGTCGCTCTCGCGAGGGCGGCAGGCGTGCCCGCGCGGGAGGTTTCGGGGCTCAAGTACACCGGTGACCTCATGCACGCGTTCGCCTACCACGCATGGCCGGAAGTTTGGGTCGGCAGGTGGCTCGGCCTCGATCCGTCGTGGAACCAGGCGCTCAACGACGCCACGCATATCAGGCTCTCCGACGAATCGAGCAAGTCGAACGCCCGAAACGTGGTAGGGAAAGTCAGTATCAAGATACTGAGCGCAAAGTAAAACCCCGGGCCGCGGCCCGGGGTTGATATATTTTCTCACTCCAGCGGCAGGTTATCCGTTCTCCTTCTTTTTCTTCTCCTCGAGTTCCTTGGCTTCGCTGGCCCATTTCTTAAGAATCTTCGCCGACTTGCCCTCGGAGCTTCCCGGAGAGGCTTTTATCACCTTGTTGCAATACTCGATTACATCGTCGAACCTTCCCGCGAGCGCGAAGGATTCTGCCATGGCGAGGTCTTCCGTGAGCTGCTGCTGCTTCATGTGCTCCTCGTACTCCGCGGCAACTTCCTTTTTTGCGAGCAGCCCGTCGATTTTCTTCTTCGCCTCCTTGGAGTACATGGAACTCTTACCCATTCCCGCAATTCTTTTGTATATCTCGATTGCGGTGATGTAGTCTCTGCCGCTTTCGTGCAGTCTGGCTTTCTTGAGCAGGTCTTTCCCGGGGTCCTCGGAGCGCTTGACGGTCCGCCCGGTCTTGACCGGCGCCTTCTTGTCGCCACTCTTGGCCGAGCCGAGCGCCGCATCGACGAAGCTGTTTCCGACCTTGAACTTCGGGATAATGCTCGTCCTTTGCACTGTTCCCGGCGGTGCAGGCCTGGGCGGCCTGTACTTGTTTTTGATATAGTCCCGCCACTTGGGCTCGTATTCCTGCGCAGCCGCCTTGGACGCGTTGAACGCTTCCTCGTGGTCCACGAAGCCGTTCTTGTCCTTGTCGTATTTCTTGTCTATCAGGCACTCGACGTAGTTCGCGCAGTTGGTGAACGTCCTGTCAACCCAGCCGGGGCTGTTGGACCCGGTCGTCGAGAATATCACTGCGTTATCCACGAAGACCTTGTCCACAATCTGACCGCTGAAGCACGAGTCGAACAGGAGGTAGTTCGTCTTCGACTTCAGCCCGGTGAAAGTGTTCTGTATCTCGTTCGTTGCCCATTTGCCGTGCCTGGCCATCATCAGCGTCCCGTTGGCCGCACCGTGCGTGTTTATCCAGAACAGGAACTGGTCGTTGCTGTCCAGTTTCTCCTTGAGCGAGGCAACCGCGGAATTGATATTCGCCGCGGTAGCATCCATGTTCTGGCGCTCGAAGTGCTTCTTGAGCGTCTTGAAGCACTTAGAGCACTTCTTCTCCTGCCAGTTCGGCTGCAAGCCGCCCTCGCAGTACAGAACGATAATCTTCGAGTCGTCGAAGCCCGCGTCCTTCAGGGCCGTGTAGATGCGCGCAAGGCCCACCAGCGAGGCGTTGACATCTATGGGGTCGAGGTTGCGGTGGATGGTGGTATTAGTGTCGCTTGCGGCCACGACAAGCAGCGCGTAGCAGTCCACGGGGTTGTCGAAGAACTCCGCGCTCAAATCGCCCGAGAAAAAGAGCAGCGCCGCCAGGAGCGCTGCCAGAGCCGTTACAACCCGCCTTTTATCGTTCATCACGAATCTCCAGTCCGGCTGGAACCATACGAACAGACTGTCTTCCTATTGCTTGATACTGTGCGGGCATGGTGATGTTAGGCGGTTACGTAAAAGTTACGCTTCGAGCGCTACCTCGTATCGGGCGACTCGGGGCATTTTTTGCATGCGAGGTGGGTGCCGTCCCGGCGCGGCAGGCGGCCTTCCTTGCCTGCAACGCGCGAATCCGTCAGGATTATGACTTTCGCCCCTTTGAGGGAGTCGGTCTTTTCGTCCGCTTCCTTCATTTTTTTCGCGTCCGCTTCGGCGACCTCGACTGATGCGTCCTTGTTCTCCGATTTCTTTCCCTTGACGACAATGTTGATTTTCTTGCGCTTGCGCCGCTTCCGGGGCTTGTCATCATCGTCGTCGTCGAAGACGATTGTCCCCTCATCCTCGTCCCAGTATGCGTAATGCCCCGTCTCATGCAGCGCCGATTCCTTCAGCGACTCCTGCAGCTTCTCGAACGGGACATCCTTGTCCAGGTTACCGAACCGGGCCATGCCTTCCTTCTGTGCCGCATCCTTGTTGACCGAGGCCACGTCGTAGACCACGTCGCCGCTGCCGGTGACGACCCGCGGGAAGAGATGCGGCTCGCAGCCAGTGCCCCTCGCATCGATTACTATGACGTACTCCTCGTCGAGGTCGCTGCGAGGCGCGGCTGCGTGCTTTTTCGCGCCGTACGACTTCGAGTAGGTCTCCCAGAGCGAGGTTGTGAGCCCCTTGACGCCCCACAACGGCACCCTGACCTTTGCGATGTAGTACGGGAGGTCCGAGTCGGAACTCTGCTTGACTTTGAGCGTCTCGAAGCCCTTTACGGTCGCCTCGATTTTCTGCACGTAGTTCGCCGCATTTGCGGCAGTCTTCCCGTCCAGCTTCAGGTTCGCCAGGAGCTTGACGGCGTTTCGCAACGCCACGCGCTGGCCGCCGCTTTTGGCCTGCAGCGCCTCGAACGCCTTGCGGCGTTTCGGGTCTTCGATTGTGCTGCGCTCCTCCGGAGCACCCACTCCGTAAGCCTCTGCGTACCCGCGGGCCCAGTTAATGCTCTCGGTAATCTTGCCCTTGCCGCCGCAGAACGGGCAGGTCTCGCCTGCCTTGAATGCGCCGGTGAACCTCTTTGCGGGCTTGTCGTTCGAGCGCTTCTTGAGCGGGTTCCAGCCGCACAGGGGGCAGTCTCTGACGAACTCCTGAACTGCCGGTTTGACGCCCTTCGGCATGTAGAAATCGTTTTCCGCCGGCGCTGCAAGGGCACCGGACAGGCTGCACAGAACGACCGCCACCGACAGAGTCAGGATTATCCGCATTTTTCTACCTCCGAGAACGCTCGTTCGCGCGAAGAAGCGCATTCTAATTCAACAACGCACCCGAGGCAAACAAATTCAAACAATTCACCGCACCCCCGCTGGTCTATTCCTCTCTGACAGACCATCCGAAGGTCTTCTTGAAATCCTCGAAGCATTGCGGGCAGATCCAGTGATACTCATCTTCAGTCGAATATCCTTCGTCCAGACTGCCCGATTCGCCTCCCACCATGAAAACAGCCCAACAGAAGCTGCAGTGGTCGTGGTCCCAGTCGGGGTTCCGGGCGTACTGCCTGTATTTCCTGTGGACCAGAGTGACTCCCTTCAGGTACTTTTCCTGACCTGCAAGCCTCCAGTCACCTTTCTCTTCCTTCGTCCACGGATGAAGCAGGAGATAGAGCGGTATGCCGAAGACCGCAATATAGACAAGTGAAAAGACCAGCGCCAGAGTCCGCGTCAGCGCCGGACCGAGTCCGGCGGGAATACCGCCAATAGTAAGGCTCAGACTGTCCGGGCTGAAGACTGCTACGAACAGAAGAACCACTGCAGCCGCCACGTAAAGAAAACACACCACGATTCCGAACTTGCGCCAGCCTCTCGAACCGTGATAGACGCCCGACCCAATCAGAATCATCAGGACAGGCCCGAAGTCAAAAAAGAGGGCATCATGCAGCAGTCCGTAGATGAATCCCGCCGCCATGCCGACGCAGAGGACAATCCCCGCTGCCAGAAGATAACGGCCTGCTGCCTTATGATACTGCAAACGCTACCCTTTCAATGCCACTGCGCCATCACTCAATCAAGTAGTTCGAAGCATATTAGCCTATGTGCAAAAGTGGGTCAAGTATAACCGGCTTCCCGCTGCGGCTTGCCCTGCCCCGCGTTCAGTGCGGTTCGATTTTGGTTGAAAGTGACGCGCTTTTGTGATAGGCTCTGCGGCGCTGTTTCACGAGGCTTATGCCCGGAGAAGGCTATGAGAATGTTGGTTCTATTTGCCCTGTGCGCCGTACTGGTCGCGGCTGCAGGCTGTACAACGACAACGGTATCCACCAGGCCCGTGCGCGAGACCGAGATGAAGGAGGGAGGCTCGCGCGTCGTAAACGCCTCCGACATCGAGGAGGCCAGCGGCGTTACGAGCAAGGCCCCCGAGCCGGGAAAAACTCCCGAGAATCCCGTAGAGATGGGCGGAAGCTCCGGCGGCACGGACTCCAGCGTCCAGGAAAAGCCTTACACGCCCGTGATACCGAAATACGACGAGAAGCAGGCAGAGAAGCTGCTGGGCGAGATGAAGAACGAGAGCGAGCAGGAGAAAACGGCCCGGGACCAGAAGTTCGACGAGCTCGTAAAGCAGGTGCGCGAAAATTCCCTCCCGGAAGCGGAGCGGGAAAAGCTGGAGAAGAGGTTCGAAGAAGGCGAGAAGCTGCACTCGGAGGGCAAGTTCAAGGAAGCTGCCGCCGTTTACCGCGAAGTGCTCGACAAACTCCCGACGCACGAGGGTGCGCTGGAAAGGCTCAAGCAGTGCTATCACGACATGGAAAAGACGGGAGACCGCCCGAAACTGATAAAGAAGGCCGCCTCGCCGCGAGATATGCTGCTCCTGGAGCAGAAATTCGCCGCCGCCGTCTCGCTCTACGAGGAAGACAAGGCGGATGAAGCGCTGGTTAAGTTCAAGGAAGTGGTCGAGATGATAACGTTCTCTCGCAGTAATATAGACACGAAGGACATCCTCCCGAAGGCACGGGACTATATCGAGAAGATAAAGATAGAAAAAGACCTCGAAGGAAAGAAACCGGCGAAGGAAGAGAAGAAGGAGTCTCCGAAGCCCGATGAGGAGAAGAAGCCTGCTGAAACCGGGAAGGAAAACACTGAAAAGCCCGGGCAGCCGGAAAAGAAGCAGGAAGAGCTGAAACCCGGCGCGATAGCGCCCCACTGAGCCTCGCTTTGCGAAAGGTGCCAGCCTCATGCCCCTTAGAACCCACACCTGCGGCGAGCTTACCGCCGAATCGGCGGGCCGGAAAACCACCCTCTGCGGATGGGTGGAGAACCGGCGCGACCACGGCGGAGTGCTGTTTATCGACCTGCGGGACCGCTACGGACGCACGCAGGTAGTCTTCAATCCCGGCGACGACAGCTACGGCCTTGCGTCGCAGCTCGGCGGAAGCGAGGTCGTCAAGGTCACGGGCACCGTGCGAAAGCGACCCGAGGGCATGGCCAATCCCGAGCTTGCCACAGGCGAAATCGAGGTCGCCTGCGAGAAGCTGGAAATACTCTGCAGGACGGGAGTCCGGCAGCTCCCCTTCGAGCCGGAGGAAGCCGACTCGGTCAGTGACCTCAAGCGAATGCAGTACCGCTACATCGACATGCGCAGGCCCCGCGTCATAAACAACCTGATATTCCGCCACAGGCTCTTCAAGGGCATACGCGACTACTTCGACGAACAGGGCTACACAGAGGTCGAGACGCCGTTTCTGACCAAATCCACGCCCGAGGGCGCGAGAGACTACCTCGTTCCGAGCCGCAACTACCCCGGCAGGTTCTACGCCCTGCCCCAGTCGCCGCAGATGTTCAAGCAGCTTCTCATGGTCGGCGGGCTCGACAAGTATTTTCAGATAGTCAGGTGCTTCCGGGACGAGGATCTGCGCGCCGACAGGCAGCCGGAATTCACCCAGCTCGACGTGGAGGCCTCCTTCGTCGTCGAGGAGGATATCTACGCGCTTATCGAAGGCATGTTCGCACGGCTCATGGAGCAAGTGGTCGGCAAGCCGATTGAAACGCCTTTCCCGCGCATGTCATACGAGGATGCGCTGAACCGGTACGGCTCCGACAAGCCGGACACGCGGTTCGGCATGGAGCTTGTGGATATTACCGACATCGCCGGGAAGTGCGAATTCAAGGTATTCCGCGGCGTCGCCGAAAGCAGCGGGCTCGTGCGCGGCATCTGCGCGCCGAAACAGTTCAGCCGCAAGGAGATTGACGGGCTGACCGATTTCGTGAAGGAACACGGCGCGAAGGGGCTCGCCTGGTTCAAGGCGGAAGGCGGTGTTCTGACCGGCGGCTCGGCCAAGTTCTTCACTCCCGAAGAGCTTGCCGGAATCGCTTCCCGGTTCGGGGCGAAAGACGGAGACACGATTCTCCTTGTCGCAGACAATCGAAAAACCTGTCTCGCGGCGCTTGGCGAGCTGAGAATCCACCTCGGCGGGCTGCTTGGCCTGCGCGATGAGTCCAAGTACAACTACCTCTGGGTGGTCAACCCGCCGCTGTTCGAGGAGGATGACGAAGGGAATCCCACCCCGACGCACCACATGTTCACGTCGCCGCATGCCGACGACGTGGATATTATCGCGGAGAAGCCGCTGGAAGTGCGCTCCCTCGCATATGATATAGTGCTCAACGGCACGGAACTCGGCAGCGGCAGCGTCCGGATACACGACTTCCGCGTCCAGCAGAAAGTGTTCGAGGCGCTCGGGATAGACAGCGAGCGGGCGCAGGAGCGGTTTGGATTCTTCCTCGAAGCGCTGCAGTACGGCGCGCCGCCGCACGCGGGCATCGCGCTCGGGCTCGACCGGACGGTCGCCCTGCTGGCTGGCGAGGAGAGCATACGCGAGGTCATTGCATTCCCCAAGACGACGAGCGCCGCCTGCCCGCTGACTGACAGCCCCTCGGAAATCGACCCATCCCAGCTCGATGAACTCAAACTGCAAATCAAGAAAGACAAATAGCTGTATTCCAAGGAGGTAATAAGGATGTCCAGAAGGCTGATGTTCGCGGTTGTTCTGGCTTTTCTGTGCGTTGTCTCATGTACTTCGACGGCGCAGGACGCGAAGAAGCTCGAAGGCAGGAAGGTGCTCATGGTAATCGCTTCAAGCAACTTCCGCGACGAGGAATACAGCGTGCCGAGGCAGGCACTCGAACAGCAGGGAGCGGCAATCACGGTCGCCTGCTCGTCGCTCAACGAATCGGTCGGCATGCTCAAGCGCGAGAAAGTCAAGCCCGATGTCCTTATCACGAAAGTCAAGGCCGATTCCTACGATGCCGTCGTATTCATAGGCGGAGTTGGGGCTAAAGAATACTTTTCCAACAAGATGGCGCTCAAGCTCGCTGCCGAAGCATACAAGCAAAAGAAAATCGTCGCAGCCATCTGCATTGCCCCATCGATTCTCGCCAACGCGGGCGTTCTCAAGGGCAAGAAGGCAACCGTCTTCCAGTCCGAGGCGGATAACCTCAAGAAAGGCGGCGCAAACTACACCGGAGGCGCGGTCGAGGTCGATGGAAATATAATCACCGCCAACGGCCCGCAGGCTGCGCAGCAGTTCGCAGGCGAGCTTGTCAAGGCTCTCGCGGAGTTCAAGATTCTCTCCGGCAAGAAGATTGTCATGATTATCGCCCAGGACAAATTCAGGGATGAAGAGCTTCAGAAGCCGAAGGAGATTCTAAGCAAGCTGGGCGCCGAGGTAACGGTCGCCGCCGCGAAGAAAGCCAAGTGCAAGGGCATGCTCGGCGCAGAGGTCGAGCCCGACACGACCATCTCGAAGGTAAAGGCGGACAAGTTCGACGCGGTCGTTCTAGTCGGTGGAGCCGGGGCAAAGGAACTCTTCAACGACAAGAAGATCCACAAGCTTGCCAAGGATGCCGTGAAGAAAAAGAAGGTTCTCGGCGCAATCTGCATAGCGCCGTCAATACTCGCCAACGCCGGCGTCCTCAAGGACAAGAAGGCGACAGTCTACAAGTCGGAAAAGGAAAACCTGGAGAAGAAGGGCGCGAAGGTCCAAGACGAGGACGTCGTCACCGACGGGAAGATTGTCACCGCCAACGGCCCCGAAGCGGCGGAGAAGTTCGCCAACGCGCTGGCGAAAGCGCTCCGCGAGGACTAACAGCCGAGACGCAGAGCAGCACAGAACGCCCGTTCATTTGCCGGATGGCGGGGCGTGAAATACGATGTCAGGCACCGCGTAGGCTTCAACACCATCTTTATAAACCGGCTCGCTGTGCACGCATTTATCATCAACGCCGTTGTAACCCGCACTGTACAGGTAGAAATCATCGCCTTCGACGCGGTAGGCAAGGCTCTTCCCCGAAAACGGGTCTGTCAGCAGTTCTTTTGGCACAAGTTCGCCAAGCTTATCCAGACTCGGCGGCAAGAATCCGTTTCTGGCGTGGTACAGCCTGACCGCGAACAGGACGAAGGTTCCGCGAAAGAGAGTCTCAACTTCCGCAAGAGCTCCGACCGCGCCGGAAAGGTCCGGGATTCCGAACTGGGCATAGTATCCCCGCCACGAACCCAATTCCGGAACCCCAATCTTCCGGGACAGAGAGCCGCCGCCCTTCAGCTCCGCCGGGAGTCTGTAATAAAGAGCCAGGTCTACTTCGCTGTACAGTTTTCTCCATCTTCTGTATATCTCCACATCCACGCCGAAATCGTACAAGAATCTCGAAGAAGCATACATCTCGTGGAGACCTCCAGGGGAGCCTGTCAATTTCACCTTACCCGTGAGATAGTCCGCCATTCCAATTGTGAAAGCGAAATAATCCCCGTCGAATGCATGGGCTGCATTTCCCTGCTTCCCGTGCAGCTCAATAAGCTCTTTCAGGATGTATGACAAGTCCTCTTCCGAGAGCGAGCTGCTGGAAAACAACTCCTGCAAGCGTTCGAGGCCTCTTCTGCACAGCCCGGCGTCAATCATCCGGGACGTCAATATTCGCTCATTGGAAAGAGTGCAAGCCAGTCGAACGCACTTCAGGTATTCCGCGAGCGCGCTCCTGTTGTCTCCCTCCAGCCTGTCAATGTCCCCTTTGAAGGCGAAAACCTCTCCTCCAGTTCGGAATATCACCTGGTTCATCCACGTCGAGCCCGCCCCTTTCTCATAGTCCGTCGTGTATGCCCATTTCTCGAAGGAAAGACCTTCGTTAACAAGCTGAAGAGCTTTTTCATTTCCGGCGAGGTAATCACGGATAAGCTTCGCGCGTGACTGGTCGTCAATGCACACATCTTCCTCACGGAGCGATTCCGGAAGGTCGCCGAGCAGCCTGAGGCCTTCGAGAATGAGCAACGCGCCGTTTTCCTCGTCTGGAATCACCGGCAGGGAGGCGAGCCACGCGTCCACCTCCTTTCGCAGCTCCTCGCCGAGATTGACATTGGCACGATAGCGCAGGCATGCAAAAAGGAATGCAATTATGACTATACCAATTATGGCGAAGAGAATTCCGTATTTGAGCTTTCTGCTCACGGCGGCGCCTCCGGTGCAAGCTCCCCCGGGCTACTCTTCCGCAAGAACGCTCAGCTTGTCGTCCGGGCCGACGAGGACGAGTATGTCGTCGGGCTGGATGATGTAGTCGGCGCCGGGGACGTCGTTGACCCTTTCCTCGTAGCCGTTCTCGTTGTCGGCCTCGACGCGCTTCTTGACGACCACGAGCGTGACCCCGAACTTCTTGCGCAGGTTAATCTCCTTGAGCGAGCTTCCGTGGAACTTGCGCGGGGCGGCGACCTCGACGAGGCTGTAGCCCTCGGCAAGCTCGAGGTAGGCCCGGATATTGGGACGGGTCAGGCGCTGGGCCAGCCGCTGCGCCGTCTCCTCTTCGGGCATGATTACCTCGTCGGCGCCTATGAGGCTGAGAATCTTCGCCTGGACGGGCGTCCTTGCGCGGGTTATGACTTTCTTCACGCCTATTTTCTTGGCGAGCACTACAGTGAGCTGGTTGGCCTCGAAGTCGTCGCCTATGCCGACGATGACGGCGTCCACCGAGTCGATTCCCTGGGAGATGAGCGCGGTTTCGTCGGTGGAATCCATGCGGACGGCGATTGTAACTATATCCTTTATGTTCTCGATGATGGTGGGATTCAGGTCCACGGCAATCACTTCCGCGCCGTCCGCGGCGAGCATCTCGGCGACCATCCTCCCGAACCTGCCCAGCCCTATCACTGCATAAGATGCCACGGCATCCCCCTATCCAATCATGACTCTCTCTTCGGGGTATTCATATCTCTTCGCAACAGCCTGCCCGCTCATGGCCAGCATTAGAGTCAGCGGTCCTATTCTGCCTACGAACATCGTGACGATTATCGTGACCTTACCCGCGACCGACAGGCCGCCCGTTATGCCCGCGCTCAGGCCCACGGTGCCGAACGCGCTGACGACCTCGAAAAGTATCTGCAGGAATTTAGCATCCGGCTCGGCAATCGTCAATACAATGGTTGACGCAACGACGAGGCACAGTGCGAGAATTACCACCGCGACGCAGTTGAAAATAACGCCCTGCGGCACCCGCCTCTTGAAGACCTCGACGCTGTTTCTGTTGCGCAGACGCGACACGATGGAGAGTATGAATATGGCGAAAGTTGACGTTTTGATGCCGCCGCCCGTTGACCCGGGCGATGCGCCTATGAACATGAGGATAATCAGTATCAGCAGAGTGGGCCGCAGGAGCGAGCCAATATCCACGGTGTTGAAGCCTGCTGTCCTCGTGGTCATCGACTGGAAGAAGGCTGACGTCCATTTTTCGCCCTGCGTCATTTTCCCCGCCGGTCCGGAGCAATCGGCGCATCCGAAGTCCCGGGGCGCTTCCAGCGCATATATCAGGAACGTACCCGCGGCCAGCAGGATAATCGTGGTGATTATCACGATTTTCGTCTGCACGCCGAAGTAGCCGAGCTTCGTCAGGCTCGTGTCTTTCTGAAGCAGCGCCGACCTGCGACGCCGCCTGAAGAACCGGCCGAAGTAGCTGAAGATATTGTAGTTGACGACGAAACCCAGCCCGCCTATGACAATGAGCGCAGCCGCCACGATGTTGAGCGAGACGTGGCTGCGGGCGGTCATGAAGCTCGTCGAGAGCAGGGAAAAGCCGCTGTTGCAGAACGCGCTTATGGAGTGGAATACGCTGAACCAGACCTTCTCGCCGACCGAGTAAGCGGCAGGGAACGGGAAGGTGGCGTATATCGCGACCGCTCCGACGGCCTCCACCACGAACGTCATGCCGAGAATGAAGACAATGACGCGGCGCAGGCCGAACCTGTGCTCGAGGCTGAGTGCGTCTTTCATCATGACTTCCTGCCTCAGCCCGAGGCCGCGGCCCAGCGTCAGGCCGAAAAACGCCATAAACGTCATAAGGCCCAAGCCCCCAACCTGTATCAGGCACAGGAGCACCGCCTGCCCGAAGGGCGAGTAATACGTGCCCGTATCAACGACTATCAGGCCCGTGACGCAGGTCGCGCTCGTCGAGGTGAAAAGGGCATCAACCGCGTCTATGCCGCCCGGAACCGTTGACTTGGGCAGCATGAAGAGCAGCATGCCGAATATGATGATGGCAAGAAACGAGAAAGCCACCGTCAGGGGCGTGTTTACCCGGACGCGCGACAGCCAGCCGACGAACACGCGGTAGGGATACGCCAGAAGCGCGAATACCTTGACGGCTATCAGAGGATACTCGTAAAAGTTGTCGCTGCTCGTTAGAAGAAAGAGCACGAGAAGCACGGAGAGCATGACCTCGATAAAATTCCTCTTCAGGTAGCCGCCCGCGTCCCGCGAGAAAATCGGCACGAGGCAGTTTTTCGCGAGAAATACGATTATGATGGCGCAGTCGAGCAAGTGTATTATGGCTTTTTCGGATTCCGAGATGCGCTGCCCGTAGGGGGTCGAGCCGAATTCCCAGAACAGCGCAAGCGCGCAAGTGAAAGCCAGCGCAAGCTTTACGGTGCCAAGAATCCGGTCGCCTAAGTCCCTGTACTGTACCCGCAGGTTCTCAAGAGCCATGAAGATGCCTCATCCCGGAGCTTTGCCCCGGACGGCCAGCCTGTCGTCCCCACCAGATATGTCCCAACGATAGCCCACCCGGGGGCCGCGAGAATTACCTACCCCGGGCAGATACCGGTCGTTTGCAGATAGTAACAGGAAGGTCCAGATGGCGCAAGGCAAAACCGGCACCCGCAGCCGCGCCAGATACTGCCGGATTTTGAGAGTGCTTTGCCTTGACCGCAGGCCATACGGAGGCTATAATTTGTAGTTTGCATCGCCCGCACGTCGCGGGCGTGGCAATCCTCTGTCGACACTTTGCAGGGGCACGCAATGGATAAAATCAAGTGCAGCAAGTGCGGCTACCTCAATCCCGCTGACGAGCTTATGTGTGGCATGTGCGGCGAGGTTTTCAAGAAGGAAAAGTCCTCGCTCGGCGGCGGGAAGGTAATAGAAGAAACCCCAGCCCCTAAGACCAAGAAAAAAAGCAAAGCCGCAGCAGTCGAGGATGAGCTTGCGGATTTAAAACCCAAGGCAAAAACCAAGGCTAAGGCCAGGTCCAAATCCTCGGCCACGGTGGAGCCAGAACTCATCGACGAGCCAGCGGTCGAAGAAACCCCTGCACCGCGGCTCGAGCAGGCCCCGGCGGCGGGGGCTCCGGTCGTGGAAATCAAAACCGCCATCAGAAATTTCCTGCAGACGGAAGAATTCAGGCAGGCAGTCGCAATCATTGCCCGCGAGATGGCCCCTCCCGCCAAAGCAGCTCCTCCACCCATAAGCCCCGAAGAACTCAAGTCTTTGGTAGAGAATAAAATAGACAGGGCTCTGCCCAATTTCCTGCAGTCCGAGGCCGTCCTGAATCTTGTCCGCGAGGAAGTGGAAAAAATGCCCCGGCCCGAGGCCGAGGCTGCACCGGCCATCTCGGATAAGGAGCTTGAAGAGAAAGTCGGGGAAATACTCTCAAAAAGCGCAGGAAGAAAAGGCGGTGGCAGTCTCACTATTGAGGCTGTCGAACTCAAAGTCAACGCCATGGTCGCCGATATAAGGGAAAAAATCGCCAAGCTGCCCGCCGACGAACATCCACCCACGCTCGAAGAAATCAGCAAGATAGTGGACAACTTGGTGAAAGTTTCGCTCAGCGAAGCGGGTTCCGGGGATGGAAGCGGGCTCACGGAAGAGCAGGCACTCGCCCTTATAGAGGAAAAGCTGTCCGAGGCGCCCCAGGCTGCGCCTCCCTCGACCGACGACCTTGAAAATACCATATTCGACCGCGTCAGAAAGTTCATCGAGGAACAGGGCACTCGGCCTCTGCCGGAAGCCACCATGGATTTTGACAAAGTCCAGGCCTTCGTAGAGGCCAAGATTAAGGAAATCCTGCCTGCCGAACCAGCCGGAGGAGAGACAGACCCCGCTGCCCTCAAGCAGGAAATCCAGGCTGCGCTCGACAAGAAATTCAACAGCACCGAGTTCTCCCTCCTGATAATGCACATGGTTCAGGATGCCATGCCGCAGGGCGCTGCTCCGTCCGGGGATGCCGCAGCCTCCATAAGCGATGAAGTCCTTGCAGCAAAGCTGTCAGAAATCCTGCAAGACCCGGCTTATCAGGAAATCCTGCCCAAACCGGCAGAAGGCTCGTCAGGCGAGCCGCAGCTTACGGCGAGGGATGTCGAGCGGATTGTGAATACGCGCTACCAAGTTCTCGAAAGCGACCTGATAAGCTCGGAACTGTTCAAGAAGGCGGTCATGCGGGCCGTCCAGAAAGCCACATCTTCGGTGATGGGCGCCTCTATTACGCCCGAGCTTCTCCACGAGGAAATGGGCAGTTCCCTGGATTCGCTGAGGGATGAATTCAAGGAAATGCTGTCAGCATCCCTTTGCGGGCAGCTTGAATCGGACGACTTCCTCCAAAAAGTCCGCGCTCTCGCGGCCGAGGAAGCGGCAGGCGCCGCACCCGAAGCGCCGGCAATAGACATGTCCGAAATAGACGGGAAAATAGCCGAGATCCAGGCGGAATCGGACGCGAAGCTCGCCGACGCGCTCAAGCCCGTGGAGGAGAAGCTGGACAGCCTCTCAGCCATGATTGCCAATGAGGTAGAAGCGCACTGGCAGGAGAAGCTGAGTTCCAAGGAAATCGTCGCCAAAATCAGCGAAGTCGCCCGACAGATTGCCGAGGGGACGGTCGAAGCACGCCCCGCCCTGACTGCGGAAGATATCAGCAAGGCGTGGGATGAGAAGTTCGTTTCCGACAAGGTCCAATCGGAACTGCGTGGACTGGCGGCAGACATCGCCCAAGCCACCGTCGCGGCACGCCCGGAACTCACGCAAGAGGACCTAAGCCGTGCCTGGGATGAAAAATTCTCTGCCGAGGAGGCGCAGGAGAAGCTGCGGGAGATTGCCGCCGAGATTGCCCAGGCCGCAGTAGCCGCGCATCCGGAGCTTACGGAAGAAGATGTCATTCGCACATGGGATGACAAGTTCCTCTCCGAGGAAACGCAGGCCGGTATCCGCGCCATCGCCGCGCAGGAAGCGGCCGAAGCAATGCCGGAAATTCCTTCCATCGACATGTCTGAAATAGACGAAAAGGTGTCGCAGGTCCAGTCCGAGTTCGAAGCCCGGCTGGCGGATGCGATGGCGCCCGTCGAAAGCGAAATTTCGGCCATTCCCAACGTAATCGAGAAAGCGGTCGAAACTCACTGGCAGGAGAAGCTGAGTTCCGAAGAAATCGTCGCCAAAATAAGCGAAGTCGCACGGCAGATAGCCGAAGGGACTATCGAGGCGCGCCCTGCCCTGACCAAGGAAGACATCAGCAAGGCGTGGGACGAGAAGTTCTCTTCCGAGGAGGCGCAGGAGACGCTGCGCGAGACTGCCGCGGAGATTGCCCAGGCTGCAATCGCGGCGCACCCCGAACTCACGGAAGAGGATGTCAGCAGCGCCCTGGACGCCAGGCTCGCCTCTGAAGAGACGCTGGAGAAGATACGCGAGACCGCAAGGCAGATTGCCGAAGAAAGCATCGAGCCTCGGATATCTGGCGTCAGGGAAGAGATTGCCGGCATTCTGGACGAGAAACTTGACCAGCTAACACAGGAAATACAAAGCAAGACGGCCGATTCGCTCGGGCTGCTCGAAGACCAGCTCGCGGAGCTGCACGACGGCATGGATGACACGCTGTCGAAGAATTGGCGCGAAAATCTGGACTCCGGCGAGTTGATTGACAGGATAACGGAGGTAGCAGGACAGCTCACGGAGAAGATGCTCGGCGCGCGGCCTTCTCTGACGGCGCAGGATGTCCAGTCCGAGATAGAAAATGCCATAAGCGAAAAGGTCAGCCCGCTTATCGAAGATGCCCAACAAAAGACAGTACCGGTGATAATCGAGAAAGCCAGCAGCCTGATAGCTGAATCAATCACCGCGGCTCTCAAGGAGCACCTGCAGTCAAAGGATTTCGGCGAGGCCGTGGCGCAGGTTGCCGACCAGGCCGCGCTTGACGCCCTCTCGGCACAGCCCCGCCTCACGCCGGACAACGTGCGCGAGATTGCGGGAGGGCAGTTCGACCTCTGGATTGAAACATACTTCAAATCCGAAGACTTCAAGGAAAAAGTCACCGAGCATATCCGCAAAGTCGCTGTGGAAATGCTGCGCGATGCCCGCACAGTCATTCTCGAAGATGCCGAGATGAGAACGGGCGAGCAAATCGAGGCGCGGCTTTCGACTCTCGAGTTCGTCAGCCCATCGGCCCTTGTGGAAAGGCTCAAGAGTCTGCAGACGGAGGCTGACGACCGCTTGAAGGGACTCGAAGAAAGCGTCACCGCCGCAGCGGAAGAGAAAGCCGCCGCCAAGAGCGGTGAAATCGAAGAGAAGCTCAATCAGGTCGTCGCGGCGTTCGAACAGGACCTCAAGCCATTCAAGAAACGCATCGAAGAGCTGTCGGAAGACGTGGACGCCAAGCTAAAGCCGCTCTACGACGAATTCAAGGAACTCAACAGGCAGTTCGAGCAGAAGCTTCCCGGTCTCGACACGCAACTGGCACAGCTCGCCAAGAAGCTCCCCGGCCTTGAAGCCGAACTCGCCCAGTCGGTGAAGAATTCAGCCGCTTCCGCCGTTTCGTCGGAGCAGAAACTGAAAAGCCTCGCGAATCAGCTTGCTGCAACCACGGAAGAGATTCAGAAGAAGGCAGACAAGATGCTCGCCGAGAAACTCAAGAGCGTCGAGGCGGAAATTAAGAAAGTCACCGACAGGATTTCATCAATCACCCCGACAGACCCGGAATCCATAGAAAGGATGATAAAGGCGAAGGTTGGCGACCTGCCCCGGCAGGTGGAGGTCTTCCAGAAACGCCTCGCCGCCCTTGCCGAAGAATCTCTCTCCGGCGGCGGTGGTGGCGGTGGCGGCGGCCTCGGTAAAGACGAAATCGCCGCGCTTGTCCTCGCCGAAGTGGAAATGAACATGAAACAGGTTCTGGATTCACCCCAGTTCAAGAAGGCCGTCAGCGACAACATTACCGTCGGCGTGGAAGGCGGCATTGACAAGCAGGAATTCGAGCAGGCGCTGCGTGCATTCGTTCAGCTCGAGACCAGCAGGGTCGCCAAGTCCAGTAAGGAAATGATTGACAAGGCGTTCGACTCCGATGCCTTCAAGGAGAAGGTGTACGCAATCGCCGCAGCATCAGGCGGGGGCGGAGAGAGCGGCGCGCCTGCCTTCGACCCCAAGGAACTCGACAATAAGATAATGGAAGGCGTCAAGAAAGCGCTCGATACGAAAGAGGTGAACCTCAAGATAGCGCAGAAGTTCCTCGAAGTGATGTCTTACGTTAAATCGGAAGTCCCGAAGATCGTGGCTGCGGCGATAAAGAAACAGGGCGGATAACGGTTTTATGCCTTGACAATACGCGGCTGCGGGCTAATATAGGACGCGAACAGGCAGGAAAAACGACGGAGAAGTACAATGGCGCACAAGAAGGGACAGGGTTCCACCAGAAACGGACGCGATTCGCTCGCCAAGAGCCGTGGAATAAAGGCCTACGGCGATGAGTTCGTCAGGGCCGGCTCGATAATCGTGCGTCAGTGTGGCACTAAATTCCATCCCGGCAAGAACGTCGGCATCGGCTCCGACTACACTCTCTTCGCCAAAGTCTCCGGCCGCGTCAAGTTCGAAAGCCGCCGTAGAATCTCCGTATACCCGGAAGCTGCATCCGCGAACTGATATCGGCCTTGTACCTTATCTACTGAATCTACCTTGACCAGTCGCCGGGCTTTGCTTATTATCCCTGCATGACTGAGAACCACGCTAAAAATAATTCCCCGAACGGAAATCGCGCCAGAGGGGACTCTCTGATTAAGACAGTGCCGCTGGTCGCCGCATTCGTTTTCCTGTTACTGTTCTGCATCCGGAATATCTACAGCTACGATTACTGGTGGCACATTGCGACGGGCAGATGGATTATCGAGAACGGCATTATGCGCGCCGACCCGTTCTCCTACACTGCCGAGGGTGCGCCGCTCGTTGACCCGTACTGGCTGGCGCAGATTCTGCTTTATGCGCTCGGCGGCACCGTGGTTATCTTCAAGACTGCCATCATTGCGCTTGCATTCTTCGTCGCGCTGCTTGCAGCGCCGAAGGCGGTCAGGTTTTCCGTGCCGGCGGCTGCGATGGTGTTTCTGGGCGCATTCGCGGCCTCCGAGAGATTCCTGTGCAGGCCCGAGATATTCACGCTTCTCTTTGCTGCGGGGACGCTGTGGGTGCTCTTCAGCCTGTCGAAGCGCAGCAGGTTAGCCATCTTCGCCATTCCGGCCCTTGTTGTGCTATGGGTGAACATGCACCCCGGATGGGTGATTGCGCCGCTATTTCTCATTGCGTTCGGGGTCGGACGGCTGCTCGGACGCTGGCTGGGCCTTTCAGGCGATTCCGGGGACAAGCAGCCAAATTTCATGCTATTTGCGGCAGCTGGGATATGCTTCGCGGCGGCACTCGTTAACCCGTACTTCATGCAGCTTGTCACTTACCCGTTCAGGCTGACGCTGACAACTCAGCACGAAATCGGCGCGTTTCTTGAATGGGGTTCCCCCCTGCCCCGGCTGGCTTCCGGCCTGTTCTCGGCCGACCTGCTGCATCTGAAGCTCCTGCTGCTCGTGCTGGCGGGCTCGTTCGTATTGAACTACAAACGCTTCGACCCCGGCCATGCAGCGATAGCCGTGCTTGCGGCAGCGCTGGCCCTGCGCTCCTACAGGCATTTCGGCGTCCTGACGATTATCTCGCTGCCTGTAGTGCTTACGAACATCGAGCCTTTCTGGCGTGAGCGCGCCTTGCCGCTTCTCAGGAAGACGAAACCAAGGCTTGTCTTCGTCGGGGCGATAACAGCACTGCTCCTCGCCTGCGCCTACTACTCGGTGCAGGTTGTGTCAAACGAGTACTACGCCAAGCGCGAGCTCTACAACATAAACTTTGGAATCAGAGTATCTGACACGAGTTTCCCCAGTACCGAGTTACATCTCTACACGGGCCGCGCAACGCCTACAAAGGTCTTCAACAGCTACGAGCTCGGCGGATACCTCATGTACCTACAGGACACTGCAACGCGGGTTTTTATTGACGGCAGGCTTGTTCACTACCCGAAGAAAGTGTTTGATGCCTATCAGCGCGTCCAGACCGAGCCCAGGACATTGGAGTCGCTCACTCCCAGCCCAATCTCAGTAGTTCTCATACACAACATGCCGCGCATGCAGGCTCTTGTGAAGTATCTTCATAAGAACCCCCACTGGAGACTGAGCGCCCTCGACCAGGTTGTGTGCCAGTACAACTGCTTCGGTGCAGATTCCGGAATCAAGGTGTCGCCTGAGAATCTTCTGCAGACAACTTATCCGGAATTCGCATTCCTGAGCGTCGGGCGCTTTTACCTGAACGTGGAGGAGTACGATAAGGCGGCGGAGCTTCTTGAAGTCGGCTGCAAGTATTTCCTGAAAAACGGGAAAATGCGGCTGTTCTATGGCCGGGCACTGGCCGGAGCCGGGGAACTGAAGGAAGCCAGAATAGCCCTGGAGAAAGCTGTTGAACTTCTGCCGGAATCGGCCGAGGCACACCTGAACCTCGGCGTAGCGTGCTGGCAGCTTGGAGAAGAGAAAAAGGCGCGCGCGCAGTGGAGGCGCGTGCTGGAAATAGCGCCCCGGAACGAGCAGGCTCTGCAATATCTGGGTCTGGAAGGACGCCTGCCGAAATAAATGTTTGATTTCTGACCGTTTCGCGTCTATATTTACAGCTTGTGATTTGCTGGTGGGCGTAGCTCAGTTGGTTAGAGCGTCTGACTGTGGCTCAGAAGGTCACGGGTTCGAATCCCGTCGCTCACCCCAGGTGAAGAAAGATAAAGCTTGACTGCGGTTGCGGGCCGCAACGGGAGGAAAACGGATGTTTGCGATTTTCCAGGGAATCGGAGTCTGGGAGCTTGTAATTATAGGCGGCATAGCCCTGCTCATCTTCGGCGGCCGGCTGCCGCAGGTAGGCAAGAACCTCGGCAAGGGAATCGTCGAATTCAAGAAAGGCCTTAAAGGGATTGAGGAAGACGTCGAGAAAGCCGGAGAGAAATCGCTCAAGCAGGCCGACGCCCGCGTAAAAGAGGAAGAGGAAGAAGAAAAAGCCAAAGAAAAGGAAAAAGAGAAGGAAGAAGCTTAACTCATAAAGATGTCGCTTTCAGACCACAACCTCTCCCGGCGGGAGAGGTTTTTTACTGGCCCAGCAGCAGCATGTTCCCGCTGCGTCCGGCGACGAAAATGTCCGAAAGACCGTCATTGTCGAAATCATCCGGCGCCCGGGCTACCTGCACGTCGCGTACCGTCGCCCAGCTTGCGGGAAACTCCAGTGGGACCAAGTCGAACGTCGCGCCCGTGTAGAGCCTGTAAAGCGCCGACTGGCCCACATCGTTGCCTTCGACAAGGTAGGTCGCTCCATTCCTCGTAAAAACCGCAACGGAGCGCGTGTTGTTTTTCTGCTGCGGCATTCCACCGATGGACCGGAAGACTCCTTCAGTTCCGCCTTGGTCGCCGCCCTGGTTGACGAGAATCCTGTTCGGCCCCCACCTTCCGACGTAGAGATCCCAGTCGCCGTCTCCTTCGAGGTCGAAGACCGCCGCATCAAGGGAGGTTCCGAGGTCATCCGCCAGCGCCGCGGCGGCGACGGTGAAGCTGCCGGCTCCGTCGCCCAGCAGAAGCCTGTCCTGGCCCCTGCAGCAACAGAACACGTCAAGTTCGCCGTCGCCGTCGAAGTCGGCTATCGCCGCGCCCCTGCAGTCATCCCCGAGAACGCCGACAGCCGCAGCCGAAAAGCCGGCCGTTCCCGGGTTCAGCCAGACCGAGCTGGATGACCGCCCGCACACGAACACGTCCGGATTGCCGTCGTTGTCGAAGTCGGCCTGCGCGCCGGAAGGATCCCTGCATCCAGCGTTTTGAACATCCTCGGAATTGCCCACCTGCTCCGTGGTGAAGATGGCCTGGCCGGCCCCGCCGTAATAGATAAGGCTCCACCCCTTGTTCGCCGCGAAGATATCGGCCACGCCGTCGTCGTCGAAGTCTGCTGACACGACGGCCTGCGTGTCATCCGATACGCCCTGGCCGTGCAGCGAGAACTGCCCCCCGTCATTCCTGTAGAGGTAGTTCTCGCCAAGCCTCCCGACGAAGATGTCTATGTCACCGTCATCGTCGAAGTCGCCCGTCACGGCGCTTCGCGTCTCGCCCGCGAGAGAGGCCAGGTGCCACGAATCGTCGATAAACATGCCAATGCTGCTGTTGTCTATCGCAAGCTGCTTTACGGGGCTCGTGTCCGGCGTGTACGACGGAGATGTCTCCGTCGTCTCGCTGTGGACCGCCTCGCCGTCGATTACCTTGACCCGCAGCCTGACATCCGGCTGGTTGTTTCTGCCGATGTCGTTGAGCGTGTCCCAAATCGCGGAATGGGCCGTGAAGCACTCGAGCTCTATGTCGCCGTCGTCGGCCGTATAAGCGACGTTCACGCTGCCGGAAAGGCCCGAATCGTTGCTTGAAGTGAGGGTTACCGCGCCATTGACCGTATACGTCCCCTGGGCGACAAGGGAAGACATCCCCGAGTCGCTGTAGATAAGCACATCCGTCGCGCCGAGGTCAACGTAGAGCTTTCCGGCGGCGTCGGTGTTGCTCCCGAGGTTAAGACCGGTTAGATTCCAGGCGGAGAGTTGATTTCCCCCGTCGTTGGATTCCGTGGGGAAAGTTGACTTGAGCCTCGCGGGGCTGTCGCTCAACTCAGTCAGCGTGGCGTCGAAGTAGTTCGCGCCACCGTCAATTGAGAACTGCAGCACGGCGGTGACGGCATCCCCCTCGGAATCGGCAACGCCGTACTGGACGAGAATGTTATCCTGCTCCGGGGATGCGGGATTCCAGTTGCTGAAGATTATGGCGGTTGGGCGCGTGTTCACCGTATTGTTCACGATGAAGACGGAGCTATTATCTTCGAATCCATCCTCCCTGCCCCAAGGGATGATTTTCACCATGACGTTGAGGCTGAGCGCCTTGCCTATGTCGGCGAGGGAGTCCCAGACGAAGATATGGTCGGCTCCCCTGGGGGTCGCGGTAAGGCCCATGACGCCTTCGCCACCCCAGCCCTTGGTCGCCGGGTGCCAGTAGCGCCCGTCCAGCGAGTATCGAACGCCGACGCCCGTCAGCTCGTCGCCGACCAGCTTATAGCGCACAGTCACGTTGTGGCCGGAAACGCCGACCGGCTCCACGACCGCGAGCGACTCGGTGTGTTTCTTCGTGTAGTCGCACCCCGCCGCGAATGCCGCAAAGACCATGGCCGCGAGGAAAATCAATGCACTGCGCATACCAACTCCTCCTTCGATGCGGTCGGCACCGCCAACCACGCACCTGTTTGAGTACATTATACCAAAACCGGCGGGTGGATTCAATCTCCTCTTGTTTGTACTACCCGCCGCACCTCCCGGTTCTAAAAGACTTCACGAGCAGGGCGTTTCCGCCTTGCCGTATTCGATGAATTGGACGAAGAATCCCCGGCACAATTCACCGTTTTACTCAAGTCGGCTTTACATATTAGACGCCACAGGAAGGCTTCCGAACGCGTAAATATCGGAGGAAATTCAAAGACTCCCCGGCCTTCCGGCCTACTTTAAGGGCTCCCAGATGTAGGTGCCGGTGCAGTCGATGTAGCCTATCGCGTCATTTATCTCGACGCGGGCCAAGCCGTTGTGGAAGTCCGCGGCGTTGGAGAACTTCGGCTTAACCACAAACTTCCCGGATTTGTCAACGTAGCCGTACTTCTCGAAAGGCAGCTCTCCCACAGCAACCCGCGCGAGACCCTCCGAGAAGCTACAGGCGAAGGTAAATCGAGGCTCGATTACCGTCGCTCCCGTCCGGTCAATGAAGCCCCACTTGTCGTCAACTTGGATTGCAGCGAGTTCCTCCGAGAACGGGAATGCGTTCTCGTATTTGCCCTTGATTACGGTCTTTCCCGTTTTATCTATGAATTGGAAGTAACTCTCCTCTGATGCGGTCGCAAGGCCCCCCTCGCCGAACTCACTGGCAAGCCAGTATTTAGGTCTGATAATGTATTGCCCTTCCCTGTCGATGTACCCGTAAATGCCCCCAAACAGAACGACTCTGCCCTTTTCTCTCAGAAACCCGGTGCCGACAATTGCGGTTCCCCCGCTGAAGTCAAGGGCAATGTCGAACTCCGGCTTGATGACGAAATGGCCCCGCCTGTCTATGTAGCCCCAGAATCCGCCGAGCTGCACGGCCGCGAGCCCTTCGGAGAAGTCACGTGCATCTTCGTATTTCGGCTCTACGACGATATACCCGAGAGCGTTGATATAGCCGTGTTTCCCATCACTGTAGACCCTGGCGAGACCCTCCGAGAACGGACCGGCCGCAGAGCACGATTCCAGCTCAATGACCATTCTCCCCTGCGTGTCGATATAGCCCGAGCGTTCATCGACGGAAACCTCCGCAAGGCCTTCGCTGAACTCGCAAATCCAGTCAAACCGAGGCTCGATGACCAGCCTGCCCTCCCTGTCAATACAGCCCCATTTCCCGTTCTTCTTCACGGGAAAGAGAGATCCCTGCGGCTTCTTTTCCCCGGGCACCGGCTGCTCCTCCGTGCGCACGCGACCGGCGCAGGAGAAAAGCATCGCCAACGCAAGAAAGGCTGAAATAAATGTCCGTATCTTCATGTTCCTCTCCACGCCTGCAGGCTGCGGCTTAATCCCAGAATACTCCCCTGTTCATTGGACGTCAATTGGCTGCCGGAAATTAGATTCAGCATGACAGGTTGAAGAACATATGCTACAATTGGGATTGGGAAGAGCAAAGGCAGGTGCAATCCCTTGTCGGCGAAGAAAAAAGGCGAAAATGACGAAGATTCCTCCGTCTGGTCGAGGGTGACCGAGGATATCCCCCTCGCGGCCGAGCAGGTCGAGATGGACGAGATAGAAGCGGTGCCGCCCCAGGACATTCCGTCGAGGCTCAACCATTTCGAGGTCGTCTCCGAGATAGGCAGCGGCGGAATGGGAACCGTGTACCTGGCGAGGGACACCTCACTGGACCGGGAAGTGGCTCTCAAGGTGCTTTCCCCATCGGTTATGAGCGACCCCGCAGCCGTCGATAGATTCATCAGGGAGGCGCGGGCACAGGCCCAGATAAACCACCCCAACATCACTCAGATTTACTTCATCGGAGAGCACGAAGGCTACCACTATTTCGCGATGGAACTGCTCAACGGCAGCACGCTCGCCGAAATCCTCAAGCAGGAAGAAGCGTTCAACTGGGAGACGGCCCTCGGGTACATACGCCAAGCGGCCAAGGGTCTTTCCGCTGCGCACGAGCGTGGCGTGGTTCACCACGATGTCAAGCCCTCCAACATGATTCTCACCCGGGACGACGTTATCAAGATAGCCGACTTCGGCCTCGCCAAGCAGATAGAGCGCGACTCGCGCATAACCGGCACCGGAATCATAACAGGCACGCCGGCATACATGTCGCCCGAGCAGGCACGGGGCGAACACACGGACCACCGCAGCGACGTTTATTCGCTCGGGGCAAGCCTGTTCCACCTGATTGCGGGCCAGCCGCCCTTCGAGGGGGACACTCCAGTCGGAACCATCGTGCAACAGATAACGACCCCGCCGCCGAAGCTGGCCGATGTGGTGCCCGAAGTCCCGCACCGTGTCAGCGACTTCGTGGCGCGCTGCCTGCAGAAGGACCCCGCAAGGCGCTACCAGACCTACAATGAGGTGCTTCACGCAATCGATGAGGCCATGCCCCGCAAGCTCGTCTCGGCGGGAATATACGCCCGGTTCTCGGCCATTATCTTCGACCTCCTCGTGATTGCAGCGATATGCGCGCTACCGTTTTTCGGAAACCTCGCTAGAGTGGTGTTGTATGCCGCGTACTTCGTGCTGACCGAATCGCTGTTCGGGTGGACGCCGGGCAAGAAGATGCTCAAGCTGGCCGTCAGGAAATGGGACGGCAGGCGAGCCCTGCCGGCCAGAATCGGCTTGCGGTTCATCTTCGCGCACTGGTTCTTTTTCGCGGGGATAGGACTACTGCTGCTGCTTGTCGGTCAAAAGCCCCCGGAGTGGCGGCCCTTCCTAAGCGAACAACTGCCCGTGGCAATACTGCTGGGAGTGCTGCTGTTTCTCTATCTCCTCGGGCTAGTGTGCATGGCTGTCTCGCGCGGCAAGCGCGCGCTGCACGACTCTTTGACGGGAACTCTGGTAATTTACCACCTCGGTTAGGCCGGGGCAGCGCTCATGGCGAGTTCCGGGATTTCCTCTTTTTCAACTTCAGCCTGCAGAGCTTGAGCTTCCTCGGAAGGCGCTTCCCTGGCGTGCTTTGCCGCTTCCTCGAAGGTTATGGAGATGCGCCTCGAAACGCCGGGTTCCTGCATTGTAATGCCGTAGAGCGTGTCGGCGCCGGCCATTGACTGCTTGTTGTGCGTGATTATCAGGAACCGGCAGTCGCCCGTGAACTCGCGCAGAAGCTGCAGGTACCGGGAGACGTTCGAGTCATCGAGCGGGGCGTCAATCTCGTCGAGAATACAGAAGGGACTCAGCCTGGACCGGAATATTGCGAACAGCAGCGCGATAGTCGTCATGGTCCTCTCGCCGCCCGAGAGAAGCGTCAGGCTCGCCAGGTCCTTTCCCGGCGGCTTGGCGACTATGTTGATGCCCGCCTCCAGAATGTCCTTGCCGTCCTCGAAGAATATGTCCGCCCTGCCCCCGTTGAAGAGCTTGCGGAAAATCGACTGGAAGTTTTTCCTTATCTCCTTGAAGCTGCGCTCGAGCATGACGCGGCATTTCCTGTCAATTTTCGCCATGACGTCGAGCAGCTTGCACTTGGATTCGATGAGGTCCTGCTCCTGGTTGGTGTAAAAGGTCAGCCTCGCGGTGATTTCCTCGAGTTCTTCGAGCGCCTCCATGTTGACGTTGCCCAGCCGCCCCAGCCTGTCCCTCGTCTTCCTGACTTCTTCTTCCAGCTCGCCGGGGTCCGCGTCGGGCAGCACCATTTCGCCCATGTCTTCCTGTACGTCGATTCCGAGTTCTTCGCGGGCGTACTCGCTGACGCTTTCGACCTGCGTGCTGCACGCCTGGCGCTCGATGCGCATCTCGCTCAGCCTGCCCTCGGTCTCTCTCAGGGCCACCGCTGCGCCGTCCCGCTCCCTGCGTTTAGCGGTCATCTGTTCTTCAAGCTCCTGGTGCTGCTGGTCGGACTCGCCGATTCTCTTCTCGAGGCCCTGTACCTCCCGAAGCAGCCCTTCGAGCAGCTTGCCTGCCTCGTATATATCTTTCTCCATCGCGTCATGGTCCGCGGCTATTTTCTTCGATTCTTCTTCGAGCGTAACCCTTGTCTGGCGCCGCTCGCTTATCTCGGTGTCCTTCGCTTCGATGGCCTGTGAGAAGCCTTCCCTCTCCTGCCGTTGGCGCGCAAGCCTGACTTCCACTTCCGTCAGCTCCTGCATGAGCGATTCCCTGCGCTCTTTCGCCTTCGCCGTTTCCGCCATGTTTGCACTGAGCGCTTCCTGGCAAGAAACATATTCTTTCTCGACCGTTTCGAGGTCGGCAGCCAGGCCGTCCGCGCGCTTCTCGCATACGGTCAGAAGCGACTTGAAATCTTCTATCTCAACATCGAGCGTGCGAAGCTCCGTCTCGGCGACGCTGCGGTCGCGCAGTAGCTCGCTCCTTCGCGCCTCGACGCCGGCCGCCTCGGTCGCAATCTCGTCTATCTCGGAAGCAAGCTTCGTGCATTCTTCATCGAGGCTCCTGCGCTTCTCTTCCACCTTCTTTACCGATGCAGACGCATCCGCAAGGTCCTTGTCTATTCTCTCGATTTCCTTTTTCAGACCGGCTATCTCGGATTGTCTGTGTACGATGCCGCCTCTTTCGGGCGAACCCCCCGCCACGGTCCCGGAACCGGCAACTCCGCCCGCTGGCGTCACGCAGCGCCCGCCCGGCGCTTCCGCCAGCAATACGAGCGCCTCTTCGAGGTCCCCGGCGACGCGGACATCGCCTATGAGCCTTTCCAAAAGGTCTCTGTAGTCATTCCCGCATTTGACGAGGTCAAGCAACCTGTTCCCATCCTGTGCCGGACGAGAAGGTCCATCCCACGTCACGGGCGCGAAGAGCGCTGAACCCGAGTCCGTTTTCTCGAGTTCCAGGGCCAGTCTCGCGGCAGTTTCGGGCGTGTCCACGACCACAGCCTCGGTCAGCCGTCCAAGAGCAGCCTCCACCATCGGGGCGTTCTCTATGTCTACCTCGATAAGCTCGCCAAGCAGCCCGTGGACTTCCTCGTATCCGGCCTGCCCTTTCATTGAAAGGATATGCCGCGCACCGTCCGCCACGCCGGCCCGCCTGGCAGCCATGGTCTCGAGGGTATCCAACCGGGACTGGCACCGCGCGCGCTCTATCTTGAGCGAATCGTAACGCTGCTGCAGGATGACCTTCGCGGCCTCTGTATCGCGCAGACGCTTTTCCGTCTCCTCCAGCGCTCGCTTCAGCTCCGTCCGCCTGCTTTCGAGCGACCGAATATCTTCCTCAAGCTTTCCAATGGATGCGGCAAGCTCTTCCTTGTCGTGCAGGACCTTGTCCCGCCTCGCGGTCAGCCGGGCGTGGCTCGCCGTGCAGCGCTTCTTCTCCTGGGCAAGCGTGGCAAGCTCGTTCCTGATGGCGCTTCGCCTCTCGAGGGCCCCCGTGCCTCCGGCGCGAAGCTCTTCCTGCTTCTCCTCAAGCTCCTGCATCCGAACGCTTACCTCGTAGATGCTGAGCCGGTGCTGCTTTAGCTCCTCTTCTACGGCCGCCTCCCGCGAGGAATAATCTTTCAGCTTCTTTTCGATTCCCGCGCGCTCGTCGAGCGCCTTTTCTATTTTTTTCTCGGTGAGGCATATTTCCTGCCCGAGTAATTCCCTGCGGCCTGCGAGTTCTTCGACTCGCTGCCTGCCGTAGTTGATTTTCTCCTCGGCGGCCACTGCCCTGTTGCTCGCATCCGCTTTCCTCGTCTGCAGGTCTCTCAGGTGTTCGCCGAGCGCATGCAGGCTCGACTCCCTGCAGGCAAGTTCCGACTCCAGCAGCCTCACGTTGCCTTCAAGTTCGTCCGCTTCGCGTTGGACCCTGTCGATTTCCTCGTCAATCTCTTTCATGCGGTCGCTGTGGCCGCGGAACTTGAGCATGTAGAGGTCAAGCCTGAGCCTGTTGAGTGTCTCGGTCAGCTCCTGGTATCGTTTCGCCCGACCGGCCTGTATTTTGACGCTGCGCTCCCTGCCGCGAAGCTCGCCGATTATGTCGCCGAGACGCAGCAGGTACTGCTCAGTACGCTCGAGTTCGCGCTCGGTCTTTTTCCTCTTGGCGCGGTAGCTGCTGATTCCCGCGGCTTCCTCGAACACGAGCCGCCTCTCCTCCGCGTTGACCGAAAGGAGCTTGTCTATCTTATCCTGCTCCAGGATGGAGTAAGCGTTGAATCCCACGCCCGTGCCTGCGAGCGTTTCTTTGATGTCCTTGAGCCGGACGAGTTTGCTGTTCATCATGTACTCGCTCTCGCCCGAGCGGTACAGGCGGCGGGTAATCGATAGTTTGTCGTTCCCCTCTCCGAGCATGTCCTCGGCGTCGGTGAATGCAAGCGTGGCCTCGGCGAATCCCAGCGGTTTTCTCTTGGTGGTGCCGTTGAAGATGACATCCTTCATCTCGTCGCCGCGCAGCCCCTTGGCGGACTGCTCGCCGAGTACCCAGCGGAACGCATCGACGATGTTGGATTTCCCGCACCCGTTGGGGCCGACTATGCCGATTACGCTGTCCTTGAACTTGAATTCCGTCTTGTCGGCAAAGGATTTGAATCCGAAGAGCTGCAGTTTCTCGAGCTTCATTTTCCCCTCTCATTCGTCTCTGTATGAAGCGGGCCTGCATGCCAGACCCAGAGAATCCAGTATATTTTTCGGCAATTGCGTCAATCAGGATTAACCTTTTATGAGATTTGAAGTTAAGTGCCGACAGGCCTATCGCGGTGACTGCGTGCTACCTGTAGAGGAAATAGAGGCCGACGGCGATTATGAGGGCGGCGGCGACCTTGCGAAGCGCGCCGGTCGCGCGCGTGAGGTTCTTCGACTCGATTATCTTCTTGGCCGCACCCATCGACGTGCCCGCGACGAGAATGAGCGCCGAGTGCCCCAGTGAATACACAAGCAGCATCACCGCTGCATAGAGAACCGAGCCCTGCGTTGCAATCAGCACCATGAGGACCGCGACTATCGGCACGGCGCACGGCGTCGAGATAATGCCGAACAGCAGGCCGAATGTGAATGAGCTAATTATGCCGCGCTGGCCGGGTTTAAGCCCCTGGGGCGCAGGAATATTGAACTCGAGCACCCCGAGCAGGTGAAGGCCCATGACAACGCAGACTGCAACCACAAGGTATGTCCAGAAATCTCCGACCTGGCCGACGAGCGAGCCTGTCAGTCCCGCTATCACCCCCAGAGCCATGAACATAACGGAGAGCCCCAGCACGAAGAAGAGGGAGAAGAGGAATGATTTCCTCCAGCCGCTGACCCCCTTGTAGCCACCGATGAAACCGACCAGAAGCGGAATTGTCGCAAGAACGCACGGATTCGAGGCTGTTAGAAGCCCCATGCAGAAGACAAGCACAACGGCGAGCCACGAGCCGCCAGCAACCATCCTCTTGACCCGGAAGGTGAACGTCGGTTCTCCCTCGCAGGTGCCCTTTTCCCTCACTTGCTTCAGTATTTCTAACACCTTCCCCCCGGAGTAGAAACCCGGGTCGGGCCGGTATGCTTCCTCGCCATCGGCGTTGAAGTAAATCTGCTGCGGAATAGACCTGATATCGTATTCGCGCGCTGCTGCGGGGAATTTGTCTATATTCACGAGAACTATCTGAAACTCCCCACCGACTTTCTTTCGCAGTTCCTCCAGAACTGCTTCCATATCCCGGCAGGACTTTCATATCCCCCTGCCAAAATCCGCCACCGTAACCCCACCAGAGGCTCTGGCTTCGGCGAGCGGATCTTTCACTTTTCCCCGGACTTCGCCAACCCAGGTGCGGTCCTTCTTCGCGTCCGCCCGGGCGAGAAGGTCGCTCTTATATTTTTGGAAAGCCGCATCGGCCAGGTCGTAATGCAGGTAGCTCTCTATGCTGTCGTGCATCTCCTCGAACGAGCCGCCCGGCTGCCCCTCGTACTCAGCCCTGTGCTCGTCGTAGTAGGCTCGTATTTCTTCTTTCGGAACCTTGACATCCCTGACTACGTGCGCTTCCAGCACGGCGAGCAGAGCCCGTTCCTTCTCGTCCCGCGACTTCCCCTGCATATCAGGCACTGAGTCTTTAGGCAGCTTCGCTGCCTCCATTAGTAGAAGCTCCTTCTCGATGACCTGTCCGAGCACCCCTTCGGGGTCTTTCGAGGCGACTTCGCGCTGCTTCGCGGGCAGGCGAAACAGCCAAGCATCTATATCCTTCTGCGTGAAATTCCGCCCGCCGGCCTGCGCAATCACCCCTTCGGGCAGGTCGGCAAGCCCGGGCTCCACCTCGCGCGCGTTGCGCAGGTACACGCCCAGCCCGACGGCTGCAAAGACCACGACTGCCACAACCAGTTTCAACATTCCTTGTCTGGTCACTACACGCGTTCTCCGCTATCAGGAGCTATTTGGGACAGCACTGAATGTTGCTTTTTATGATTTCCTGCCAGTCGCCCAGCGCGTCGTGCGTCCAGCAGTCATCCCCGCCCGCGCTCTCCCTGAATACAAGGGCCATGATGTATGCAAGCTCCTGGACCGACGCCCCGGCTTCAAGCGCGCCCTTGAAATGCTTGAGGAGGCACGGCTTCGACCTGTTCTTGATTGAGAGCGCGAAACAGATGAACTGGTACGTCTTTTCATCAATCATGCGCTTCTTTTTGTAAAGCTCGTCAATTTTATCGAACTCTTGCGCGAATTCCGGGAACCACTCGGCAAGCAGTCTCATCTCTGCCCCCCCTAATTATGCTTCCCGATAAGTTCTTTCAACTTCTCGACGCTCATGACCTTGCCGGCGGACACGGGCTTGCCGTCAATCACGAGTCCCGGCGTCATGAGTACGCCCCTCTTGGCGATTTCCATGAGGTCCTTGACATGCTCGACCTCGGCGTCGAGGCCCAGCTCCTGAATCGCCTGCCTTACGTTCTCTTCCAGCTTGTTGCACTTGGCGCATCCCACGCCCAGCACTTCTATCTTCATTGCCTCCTCCTATCTGCAGAATATCCCTTCGGTAAGCCCGATATCCGGTACGAAATTGCCGTACAGGTACCCGGCAACGGTGGAAAACACCACCACAAGCCCGACATATACCAGGGTCTTTCGCCATCCGATTATCTTGATAAGAACCAGTATATTCGGAAGGCTCAGAGTGTAACCGCTCATGAACAGCGCGAGAGCCGGCCCCTTTCCCATGCCTTTCGCGGCCAGTTCCCTGATTATCGGCACCTCAGTGAGAGTGGCGAAGTACATGACCGCGCCGAAGATGCTCGCCACGAAGCACGAGAGCAGCCTCTCGGCGTGAAGGCCGATATCGACCACCGAACGCGGCAGGAACTCACGAATCAACCCGGCGATAGCCACGCCTATCAGCAGGTACGGCAGTATGCGCTTCGTGAAGAACCACGTCTCGCCTGCCCAGGAGGCCCTCTCATCCTTCCTTATGCTTTTGAATGTGAGGTAAAGCACCGGGACGAGCAGCGCGGCGCTCACGGACCACCGTATCACAGTATCAATCTCCTTCTTCAGGTTCAGCAGAATCATTATCGCCAGCATCAGCCCGAGAAAGATGCCCACGAACGAGTTGCTGTGAGGAGACTCCTCGGCAAAATCGGGCGCCTCGATTCTCTCCATCTCTTCCTTGCGGAAATTCGCGCCCATCAGGAAGCCGATAATTACTGCGAAAATTATCGTGAACGCGAGCCGCATGAGGGACATCTCCCATCCCAGCACGCCCGCTGTCAGGAAAACGGCCGCCACGTTTATCGCGGGACCGGCGAAGAGAAACGCCGTCGCCGGGCCTATGCCCGCGCCTCTCACGTAAATGCCGCTGAACAGCGGCAGGACCGTGCAGCTTCACACCGCAAGCACCGCGCCAGAAATGGAAGCTATGGGATACGCGATGTACTTCTTCGTGGCGTGCCCGAGCAGCTTGAGAACCGTCTCCTTCTTCGCGAAGACCGCGATTGCGCCCGCGATGAAGAACGCCGGAACAAGACAGGTGATGATATGATTCTGCGCGTATTCCTTCAGGATGCTGAAAACAGTAACGACAGCCCCGGCGCTGTCTCTTTTCTCCATCCTGCCGGTAATGCTCGCATCGCGCTGGTCAAGGGTCTCCGTGTCCACCCACGGATTGATGTAGAGAAACAGAAAAGCCGCTATCAGCGCCGCAAGTATGACAAGCTCTTTTTTCACGCGCTCCCCGTTCCTGAATTATTTCAGCATGGACATCTTCTCATCAAGCTGTGCCTTGAGCACCTGCCCGAGGCATCCGAAGAAATTGAGTACTCACGGGACTTTCAGGCTGTAGAACACCTTCAGCCCGTCCTTCCGGCCCTCCACGATTCCCGCCTCGGCAAGGACCGAGAGATGCCGCGAGACGTTCGAGCGCTCTGCCCCGACCTTCCCGGCAATATCCTCCACGCATAACTCGCCGCCCGACAGCACTTCTGCAATCTCCATGCGTATCGGCTGCGCAAGCGCCTTCATGACCCGCGCCCTTGCCTCGTAGAGCCTTTTTCGCTCGCTTCTCGCCATTTCCAGACCCCGCCTTCCCCGGATTCCACCTTGTCCAGATTCAATTTTTCCAGATTCCACGCTTCCGGATTCTGCTTCTTTAGTCTGTGAGTACTTGCTCACGTATTCACATAGTAAGACGCTTGACAGCGACTGTCAACAAGTATTTCTGAGTATTTTGGTAAGGAATTAAAAGCCCGAGTCCCGCGACAACGTACCTTAAGTGGCCTCATGGATTCACCACCGGTTTGAATTAACTTGACCGTGCGGGACACGGCAAATATAATCCATCTTGAGTCCCCGATTAGCAGGAGGAACGCCATGTTCAGGCTAACACTCGTCGCCCTGGCGCTGGGAGTGCTCTGCTCCATCGCGTTAGGCGACACGGTATATCTGACTAACGGCAGAAGGCTGCACGGCAAGATTGTCAAGGAGAACAACAAGGAAGTCGTAATCTCCATAGGCAAGAAGCAGACCATTACCATCCCGCGCGACCAGGTCAAGAAAATCGAGTGGAACAAGCGCACCGGGCCGGATGTCGCGCCCCCTTCTACTTCCGAGAACTGGCCTCCGAAACCGGAAGGAAAGGCGGTAGAACCTGCAAAGCCCGAAGATAAAGGCGAAAAGACAGCCGCGCAGCCGGAGAAGAAGGAAGAGGAAAAGCCGCTCGACCCCGAGCTGAAGAAGAAGATAGAAACGCTTATTTACCAGCTTGGACATCGCGAGCGGGGATTCCGCGGGCGTGCCCGAGCCGAGCTTGCAAACATAGGCAAGCCGGCTGTGCCGATGCTTCTCGGCGCATTGCAGCGCGGGCGCAACTCCTGGACGAAGCAGGGCGCGGCATCTATACTCGGCGGAATCGGCGACAAGCGCGCCACGGAGCCGCTAATCAAGCAGCTTCACGACAGCGACAAGTGGGTACGCAAGGAATCGGTCGAAGCGCTTAGAAAGATTACCAGCCAGAACTTCGGGTACGACTCCGAAGCGGAACCGGCGGCCCGAGAAGCAGCCGCCAAGAAGTGGGAAGAGTGGTGGAACAAGCAGAAGGAAGAAGAAGCGAAGAAGGCCGAGGAGTTGAAGAAACAAGAGGAAGCGAAAAAGCCGGAGCCGGAGAAGCCCGAACCGGAGCCGGAAAAGGAGAAGGAACCGGAAAGCCCGAAGGAATAGCGCAGCCCGGCAGCCTCTACGAACAGGCTCTCGAACTCCTGCTGGCCGGCTCCGAAGAGCCGGAGAACTGGCACAGGCACTCCATTACCGTCTCCGAGATTGCAAGAAACATCGCCGAAGAACTGCTCGACAACGGCGTCGATATCGACATCGACTACGTGGTGGTCGGCGCGCTGCTGCATGATGTCGGCCGAAGCGTCGATTGCGGCACCCTGCACGCATGGGAGGGCTTCAAGATGCTTTCCGCCACGCCCTTCAGGATATACTCAGGTCCGTGCGTGACGCATTGGCTCAAAGGCAGAAACCTCGAACAGATAGAGGATGAGGGCGACCTATCCTCCGAGACTGTGCACGAAATATTATCCGCGGGCAATTTCGAGGATATGCCGCTCGAGGACAAGGTAATCTGCGTCGCGGATGCGATGGCGCGCAGCGACGAGGTGGTCACAATCGAGGAACGCTACGTGGATGCGCGCGAGCGATACGGAAGCAACGCCTGGGTCGAGACCAATGAGCGCCTCACGCTCGAATTCAAGAAAGAACTCGACGACCTGCTCGAAACAGACCTCTACTCGTTGTTCCCCGAGCTTTCGGACTGATTCTCCGTCTTCTCCTCGACAACCCTGATAGGTCGCATCAATGACTTGTAGTATCTGGTTACCGCTTCTTCGCCCTTCTTGTATTTGGCGGCTTTGGAGTATTCTGCGGCGGCAGACTCAAATTTCCCTGCAGCAAAGAACTTATTCCCTTCGTTTACGTGGTGCCAGTAGTAGCTCTCGATACGGTGGTGATAAGCAAACGCTAATGCAGCCGCAATCACCATCAGGAGCACTGCGAGGCGGAAGCTGCGGTAGTTGCGCGGCGAGAGGCCCTGCTCCCTGCGCAGCGCGTTCGCGCGCATGAAACGCAGCCTGTAGGCAATCACAAGCGGCGCAATCGCCGCCCCGAACAGGAAATAGCCCCCCAGCACCAGCCACAATATAAGCAGCATCAGGAACGTCGTCTCGTAACTAACCTGCGTCAACCCGACGCTGTACGAGTACCCCAACCTCGCCTTCGGTTTTTCCTCTCCAGTTTCTTCCTCCGGCTTTGCACGCTTGAGCCCGAAAATGCGAAGGTTGCCGATATGATTGAGGTCAACGACGAGGTACTGGCAGAGCAAGTAGCCGATTAAAACGGCGCGAGGGCTGTGGTCGGGTCCGAAAATATCACGCGGCATAATGAAGAAGAGCATAAGCACTGCCAGCCCAAGCAAAATCCGCACCACGTAGGAGAGAGGCAGGAATTGGCCCGCTTTCACCGCCTTCTGCCATCGCGGGTTGAGCTCGAATTGCTCCATATCGACGCGCTTGGCGAGCGTCGCGCGGTAGCGCCGGTAGCTCAGGACAGTCAGTACCGGATCGAGCACCGCCAGCGCGAATATCACGGGTATGCAGACGTACCAGGTTTCAACGACAAGACTGTAGAGCATATTTCCCAATCAGCGGTTGTACTTGAGCGTCTTGGCCCACTTGACCCAGTCTTTCTCGGCCTTGTCGAGGTCTTTGCCGAGTATCTCTTCGAGGAACTTCCGGCCGGTCGGGTCTTTCTTGTAGTTGTCGCGGAACTCCTTATAGAACTTCTCCAGCACGCCGAACTTCTGAAGGTACATGCAGAAATAGCGCGCCTCGGCGTAGTGCAGGTCGCTGCCTGGTCCGTAAAACTCGTAAGTCGAGGTCGCGACGAGTTCGCAGAGCGGAACGAGTTCGTTCCTGTCAATCGCTCTCTTTAGCCGCGGGAAGCGCCAATTCATGCCGCCCACGAGCCGCTCTTTCTCGACGCAGCAGCACTCGTAAAGCGACGCAACACCCTCGTTGAACCATGTCGGGATATCGTCGAAATCCGGCTCCACCAGCGCGTGAAACATCTCGTGAACCAGCGTGCCCGTGCCGGTCGAGATGTTCATGACGAGCGCCTTCGCGCTTGGCTTGAAGTAGCCGAAGTGCGAGACATCGGTGTCGCCCCAGAGCTTCTTCGCCATGCTCCTATATGAGGCGTCATCCGCGAAAAGGTAGACCTTGAGCATGTAGTCCGGCTTCTTCTCGAAGAACTGTTTGTACATCCTCTCGGAGCAGGCGCGGATAGTGTGGCGCATTATGCGGCGGAAAGGCTCCTCGTCGAAATTACCCAGGACGATAAACGGCCCTTCGACACCAGATATGTATCCTTCACCGAGTTCCGCAAGCAGCTCCTTGACCTGCTTCTCGAGTTCGGGTGTGATTTTGTTGTCTGCCGGCTTCGGTATCTCGGTCGGAGAGGCGCATTCCCTGTCCGGCTTCTCGCCTTCGCCGGATGGTGTTCCTTCAGAAGGCGGCGCTGCTGTGCCACCCGAAGGTTCCGGCGCGGTCCCCGCCGGCTTGTCCACCTGGACTTCGCTGTTGCATGCCGCCATCGCCAGGGCCAAGCATGCAAAGATAAAGAGCCGACGTCCCATGTCACGCGCTCCTTTCAGTCCCGCCGCGAAGACAGAGTCCTCCATATTCTTGGACTGCGCGAGCACGCGCGAAGTTCTATCTATTTCAGCGGCACAAGGATTTCTTTCGTAATGCTCGTCAGGTTCGTTATCGTCCCATCCTCGCGCACCGCAACGTCATCTTCGAGCCTCACCCCGATTTCACGGTCGGGGTAGTAAAGCCCCGGCTCGACCGTGAACACGTGCCCGGGCGAGAGAGGTTCCTCCGTCTTGGAGAACATGGAGACCCGCGGGCGCTCGTGTATGTTGAGTCCCACGCCGTGCCCCAGGCTGTGTACGTAGCCTTCCGTCTTGCCCGTCCCCTTCATGGGCGTCGGGTGGCCGTGTTCGTCGAAATATTCGTTCGTCAGCTTGTCGAACTTGGAGCAGGGCCTGCCGACCTTGAGTGCATCGAGCGCCTTGTTATGAACTTCAAGCACCTGGTCATAAATCTCCCTGACTTCGTCCGGCACGTGCCCGAGGCACCACGTGCGCGTAATATCGCAGAAGTAGCCGCCGCCCGCCTCCTGCGGGCAGTAGTCGAAGACGATGGTCTTGCCGGGCACAAGCGTCGCAGTATCGTCGCCGCGGCTGTGCGGGACGGCCGAGTCGCGCCCCTGCGAGAATATCACCGCCTCCTCGAGCATTATGCCGCGCGCTTCAGTCTCCTGCTGAATCATTTTCTTGGCACGTCCTATCGTGACTTCTTCGCCATCCGGGTCCACGATTTTCCCGCCCCTGTCGCTGCAGGTCGAGAGGAACTCACGCACAGTGGTCATAACTTCCTGTGCCTTGCGGCTGACGAGGTCTATTCGGTCGATTTCTTCGTTGTCCTTTGTCATGCGCGCTTCGCTGAAGATGGAGTCGAACGCCTCAGCTTTGACTTCGACGACTCCTTCCCTGCTCAGTGCGTCGAGGAACGCGTGCGAATACGGGATATCGCCCGTGCCGTAGAACGCGACCGTCCCGGTGATTCCGAGCACTTCGCACATCTTCGCGAACGACTTGACGCTCCCTTCGAGCGGGTCTTTCGCCTCGCGGCTTATCTTCATGATGTCGAAGTCGCCCCATGTCTTCACTTCCAGCGGGCTTCTCGCCGCCTCGTCTCGCTCCATTGAGCCGACGATGAGAATCGGCTTCTCGCCGCGCTTCTTGATGACGCGGCACCCCGTCACGTGAATCGGCCCCGTCAGGTAGAACAGGTCGCGGCTCGTCCTGGGCGTTCCGGTAACTGTCAGCGCGTCAATCCCGCGCTCTTCCATCAGCCTGTCAAGGTCCTGCTTCATGCAATCCACCTCCCGCCTCGGTTGTCGTCCGCATACATCTTATCACATCGCAGGGGGTTTTTGCCACAGTGTATGATGTTTCAAGACTTGAAGGATTAATACCGTCGCATAACGGCAGTTTGAGTGAAGAGGGGTTATTTGCCCTGGGGTTTCTTCTCCTCGGTATTGTCGAAACCTGTGGTGCCGTATTCCTTTTTCAGCTCTTCGAGAAATGCTTCTCCGTTGTCTTCCCACCATTTCTTGATTCGCTCTCTGAGTTCTCTAATTTTCTGAAAATCCTCTTCACCGCTCGGAGGGTCGCCACCACCACCGCGTATCTTTACATCGCCAGTACGGCCGTCTGTTAATTTCTTGAGAGTCAAAGCTGTCTCGTAAAGCAATGATCTAAAAGTGGACTGCAACCCGGAACGTTCACTTCGTGACACGCGTCCTTCTGAGTAGTTATCGTCAAGACAGTACTTTATCAAAATCGGGACAGTCCTCTTGTCTGGGACAAAACGAAACAAGCGGGCAGCGTAGAACCTAGGCTTGCCTGAATGTTTCTTCACAATCTCGACTACATCCGGAAGTATCCTCTTGTCTTTCACATAACCCCTGGCGAAGAATCTCAGCACCTTGTCCCTGAGCTTGTCATCCCGCAGCGCCTTCCTGAGGCCCGGTATGAGTTCGTCTGCTGACATCTTGGCAAGCTGCTTTGATGCTGCGAAGTAGTCTTTCGGCGGGTCGGCCCAGAGGTCGCGGCAGAGCTTAACCACTTTCTCTGCCTATTCTTCCTTCTTGAGCTGGCTAAGGAACTCTTCCTTGTTCTCAGCCCACCACTTCCTTGCCTTATCCGGAAATGTTTTTGCCAATCCCAGAACAACCGCAGATGGCAGTCTGTAGGAATTAAGAGACCGCTTTACCCCGATCTCTCCCTTTGTGATTTCGTAGAGGGCACGCGCGGTTTCGTACATTGTGCTTTTCATCGCCTCGTGACCGCCATGCTCGTCAAGCCAGTGCTGGCAATCCTCGTACTTGTCATCCAGGCAGTGCTCGATAAGAACCGGAACTGCGCGCTTGTCCGGCATTTTCTCGGCGATTACGTGGACTGCCTGCCACCTGAGATATCCATTCGCCTCTTTTGCGACCGTTATCACCTCGGGTGCAAGCTCCTTGACATCGAATCTGCCGTAGGATATCAATCCGACCGCTTTCGCGCGCAGAGAATCATCCTGCAGAGCTTTTTTCAGCACGGCAATTCTGACTTCATGAGGCTGTTTGAGAAGCTGGGGCGTATCCCCTTTTCTGTAGAGTTCAAAAGCCTTCTCAATCCGGCTCTGCTTTTCCTGCGGCTTGATTTCTTCGAGTACCTTCTTCTTGTTCGCTTTCCACCACTTTTCGCACTTCTCCAGTATTTCCTTCTTGTTCTTGTCTATCTCGGCTTCGGCTTTTGAATCCACATAGTCCCTCTTCGAAGGCTTTATTCCAACTTCGCCCCCGGTCAGGGCATGTATGGCCATCGCGGAGTTGATGAAGATGCTTGTCACGTACATATCGTGCAGTTCGCCCCTATGGTAGTATTTCTGGTCATCGTGGAGCAGCACCTCCATCAGCACCGGCAGTGCTCTCTTATCAGGTATCTTCCTGAATATGCTCACAGCCCTCAGCCGCAGCACGCCTTTTTCCTTACGCGCTATCTCTACGACCGCCGGGATGACCGAGCGGTCATCGATGAACCGCTGGATGAACCACAGAGGGACATCCTCGTAACAGTCCTCGGACAGGACCTGCTTTATTGCGGAGAGTGCGACACCTTTATCCAGGTTCTTGAACAGGTTCTCCGCCCGGGTGACATCCCCCCTGTCGGGGTTTTTCACACATGCTTTGCGCAGAATTCGCAGCGTTTCCTTCTCAGAATCCTCGCCTTTCTGCTCGCCCTTCTTGTTTTCCGGGCCTTTGCCGTCATTTTCTTCCGGTTTCTGTTCGAGCACGGGTTTTTCGATTTTTTCGCCGAGGGTCAGCAGCGACTCGTACGCCGCCTTACGGACGGGATATACTATCTTTACGATTTTGCCACCGCTCCCCCATTTCGAGACCCCCGGGTCACTCAGGCACGCCTTGAGCAGCTCGATGACCTCCTTGTCATGGAAGTTGCAGAGCATCTGCACGCCGCTGATTCTCTTAGCAATGTCCTTCGACCTGCACAACCGCATTGCATGCGTCTTGTACTGGTCGTCCGGCGGGACAATGAGGTAGCAGCGGCTATCGGTGTTAATAGCTTCCCAGGCTTGCGAGGTACCGGGCACTATCAATCTTATGAAGCCCTGCTGCGAGCCGAATACGCTTGGCTCACGGCCTACCTTCCACTTCTTCCGCTTCCCGGTGGACTTCTTGATGAGCGAAACCCTGGTACGGACAGCTTCGAGCACATCCTTGGACTCTTTCAGAACCTTGAAATCGGCTGTAATGGCTGATTTTCCAGGATTATCGAGGTCGATTATGCCGGTGCGGCTCGTGCGCAGCGTCCAGCGGTCCTTGAACCTGCCCTTGTCCCTTTCCGGGTCGCCTTTCACGAGGAAGAACAGCATATCGTGCCCGCTCTTCTGCCAGTCGGAGGCAGAGGTGTACTCTTTCCGGCTGTACGTCAGCCACCTGAAGGCAATTGTTGTACCCCTGCAGTCGCTCTTGAGGACTTCCGAGACTGTCACAGTAACATCCTCGTAAACGCTGTATCCGCGGTCGGGCGTTTTGGTTACGGCTGTGACTTTGCCTGTCACAATCACTTCGCAGTCAACAGTCATCCATTCCAGGCTGTCGGTCGCAAACGTCTCGGCGTACAGCCCAGCCGGATAAGCGACAACCGCGGCAATGATAAGCATGGCTCCCAAATGCTTTCTCATGCTTTTTCTCCACACACAGGACACAGGCAGACTATCCCCTTGTATTCTTGGACGCAGTAACAGGGGCGAAAGTTCCGGGAGAGAGAATCCCTTATCACAGACAGGCAAGCAATCTGCAGCGCCTTTTCTATGGCTTGCGGTATTTGATGACTGCGATTAAAGGCAGATGGTCGGTGAGATGTTTGTTGGGGGGCACGCAGGATAGGATTTCGAGATGGTCGGAGACGAGGATGAAGTCTATGCGCGTCCGGGGGCTTTTGGCAGGGAATGTCGCGCCCTGCCCTTCGGGAAAGGCCCAGCACGCAAGCGAAAGCTTGTCCACTAACAAACGCAGTGAATCCTCCGTGCCGTCCAGCTCGCAATTGAAATCACCCATGACGACAAGCGGGCCTTTAACCCCCTTGAGCACTTCGACCATCTTTTCTATCTGTCGCCTGCGGTTCTTCGCGCTCTTGAAGTCGAGATGCACCACGGTGAATGTGACGACCTTCCCCTCAATTTCGATATCAGCCACCAGAAAACCCTTTTCCCCCACCTTCGCATCGCCGAACGGGTAATTCTCGAACCTGATGACAGGATGCCTGGAAATAATGGAATTGCCGTAGTTGAGCTTGTAGCCGCCTTCCTTCACGTTATTCACGCCGTAGCGGCAGTGGGGATAGCCCGCCTCTTCCGCCAGGAATCCAGCATGGTTGAAGTTGCCGCTCCAGTCGCAGTCGATATCGACCTCCTGGAAGCCCGCGACATCCGGCGAGACATTCTTTACGTACTGCGCGAGAACCTTCAGGTTGCGTTCGATGGTCTTGTTCCGGATAAGCGCCTGGTGCAGCGATTCCCCGCGGCCATGCGCGATGTTGTAGGTCATGACGCAGAACGCGCCTTCGGGGACAGACGGCTCCTCGCCCGTTAGCGCCGGGTCGGGCGCGGACGGGAAAAGCGAGCGACCGAGCGAGTCGAGCATGACTATGCCAAGCGCGAAGATGGAAATGATTATGAATACAGCGGTGAGCAGCCTCTGTTTCCCACGCGACATTGTGCCCTCCCGGCCTGCTCGAACATTAGCACACGCGGCTGCACCGGTCAAGCGTTTTGGCTTGACAGTTTCCGGGGGGACAAATAAGATGCGAATCTTCTGTCGGTGAGCCTGCGGAGGTTTGCATGAGGATTCAAGAGCACCCGATTCTACAGTTCAAAAAGGGCCGCAAGGTCAGGTTCGTCTTCGACGGGAAGGACATGGAAGGCTTCGAGGGAGAAATGATTTCCTCGGCGCTCATGGCAAACGGCGTGAAAGTCTTCCGCCACTCGAAGAAGCTGGACAGGCCGCGCGGATTCTTCTGCGCGATAGGCAGGTGCGCATCCTGCAACATGGTGGTTGACGGCGTCCCCAACGTGCGTGTCTGCGTGACCCCGCTGCGCGAGGGCATGCAGGTCGAGACGCAGCGAGGAAAGGGGGCGCTCAGGCCATGACGAAGAAGAAGCTAATGGTTATAGGCGGCGGGCCGGCCGGCATGTCGGCGGCGGTGGAGGCTGCAAAGCTGGGCGCGAGCGTCACAATCTGCGAGGACAAGGGCGTGCTGGGCGGCCAGCTTATCAAGCAGACGCACCAGTTCTTCGGCTCGCATGAGCACTACGCAGGCACCCGCGGGATAGACATAGCCACGCTGCTCGAAGGCCAGCTCAAGGAATACAACGTGGAAGTCTGGACCGACACGGTGGTCACGGGCATTCACGACGAGAGAATCGTCGGGCTCACGCGCGGGGACAAGTACCACGAGGTCGAGTGCGAGCGCATTATCGTCGCGACCGGCGCGTTCGAGAACATGCTTCCGATTCCAAACTCCGACCTGCCGGGCGTCTACGGCGCTGGCGGCGTGCAGACGCTCATGAACGTCGAGGGCGTGCTGCCGGGCAGTAACGTCGTCATGGTCGGCGCGGGCAATATCGGCGTAATCGTCTCGTACCAGCTCATGCAGGCCGGCGCGAACGTCGTTTGCGTGGTCGAGGCGATGGACCACGTCGGCGGATACATGGTGCACGCGGCCAAGCTGCGCAGGATGCAGGTGCCGATACTCACGTCGCACACCGTGACGCGGGTTGACGGCGACGGATGCGTGGAGTCGGCGACAATCGCGCAGGTCGAGAATTTCAAGCCCATCGCGGGCACCGAATTCTCGGTCGATTGCGACACCCTGTGCATCGCGGTCGGGCTGACGCCGCTTACGGAACTTCTCGCACTCGCGGGCTGCGAGACGCGGTTTGTCGCGCCGCTGGGCGGAATAGTCGCGTGGCATGATGCCAACATGCAGACATCTCTCAAACATATCTATGTCGCGGGCGACGCTTCGGGAATAGAAGAGGCTTCGACCGCCATGGTCGAGGGCAGGATTGCAGGCACGCACGCCGCAATGACGCTCGGGCTCGAAGAGAAGAAGGCGAACGAGCTCACAGGCGAGTTCAAGCGGCAGCTCGGGCAGCTTCGCGGCGGGCCATTCGGCGACAAGGCGTCCGAAGGCAAGGCCGCGCTGTGGAACATACCGTTCGACAGAAAGCGCGAGCCAGCACAGGTCAAGCCGCCGGAGCCGTTCGACACGGGCGCGAGGGCGGTGATGGAGTGCTACCAGAACATTCCGTGCAACCCGTGCGTGGCAGCCTGCAAGCAGGGCGCAATCAGCATGGGCGAGGATATCAACGAGATGCCGAAGCTGGATGCGGAGAAATGCACGGGCTGCGGCATCTGCGTCGCATCCTGCCCTGGTCTGGCCATATTCCTGGTTAACCGCGACTTCGGCGGCGGAAAAGTGGAAATCGGCATACCATATGAACTTATTCCGTTGCCAAAGAAGGGCGATTCCGTTCTTGCAGTCAGCCGCGAGGGAGAAGTGCTCTGCGAGGCTGAAGTCACAAAGGTCAGGACATCGAAGGCATTCGACAGGACGGCTGTCGTCTACATAGCGGTTCCGGAGGAGCACGCCGACGGCGCAAGATTTTTCGTCGCGAAGGATACCGCGAAGCTGCCGCTTGTCAGGCAGAACCCGAGGACGGGCGAGACTGACGTACTGCTCTGCCGGTGCGAGGACATCTATCAATCGGAAATCGAAGGGCTTATTGACGAGGGTTATGAGTCATTCGATGAACTCAAGCGTATCGCCCGCTGCGGCATGGGGCCGTGCCAGGGCAAGACATGCCAGCGGCTGATTCTGGGTACGCTGGCGCGAAAGCTCGGAAAGAAAGCAAGCGAACTGCAGCCGCAGACGACGCGCAGCCCCGTCCGGCCAGTTAACCTGGGCGTGTTCGCGGACTCGGATGCGGAGTGGAACCTGGCCGACTGGCCGGAGAAGAGACCCGGGGGCAAGTAGCATGCGAAGCAAGGCTGAGGCAGTCATAATCGGCGGCGGGGTCGTGGGCACCTCGATAGCATACCATCTGGCCAGACGCGGGATGAAGGATATCGTCGTGCTGGAGCGCAACTTTCTCGCCGCGGGTGCAACCGGGCGATGCGGTGGCGGCATGCGCCAGCAGTGGTCCACGAAGACGAACGTGCTTCTGGCGAAGCATTCGGTCGAGGAATTCGCCGGCTTCAAGGAGGCCATGGGCCAGGATATCCAGTACAGGCAGGGCGGCTACATGCTGCCCGCGTTCAACGACGACATGCTCAACGAACTCAAGACGAACGTCGCGCTGCAGAACTCACTGGGCGTGGACACGCGGCTCGTGACCCCGCAGGAGATGAAGGAAATCTCGCCCATCCTCAACGTCTCCGACATGATAGGAGGCTCGTTCGGCCCGAAGGACGGGGTAGCCAATCCGTTCCTGACCGTCAAGGGCTACTCGGACAGGGCGCGCGACCTCGGCGTAGAAATAAACATAAGGACTTCGGTCACCGGCATTGAGCGCAACGGCAGCCGCGTCACGAAAGTCCAGACCGACAGGGGTGACATAGAGACGAACTGGGTAGTTAACGCAGCGGGGGCGTGGGCTGCGCAAGTCGGCGAGATGGCAGGCGTGGACCTTCCGGTCAGTCCCTACCGCCACCAGATTCTCGTCACAGAACCGGTCGAGGTAATTCACCCGTGCATGGTCATAGACCTGCTGCATAACATATACTTCAGCCAGGCCGAGGAAGGCGCGTTCATAAGCGGGCAGACCGACAAGGATGAGCCGTCGAGCTTCAACGTAAAAAACAACTCGCGGTTCATGATCGAACTCAGCCGCAAGCTGGTTTATTACGCGCCGGTTCTGCGCGGCGTCAAGATAGTGCGCCAGTGGGCGGGCCTCTACGCCATGACGCCGGACGCGCAGCCCATACTCGGGTCGATACCGCCGCTCAATAATTTCATATGCGCCATCGGCTTCTCAGGCCACGGCTTCATGCTCGCGCCCGCTACCGCGAGGCTAATCACGGACTACATGCTCGAAGGCAGGAGCGACCTTGCGGACATTCGCGAGATGTCCATCGACCGGCTCAAAGATGGAAAAATAACGAAAGAGAAAAACGTGGTGTAGGTAAAGTTTGAAATCCAAAGTTCTAACGATAAATCGGTTTTTGGATTTAGCGATGTCTATTCTTCGGTAGCGGTAACTTCTTCCTCGACGGTACTTTCCTCTTCGGCGGGTTCGGCTGCTTCTTTCTCCGCAGCCTCCGCCGCAGCGGCTTTCGCTTTGCGCGCCTTGCGGCCGCGTTTCTTGACGCGAGGCTTCTTCTCCTTGACTTCTTCGATGAATTCCTTGACCTTGGTGGCCTTGCCGACGCGCTCGCGCAGGTAGTAGAGCTTGGCCCGGCGGATTTTACCGCGCCGCTTCACCTTGATGCCGGCTATGATGGGCGAATGAATCGGGAAGACGCGCTCCACGCCTTCGCCGGCGACAATCCGCCTGACCGTGAATGTCTCGCGGGCGCCGCCGCCCCTGCGCGCAATGACGGTGCCGGTGAAAGTCTGGATGCGCTCGCTGTCGCCTTCCCTTATCCTGACGCGTACATCCACGGTGTCGCCTACGTCGAACTTGGTTATCTTCGACTTCATGCAGGCTTTTTCAATGTCCGATATAGTACCCATGAGTATTATCCTCCCGAAAGGTGAGCGGCGAGTATAGTGCAGGCCCGGGAACATGTCAAGCGCAAGCTTGCGATTTTTACGCCTGTTTCGCTAATCTAGTCTGCTGGTCCCGCGGAAATGCCTAATTCAATTCTTTTACAGGTTCGTTGGCAATCCAGGCGAGGATATCGAGCCTTGCTTCCCGCTTCGTCTTGAACTTAACTGTCTTCAGCAAACAGACGGTCATAACAAGAAGAACTCCAAACTTGTTTAGCATCAGCAAATGAAATAAAGGATTAAAACCGCGCTGTAAGAAATCACTCGCCGCAATACTGAAGAGATACGCCGTGAAGCAGCAGTATATGCCAAGAAGCAGGATAACAACGTAAGGATAGACCTTCTTGAGCCTGTCCGCAAGCGGGATGGTTGCGCTTAGCTTCTCGCGTAATATTCTCACCTGAGTCTCAGAAAAAGATGGTGAAAGTTCCTTTAGAAGTTCCCTCATCGGCTGGAGGTAGCGCAGCCGGTTGCGCGGTTTAATCCGGGGTGGTAACAGTAATACGGAGATGAAGAACCAAGATGTCAGCACAATGTAGCCTATAACTGGGAGTGCAATCGGCATTTCCTCCTCTTTCAACCGCCCGTACTCGGTCAGCAAACCGGCATCCGGCTGTTCGCCCGAGCCTCTGTAGTTACTCAGATACTGCTCATGGTGTTTAATCTCAAGGTTGCGCTGCCAGTATTTCATTGCAGGTGAGTAGAATACGAACTGGTAATAGCATATGAGCGCTATGGCGAACATAAACAGCAAGGTAATAGAACGCGCCAATTGCCATTTAATCTTGGCCGATGCATTTTCGAGCTGAGCCCTCTTTGCCTCAATTTCCTCAAGCGTGTGCACAGGTTCACCCACAAAACATCCATTCTCAATAAAGGTTACGTCGTACTGAAGACGTGCGCCATTACAATCCGGGGGATTTTATGTAATGCGGCTTCTCACGCTTGAGTATTGTCCGGCTCAAGCAGGTCGGGGCGGCGGGTGCGGGTGCGTTCGAGCGACTGCTCTTTGCGCCACTTATCGATTTCGCCGTGGTTTCCCGAGAGCAGGATTTCAGGCACCTTCATCCCGCGGAACTCGGGCGGGCGCGTGTACTGCGGATATTCGACGAGCCCGCTGCCGAACGACTCCTCGCCTGCGGAGGACTCGTTGCCGAGAACGCCGGGGATGTGCCTGATTAGCGCGTCTATCACGACCATTGCGGGCACTTCGCCTCCCGTTGTCACGTAGTCGCCAATGGAAATCTCGTCCACCGGCAAGCCCATGCGGATTCGCTCATCGAAGCCTTCGTAATGCCCGCAGACAAGCAGCAGCTTCTCCCTGCCGGCAAGCTCCGAGGCGACCGGTTGCGAGTACCGGCGGCCTTGGGGGGTGAGAAGTACAATATGCCAGCTCTTCTCGCCACTCGTTATCTCTTCTACGGCCGCGAACACGGGCTCGGGACAGAGCACCATGCCCGGCCCGCCGCCGTAAGGCCTGTCATCCACCGTCCTGCGCGCGCCGAGGCCCCAGTCGCGCAGGTTGTGAAGTTCGACCGAGACGAGGCCGCGCTCAATTCCGAGCTTGAGGATGGATTCGCGCAGGAACCCCTCGAACATCCCGGGAAACAGCGTGAGGATGGCAATGTGCAAGAGTGCCTCCGCGGGGCTCAGCTCTGGATGACGGTAACGCTCTCGAGCAGCTCCAGCGCACGCTCCTCTTGCGCCAGAATCTCCGAGACCAGTTCCGCCGCCTTCTTCCGGTCGTCGGCAAGGCCCTTTATCGCTTTGGCCCTGAGCTTCGGGTCATCGGAGTCGAGCCTGTCCTCCCTGGGCGACCAGCACTCGCTGTTCGACGGATGGACCCATCTCAGCTTGCCGAGCAGGTCGCATGCCACGTAGTAGTGGGCAGCAGCATCCCAAATAACCAGGTTATCGCGCCCGTCGAAAAGTCTCGCCGCTTCCGAGAGGAAATCGAATGCGCTCTTTCGCGAGCGTGCGAGCAGCCCCAGCGGGAAGCAGTTCCATTCACCGTACCTGAACAACTCGACTCGCGAAAGTTCTTCGAGCGCCTGCTGCCTCTCGGCCTCCGTGTCCGCCCCGTGGTAGGCTTCAAGCTTTTCGCGATAGGCCTGGACAAGCTCCTCAATCTTTTCAGGCTTGCAGGAGGAGTAATCCGCCGGAAGCTCTTCGCTGAGACAGTCGGCAAGCGCCCTGTAGGCGGCAAATCCACTGAAGAAGCGCCTCCCGGAACACTCGACTGATTCGGTGTGCAAAATTTCCGGAGCCCTGCGAAGCGCCTCGAGATAAAGTTCGCGCAAGTCTTCCTGCCCATTATGGCCGTCGAGCACGAAGAACGCCCTCGAGGCATACTCCGGGCCGTCATCGGGGCCCTCAAGCGTGATGGTCTCCTCCATCCAGCGCTCCATGAAATCGTCGCGCTTGTAGGAGTGGACTTCCCTGTCGCACGTTCGCACCACGAGAAGCCCCTCGCCGTCGTCGTAGCCCACAAGGATATCCCAGTCGCTCGGAGGCTCCGGCATGGTGCTCCAGAAGCTGATAAGAGGAACTCCGTCCTGCGCAAGCGCCTCCTTCATGGTTTCGAGAGCTTCGTCGGCATCCTTGTCGTATGTATAGCTGTAATCGAACCCGAGCCTCGAGCACACGACCCTCAGCGGGTTCTCGGAATATACGAACGCCCCTTCGAGCAGCATGTCCGGCGAGAAGTTGAACCTGAAGCAGTCGCCGCTGATTCCGGCGAGCACGGCCTCCGAGACCCGCCTCCCCTTAATCTCGAGCGCGGTCTTCAGGCCTGCGAGATAACCCCACTCCTTGGAGGGAACGTTCTCGAGCATGAAGCGTTTCGGCCTGGTTTCAGACATGGATACACCTCTCCTCAATACTCAATGCCCTCACGGGCTTTAATCCCACTCTTGAACGGGTGCCTGGTTTCCTCGAACACGGTCACCGTGTCCGCCATTGCGACTATCGCATCGGGCGCGTTCCTGCCGGTGAGCACAACGTCCGTCCCGGCGCTCCGGTTCCCGATAGCTTCGATTACCTCTTCGGCGGCGAGCAGCCCGCAGTCGATCGCGTACAGAATCTCATCGAGAACGACGAGCCCGTACTCCCCGCTGCCCATGGCTTCGGCGGCCTGTCTCAACCCATCGCGCGCAGCGGAGACGTCTTTCTCCGAAGGTCCTTCCTCGCGATACACGAACCCTTGGCCGACCCGCCTTATCTCCACGAGCGGGGCCAGCTTCCGGGCGGACTCCTGCTCGCCCGATTTCCAGGAGCCCTTGATAAACTGAAGCACAAGCACCCAGCGCCCGTGCCCTGCGGCGCGCATGGCCATACCCAGCGCGGCGGTGGTTTTCCCCTTGCCGGCGCCGGTGTTTACAATCACGAGTCCTTCTCTCGCTGCCATTCTACCGTTTGAGACTCCTTGTTAAGAAAGCCCTGATAAATATCACAGGGCTTTCATGTCCAACTCTCCCCAATGAGTCTATTTCCCGGACTTTCTTAGCTGTTCCTTGAGCTGGGGAATAACGTACTTCACGCGCTGAGCTCCCGGCGACTCGGGGAAATCCTTAACAAGCTTCTCCCAGACCATTATTGCCTTCTCGGTATCGTTCAATTCCTGGTAGGCCCATCCCATCAGGAAAAGAATCCGGTGCATGAACTCGCTATTCTTGTGCGACCTCACGAATTCATTTGCCTTGTCGAGCCCCTCGTTGAAGTTGCGATCGCTCATGGCCACCTCGGTCTCCATAACCAAGATGTCATCGGCATAGCCTTTCTTGTTCTCTTTGTCGTTGTCCTTGACTTTCTTGAAGTTTTCCTTCGCCTCTTTTAGTTTGCTGTTCTTGAACTGGACCCGGCCAAGCTCGAAGGCGGCATCCACGAGAAAACCCTTCTTGTTGGTCGCATCACCGTCAACGACCTTCTTCAGGTGATGCTCCGCCATAGGCAGGTTCTCGCGCAGGATGTAGATTTTGCCCAGCTTGAGATTTGCATCGAGGTCTTCGGCGTTTTTCTTAAGAGCCTCGTGGACCTTTTTTTCGATATCGATGGATTCGTAGACTTCCTTTACCTTATCAGCAAAGGGCTCCGGGTCAATGAATTCCGGCACGCGCCCGAGCTTCTTCTGTTCCGAGTCTATGAACATAGTCTGGGGAACGCCCGATATCTTGAACTTCTTCGCAGTCGCGGTATCCTTCTTGATATCAACCTTCAGGCAGATAAAGTTCTTCGCAAGCTCGATGACCTTCTGCTGGTTAATGCAGTACTTCTCGAACGAGTCGCTCATCGGCGATTTATCCCTGCGGAAGAACATCATTATCATGCAGTTCTTCTCTTTGGCTTTCTTCAGGGCTTCGGTCAGATTCGCCGCCCAGGTTACGGTCTCGCCGGTTTCTTTCTCGACGGTCTCTTCGCCCCCCGGCTCATCGGGGCCGATAGGCTCCCTATCCTGTGCAAAAAGCGGGTGGGCCGATAAAACCAGTGCAAACACAATAATCATGAACATAAAACGGTACATGACTCACCTCCTGGATCCTCGCCAACAGCCGGTATTTTAGCGCCCATACAGTGGTTTTACAACAAAATCTTGGGCCCTACCGAATATCCCGCGCTCCGGAAGGTCTAAGCAACAGGAAGACAGGCTCTTGAATCGGATACAGGGAAGGAACAAGAGATGAAAATGCTCAAACTTCTGCTGACTTCAATACTTCTCGCGTTCCCGGCAACCGCACTCGCCGATATAGTCGTCTTCAAGGACGGCTCCCGCATCGAGGGAGAAGTCGTCGAAGAAGGCCAGAAAATCCGCATCAAGCTCGACTGCGGCGACATGGCAGTCCCGAAAAACCAGATTGACCACGTGGTCAAGTGCGACACCCCCCGCCAAGAATTCAAGAAGAAGCTGGCCGCGACGGATGCCGGCGATGTCGAAGCACTCGGAAAACTGAAGGAATGGTGCACGCAGAACAGGCTCGAAAAGGAATCCGCGCAGATTGCGGAGAAGATAAGCCGGCTCGTCCTCGAAAAGAAGTCCGCCGGCCTGAACATGAAGAAGGCCGAAGACGTGTTCGACATGGCACTCTGGTGCCAGCGGAACGGCTACGGCGGCTCCGTGGTCGATTCCTACCTTTGGAAGGTCGTCAGCCTCGAACCGGACCACGCCGCGGCAAGGGAGATGCTCGGCTACCGCAAGTTCCGTGGCCAGTGGCTGAAGAAAGAGGAAGTGGAGAAAATCGAGCAGGCCGAGTACGACAGGGAAATGCGCCTCAAGGGAATGGTCAAACACGACGGCCAGTGGCTCAAGCCGGATGCCGTGGCCGTGAAGAGGCAGATGGAGAAGCTGGAGCGCGAACGCGAGGACCTCGACCGCGAAAGAGACAGGCTCGAAGATGATGCGAGAGAGCAGGCAAAGGAAAAAGCAAGGCTTGAATCGCTGAAAAGCGAACTCTACACGGAAAGCTGCAGGCTCCGGCAGTGGGAGAGCACTCTCGAACGAACCGCTCTGAACCAGTCCTCGCTTGCCCGCCAGCTCGCATGGGACCGCACGGAACTCGACCGCATGAAAACCGACATCCACAAGCTCAGGGAAGAACTCAAGCGAGACAGGAAAAAAATCGAAGAAGACAGGAAAGAAGCTGACAGGGAGAAAGACAGGCTGGAGCAGCTCAGGCGCAGGATGGAATGGGAACTGCACGAGCAGCGCCGCCGGGAAAAAGACAGCAAAGACTGCCGTTCGGAAACGGAGCGCCCAAAAAATCCAAATATAAATCGTAGAGGGAAATAAGGAGCATACGACCGAACGGCAGTCTTTCTCAAACCGGTAGAAAGAAACCGAACCCCGCAAATGAAAACGACGCTGAATATCGCCTGCCCGCTCACGTCTTTAGTCTTGACACCCGCCCGGGGGATGCTCTAAATTCACCGAGGTGGGTTCCGGCGGTTTCACGCAAAGACGCGACCGCCGAGAGACAAGCGAGGTGCGTCGTGAAAAAACTTATCATCCTGCTCGTGCTTGCAGCCGTCTCCGGACTCGGCTGCTCCGGTAACACCGTCTTCGTGCGCGCCCTGCAGGCACCGAAATGGCCCGTGGAAGGCAGGCGGTCGATTGCGGTCATCGCGGTTCTGGAAGGCAAGCACGGGCGCGAAGCCCAGCTCACGCGCGACCTCGCGGCGATAATCACCGGAATGCTCGAGAAAAGCGCGTACTATACCCTCGTTAAGAGTCGCGAGCTTACAGCCGGAGATTTCGAAAGAGGGAAATCAGGCGAGCTGATACCTCTCGCACAGACGGTCTCGGAACAGTCTGCGGAACTGGGCGTCGAGCTGCTGCTGTTCGTCGAGGTGCTGCATTCCGACATGACGACGCGCATAGACAGCCAAGTGGGTTACTCGGTCGGCATCGGCACTTACCGGCGCCACAGCATGTTCGGCACCTCGTTCGGTTCCGGTTCCAGCTACTGGTCCGTTAGAGCCCAGATGCTGACTGCCCTCGCCCTCGGGCACGCGGGCGAGAAGCCCATCCTCGGCAAGACGGTTCAGGGACACTCGTTCCACCGGTCGTTCTCGGATGTTCTGCCTTCCGAAAGTGACATCTTCCGCCAGCTTCTCGGGCGAGCGAGTATGCGGACCGTAGCTTATATCGATGTTCATTTCAACCTGTCGCCGCGTTACTTGCGCTCGGACGGCTTGCCGCTCGTCAGGAAAGGCATCCACCACGCGCTCGCGGGCGCGCAGCCGGACTGGGAGGCTGCCGAACACTTCTGGTCGAGAGCATTCGATACAAACCCCGACAGCCCAGCCGTCAACTACAATCTCGGCGTACTGGCGGAGATTCGCGAGGATTACGGCGAGGCAGTGTCCTTTTATGAAGCGGCAAGGGAACTGTCCGGCGTTGCCGATGCCTTCAAGCGGGAGCTGCACGAAGCCTCGCAATCAGCCGAAGTTCTCGCAGTTTTCGGCCCTCCGACCCCGGAACCTCCTCCGCATAAAGAGGAAGAAAAGCCTCAGGAAGCACCGAAAGAACCATCTGGCGAGTAAATATTGCTACCGGAGCCACTTTTTCTGAATTGACTCAAGTTTCGTGCACAGCGCGCGCCGGGCCGTCCTGTCCAGCGGGGTCAGTCCGTCGTATATCGGGGGCAGGAAACGGACGCTGATTCTGCCGGGGCCGGGCAGCAGACGGTGCATCGGCCACGCCTTAAACGAACCTTTGATAACGACGGGAACAACGGCGGCACGTGCGCGCGAGGCAAGGGTCACAAACCCCGGCTTTGCGGTCTGAAACGCGCCATCGGGAGTCCGACCAGCCTCGGGATAGATGCCCACGATGCCCCCCTCCCGGAGTATCTCCACCGCCCTGACGAACGCGGACCTGTCCGCCCCATCCGGCACCACCGGGAACGCACCCAGCCTGCGAATCAGGAAACTGAGGACAGGCACCCTGAACAGCACATCCCAAGCCATCCACCTCACCCGCCGCCCGGGCTCGGGGAAAGCCAGCGACACAAGGACCGGGTCCATGTAGCTGGCGTGGTTGCAGGCAAGGACCACCGGTCCGGCGGGTACATTCTCGAGGCCGGAAAATCTCAGGCCGTTCCTGAGCCTGAGATAAGTATAAAGCATCAGCCTTCCGAGCCTGTAATACACCCTGGAACCTCTATTCGTTCAAGTCCCGATAGCGCAATCCATCTCATTTTAAGCACTGTGGCTAACAAGACAAGCGAGTTCTTGCGCGCGAGGCTCCTTGACAGCAAGCGGCTGCGCCCATAGAATCTGGAGCGGCATGAGCAAGACTGAAAAGACATCGGTCGTGGCGGTCGTCGGCGACGATGAATACCTCAAGAACGAGGAAGTCAAAACCGCCGTCGAAGGCGCGTCCAGGCCCGGCGCGGAAGTGGCCGAGTTCGATGCGAGGGAAACGCCGCTGGCCGCGATTCTCGATGAATTCAGGACATATCCCTTCCTGCACTCGCACAGGGTCGTAGTTGTCCGCAACGCCGACCTCCTGCTCCCCGATGCGGAGAAGGCCCTGATTTCGTGCCTTGAGAATCCTACGGATTTTTCCACCCTTATACTCGACTTCGCATCGCTCGATGGCCGCTCCAAGCTCGCCAGGGCGCTCAAGGCTAACGGGAAAGAAGTGCGCGTCCAGAGGATGCGCGAGTACCAGGTTCCCCGGTGGCTCGTCAGCCGCGCCCGCAGCCGATACGGCAAGCACCTCGCCGAAAGCGATGCCCGCTTCATGGTGGAGATTTCGGGCATGGACCCGGGACTCCTGGATTCGGAGCTGGCAAAAATTGCCTCGCTCGACCCGGAATCGAAGACAATAGCGCGCGAACAGATAGAAAGCGTCATCACCAGGGGCCGGGCGCAGACGGTGTTCAAGCTGACCGAGCAAATCGAGGCCAAGCGCAAGGCCGACGCGCTGCGGCTTCTCGACGACATTCTGTCACAGGGAATATACGACGAAAGAGCCGGCACAGTAACGACCGAAGGCTCAGGGATCGTGACTTACCTGCTCCACATGCTCAACTGGTCCATCACACGGTTCTGGTCCGCGAACCGCCTGCTTTCGGAAAGTAAATCGCAGGAGGAAGTAACTTCCGAGCTGAAGCTTCACCCGAGGTTCGCCCAGCAGTTTTTCGATAACCTGAAGAAGCTCTGGCCGCAATCCGAATGCCGCAGATGCCTGCACGAGCTACTGCTTGCAGACAGGTCTGTGAAGACCTCGACCGGCGAGGCATCCGCGGTGCTCGAGTCGCTGATAGTGGGACTGTGCTCTTAGGCTAAGGTTCGAGGCAGAGCTGCCCGGAGAACCTGGTGCCCGCCTTGACGTTTTGCGCAAGCTCCTGCTGGTCGAGCGCGTACAAGGGGGAGATTTCTATCACACCCTGGACGTTCCCCTCCTTGTCGAACGGGACCTCCACTCCGCTCGCCGCCAGCCACCGGCCCCACATGTTGGTCAGGAGCCTTATTGCATTCTCCGGCGTGTCCGCGCCAGTGCTGGTCTTAACGGGCGCAAACTCATCCTCGCGCCGGGTCTCCATCACGACCGTTTTCCCGGCGAAGTCGAGCGCGTCGAAAACGAAAGTTTCGAACTTGTAGCAGTTGGGCTTTCTCGGCGTCACGCGGCGCCCGTTCTTGTCAATGTACTGCGCCTTCCTGAAGGAGTAATGGTACGGGAGCGACTGTTCGCTCGAAAGGACATCCTTGAGAAACGCGGTGGAAAATACGTGTATTGCTATGTTGCCCATGCCGTAGACGAGTTCCCCGCCGTCGTCGCGCAGCTCCTTTTCTTCTTCCGACAGCTCGCTGTACTCGACGATAACCATCCTGTCCTCGACTTTCGCGAACACACCGACTTTCTCCTGTGGACCCGTCTTTCTTACCGCCTTACAGGACACGTCGGCCTCTTCGAGCACGTGCAGGCCGATAAATGCCGGGTCGGCGATGTTCACGAGCGGGTTGTCCACCTGGAAATAGAACAGAAGGTCGTTCCCCTGCTCCTGCATCTGCCTGAGCGCACCGCCCTCGTGAAGCGCAATAAGAGAACCGCCGTGCCCGTTGGGGCTCATGAAGAGCTCGTCCTTCTCCGTAAGGAGTATCTTGCCTCGTCTGTCAACCGCCGGCAGCATCCTCTGCTTTAAGAAAGTCGTGGAAGCCCTCGGCATGCCGAAGTAGTTGTGCTCCTCGAAGAACTGCCTTGTAGGCTCGTCGGTGGCCTCGGAGGTCATGATATACCAGGAAAGCTGCACGCCGTAGCGGTTCCTGAGAGCTTTTATCTTCTCGGCAAAGAGCTGGAAGAGACTCTTTTTCGTGATGGGCCCTATCCCGAACTCACCCTTGGGCCTGTCGAAACCGAGCCTGCTGGCCTGCCCCCCCGCGACGGTGAAAAGGGCCACCCTGCCGGCGCGGATAGCCTCCTCGCCCGCCTTAACCGCCGCCTCGCACCTGTCGTGCTCCTGCGGCGTCCGGGGAAGCCGGATGCAGTCCGCTCCCGCAAGCTCGCCCCTGGGCTTCTGCACGTCCGACTTCAATCCTTTTACAAGCCGCGTCAGAAGCTGGAAGTCCACCCCGTCTATCTGCGCCAGCAGCTTTTTGCGTGATTCGTAGTCCAGCTCGTCCCAGAATCTCAATATGTGAGACTGCCCGGCTTTGTAGACCTTGGCTATGTTCACCTGGTCGCGTTCGCTGGAGACTTTTATCATGGTCCCACTCAGAATAATCCGGGCTCCGACTTGAGGATGCTACCAGTGCCCGCAGGATGAGTCAAGCAGCATCTCCCGCGAAGTTCGCGCGCGGCACCGCGCCGTGCCGCGCCCGACGACAACAGGGGCCGCACGCCGGAAGCATGCGGCCCCTGTTGCACTCGAAATGGAAAGTTACTTGATGCTGGTGAACGTGCCGCCGTTTTCGCTCGCCAGGCGCTTCAGGAAGTCGATGCACTGCTGGCCTGCGGGCAGAGTGCTAACCGAATCGAAGCCGAACGTGTCAATCCTGGCCTTGCGCGACCTGTTGGCGTTGCGTACGAAATCGAAGATGCTGCCTATGATGGTCGTGGTGTCCGAGTAGTCTCCCTTGTGAGTCGGCGCGCCGTCGCTGAGCAGGACGATGGTATCCGCCTCCTTGTTGGCGAAGGCTTCTTCGAGAGCTTTATCCGTATGGGTGGTTCCTATCGGCCGGAACTTCCTCACGAAGTCTATTGCGGCCTGTTTGGCCTTGCTGGTCGCCTTTACGAGTTTCTGCTTCTGCCAGGGATTTATGCCCGCGGAGTAGGCGATAATGTTAAACTTGGTCTTCGGGTCCAGAGCGGCGATAAGCTTGACGAGCTGGTCCTGTACCATCTTGATTCTTTCCGCCTCGACGGGCTGGCCCTTGCCTCCGGCCTCGCCCCCCCCGCCCGAGTACTTGTCCTTCGCTGCCATGGAACCGGAGACGTCAATAATAAAGCAGAACCTCTTGGAAAGGATTTCTTTCCCGAAGAACTTGGGCGCCTTCTTCAACTCCTCGTCGAGCCCCGTTCTCACGCCGTCGGCCGGTGGCGCGGCCGTGTCGGGCGATTTCGGGTCGTTCTTGAGTTCCTCCTTGCGGCATCTCCAGTATTCGGCCCACTTCTGCGCCGAATTATGGTCCGCCCCGGTCAATGCAGTGAGCGCCCTGCGTACATCGACCCACGCAAGCCCCTTTTCCTTTTCAAGTTTCGCAAGCACTTCGACGAGCGAATCGACCGAATCGATTCCGCCAATGCTCACGAGCCACTTGACCGCTTCGCGGATGACTTCCGGTTGCTTTTCGTTCTTAAGCAGCTCACACAACGCCTGGCGATTCTGCTCCCCGCCGCTCTCGCCGAGGACTTCCGTTATAAGCCGGCGTACTTCCCAGTTCCTGTTCTTGATAAGCTGGAGGCGCAGGTACGCAATCGCCTGCGCGTCGGTCATCTGCTTCAGAGCGCTTTTTGCCGCGTCGAACGAGTCGGCCTTGACACTGTCGGAAACCTTGTATTTGTCGAGAAGGAAGGCCATTTTGAGGGTTTCTTTAGCCGCATCCTCGTTGTTGACGGACCCGAGTTCCTTGATGGCGGAAGTAAAGGAGGTCCAGTCGCCGGTTTCGGCTGCGTTGCGTATCTTCTTCTTAATGCCGTCCAGGTCCTGCGCGAAGACAACCCCGGCGGCCAGCAGCACCACCAAGAGCGCGACTGTCAGCTTCCTCATCCTTGTCCCCTTTCAGAGCATATTTGGCTGGATTGACCTGCCGAATCTGTCTTTTTATAAACCTGCGGAACGCGATTATTCCGACAGAGTGGGGATTTTTACCAAACCATTACAGGGCATGACACGCGTTTCAGGCCATTTCGACCCCGAGGCCCGGCCCCTCGGGCAGAACGAGCCTGCCTTTGTCAACCGTGACTCCCCTGGCAAGGTCGTTCGAGACCAGCAGGTTGCCGTCGAGGTCTGTGTAGTCCACGAGTGGCGAGAGTTGGGCAGCGGCCGTTATGGCGACCGAAGACTCAATCATGCAGCCGAGCATGACCTTCAGGCCGGCGCTTTTAGCCGTGTGAATCATCTTCAGGGCCTGCCTGATTCCGCCGCATTTCGATAGCTTGATGTTTATGCCGTCAACGCACCCGAACAGGCCAGGCACATCCTCGGGCACGACCGAACTCTCGTCGGATATTATCGGGATATCGACAGCCTCCCTTACCCTGCGCAGCGACTCGGGACTTCCCGCGGGGACAGGCTGCTCTACGAATTCGATGTCGTACCGGGCCAGCGCTTGGATCTTCTCCACCGCCTCGGCCGGCTGCCACGCCGCGTTCGCATCGACGCGAATCTTCCTGTCAGTTTCCCCGCGTATGGCGCCGAGAATCTCGTCATCCCGGTCCGTGCCCACCTTGACTTTCAGGATCGGATATTCCGGCGCCTCCCGCACTTTCTCCAGCATCTTCTCGGTAGTGTCGATGCCAATGGTGTAGGAGGTCACCGGCGTTGCCTGCGGATTCAGCCCGAGAATCCTCCAGAGCGGCTGTCCGAGCTTCCTGCCGAGCCAGTCGTGCAGCGCCATGTCCACGGCTGCAACCGCGGCTAGGTCGCCTGCGAATTTCGTGCTCAGGTCGTCAATTATATCCTCGATAAGAAAAGGGTCGCCGCCGAGTTCGTTCTTGATTTTCTCCAGCGCGGCCATGGCGGTTTTCTGATCCTGCCCGTAGTACCTGCTCGGTGGAACCTCGCCGATTCCCGTAATTCCGTCATGCTCAAGGCGCACAATCACGTTTTCGGCCACGTCCATCGAAGAGCGCGAAATCGTGAAAGTGTGTTTCAGCTTCAGCCGGATGGGCTCCCAGGTCAGCTTCACAACATTTCCTCCAGCGCCGTCACAATCTTATCAGCCCCGAACCGGATTACATCCGTGACCGGCAGGCCCGTCTCTTCTTCCGCTTTTTCCACCGCCCTTTGTGCTTCCTCCTCGGTCATGTCGGCGCAGTTCAGAACAATACCCGCTACCTTTGACGGATTTATCAGCGCCGCAAGCTTTTCGTATAGCTTGACCTGTCGCGCGAGCGGCCAGATGGGTATCTCGTGGCGGTTAATCTTGTCGCGCGCGGCGTGATGGACGAGCACGACCGCCTGCGGCGCGATTCCATGCAGCAGGCTGAGCGTGACGCCGGAATAGCTGGGGTGCTGCAGCGCCCCCTGCCCCTCAATTACCAGCACCTCGCGTTCGGCGCTGTCGAGGACGAGCTTTTCCGCGGCGCCGCTCACGAAGTCGCTTATGACCCTGTCCACGGCCATGCCGTCGCCGGAGAGTATCATCCCGGTCTGGCCCGTGGCGACGAATTTGGCATCCCTGCCCTTCGCCCTCAGCCCGGCCGCAATCTCCCACGCCGCGACCATCTTTCCGACGTTGCAGTCGGTCCCCACAGTCAGAACGCGAAGGCATTTCGTGTCTTTGGCGAGGTTCTGGCCTATGGGCATATCGTCGGGCACCCTGCGAAGGTCTACGAGCCTGACGCCAGCTTTTTCAGCTTCCGGGCCCAGTTCGGGGTCGTCCCCGAGAAATACGTGCAGCCCGCTGAGCACTTCCATGCCCGCCCGTATTGCATCGAGGATGTGTTTCCTGAATTCGTCCGGCAGCCCGCCGCCGGGCGGGGCTATCCCGATTATGAGCGTGTCGGGCTTGAAAGCGAAAGTGTCCGCCACCGATGCAACGATCGGAATGCCCGTTCCGATGCCGAGATGCTCGCCGACGTCGCTGCCCGCTTTCGTCGAGTCGATGACCGCCGCCACCTCGCCCGTGCGGTAGCGGATGACGCAGGCCGCGGTTTTCGATGTGAAGACCCCGAGCTTACCCTCGGCAAGAATGACCGCTTTCATGGACTGTCCCCCTGGTGCCGGGCATAGTATACCTGCACCCGCATCTACTCGCAAACTATTTAGCAACACTCTTGCCAGACGCGAGGCCGGCGCATAGAATTAGATTTCATGGAATGAAGGGAGGATTTGCCCTGGATACAACTGCGATACCCTCGATATTTCTTCACAATTTCATCGCGGTCATCGGGTCGCTGCTGCTTACAATTGCGCTGCGCATCAGGTGGCTTGTCACGCTTATTGCATGGGGCGTCGCTTTCGGAACGAGCTTCCTGTGGGAAAAGGCCGGATACGAATGGCACGTCACATGGAAGACTTACCTGTACGACCCCGTCCTCGAAGGAGGGCTGTGGCACGACTCGGCGTCCGACGCCGAGGTTTTCGGCCTTTTCCTGTTCTGGCTCATGCCGTTGGCACTGGCCTATATGGTGGCGCTCGCGCGCATAGCGAAGATTGAGCGATAGACGCCTTCCCCCTCAATCGGAGGGAAAATCCTGGCTGCGAACGATAAAGCCAAATACGCCGAAGTCGTAGTCAACCGGCCCGTGGACAGACCGTTCCACTACGCCGTGCCGGTCGAACTGCGCGGAAAGGTCGCCGTGGGCATGCGCGTCCTCGTGCCGTTCGGTCACTCGCGCACGACCGGCTACGTGACCGGTTTCGTCGAGAAGCCCAAGGTCGCTCTCTCGAAAGTCAAGCCCATTGACAGGGCGCTCGACGACGAGCCGCTGATAGATGCCCGGCTCATGGAGCTTGCGCGCTGGATTTCGCAGTACTACCTCTGCTCCCTCGGCGAGGTGCTCGAGGCCGTCCTGCCCGCCGCCGTGAGGCGCACCCGCGTTCCGCTGCTGAAATGCATCGAACCCGCACCCGGCGCCCCGGCAATCTCGCGCGAAGCTGAGAAGCTCCGTCAAAAGTACCCGAAGCAGGCAAAGGTTCTGGATATTCTTGCAGCCGAAGCGGGCAAGCCAGTCCCGCTCACGGTCTCGCGCCTCAAGAGGCTGGCCGGAGTCTCGGACTCGCCGGTGAAGACGCTGGAGAAGAAAGGCCTCGTGCGCATATTCAAGAGCGAACTCCCCCTCGGCGACATTCCCTACGAGAAGACGCCGGCCTGGGAGGACAGGCCTATCGAGGAATATTCGCAGCCGCAGAAACAGGCGCTGGCAAGGGTCCGGGCGCGGCTCGAAGCGGGCAGCTTCGGTGTAATCCTTCTGCACGGCGTCTCCGGCAGCGGCAAGACCGAGGTCTACATCCAGGCAATCCACGAGGTCGTCAGGCGCGGGCGACAGGCAATCGTTCTCGTGCCGGAGGTCGCGCTCACGCCGCAGACGGTCGGGCGGTTCGTGCGGCACTTCCCCCGGGTCGCTCTGCTTCATTCCTACCAGGGAAGCTCCGAGCGCCACTGGTACTGGACCAAGGCCCGGCGCGGCCTCGTCCAGGTCGTTATAGGCCCGCGCAGTGCCGTATTCGCGCCGCTGCCGGATTTGGGGTTGATTGTTATCGACGAGGAGCACGAGACCACGTTCAAGCAGGAGACGACGCCTCGCTACCACGCGCGCGACGTCGCGATAATCAGGGCGCGCGAGCTGAGGATACCGGTCTTGCTGGGCTCGGCGACGCCGGACCTTGTGACCTTCCGGAACGCGCGCGGCGGCAAGTACGAGCTGGTCGAAATGCCCGAGCGCGTCACAGCCGCAAAACCGCCGGAAATTGATATCGTGGACATGGTACAGGAGTCGTTCGACAGGAAGAAATCCGTCCTCATCTCTCGCCACCTCGAGCACCTCGCCATGAACGCACTCGCCGCGAAGGAGCAGGTACTGCTTTTCCTGAACCTCCGCGGCTACGCCAATTATTTCCTCTGCCCCCGGTGCAAGTCGGCCGTGAGATGCACAAACTGCGACATCACACTCACCCACCACAAGAAGACGCGCCGCGCCCTCTGCCACTACTGCGGCGAGTACCAGCCCGTCCCGCGAGTTTGCCCCACGTGTCTGAGCCCCGCTCTCAGGCAGGTCGGCGCCGGCACCGAGCGAATCGAGGAAGTGCTGGCCGCACTCTTCCCGGAAGCGCGCACGGTGCGGATGGACTCCGACACGATGCGGGGACGGGACGCTTACTTCAAGGTGCTGCACCGTTTCAAGCGCCGTGAGATAGACATACTCATAGGAACGCAGATGCTCGCCAAGGGGCTCGATTTCCCCGAGGTGACGGTGGTGGGCGTACTCAACGCGGACGTGCTCCTGAACTTCCCGGACTACCGAGCGCGGGAGAGGACTTTCCAGCTCCTCGTGCAGGTTGCGGGCCGTGCCGGGAGAGGCGAGCGCCGCGGTCGGGTAGTCATACAGACGAGCCGGCCCGACGATTTCTGCATAACCGCCGCTGCGTCGCTCGATTACGAAGGATTCGCCTCCAAGGAACTCTCGTTCCGCAAGTCCTTGCACTACCCGCCTTTCGGCCGCCTGCTGCAGATAACTGCCCAGGCGCGGAACGAGCGCGGCGCTTACGAGAAAATCAGCGATATTGCGAAGGCGCTGCACGGCGCGGCGGACGACTCGATACAGATACTCGGGCCCGCGCCAACGCCGATTGCCAAGCTGCGCGGCTACTACCGCTGGCACGTTCTCGTGAAAGCACCGACCGCCGCCGCGATTCACGAAACCGCCCGAGGGTGCGAGGAGCAGCTTCGCTCATCCACCAAGGTCAGGGTGACCGCGGACGTTGACCCGTACTCGATGCTGTAGGACAGGACATGGCGCAAAGACTCGGCAGGAAAAAGAGTACGCTCTTTCTCATAGTGGCGATAATTCTCGCCCTGCTCGGGTATTTCGCCCGGGAGACTACCCGCCGCGAGCCGCCGCCATCGGACAAACCGCTCGCCGCCGGAACGTACGTCGTGGCGAGAGTCTACGACGGCGATTCGCTCGCGCTCGAAAATGGAGCCAAGATACGCCTCGCCGGAATCGATGCGCCGGACGCGAAGTATTACATGCACTACGCCGACCAGTCGCGGACGCGCACGAAGAAGCTGCTCGAAGGAGCAACCATCCGCCTCGTTCCCGCGGAAGAGCCGCTGGACAGCTACAAGCGGACGCTCGCCTACGTTTATCTTCAACAGAATGGTGGCGAGGTGCTCGTCAACGCGGAGCTGGCAAGACTCGGTCTCGCATACGCCTTCCCCTACGAGTCGAACACGCGGCACGCCGATGAGATAATAGCGGCCCAGAAAGAAGCGCAGCGGTCACGACGCGGCCTGTGGAACCGCAGTCCGGAAAAAGAGACGCATTACATCGTCGAGACAGGCCCGAAGTTCTCGCTTACGCACAGGCCGGACTGCAGGAAACTTGCGAAATCTAAAAACGAGAAAAAGCGGTTCGACAATCGCCTCGAAGCCATGAACCACAACCGCGGCGCACCGCCCTGCAGGCACTGTCAGCCGTAACGGACCGTCAGATTCACGCCATCATACGGAACATCGACCTCGTGACGTATTCGGTGATGTTGCACGTCCCGTGGAACAGGACGGGCGCGAGGAGCGAGTCCGTCTTGTATCTCAGCCAGGCGAACACGAGCGCCGGGAAGAAGACGAGGATTCGGAACAGGCTGGCCTCGTAGACGACGTGCGCGGCCGCGAAGATGGCTGCGCATATAATGCCTGCAAGGGGCAGCTCGAACCCTATGAACCTGTAGACGCGAGGGAGTACACGCCTGAGTCTCTTCTGCAGATAGCCCCTGAAAAGAAACTCCTCGGGCAGCGCCAGATAGAGAAAGTGGAACGCCGCCTCATTCGCCAGACCAGGCGGGAAGCTGAGGACAATCTGTACCTTCCAGTAAAAGTGCCCAAGAAGGCAGTATCCAACGATAAAGGCGGGAAGGAATATCAGGCAGGCCAGGCCGAAAAGCTTCAGGCTGGCCAGCGGGCGGCTGAATACTACCCCGAGTTCCGAAACGGGCAGGTTGAGCAGTAAGGCGGCGACGACCGGAATCGCAATGAACGCCGACAATTCCCAGTTCTGGAAGCGCAGCCCGGCGTAGCGCACCAGCACAATGATAAGAAAAAGCGCCGCCGTCGCCAGGATGAATTCGATGATAATCTTCGTTTTCTCGCTCATAAACCAGTCCCGCCTGCGGAATTCCCGCCGTGCGGGCGCAATATTATCAGGTACTGCCTGCGGGGGCAAGAGAAAGCGCTGATATGAACAATGCGAAGCGCGGGAATCGTGAGCGCTTGTCCCGTTCCGTTCTGCTAATCAGGAGTTACTCGGGGTCGTTCTCGGCAACGTAGTTGTCGATGCGTTCGATGTCCTTCTTGGTCAGTCCCCTGACCTGCACGCAGATGCCGAACGAGCTGTTGTGCTTGCCCACCCTCACGACGTGGCAGCTTGCCCTGACGCCCTTGAGTTCGCCCGATGCCACCTCGAGTGTCAGGTCGCCCTCGCGAAGCGGCAGCGTCACGATTTTCGGGTGGAAATCGGCGAGAAGCAGACCGCCCTCGCCCATGTTGACCATGCGGGCCTCGTGCGTCAGGATTTCGCCTTCGGATATCTTCGCGTGCAGCTTGACGCGCTCGTCCGTGGTGAAACGGCGGTGTCTGCGCTTGTAGAAGCGCTTCTGCCTCTCGAAGTCGTAGCCCATCTCGCGGGCGGTATCGAAGACCTTCTTGATGGTTTCCTTTGAAGCTCTGTATTCAGGTACTTCGTTGAGAATTCGCGAAACCGTGGCGACGTGAAGCCCCAGCTTCTTGGCTATTTCCACTTTCTTGACCATAATCTTCACCCCTCGTTCAAGCTGACCCGCATGACAGTATTGTATTCCTGCCTTTTTGACGAGTCAATGCAAAACCGGGATTTTATTGCGCACATGCGGCAGATTTTCCCCGCAGGCGCTCCTGTGAAGGTAAAAACCCACCGGCACCGATAATTATACCCGCAAATCTTGCGTAAAATTTCCATAAAATTTGCCTAAGTGATAAAGTTGCGCCCCAGACATCCGATGACATCGATGCGCCGCGAAGTAATCACCCCCACCCCGTGTTTGAAGGAGGACACGTCATGGTACGTACCCGTCTCTTTTCATTGCCGGCAAAGCCCCTCTTTGCCGCTGCTCTTTCCGTTTCTCTTCTGTTAAGCCTTGCGCCAGCTGCGCTCTGCCAGGATCCGGGGGAAAAGCCGCCCTCGCAGGCCGGCAAGGACGCCGGAATTAAGCTCAGCCCGAGGCAGAAGGAGATACTCAGGAGAATAGAGAAATACGCGCCTTGGGACTGCCCCGACAGGTGGCTCTACGAGCTGGGCTCTCTCCCGGAAAGAGACTCCATCGTCCGCGAGCGAATGGTCACTGCGGTTTCCTGGATGCACTTCCTCGCTTATGCCACGCTGCTCGACTGGAGCGAAAATGAGGCCGGCAAGAACCTCGACTTTCTGATGAAGAGCCTGCCCGGGCTCAAGTCGGGCAAAGCCAGGCAGAACGTGATATTCCTCGTCGCCCTCGCGGCCCCCGACGCGAAGAAAAGGCTCAGAAAGGTGTTCGAGACGAAGACGCGCGAGTTCAACGAGGAGGACAGGAAAGATGCCGGCTGCGCGCTGGCAATGCTCGGCGACCCAAAGGCGGGCGACTGGTTCGAGAAGGAATTCAAAGGCTCGGCCTGTATGACCGGCAGGCCCGTCTTCGACTTCTCTGATTACATTAAGGAGGAGGAAAAGGACAGCCGGGAAGTTACGCGTTCTTACCGCACCTGGGAAGTCCTGTTCCGCAGGCCGTATTTCAGGCGCCTGCAGTTCCTGTGCCGCAGCAGCGTATACAGCATGCAGAAACACTCGACAAGCCAGAGCGACAGGGACAGGCTCACCCGAAAGTTTCTGCCTCTTTTCCCATCGAAGTGGCCGGGCCACCCGGGATGCGACGACTTCGCTGTGAAAATGCTGCATTTCGCCATTGCCGCGAAAGACCTGAAGTACGCCTACTGCTGGTCCCAGCGTGCGACGCTCCTGCCGGACCAGGACTGCAGGGAGCAGATGACGAAAATATTCACGTCGCTGGCCGAATCCCAGCTTTCCGCGCGCGACATCGATGATCTGCTCGCATCGCCCGACGGGAAGCACAACCGGGACTTCCTCCGGTACACGCAATTCCTCGCGCTTGCTAAGGAAGACAAGGGAAAGGCGTTCGAGTATTTCGACAAGCTTGCGCTCGCGGACAGGCATGGCTTTTTCGCGCAGGCGAGGCGGCAGGCGGCCGAGTCGCCGGTTCCCGAGGGAATACGAAGCGGCGTGGACAACGAACTTTCACTTAAGATACTGGTTGACTTCCCGAACAGGTCAAAGGAACTAGGCAGGACGGCCTGGGAGCCCGCGAAAGAAGTATCGGAAGAAGACTACCTCGGCGTACTGACATACCGCGAGCGTGAAGTAATGCTGAGAACCCGCCTGGCGAGGAATGACTCCATCCGGCTCGATACGCGCAAAGTGGCCCAGCAGTACCGCCTCCTGCTGGAGCTTCGCAACCTCGAGAGCATGGAAAAGAACGAAAGCGACAAGGCGCGGAAAGCCGACCTGCGCTACAAGCAAGCCGCAGTCGTGTACAACAACAGGGATGCGTTCTTTCCCGTCTGGGCGCAGCACAGCTTCAATTTCGGCTACAACCTGAACCAGGTCAGGTACGACGGGAAGGGCGACGAGCGCCTCGGCGACTACGTGGCAAAGACGTTCTACCTGCGGCGCGCCTACGACCTGTTCGCCTCGCTGCTAAAGGACTACCCCGATTACACCGGCAGGGACAAGGTGATGTTCTCGCTCGCCAAGTGCTATGCGAAACTGATGGACTACAAACCGGCAAGAGCAGTGGATGTATGGGTTTTCCCGGACAAGCCCGCCGACGACGGCAAGGAAGAGAAGATGGAATATGCCCACAGGAGGGTTGCCGAGTTGTTCCGCAGGGTCGTCAAGGAACACCCGGAATCCAGTCTTGCCGATGATGCCGACAGGGCTGCGCAGTACCGCGAGAAGATGGCGCGAATCCTGCGCCTCAGACGAGAGAAGACTCAAAAGAAAAAGGACGAGTAATCCGTCTTACTGAGAAGTGCGCGTTTCAATGGATGGGTGCTCAGGCACCCATCCCCAGCGCCGAGTAGGTCACGTGCTCGGGGCCGAAAAGCGCTTCGATTTTGGTGATGAGCTTCTTTCCGACCTCGACTGAAAACGTCCGGGGAAGGCTGACCCTGACCTTGCGGCTGTCGCCCGCCGGCACCGTCATTAGAACCCTCGAAGCGCCCCGGTGCTTCTCGATTATCCTTCTAAGCTTTTCGAGATCCTCCTCGCCGCCGGCGCCGTCGGGCACGTTGATGATAAGCCGCGTGGGCAGGCTTTTCGGCGCTTCCGAGACCTGGATGACATTCTTGATTCTGATGGAGGTCTGGTCGCGGGCGGTGTCCACGTTCCCCTGCAGAAAGACCACGGCATCCGGCTTGAGCAGCTTTTCGAGGCGCTCGACGTCTCGCAGCACGACCGCATCGCAGCTCCCGTCGAGGTCCTCGAACTCTATGGAAATGAACCTGTTGCCCCTCTTGCTGATTCTGACCTGCACCTTCTTGAGAAGGCCGCCTATTGTGACCGTGCGGTTGTCGTGCACCTGCGAGAGCGTGGATGTCGTCGCGGTCGAGTAGCCGCGCAGCACATCCTTGTGTTTCGCGAGAGGATGGCTCGTGAGGTAAAAGCCGAGCATTTCCTTTTCGTGCGCGAGAAGCTGGGATTCCGGCCACTCGGGCACGTCCGGCAACTGCCGGGCCGTCTTCGGGGAACTTTCCAGAAACGCCTCGAAGAATGTCTTCTGGCCCATCTTTCTGTCGCGCTGGAGGCGCGCGCCTGCTTCCATCGCCTCGTCGAGCACGCCGGCGAGCTGCGCGCGCTTCGCGCCGAACGAGTCGAATGCGCCGCACTTGATGAGGCTGTCTATCATTTGCTTGTTGCAGTCGCGCAGGTCCACCCGCTCGCAGAAGTCGAAGAGCGACCTGTAAGGCTGCTCCTCCCTGGATGACATGATGGACTCGACCGCCTTCGCGCCGACGTTCTTTACGGCCGCCAGTCCGAACCTGACCGACTTACCCTCGACGGTGAACCTCTCGCGACTTTTGTTGACGTCAGGCGGCAGAATCTTAATGCCCATCCGCTCGCACTCCGCGATATACTCGGCCAGCTTGTCCTTGTTGCCGGCTTCGCTCGTCATGAGCGCGGCCATGAATTGAACGGGGTAGTTCGCCTTGAGATAGGCCGTCTGGTAGGCAATCAAGGCATAGGCGGTGGAGTGAGACTTGTTGAAGCCGTATCCCGCGAACTGCTCGATGTGCTCGAATATGTTGCGGGCGGATTTCTCTTCCACCTTTCTCCCGACCGACTGCGAAACGAACTTCCCCCGGAACTCCTCCATTATCTCCGGCTTCTTCTTGCCCATCGCCTTGCGCAGCGAATCGGCCTCGTTCAGCGTGAAGCCGGCGAGCACGTTCGCAATCTGCATGACCTGTTCCTGGTATAGTATCACGCCGTACGTGTTCTTGAGGATGGGGGCGATAAGCGGATGGAGGTGCTCGGTCTCCTGCTTGCCCTGCTTTCTCATTATATAGGACTCGACCATGCCCTTGCCCAGCGGCCCCGGCCTGTAGAGCGCGAGTATCGCAATCAGGTCGTCGAAGCTGTCAGGCTTGAGACGGCTCAAAAGCTCGCGCATCCCGGAGGATTCGAGCTGGAACAGGCCCCTGCCCTCGCCCCGGCCCAGGAGTTTGTATGTCTTACGGTCGTCAAGAGGCAGGCCAGCCAGGTCGGGCAGCTCTTCACCGGTTTCCCTGATGTTGCGCAGTGTCTCCTCGAGCACGGTGAGGGTTATCAGCCCGAGAAAGTCCATTTTCATAAGACCAAGCGCTTCGAGCGCACCCATGCTGAACTGCGTCGATACGACGCTGTTCGATTCGTACAGGGGAACGTAAGTCACCAGCGGCGCGTCGCTCACGACGACACCCGCGGCGTGCGTCGATGCGTGCCGGTTGAGCCCTTCGAGCTTGAAGCTTATGTCGAAGAGGTTGCGGTAGGTATCGTCCGTCTCGTATGAGGATTTCAGCACGGGCTCCTTCTCGACCGCTTCCCTTAGCTTCATGCCGGCGGGGATTTTCTTCGCCAGCGCATCGATGTCAGAGAGCGGGAGGTTAAGCACCCTTCCCACATCCCTTACGACGCCGCGCGCGGCCATCGTGCCGAAAGTTATTATCTGCGCCACATTCTCGCGGCCGTAGCGCTCCCGGACATAGCTGATAATCTTCTCGCGGCCTTCCGGGGCGAAGTCAATGTCGATGTCGGGCATCGAGATTCGTTCCGCGTTCAGGAACCGCTCGAACAGCAGCCCGTAGCGCAGCGGCTCGATTCCCGTGATGCCCATGCAGTACGCAACCATGGACCCGGCGGCGGAACCCCGGCCCGGCCCAACGGCGACGCCCTGTTCGCGCGCGTATCGTATGAAGTCCCAGACAATCATAAAGTACGAGACGAAACCCATCTCCATTATGACCTTCATCTCGTGCTCGAGGCGTTCCTTCACCTCGTCGTTGGTATCGAAGTCGGGGTAGTGCTGCCTCGCACCCTCGTGGCACAGCTCCCTGAACATCGTCACCATGTCCCTGCCATCCGGGTCCCTGTACTTCGGCAGGTGGCGTCTGTCGAAGGCAAGCTCGACGTTGCACATCTCGGCAATTTCGGCGGTCCTGGCAAGCGCCTCGGGGAACTGGCTGAATGCCCCGCCCATCTCCTCAGGCGTCTTGAAGTAGTATTCCTGCGTGCTCAGGCGCATCCTGTCCTGGTCCTCGATTCTCTTGCCGGTCTGTATACACATCAGAACTTCGTGCGCGAAAGCGTCATCCTTGTTGATGTAGTGAATATCGTTCGTCGCCACGAGCGGTATCCCGAGTTCCTCGCTCAGCCGGACCTTGCCTCGCAGCACCTTCTTCTGGTCTTCGAGGCCGTGGTCCTGAAGTTCGAGGAAGTACATCCCCGGCTCCGCAATCCCCCGGTATTCCTGCGCGATTTTTTTTGCGCCCTCGTAGTCGTCGGCGAGCAGCCTCCTGCTCAATTCGCTCGACAGGCAGCCGGAGAGTATCACCAGCCCTTCCGCGCACTCCTTCAGGACATCCTTGTCGATTCTCGGTCTGTAGTAGAATCCGGTCAGGTACGCGGATGTTGCGAGCCTCAGCAGGTTCTTGTAGCCCGTATCGTTGCGGGCAAGGAGCGTGAGGTGGTAGTATACCGCGCGGCCCGGCGCCTGCTTCTTTATCAGCCGCGACTCGGGGGCGACGTAAGCCTCGTAGCCCACTATCGGCTTGATGCCCGCCGCCATCGCCGCCTGGTAGAACTCAGCCGCGCCGAACATGTTGCCGTGGTCCGTAAGCGCCAGCGCGCGCATCCCGCACCGCTTCGCCGACTCGACCAGGTCGCCGACCCGGGCGGCGCCGTCGAGAAGGCTGTAGTCGCTGTGAACGTGAAGGTGTACGAAACCGCCGGCTGTCATTACGTAACCTCTTGTGAATTAATGAGTTATACTGGAAGGCCGTCGTCGCTACGACTATTTTACCAGTCCGGAAGCCAGCGTGTCAAGCGCCCCAAATGCGCATCATGCAGGCGTTCGTCCTTAATCGCACTTGCGAAACGGATTACGGCGAGAAGTTTTTTTCTGTCAGCGGATGCATCGCCCGTTACTTCGAGCGAAGTAGCGTCACCCAGACCTGCCGCGAGCGCGGGCCGTCGAACTCGCAGAAGTAGATGCCCTGCCACGTCCCCAGAGCCAGCCGCCCGCCTTTGACGGGAACGAATGCCGAGCACCCGACGAGGCTCGACTTGACGTGCCCGGGCGAGTTGCCCTCCGAGTGCGTGTAGCCCGCGGTCTCCGGGACTATCTTGTCGAGCATCATCAGGACGTCCCTTCGCACCGACGGGTCGGCGTTTTCGTTTATCGTCACGCCCGCCGTAGTGTGTGGCACGTAGACGAGGCAGGCGCCGTCGTCTATCCCACCCTTGTCTGCGGCAGCCTGGACCAGCTCCGTTATATCGACGAACTCGTTGTGCGATGAAGTCTTGACCTGAAGCACCTGCATGGTAGAAGCCATTGCGCCCTCCCCTCGCCGACGTGGCAGGGAGTTGATGTTACTCTGTGTCGAGTCCCCGGTCAAGCTCAAACGATGCCTTACTCGTCCGGCGCGCGCAGTGCATCGGTGAATTGTCCCGGCGGACGGATTTGCAGAGAATCAAGGCGATTCTCATTCCGAGCCAAGCTCGATGCGTCGCACGCAGTCTTCGAGAAGCTGGTTCAGGCTGACATAGTCCCGTTCAAGAAACTTGTTGTCGGGCTCCGCTTCCAGGGCCCTGTCGAAATACGCCCTGGCCTGCTCGAACAGGTCCCTCGCCTGTTTTATGTGCCGCTGGGCCTGCTCCGGTGGGCAGTTCCCGCTCTTGAGGTATATCCTGTGACCTTCCGCGAAAAGCTCGTGCCCTTTTTCGTAGTCGGGATTGACCGCTGGCACAGGTTTTCTGGCTGGAGGCGCTGTTCGTGCCTCTGCACGCGCTCCCCTTGATTCCGGCGGCGACACCGACTCGGCGGCACGCGCGCTGCTCTTCGCATCATTGCGGTAGGCGGTGCGGTATCGCGTCCTGTAGCCCTTCTCGCCGCCCGACTTGCCCCTTGTCGCGGCGAAGCCGGCGACCGCGGCTATCAGCAGCACCACGACAACGGCTACGACACCGGTCGGGAACGACTTACGGGGCCGGTAGCGGACTTTCCTGCGGCGTCTGGGTCGGGGCATTCAGGCACCTAAGAAGGCAGGATGCAGCAGGCAACCACTATCCCGGCGGCGATTATCACCGCCGCCAGCACTATCGCCATCGACAAGTTGTTTTCCTTTATAAGCTGCCACTCATCCACTTCCTTCGTGCTCCAGGTAAATATCTTAAGCATTAGAAACAGCGCAATTCCCATGGAGACTGCGCCGACAAGTGCCCAGCCGAAAGTCACGGCGTACGCCCGAAGAATGTTGAGGAACTCGTCCATCGTGGTCCTCCTCCCGTATATTGTGTTGACGTTTATGCTCTACATTCACCGCATAATGTAGCACCCGCGTCCGTGCGAGTCAATCCCGCCGTCGATTCCGACGACACGCAAGCCTGTTTTTATGCGCGACTAAATACGATAATCACTTCGCGAGCACGACAGCCCTGCTCCAGAGAACAAACGGTTTCCGGATGACGGTGAAGCCCGCCTTGCAAGCCTGAGCAAGAGTATCGCTAAACTCGTCACGCGAGACGTGCATCTTCGGCTCCATGACAAGGAAGTGCGCCCCGGGCTTCAGCAGACCGAAGACTTCTCTCATGAAGGTGCCAATATCAGGTGTCTCGTGGACCATCCAGAAAGCAAGGGCGAAATCCACCCGCTCGCGCAGGCCGATGCCCTCCTGCCTGCAGAGATGCGTTCGTATCCTGGCTGATAAGCTTGCCTTGCGCGCCCTGCGCCCGACCATCCCGAGCATTTCAGCCTGTAGGTCGGCCGCTATCACAAGGCCGTTCCTGCCTACCAGCCGCGCAAGCCCCAGCGAGGCGAATCCCCGCCCGCAGCCGATATCCAGCACTGTCATTCCCGGCCCGACGTAGCGCCGGCACATAGCCTTCACATTGTGAACAAGCGGCCTTATGAAATTGTCGAAGAGGCGGACGTGTCGCACGGAGCAAACGCGCGCACCGGCGTCTTCAATACTCATCGACTGCGTGGAACTCATGGCTCACCTCCGTGAAAGTTTAGCTGCTAAACTACGTTCGCAAAAAAACTACTCCTTCTCGATTCTCTCCTCGTACATGGTCAGAATCTCATTCAAATCGTGCATTACAGATGCAAAAATTTCCAGTTTCTCCTCCAGTTTGTCGCCGTAGTGTTCGCGGACGATATCAAGCATTGCCATGTGCAGATTCTGGTGATTGCGAAAACCCGTATTTCCCCGCTCCGTCAGGAGCAGCAGTATCTCCTTGGCGTTGTCATCCGCGTGAGTCTTGCGAACCAATCCCTTGTCCACGAGCTTTCCGACCGTCTGCGAAACTGCGCCCTTGGTCACGCCCATAAGTCCGGCCAGCTCGGTGATGTTTATGCCGGGATGCTCGCCAATAGCCTGAACCGTGTGTATCTCAGTTCTGTAAAGCGGAGTCCCAGTGCCGAAATCCCAGGGCGACTCGTGCATGGACGAGACCCTGCTCATAGCCTGCTCCAGCTCTTCCAGAATCTGCTCGAATGCCTGTTTCGTCTCCATTCACCTATATAGTATAGTACCTAAACTAATATGTCAAGTTATATTTCCACGTTTTTCGCAGATTGTTCCCTGCCCTTCCAGAATCGCAGCAGCAGGCTGAAATGAAGCAAAGAATTATTCCATCCTGCTTTTGTATTCGAGGAGTGGGGCTTCTTCGGGGGGCGGCTTGTACATGCGCCAGAGGAGATAGCCGCCGGCTGTAAAGCAGACCATCATTGAAATGAACGCGGCTATCCGCAGCAAAAAAGCAAGGGTCAGGTCCGACTCGAGCATGCCGAGTCTTCCCAGGAGATACGTCCAGTCGTGCTTCGCCTCTCCGCCGCCGGGCGTAATAAGCGGCAGCACGTGCGCACGCGCATCGGCGACGTATGTTGCGACGCCGAAGAAGTTGGTGGAAAGCCATCCGAAACAGACCGAAATAGCGAAGTAGTCGCGTATTCGATAGAACATGAACATCGACATTACCGGCGCGGCACACTGCAATATCGTCCCGCCCGCTGCGTGCATGAACTCGCCGAAATAACTAAATAGAGGGTGTCCGAGTTCGTGAATACCGAGGTTGAGCGCGCCGAAGAGACTGCTGTACTGGTCATCAAGGATATGATTTACGAGAATCCAGGCGAAGTAGACAAGCAGCGGCAGGCGCACGTACCACATCCGCCCCCTACACCATTCCACGGCGTCTTTGTGAATCTTCTTCAGAAATTCCAGGACTGTCTTCATAAAGGCCATTTTACAGCAGCAACCGGTCATTTCCAGTGTCAAGCGAGATGCCGCAAGGCGCGAGAGATAAAATTACAAGCGCCGGGTGCGGTCATAGTACGCACCCGGCGCGTAAGAAGCATGTCGAGCTCGGTGGTCTTCCGCCGAGGCCTACTTGGATTTCATCTGGAAGACTTTCTTGAGGTTCTCCTCGAGCATCTTCCGGTATGTGCCCTGCGCTTCCTTGCCTTTCCTGACCCAGTCCTCGAGCATCTTCCGGGCTTCCGTCTGAGCGGCCACCGTCTGGTCGGCAACAAGACCGAACATCTTCTCGTTCTGCTCCTGGAGCATCGAGAGCATGCTCATCGTGTTATCGATAGACTTCTGTATCAGGCCGTACATCTCCTTGCCATAATCTTCCGGATTCACTTCCTTCCCCTTTCCTGCAAAACAACTACAACTTACGGCCGGTTACTTCTCGTATTTCATGACGACGGCTGTGCCGTCTATCACTATGATTCCTTCCTGGTTGCTGACGGTCGTTTTGAACTTCAATATCTTCTTGTCGTCTTTCTTTTCGATGACCTCGACCGTCGCTGTTACGGTGTCGCCGATTTTCACAGGCGCCTTGAAGTCCATCTGCTGCGACAGGTAGATAGTACCGGGTCCCGGCAGCTCGGTCCCGAATACGGTCGAAATCAGGCTGGCGCACAGGAACCCGTGCGCGACCCTCGTTTTGAAGAGCGACTGCTTCGCATACTCCTCGTTTATGTGTACGGGGTTCAGGTCACCCGTGACGCCCGCGAAGAGGTAGATGTCGCTCTCCGAAATGGTCTTGGAAAAGCTGCCCTTGTCGCCGACCTTTATGTCATCGTACCTGAGCTTCATTTCCTGCTCCCTGACTTGCGTCCTTTGGAACCGCCCTTGGCGGCACTCTTTCCCCTGGGAGGCGTAGAGCGCTCCTGTATCCACTTCGATATCGTCGGGCAGATTTCCTTCCTCGAACGCGAACTGACGAACATGCCGATGTGGCCGGTCTTGAAGCAGTGCGACTGCTTGTCCTTCGAGCCAACGGCATCGGTTATGCCCTCGGAACTCGCGGGCGGCACGAGATTGTCGAACTCAGCGTAGACGTTGAGGATGGGCATGGTGACGTTCTTGAGGTCCACCTTTCTGCCGCCGAGCACGAACTCGCCCTTCACGAGGCGGTTCTCCTGGTAGAATTCCTTGAGAAACCTGCGGTATGTCTCGCCCGCCTGGTCGGGACTGTCGAATATCCACTTCTCCATGCGTACAAAATTGCTAATGAAGTCCTTGTTGTCGACATGGTCGAGGAACGTCATGTACTTGTCGAACATAAGCCGGAAGGGGTTTAGCAGAAGGAATCCGATATTCATGAAGTCGCCGGGGATAATGCCATAGGTATCTACGAGCTGGTCTATGTCGAAGTACCTGGACCAGACATTCAGAAGTCCCGTGTCTGTATCGAAGTCAAGCGGCGCGACCATCGTGACAAGGTTCTTAACCTTCTCAGGATAGAGAGCACTGTATATGAGAGAAAACGTGCCCCCCTGGCAGATGGACAGTATAGTCAGTTTGTCAACGCCGTGTTTCTCCCGCACGAAATCCACAACATCGTCAATATACCCGTCGATGTAATCCTCGAGCGTGAGGAACCTGTCGCCCCTCGACGGGTAGCCCCAGTCAACCAGATACACATCCAGCCCGCTTTCGAGCAGGTGCCTGACTATACTCCTGTCCGGCTGAAGGTCCAGCATGTACTGCTTGTTGACGAGGGCGTATATGCCAAGCACCGGCGGGGAATATAGGTCCTTCACGAGAGGCTTGTAGTGATAAAGCTTGAGCTTGTCAATCTCCAGAACAGTTTCTTTCTCGGACATCCCGGTGGCCGTGTCCAGGGGAGAGGTAAGAACGTGCATCCCCTTCTCGACCCTCTCGCGCAGTTTTTCCATTTCCGCGAGATACGAATCCACCAGATTTTCCGCAGCCTTCTCCACGGGCCATCCTCCGGGCTATTCAGCCCCTGCGGAATCGCGCAGCTTCTTTTCGAGTTCCCTTACCCTCTTCTTGAGCATGTACACCTGCTCGTGTATCTCGTCCGCTTCGGTCCTCGTTACCACGGGTGTTTCCTTCAGGAACTCCTCCATCATGTCGAAATGCCTTTTCCTGTGCTCAAGCGACGCATTTAATACCGTCTTGAGCGTCTCGCCGAACGCGGGCGACTTGAAGAGTTCAAAAAACCGCTTCTCCAGCGTTTCAATCAGGAACCCGTAGAACTGCCTCAGCTCTTCGGGCGAACCGCCACCGAGGATGTCGGCGCCTTTCGCGCCGATGTCCTCCAGGGCGTCAATCCCGGGCTCGTACATGTTCACATAGAATTCGGCCAGTGCGCCTGCGTAATTCAGGAAAGAGTCCGCGTCCTGCTTCAGCTTTTCCGCGAGCTGACGCGCCGGCCCCACGGAAGGCACCTTGAGGAACTTGCCGAACATGTCTTCGTAGGCCTTGTGCCAGGAGTCGTGGAAAGCCCTGACCCCGCCCGCGTCGAGGTTGCCACCGAGAACGGAAGCCGAAGTGTCGAGGAGCTTCAGGAAATCATCCATCACGGGCTTCGCGTCCGCCGAGAAGAATGACATCAGCCCGCCGAAGGAATCCTTGTATGATTCGAGCATCTTCCCGAAGATACCCGCGAAATCCCCGCCGGCAGCGAGACCGGGGGGCAGCGTTATCCCGAACAGGCCCGAGAAGATAGATTTCTGGATTTCAATCCAGTTGTTCACGAAGGCTTTCAAGCTGTCAGCGGCTATCGTGCCTTCCTTGAATTCCAGCGCAGTAAGCGGCTTGAGCATCTGCGCATACAGCTTTGCGGCCTCGACTACCTTCCTGTACGTCCCGGAGACATCGGTGTTCATGGACATGCATCTGTGGCTGGCTTCTTCCCACATCTTCTTGAATTGCAGTGCGTAAGACTGACCGCCGGTCGGATTCCAGATATCCTTGAAGGCATTCATCATCCCGCCGGAAATCTGCATCCACTGCTTCTGCCACTCGGACATGCTGTTGTCGAAGAAACCGAAGAAGTCGGTACCTTTTCCCGTCTTTTCCTTCTGTTCCGAGTCCGCCATATTTCCAACCGCCGCTTCCAGGCCACCGGATAATACACGTGAGAGCTACACAAGATAAGGATTTCCCGCCGGAAGTCAACACAATTTTGCAAAGAAGCCGCAGGATTCGCCGGGATGTATTGAGCCTATGGACAGAGCCTGAGCCTGGTTGCGGGAGGGTTAACCCAAGTCCATGGTCCAGAGCCTGTCGCAGTTGCCGACGCCTATTTGGCCGTGACCTGCAAGCATGTTGCGGTGGTGGCCGGAGGAGTTGTACCAGCCCCAGAAAGCGGCCACGCCCATCTTCATGCCGTTGGCGATGTTCTCGCCCCTGAACGGCGCGCCTTCCCTGCGACAGCGGGCCGCCGGGCTGCCGTGAATCTTGCAGTCATGGGCGAAAAAATTGTTCTTCTTCATGCACTCCGAATGCTTGCGCGCCGCTTGGACGAGCCCCTCGTGGATTTTCAGGGGCCGGCGCCCGAGCATCATGCGGTACCAGTTGGTCTTGTCGATGCAGGCACGCTCTTCCTTGGTCAGCGTGGTCTTGACCGTCTTGTTATAGGCAAGCACCTCGAACCACGAGCTTTGCGCCGTAACCTTCCACATGCTGAGAATATCGCCGACCTCTTCGGATATCTCTTTCCTGTCATCTTCCGGCTTGACCCTGGCGTCGGTGTACTTGTTCACAAGCTCCAGGGTCGCCTTGTGACCGGCCCAGAGGTCCTTGACGGTCGAGCTTTTTTCGAGGTAGTAGTCGAACGGCGATTCGTACACGGCGCGCAGCGCGTTCACGACCTCGTCCACCTTGGGCTGGCCGCTGCGGCCGTGGTTGGCATCCGGATAGATGGTCTTGTCGAAGATGACCTTCATGGCCTTGGCGCGCCTCTCGATTATGAGCTTGCCGAGCTTGCCACGAATCGAGCTTTTGTTGTTCTTGAAATATCCTACGACCTTGTCCCTGCTCTTCGCGCGCTCCTGGAAGAGTATTTTCGCCAGCAGGTCCTTGGCGAGCTTGTCCCTGGCGTAGAGCGCCTCGTAGGCGGCCAGCCGCTTTGCCGGGTCGGGGTCTTTGGCCATCTCGAGGAGCTTCTCTATCTCCTCCGGTACCTTTATGTCCTCAATCTTCGTGACAGCAGCAGCCTTCTCGTACTTGCGTATCTTGCTCAGGCGGGAAGTGCGCTCCTTTTCGAGCGCTTCCTTCGAGATCCACTTGCCCTCGACCTTGACGAGCCCCTGCTCGAGCCTTTTGGCGGTCTCCTGGGGATAGTATTTGCCCTCGTACTTAACCCACTCCTTCGCCTTGCAGGCATCCTCGTAGCTCATCCACTTGCCGTGGTAGAACTCGTATCCGAGTTCCTTGTGCGGCGCATCGAACTTAGGGTCCAGCTCGATGGCCCTAAGCATGTGCTTTTCGTACTGCTCGGCGAGCTTGTTTTCCTTGCACCAGAGTCCGAGCTGGTAGTGGTCCTTGGCGGATTTGTCGTCTATCTTCTTGACGTTTTCCCTGTATATGTCTATGGGGTTGCCGCCGCGCTCTATGGACTCGATGTCCTCGCGCATTATCTCGGTCCGGCCGGTGGGAGTCTGAACAATGATGTGGGTTTCGTCCTCCTCGACGATTTTCCCGACTATCCTGCCGCCCGTGTTGAGCTTGATAATGTCGCCTATCGCAAGGCCCGCGGCAGCGATGAAGGCGATACCCACGGCGAAGGTAATGACGAACCGTCTCATAATGATGCTCCGCAAATAAGGAAGCCTGCCTTACCCATCACGTTAATATACTGCATGCATGGAACGTAATGTCACAGTATTGTAAATCCGGGAACTGTTCCCGCCGCGCAGCAGGCGCACGAACGGCTACTTCAGCTTCATCACCATCTTGAGTAGGTTGCCGCCCTTGGGATGCGCCGTAATCTCGAACTCATCGAACGCCTTGGCGGCCACCGGGAAAGTGGATGCGGCGTCGGCCCCGTCGAGCATCCTGCCGTGGTCGCTGGTCTTGATTACGAGTTCGTCCGGGCCGACCACGAATAGCACGTGGTAGGTGGACGGCCTTGCGAGGTAGGCCTCCTGCGCTATCTTGCCGAGCACTTCGTCGAGGCCGTCGAGAATGCCGTTAATCTTGGGCTTGGGCACGTCGAGCCTGCTGGACACTGTCGAGAGAAAGCTCTTGAAGCCTTCCGTGCATTCCGGGCTGCTCACGAGGGTCATCTGTATCGGCATGGGCTTCTTCGGCGCGAAGAAGTTGACGTTTCCCTGGCCGTCCACGTAAAGAACGGTCGAGCATCGGGGGCACTTGTAGTTGCCGCTGTCCGGCACTTCCACGCCTATCGAGCAGTTGGCGCACGCGACGACCATGGGGAATGCCGCTGCGGCGGGCGCCGGCCTGGGTGCCGGAGGCTCCTCTATTAGGGGTGGCTCCTCTTCGATCATGCGCGGTTTCGCTTCCGCCGGCGCGGGGGCAGGTTTCGGGCGAGCCGCAGGTTTCGGCGGCGTTGGCTTCGGCACCATCTCGGTGCGCAGCCGCCCGGATTCCGGTCTCGGCATGGGCGCGGGCCGGGGCCGTGGCTTCGGTGCAGCCGCCGGCTCAGGCCTGATGGGCTCGAGGTCCTCCGGCGGCGCCTCGGACGGGGCGGCGCTGACGCCGAACACCCCTATTGCCTCTTTCTCGCTGCTGCACATCTCGAAGAACTCGTGCAGCCCGAGCATCTCGATAACAATCTTGACCTTCGCGGGCACGCGCAGCAGAACGACGCCGCCGCCGCCCGCCTTGAAGGTGTCCGCATACTTGACGAGCGAGCCCAGACCGGTCGAGTTGACGTACTTAATCTTGGAAATATCCATGATAAGCTTCGTCACGCCCCGCTTGCGCGCATCCTCAAGCTGGTTCTGAAAAATGTGGACGGTCGAGGCGTCAATCGCGCCGGACAGTTCCGCAAAATGGATGTCTGGTGCGTCATCTAACTCGTTGAACTGGATGTCAAGCTCGGACATGTAAACTCTCCCCGGTCAACTCGGCGCCCGTCGCACAGAGAAGCGTAACTCCAATGTGGCAAAGCATGTTAAAGTCTATCAGCTTGCACCGGGGTGTCAAGATTTTTTTATGAGCCGTTCGCGAAATTGCTTGAAAGAAAACGGGTCGCGTGCTATTCTGCCGAGTCAATGTGGCGCCCGCAGTGCGTCTGCAGGATATAGCGCGGAGGGTTCATGGCAAGAGGGGTGCCGCCGAGAAGAGGACCGAGGGAACCGAGGCCCGACCCGAGGCAGAAGCCTTCGGGCCACAGGCCGTTAAGACCGCCTTCGAAGCGGGGAGCGCCCGGCAAGCCCTTAAAGGACGAGCCGATGCGCGTAATCCTTGATGCGGAGGCAGGGCCGGCCGCGCCGACACAGATGATGGCCCGAGACCGCGTGGTTATCGGCAAGCCGGGCAAGCAGCCCGCTCAGAGGGCGGAACCGCCCCCGAGACGAATTCCCCTGACAAAGGAACAGCAGACCGTAGGCAAGATACTCATGGCGGAAGGGCCCATAACCTCCGACATGGTGCGCCGGCAGATAGAGGAACACGGCTTGCAGAACAGCCTCCTTGCCAAGGCGGTGGCGGCCTCCGGGCACGCCCCGGAATCGGAACTCATGACGCTGCTGCTGACAGGCTACAGGATACCGAAGGTCAAGCTCGCGAACTACCGCATCCCGCAGGAGGCACTGTCGCTGGTGCCCTCATCCCTGGCCCGCAAGCATAAGATAATTCCCCTCGGCAAGATAGGTTCCATAATCTGCGTGGCGGTTGGCAGCATATTCGAACTCGGCGTCGGAGTCGTCGAAGACATCCGGCGCGAGACCGGCTGCATGGTCAAGGTGTTCCAGTCCACCGCGGATGACGTTGATGCCGCGGTCAAGAGGTTCTACCCTGCACCGAAGAAGCGGGAAGTTATCGCGGCCGCGAGAGTGACACCGGACGTCGTCGAGAGCGTCTCCTCGGAAAGTATGCCCTATGAGGACACGGCGGAGCACTGGGAAGAGGTCTATGCCTCGGCAGGCCCGCTGAAAGCAATAAAAACAGAGGACCAGTGAAGTGGCGAAATCCAAAGCGAAAACGACCGTCTTCGACTACCAGAGGAAATCAAACAGGTTCTTCACGCACCTTGCGGCTCACTTCAGGGAGCGCGACCGCAAGAACGTCGCAATCAGGTGCGAGGTGGATGTAGTTCTGAGAAACGGCAGGATTGTTAACACCGGCAGGGCCTCGATTAAAAACCTGAGCGCCAACGGTGCGCTGCTCGCCAATTTCATCCTGAAGGAAAAAATGCTGCCCGCGAAGCCTTTCCGCATACAGTTGAGGATGCTGACCAGGGAATTCAAGGGAATCACGGTCAAGTGCATCCCCGTCAGGCTGGAGGTGGAGGACGGATTCGGCATCGGGGTCAAGTTCCAGGACATATCAGTGGAAGTTTGACAAGCGCGACAACTCACCCGCGTACATTCAAAGGAGAACACAGCGTTGATAGCCAACGACCTTAGGGTAGGCATAACCATAATTCACGACGGCGAGATACACGAGGTCATAGATTTCTTCCACACACAGCCGGGCAAGGGCGGCGCGCTGGTGAAGACCAAGCTGCGCAACATGCGCACCGGCACGATCATAGACAACACCTTCCGCGCCCCGCAGAAGGTGGAGCAGGCCATCATCGAGAGAAAGAAGATGGAGTACCTTTACCGGGACGGGGAGCAATACTACTTCATGGACCCCGACACATACGACAATGTGCCCGTCGGGAAAGACAAGCTGGAAGGCTCGGTCGAGTTCCTGAAAGAGAACGAACTCTGCACGTTCGTAACCTACAAGGGCGACATCATGAGCGTCGAGCTCCCGGACTTCGCCGTCCTGGAGATAGTGGAGACCAACCCCGGCTACAAGGGCGACACCGTGTCGGGCGGCAGCAAGCAGGTCACGCTCGAGACGGGCGCGGTAATCCAGGGCCCCCTGTTTCTCAATGTAGGCGATAAAATCAAGATAGATGCCCGCACCGGCACATATATTCAGAGAGTATGATACGCGCCGCCGGGCGCGGGGCCTGTTTCGCTTGAGCACTGTTCGGTCATTTCCCGAATGGAGACAGACATGGGCTCGATTGGAATTCTCACGGGCGGCGGCGACTGTCCCGGTCTGAACGCCGTTATCGGCGCGGTTGTGCGCAAGATGAACAGGGCCGGCAAGAAAGTGCTCGGCTTCCTCGACGGCTGGAAAGGCATAATCGAGGGAAACTACGTGGAGCTGTCCGTAGAAAACACATCCGAGATAGTGCCCCTCGGCGGCACGATTATAGGCACCAGCAGGACAAACCCCTACAAGAAGCCGCAAGATAGCATCCCCAGGCTGAAGAAGGTATGGCAGGACACCGGTCTCGAAGCGCTCGTCGCGGTCGGCGGCGACGACACTCTCGGCGTCGCCCACAAGCTCTGCACGGAGGAGGGCCTGAACATAGTCGGCGTGCCAAAGACCATTGACAACGACATCTCGGCGACCGACTTCACCTTCGGCTTCGACACCGCAGTAAACAACGCGGTCGAGGCTATCGACAAGGTGCGCACGACTGCCGACGCCCACCACCGGGTCTTCGTTGTCGAGGTCATGGGCCGGCACGCCGGATGGATAGCGACTTACGCAGGCATGGCCGCCGGCGCCGACGTCATCCTCATCCCTGAAAAAGAGATTGACATGGACGAGGTCTGCGAAATCCTCAAAAGGAACCGCGAGCACTCGCACCACAATTACAACATCGTCGTAGCCGCGGAGGGCGCCGTCTTCAAGAAGGGAGACTATATCACGCATCAGCCGGAACTCGACGAGTTCGGGAACGTCCATCTCGGCGGCATAGCCGAGCAGCTCTCGCGCGTAATCGAGAAGAGGACGGGTTTCGAGACCCGCACGCTGGTCCTCGGCCACCTGCAGCGCGGCGGCACTCCGAGCGCGTTCGATCGCGTGCTTGGCATCCGCTACGGCGCGCGGGCGGCGCAGCTCGTGCTCGACGGCGACTTCGGCAAGATGGTCGCGCTAAAGGGCGTAAAAATCGCGGTCGTTGATATCGCCGAGGGCGTCACCGAGACCAAGACCGTGGACATGGAACTTTTCAGGACCGCGGAAGACTTCTTCCATCCGTAAGGTCTTCCCATGAACGCCAAGCTGACAGCGGAGCTCAGGTCACTTGTGGGGCGCGACAGCGTCCGCGAATCATCCGAAGACCTTGTGCTTGCCTCGTACGACGGCACAGAATTTTCGGAGTTGCCGGGGGTTGTCGTCAGGCCCCGCTCGACGGAAGAAGTGAGCAAAACCCTCCAGTTTGCGAGCAAGCACGGCATCCCGGTGACTCCCCGGGGTGCGTCCTCGGGATTGTCCGGCGGCTCGGTTCCGGTAGCAGGCAGCATTGCGCTCGACATGGAGCGCATGAACGAAATCATATCCATCTCGAAAGAAAATGCCTCGGCTGTCGCGCAGCCGGGAATCCTCGTGGCGGACTTACAGCGCGAGCTTGAGAAGCACGGCCTTTTCTACCCGCCCGACCCTTCGAGCGCATCCTTTTCGACGCTGGGCGGCAACGTGGCGGAGTGCGCGGGCGGGCTGCGCGCTCTCAAGTACGGCGTCACGAGAGACTATATTCTGGCTCTCGAAGCAGTCCTGGCAGACGGCACAGTCATTCATACCGGGTCAGCGGCCCATAAAACAGTGGCTGGCTACGACCTGACGCGCCTGCTCGTGGGTTCCGAGGGAACCCTGGCCGTCATCACAGAAATTACCGTGCGCCTGCTGCCTCTTCCGAAAGAGATTGCCCTCGTTGCGGCTTACTTCGACACGCCCGATTCCGGCGCCCGGGCCGCGGTCAGGATTCTCGCGGAAGGCTTCTTCCCCCGGGCGGTAGAGTTCATGGATGAGACTTCGGTGAAATCCGTTCTATCGGCGGGAGAAGCGGACATACCGGAAGGCACAGGCTCCTGCCTGCTGGTCGAGACGGATGGGCCGGAAGGCTCGGCCGAGAAAGAGGCCATGGAAATCGCGGAGTTCCTGCGCGGTCTCTCACCGCTCGATGTCCGCATGGCGACCGGCGTAAAAGAACGCGACAGGCTCTGGAACATAAGGCGCCAGATATCTCCCGCCATGCACAACATCTCCGGAACCAAAATCAGCGAGGATGTCTGCGTACCGCGTTCGAGGATTGTCGAGCTTCTCGCCAGGCTCGGCTCAATCTCGCGTGACCGGGGCGTGCGGATTGCCAGCTACGGGCACATTGGCGACGGCAATCTACACGTGAACATCCTCGACGAGAACAGGTTAGCCAACCCGCGCGAGAAACTTTCCGGGGTAATTTCCGACGTGTTCGATGCCGCGCTCGAACTCGGCGGCACCATCTCCGGGGAGCATGGTATAGGTCTGGCCAAGCGGAACCACCTTGACCATGAAATAGGCGATGTCGAACTGACGCTTATGAAGAAAATCAAGCAGGTTTTCGACCCCGCGGGAATCCTCAATCCGGGGAAGATTTTCAAATAGCAGGAGCCCGGCACGCCGGGCTCCAACTCTTTAGAATCGGCTCCTACCGTCGCTTGCGCTCGACGCGCTGGGACTGGCGTTTCTTCCTCTTCTGGAACGTTACTTTCGCCGCAATGCCCATTTCCTTGAACTTGGCGGCGATTTCGTTGGCTTCTTCCTCCGAGATGCCGCGAATGACGTTGACGAAGGCGCCCTCGCACATTTCTCGCGCATCCTCGGGGTGCATGCCGGTCAGCTCGACGATGTATTTGGCTGCGCTGCGTTTCTTCTCTCTCGAACCCACCCTGGACAGGACAATGCCGTGGAAGCCTTCCGTGTGTTCCGGTTCCTCTGCGGGCGCTTCCTCTTCTTCCAGCTCCTCTCTCACCTTTTTTCTGCGTCCGGATAAAGGCCTGCGCCTGCCGCCTTCCTTGTCATCCTGCTTGTCGCGGAGCTTCTGCATCCTGCGCCTGGCCGCGCCGCGCCTCGGTGCTATTATCTTTCTCTTCCCTTCTCCACCTTCCTCTTCGTCCTCTTCTTCATCATCCTTGCCGCGCCTCTCCTCGAAAAACTTCAACGCCTCTTCGGGCGCAAGCTCCTGAAGCTCGGATTCCTTCTGGACGGCTTCGTCCGGAACAGGCTCGCGCCCTGGCTCGACAGCCGCGCCATCCTCGGCCGGCAGGCTTTCAAGCTCCTTGAAGAATTCCTGAGCCTGCGCCTCCTCCGAAACGGCCGGCGCGCTGTGAGGCGGCAGCGCCAGCTCGGGCACTTCGGCCTCTTCATAGTCGATGGAAGAGAGCCCCTCTTCGAACTCCGCAAGGTCCATCATCTCGCCGTCCGCGGTCGGAAGCGCCTCTCCCTGGGGCTGGAGGGGCTGGAGTTCCTGGATTGGCTCCATCTCCTCGATTTTCTGTGGTGCCGCAGGTGCGGTTGGTGCGACAGGTGCGACGGCCGGTTTCGGGTTTTCACGCTTCTCCAGCCTCTCGGCGATTTCGGCCTGTGCATCCGCTTCCTGGGCCTCTTCCGCCGTCAGCTCGCGTATGAGGAACTGCTTGTTACATCCCGGGCACCGGAAGACATTGCGCCGGTCCACGACGAAGTTGTACTTCGCCAGCGTCAGCACTTCGTCGCCTTCCGTTGTCTCCCTGGCTTCTTTATCTTCACGCGCGATGTCCGGCTTTTCGGGCCATCGCAGGGCGGGCGTGTGCTCGTGCGGGTCGTCCGTCACAATGATTTCCGCGCCCAAGGCTGAAGCTTCCTTGAACCTGTCCGCGATTACATCCGCCTTTACCTGATTCTCTATCCCATCCAGGAGAACTATCGGGATGCTGTCCATGATGTCGCTTGCCTGTCCCTGGCCGACGCCGAGGAGCTTTTGAATCGCCTCGCGGATGCCTGCGGCGTTCGCCGGGTCAAACGATTGCAGAAGCAGCTTGAATTGTCCCTCGTTCTTCTTCGGGCTCATCACAGCTCCTTTCGCCGGAAGCCTGGCAACGTGAATGGCCTTGTTTCCCGTGGGAATCAGACAGTGTAATATAGCCACGGCTCTCGCCGCCAGTCAAGGACTTTCCGCCGGTATTTGGGCAGGCGGCTCGATTATTCCCACTCTATGGTGGAAGGCGGCTTCGACGAGATGTCGTATACGACCCGGTTGACGCCGCGCACCTCGGACACGATGCGCGAGCCTATCGCGTCGAGGACATCGTGGGGCATGCGGAACCAGTCCGCGGTCATGCCATCGACCGAGTCCACCGCGCGGACCGCCACCACCGACTCGTAGGTTCGCTCGTCGCCCATAACCCCGACCGACTGGACCGGCAGCAGCGCGCAGAAGCCCTGCCAGATGTCCTCGTAGAGGCCGGCCCGGGTTATCTCCTCGATGAATATGGCATCGCATTCGCGAAGCACTTCGAGCCGCTCAGCCGTGACCTCGCCTATTATGCGCACGGCCAGGCCGGGACCGGGAAAGGGATGGCGCGAGACTATGTCATGCGGAAGGCCCAGCTCGATGGCCACCTTGCGCACCTCGTCCTTGAATAGGAATCTCAGCGGCTCGAGCAGCTCGAACCCGAGTTCGTCCGGGAGGCCGCCGACGTTGTGGTGGCTCTTGATTACAGAAGTAGGCCCTCCGAAGGCGCTGGTGGACTCTATTACATCGGGGTAGAGAGTGCCTTGTGCGAGGAACTTCACATCCGTTATTTTCTCAGCCTCCTCCTTGAAGACGTCGATGAACGTCGCGCCGATGACCTTGCGCTTGCGCTCGGGGTCCACGATGCCGGCAAGGCCCGAGAGAAACCTCTCGCCGGCATCCGCGACGCGCAGGTCCATGTCGAAATGCCTGCCGAACGTCTCGATGACGCTGTCGCGCTCCCCCTTGCGAAGCAGCCCGTTATCGACGAATATGCACGTAAGCTGTTTGCCGATTGCGCGGTGAAGAAGCACTGCCGCAACGGAGGAATCCACCCCGCCGGACAGGCCGAGCACGACGTGTTCCTTCCCGACTTTCCTGTGGATGTCCTGCGTCGCCTCGGCAATGTAGCCCGACATGCGCCACAAGCCCGACAGCCCGCAAACCTCGTAGAGGAAGTTCCTGAGTATCTGCGACCCGTGCTCGGTGTGATGGACCTCCGGGTGGAACTGAAGCCCGTAAGTTTTACCATCCGCGTGCCTCACGGCAGCGCAGGGGCAGTCCTTCGTCTGGGCCAGCACGGTGAACTCGTCCGAAATGCGCTCCACCCTGTCGCCGTGGCTCATCCACGTGACGAATCTCTGCGGCAGACCCTTGAAGAGGTCGGTATCGTCGTCCACGGTGAGTTCGCTGCGTCCGTATTCCCTGCACGATGCGCCCTCGACCCGTCCGCCGGAGTGTTTCGCGATGAGCTGCATTCCATAGCAGATTCCGAGCACCGGGACGCCGAGGCGCAGAATTCCGGGGTCGAGGTCGGGCGACTGGTCGGCGTAAACGGAGGCGGGACCGCCGGACAGTATTATCGCCGCCGGGGCGAGCTTCTTCATTTCAGCGGCGGAAATCCGGTGAGATACTATCTCGGCATAGACGCTGTTCTCGCGAACCTTGCGAGCTATCAACTGCGAGTATTGCGACCCGAAGTCCAGGACCGCAACCAGTTCTTTCCTCTTGACCAAGCCGGTCTCCTCGCTTCGCGAAGCCTACCTTATCATGAGAACTCTCAGATTATCGCCGTTCTTGACGTGTATCGTCACGTTCCTGCCGGGCCTGACGGAACGGCTGAGCCTGCGGAAAGCCTTGATATCCGTGACCTGGAAGTTGTTGATTCCCACGATGACTTCCCTGGGCTGTATCCCCGCCTGGTCGGCGAGTCCGCCTTTCTCGACCTTGACGACGAGCACGCCCTCCCCTTCCTCATAGCTGTAGCGCGAAGCGACGGCGCGGGTCAGGTTCGCGACGGTCATGCCCAGCCCCGTCTCGGTTTCGAGTCCCTTGAACTCCGAGCCCTCTTCGGGCGACACTATGGTCGCGCTGCACTGCCCCGTCTTGTCTGCGCGGCAGTATTCGAGCTTCATCTCGCCGCCGACCTCCGTGGCTGCGATAACGTTGCGAAGCTGAGAGGCCGAGGTCAGCTCCTCGCCGTTGGCCTTCGTAACGATGTCGCCTTCCTTGAGTCCGGCCTTCGCTGCAGGGCTATTCGGCACGACCTCCTCCACGTAGGCGCCGCGTCTGTATGCAATCCCAAGCTCCCCGGCCAGCTTCTGGGTCATGTCAGTGATATACACGCCGAGCCAGCCGCGCACGACCTTGCCCTGCTTGATTATTCCCTTCATCACGGCCCCGGCCATGTTCGAGGGAATGGCGAAGCCGATGCCCTGGTAGCCCCCGGTGTTCGAGGCAATGGCTGAGGTTATGCCTATGACTTTGCCGTTCATGCTGACCAGCGGCCCACCCGAGTTACCGGGGTTCACAGCCGCGTCGGTCTGAATGAAATCCTCGAGTTCGGCTATGCCGACGTTCGAGCGGCCCTTGGCGCTGATAATGCCGCCCGTCACGGTTTGTTCGAGCCCGAAGGGATTGCCGATTGCCAGCACCCACTCTCCCACCTCAATCTTGCCAGAATCCCCGAGTTCGGCCACGGGCAGGTTCTTTCCGGCAATCTTCAGAACAGCGAGGTCGGTCTTCGGGTCGCTCCCCAGGACGGCAGCCTCGAACTCCCTGCCATCGCCGAGCTTCACGGTCACTTCCCGCGCGTGCTGGACGACGTGATGGTTGGTAATGACGTAACCCTTCTCATCGACTATGACTCCCGAGCCGAAAGATGTGAAGGGCACCACTCCTCCCCGGCGTCTCGGGAGAAAATCGCGGAAGAAATCCGCGAACGGGTCCTGGACGCGCCGCTCGCCGCGAGTCGCCACGTGCACGACCGCGGGCGTCACAAGCTTCGCAACGAGCACGAACCGCTTCGACGGCGCCGGCAGCTTCGCAATCTCCTTCGACAGCTTGTCCTGCTCCTGAGGGTAAGCAGGCAGGTTCGAGGGGAATATCCCGAACCGCGAGCAGTAAAAACCGCCTATCAGCCCCGCGGCAAATACAAGGATAAGGACTATCTGCCAGCCCTTCATGTTACCTCCTCCTCGCATTCAATCTCCAATCGCCCCGATAGTCAGGCGGGGCCGGTACAGTCATTTACATCTGCGGCTGCGCGGGAGGAATTTCCTCCCGGCCGATTCCGCCTTCGCCCGCTCCGGCATCCGCCGGCGGTTGGTCATTATGCTCTTCACGGACCGCTTCGCCGGGCGGCTCCGGGCCGCTTTGCGCGACCGGCTCCTGCGCCAACTGCGGTTCCGGCACCGGTGCGGCGGGAGGCTCCCCTGCCCTCAGGTATTTCGAGAGAAGCTCTTTCGATATTTTGTTCGTTACGGCGATTTTCTTGTAGATATCGGCGCTTTGCTTGAGCACGCGCTTGTACGTCTCCGGTTTGATGGCGGCGAGACCGAACTTCGGCACGTACCCGAGGGCCCACTCGAAATCATCAAGCAGGGTCCAGTGCATATAGCCCCGGATGTCTATTCCCGCCTGAATCGCCTTGTGAAGCTCGGCGAGGTGCGCGACGATGAACCTGGCCCTCTTGCCGTCCGTTCGGTCGGCGATTCCGTTTGCGGTCACGTAAACGGGCTTCCCGAGCTTCCACACGAGTTCGGCGGCGTTCCTGATGCCCTCGGGATAGACTTCCCAGCCCAGGTCGCTCTGCTCGGTGCGCCCGCGCATGCTCGAGTAATACTGACGCATGCGCTCCTCGTCGGGGCTGACCCGCGCGCGCAGGTAGTAGCTCACGCCGACGAAATCGCACGACTCCGGCAATCCCGGCACGGGCTCAGCCCCGCCGAGCGGTTCGAGCGCTCTCCCGGATTCGAGGCAGTCGATGAACCAGCGGCTAAGCAGCCGCTCGCGTTTCTCGCTCTCCGCGACATCCGCGGCGTTGTTGGGGTCCACCGCCTCGTACACGGTCACGGCCTTCGTTATTCCTATCTTCGTTTCGTCGGTGCAGGTCACCGACTCTCGAATCACCCGCGCAGCCTTGGCATGGGCGTACAGCAGGCTGACGGCCGCCCTTGCGAATTCGTTCTCGTCCCTGTGACCGGGCGGGTGTGCGCCGACGAGGTAGCTCGCGTTTGCCACGACCATCGGCTCGTTCAGTGTGACATAAAAATCAATCATGTTCCCGAGCTTGTCCGCGACCTTGCGGGCGAAGGAGGCGAACCTGTCCGGCGCCTCGGGATTCAGCCACCCGCCCGCATCCTCGAACCACGCCGGCACGGTGAAATGGTGCAGCGTTACGAACGCCTTCAGCTCGCGCTCGCGCAGCCCGCCGAGAACGGCGGCGTAGTGTTCGATGGCCTCCTCGTTATACACTCCCGGCTCGGGCTCGATGCGGCTCCACTCGACCGAAAGCCTGTGGCAGTTCATGCCGATTATTTCCGCAAGGTCGAGGTCTCTCTCGAAGTACTTGTAGTGCATGCACGCCCTGCCCGACCTGGACCCGTCGGCGATGCGGGAGCTTTCCTCTTCCCACCGCCACCACTGGTTCTTCCTGTTGTCTCCTTCGACCTGGTGCGCCGAAGTCGCCGTGCCCCATAGAAAACCTTCGGGAAAAATCAAATCACCGTCAGCTTCATCCATCGTTCGGCCCCGAATAATGATAGTAAAAGGGCGGCTTCGCGCCCAGCATTATGAATTATCCGCGCAGTAGGCCGCCGTGTCAAGCTTCAACAAGATTCCGTGTCCTGCGCCCGCTGCAGGAAGGTGACCTGCGTGCTTCCGTACAGGCGCGTGTCGGCGGTTATGTTGGAGCATTCGGCCAGAGGCGCGGCTCCTCCTCTGCGCTGCCGGAACATCGCAATGCCGCCTCGAAGCGCACCATCGAGCAGCCCGCGCAGGAGTTGCCCAAGCTCCGCGCAACCATCGGGGCTGTCCGAAAGCGCATAGGGTGGGTCCAGGAACGCGAGGTCAAGAACATCATCGCGTTCCCCGGGAAGAGGTATTATTTCCAGTGCATCGCCGCAGATGATTTCCGCGTGCTCGGCGATGCCGAGCGAATCGAGGTTGCGCTCGATAACGCGCGCCGCCGCCGGGTCGCGCTCAACGAACAGAACGTGCTCCGCACCCCGCGACAGGGCCTCGATGCCGAACGAGCCGGAGCAGGCGAAGAGGTCCAGCACGGCGGCGTCCTCGACGACACCGCGCAGTATGGAAAAGACGGCCTCCCGGACCATGTCGGGCGCGGGCTGGACGAAGGAGCCTTTCGGGGCGATAATTTTCCTGCCGCGCAGGCTCCCGCCGGTGATTCTCATTCCTTCCCGCCCGCAGGTGCAAGACCGAGATAGTCGCGCACCTTCTTCATGTCTTCCCAAGTCTTGCGCTTGTCGGATGGGTTCCGGAGCAGATATGCGGGGTGATACGTGACCATGAGCTTCGCGTTCCTGAAGTCGTGGAATTCGCCTCTGAGCTGGCCCGTGGGACGGTCAGTCTTGAGAAGTTTCTTCGCGGCCACTCCACCGAGCGCCACTATTACTTTGGGATTGATTATGTCAATCTGGCGCATCAGGTAGGGCGTGCAGCTTATCGTCTCCTCGGGGGTGGGGTTACGGTTCTGCGGCGGGCGGCACTTCAGTATGTTTGCGATATAGACCTTGTCCCTCGCAAGGCCCATGGCCTTTATTATTTTCGTAAGAAGCTGGCCTGCGGGCCCGACGAAGGGAATGCCCTGCTGATCCTCGTGGTAGCCGGGCGCTTCGCCTATGAACATAAGCTGCGCATCGGGCGAGCCGGCGCCAAACACGAGGTTTGTCCGGGTTTGCGACAGGCCGCACCGGCTGCAGTCGAGTGCCTCGCGCCGCAGCTCTTCCAGAAGCGGAGCCCTGTCCTGCTGAGGCTGTTGCTCTTGCTCCTGCCCGACCGTCTGCCGCTCCATCGCCCTTTTGCCCGGAACGAACTCGGTCCCGAGAGCCTTCTGCAGTTTGACGTGGCGCTCCAGCTCTCCGGCAATGCTGTGCAGCCGGTCGAGCGTAGAATCCCTGCGCTGCCCCGTCACTTTTTCCCTTCCTTCTTCTTGATAATCTCTCTCTTGGTGAGCTGCACGCGGATGGAGCCGAGCGGTATGTCAACATACATGGTTAGCGGCATGCCTGTCTTCTCATCGACCCAGACCTCCGAATCGCCGGAAGCCACGAACAGCCCCTCGCCCGGCTCGAGCTTGCCCTCGCCCGGAATCTCGATGTATTTCGGAGTTATTTTCAGGCCGATGAAATTGCCGACTCCCTTGATTTTGATGGCCTTTCTCTTGGTAATCTCGAACCTGCCCGTGCTGATTCGCCTGCCGGAGAGCAGCCTCACATCGTAGGTCTTCCCGAACTCGAGCTTCATGGAGCGCAGGAAGTAGATTGAGGAAAGGGCACCCTGCGTTCCCAGCGGCACGTCCTTGTGCTGCCGTCGCAGGACGAACTTGCCGTCCTTTTTCTTGTAGTATTTTGCAGTCCTGTCGGAAGGCGAATAAATGACGTACTCGTCCCTCTTGTGCGAGCCCTCGCGCAAGCGCTTGTCCGACCGCAACGGTTCGAGCGTCTCGGCATCGACGTAAGTCTGAAGCCTGTCATCGACCTTGTACACCAGCGAAACGCCCTTGGCGGACTTCGTGTAGCTTCGCAGCCGGAAACACTCGCGCCCCTTGTAGCGCACCTTGTCGCATACCTCGAGGACCGCCGTGCCCGCGTGGATTCCCTTCCAGCTTACGTCGTAGGTCAGCTTTTCTCCGACCGGATAGGCCCTCTCGACCTGCTCCTTCGTGAAAGCGGCCGGCTTGTCCTTTTCCTTCCCGGCGTCTTTCTTCTCGCCGGTTTTTTCCTCCGCCTTCTCCCCGGCTTCTTCCTTTTTTTCTTCCTCGCCGGTTTTTTCTGGCTTGTCTTTTCCCTCCTCTTTCGGCTCCTGCTCCTTGGCCGGCGCAGGCTTGACCGGCTCCTTCGGCGCATCCTGGGCCAAAGCATGCGTCCAAAGGCACGCAAGCATCGCCATAATCACAAGCGCCGCCAGTTGCAGCGCCGTCAGACCGCCGCAGGCTCGTTCCATTCTCTCACCACCTCGCCGTACAGGTCGAGCATTTCGTCAATCATCTTGTCGAGCGTATAGTCCTGTTCTATCATCTTTGACGCGTTCCGCGCGAGTTTATCGGCAAACTCCGTATCTTCTATGAGTCGCACTACCGCGGCCGCAATGGCTGCGGGATCCCTCTGCGGCACCATGAGGCCGGTCTCGCCGTCCACCACGAACGAGTGAATGCCGCCGGATGCGGCACTGACCGTGGGAACTCCGCACGCCATGGCCTGCAGAACGGTTAGCCCGAGGCCCTCGCGCAGCGAGGGGTTGACGAAAACGTCCAGCGCGCGCAGCACCTCGTAGTTATCCGAGAAATCGGGCACGAAGGTGAGGTTTCGCGTCAGCTCGAGTTCCCTGGCGAGCCTGCGGAGCTGACCGCTTTCCTCGCCGCGGCCCGCAACGACGAAATGGGCTTCTATGCCGCGTTCGAGCAGCGCCTTGGCCGCGCGCAGGAAATGCTCGTTTCCCTTCACGGGAGTGAGCGTCCCGACCGTCCCGATAACGGGCGCACCGTTGCGCCGCCGCCGGCGCCTGCAGATGCCGGCTTCATCGAGGTCCACGCCCGTGCTGACGACCCTGACGAGTTCGCGCGGAATCTTTGCGTTGTTGACCAGGTCCTCGCGGACGGCCTGGCTTACCGCTATCACGCCGCGAACGTACTTTTTCGGGATTCGCAGGTTCTCGCCGGGCTCGAAGAAATGGTGAATCGTCAGGACCGCGGGCAGGTTCAGCGTCCTCGCCGCCCTCAACCCTCTGCGCAACTGCGCCCTGTGCTGCACGTGCACTATACTGAAATGCTCCGCGGCTATCGAGCGCAGGAAGCGCCGGAACGCGAAGAGGTCGTACACGGGCTTGCCGAGGCTGTCGGTATAGACCGTGCGGATTCCCGCGCGCTCGAAGGCCGGGAGCATCGGCCCGCCGGTGCAGAGCACGAGCGGCTCGCACCCGCGCTTCTTCAGGCCCTTGCACAGGTTGAAAGTATAGGTGACCGAGCCCCTCGTCTCGAGGTGCCCGGCGACAAGCAGCACCTTTTCCACCGCAGTGGCTGTCAAGCCTGCACTCCATGCGAAATCAAAAGGAGGCGGACTTCCCCCGCCCCCTGACAACTATCTCAAAGGTTTCCCCGTCACTCTCTGTCGTCCCATCCCTTCGCATCCAGCTCCTGCCGCTGTATCTCCTCCTCGCCCTGGGGCCACCTGTCGTGTTCCGGGGCCGTGACGATGCAGGAGCCAAGCGAACAAGCCGCAAGGATTAGTGCCAGAATCATCAGACGCATGAACTCTCTCCTTATCGGTCTTCGCTCAGTATTTCCAGGGGTCCGCATGCTTGCGTTCGGTGCGCTCAATCTGTTCGCCATCCTCCGGCTCGGGTGATATGGTGGCGTCCTTCTGGATGACCGGGTCGGAGGCCGCGCGCGCCGGAGCCGCACACGAAGCCGCGCCGGCGGCAAGCGCCGCCAGCAGCATCACCGTGACCGCTGCCTTAATCACGGCCTACTTCCACCCCGGCATGACTTCTTTCGGCTCGCTCTTCTCGATGGTCGTGGACTTCTCGATAACCTCGGGTGGCCTTTCCGGCGGCGGCGGGGGCGGCGCAGCGCATCCGGCATAACCGACCGCGAACAGGCCAAGCAGCACGCTCAAGAATATCTTTCTCACGGCAGTCTCCTTCCTATTCGTCTTCTTCCTTCAGGGACATGTCGATTCCGACCGTGTTGGTCTGTGCATCTGTAATCTGCCAGTCGCCGCATACCTTGCGCTCGACAAGCTCGTCGGCGAGCTTGAAGCCGTCGTAGCGCGATTTGACGCGCAGCTTCGCGATGTTGTTGCTGAAGTGGTCGCGGGTTACGTTGGTGACGAACCGTATCTGCTGCAGCTTCTTCATCATGCTGCGTATTTGCTTGTATGTCACGCCCTGGATGGTCAGGGTGATATCCATGCCCTGGAGTATGTCCTCGTTCCAGGCCTTCATCAGCCCCTGGAGCACCTGCGGCGCGGCGGCCTTGACCGAGTTCGTAAGCGCCTTGTAGGCGGCCTCTTTCTTGGACTTGTCCTTGCCGTCGGTCTTTCGGTCGCCTGAGAAGGTCTTCGACCAGACGACCCTGGCGTCTTCTGTGCGCACGGCCTTGATTACCAGCGAGGCGCGGTACGAGTGCCAGACGCCTACGCCCTTGTACGGCTCGACGCTTTCCTGGAAGGTGGAATCGACGTAGCCGATAATCGCCAGGTGCGCGCCCTGTGCCTTTCCCAGCGCAGCCACCTTGGCGAGGTTGCCTTCGAGCGAGGCGGCCTTCATGTCGCTGAGCTTGTTCGCTTCCATTGTGGACTTGTCAACCGGCCTTATGCCCTTCTCCTGCAGGAAGCTCTCGACGGTCGCGGTGCCGCGGTCAACCTCATCCTTCTGCGCCTGGCCGTCAATCTTGTCGCGCACGACGACCATGATTTTCGGATTGCCCTTCTGTTCGAGCAGGAACGCAAGCTGCTGCCAGTCGGACTTCAGGAATCCGAGGCTCACGACGGCTTCTATCTTGACCCATGAGCGCGCCCGCTTCGGATTATCGGCGTTCTCGACGCCCTTGTCGAGTTCCTTGTAGCTGGCAATGTACCCGCGCGTCTGCGAGACTATCTTCTCGTAGATTACCGAGTAGTTCTTGACCTCGGTCTTCGACTGGATGAAGGTGCCCACGCCCTGCTCGACCGCCTTGCGCAGCGCATCCATCAGCGCCTCGTCGTGCGCGTTGACGTCTACCCCCGCGGCCATGCCGGTCACGGTCACGGTCTTGGTCTCGGTGTCTTTCTTCTCCTGCCCGAGAGCGGGTACAGCGAGCGCCGCAATCACGGCCGCGCCCAGAATCACAATCATGACCCTCGTACGCATCGGGTTCCTCCTGCTTCAGCCGCGGCCGCAGACCGGACTACTTGCCCCCGCCGGACTCGACCTCGACGGCGGGCATCTTCTCCAGCTCGGACCGGGGAATAATCTTCTTCTCCGGCGGCTTGGAGCAGCCGGCGACCGCGAAAGCTGCTACAAGTATCAAAAGGACTGTTCTCACCCTGACCTACTTCTTGGAATACTTCTTGTAGATTTTGTAGAATTCCTTGAGATCGAGCTCGAGCGTGACCTGCCACGTGACGCCGTCCTCGAGCTGCTTGGACTCGACCGTCTTGAATCCGGTCACGAAGCCCTCTACCTCGGTCTTTATCTTGTCGGACTCCAGCATGAAGTCCTTGACCGTCGTCTCGCTTGTAATCTTGACGCCCTGGAGCTTCTCGGCGAGCATTGCCTTGGCCCTTTCCGTCGCGGCGCGCTCCGCCTTGAGTTCGGCCTCCGCCTCGCTGTCAACGTCTTCCGGCGGAAGGCCCTCGGCCGTCACGGTCAGCTTGCCCTTGGCCCATTCCGGCACTTCCTCCACGACGATGGGAGCCTTCTCCTCGGGCTTCTGTTCATTTACCGGGTCGGGCTTGCTCACCGGCGTGAGGTACTGGTCGGGCAGCGGCGCCTCGCCGATGGCCTTGACGACCTTGCGCTCCGTGTACTTCTTTACATCCTCGAAAACCACGTCTTTGTACCTGTTGCCCCTGTAGTAGCGCTTCTTGATGGTCTCGAGTTCGGTAACGACCCTTTCGAGCGTGACCTCGGCCTCGGCCTCGATTACGCCGTCGGGGCGGTAGGTGTACTTGGATATGATGACGTTTTTCAGGTAGGCGCTTAGCTTCGTCGTCACCTCGTCGCTGTCGAGCATGAAGTCGCTGACCTTGCTCTCGGCTGTTATCTGGAAGCCTTTTATAAACTCGGCGAGGTTGCGCTGCGCAAGGACCTTGGCCGCGGTCTTGACCTTGAGCCTGACTCTCGCGGGTATCTTCGACCAGAGCGGGTCTTCGGACCACGGCGACGTTTTCCTCGACGAGATGTACTCCTCGCGCAGCTTCGCGGGATACTGCTCGTCGGTCCGGGGCACTCCCGAGCCGGTCACGAGGACCTCGTTCGTCTCGACGTACTTCTTGATATCCTTGAACTCGACGTCCTTGTGGCCCGTGCCGGTGTAGTAGCGCTTGACAATCTTCTCGATTTCGGTGACGACGCGCTCGAGCGTGATGCGCATATCGACCTCGCATGTGCCGTCCTCGAAGTAGCGGGGCTTGCCCACCGCCTCGGCGCCCTTGATGAAGTGCCTGAACGCGGTGTGTATCTCGTCGTTCTCGGTGACGAAGTCCTTGACAGTCGTCTGGCTGTCTATGTGGAACCCCTTGATTTGCTCCGCCAGCTTGCGGTACGCGTCAAGTTCGGCCGCGCGCTTCGCGAGCAGCTTCTGCTTGGGGTCCTGTGCGTAGACCACAGCGGCGCAGGCAAGCAATCCGACCAGTGCGACAACAAACAGCGACCTTTTCATCAGGATGTCTCCTTCAAGCCATACACAATCTCACCAGGTCCGGTGTTGAACCGTCTGATGTCTAAACGACGCGGCAGGCTGATTATTTAAGATTATTCCTGTCCCTGTTCTTGTTTCTGCTGCTCCTGCTTCTCGCGCTCCATAAGAGCCCTGAGGAAGTCGGCGTTCTGAATCTTGACTCTCACGCGCTGCATGGAGCCCATGGTTTCCTGGTCGGTGGGCATCATGTTGAGCGCCTGGTCGAACGCCTGCTCCGCTTCCTCGAACCTGCCCTGCGCCTCGAGCGCGAGCCCGAGGTTGTAGAACGCGCCGAAATTGCCCGGTATGTTCGTGGCAGCCCTGAACTGCTCCTCCGCCTTGTCGAACAGCCCGTTCGCGGCAAAATTGTTACCGTTGGAGCAGCCCTTGGCATTCTTCAGAGGCATCCTCTTGACTTCTGTCCAGACCGAGACCTTCTTGATGAACGAAATCACCGCGTTAAGCGCGGCCTTCTCCAGCGCCTCGGCGTCCGTGGGCACGGGCGCGTTGCCCTTGATTTTCGGGGTGGCGAAGGAGCCGCCCTTGGACACGGACGCGAGTACCTGGCCGTTCCCGACATCGACCATCTTGAACGTCGCGTTGACGCTGGCCTGCTTCATAATCCACGGCTCGCGTATCGTCACCGGCCTGTAGACGGGCTGCATGATGGGCCTGCCGTTCTTGTCGGTTCCGACCCTGCGGCTGGTCACGTAGCGCTGCTCCACGCGCTCGTCAACGCCCTTGTCCGTGCGCGCATCGAACGTCGCCACGCTGCCGTTGATGAGTGCATGAACGTTTAGCAGCTTCATCTCGCTGAGGAAGTCGTCGCTCTCGGTGAGGTCGGTCTGCTGGAAGTTCTTCTCGTTGATAATCGCCGCGACCTGCGCCCGCTCCGCGACCTTGTAGAACCCGTTGTTGAGTATCTCCTGCTCCAGCTTGGTCGAAACGACCTCCCTGCCGGTCGGATGCCCGCCGAACTCGAGGACCGCTATCGTCTTGATGTGCTGCGGGACGTCAATCTCCGGCGGCACGAGCGCCCTGACCGTGATGAACTTCGTGGGTGCGCATGCGCTGACAAGCAGGACCAGCGACAGCAATGCTGCGAACACAACTGCCTTCCTCATCCGAATGCCCTCCCGAACCAAACAGTGTTGTGAAAGAAAAATCGCCCTAATCCGTCCTCCGATTTGGACTCTCATTACTACCCTTGCCCCCCGGTCAAGTCAAGGTAAAAAACGCGAAAAAAGTGATTGCGAACGCCTCCCCCTGCTGCTATACTGCCTCTTCGCCTAAACACTGAATTTCCGCGCGGAAGGAGTGATAAATGTACCGTCTGAGCCTCGTCGTTCTGGTCCTGCTGGCAGCCTGCGCAGGCTGCGGCAGCTCCGCGGTTAGGAAGGCCGCGCCGTCGGTCCTTCCCAACGTGGACTTCCCCTACGACAGCACGTGGCTGGCCGCCATGGGCGCCGTCCAGATGCACTTCCCCTCGCTGGACCTGTGCAACAAGGACGACAGGATGATAACGACCCACTTCAAGCAGGATGTAAACGTGGATATAACCTCGCCTTTCGAATATGCCTGGCGGGCCGAGCTCATAATCGTGCCGAGGAAGTCCGCCGAGCCGCGCACGACCTACGACCTTCGCGTCAGCGTCGGCAGGTACTGGAGGCAGACCGACCCCTACAAGGATTCGGAAGAAGGCTGGCGGCTCATAGGATTCGACAAAGACGTGGAAAGCAATATTATCGAGTCGTTCAAGGACCAGACGCTGATGGACCAGCGCCTGCGCCAGAGAATAGGCGAGTTCGAGAAATACAGGGGCAGCCGCCCGTAACGAGAACCAGAACGGAGACATTAATGGCGACAACCGTATCCTCCAAGAAAAGAATCAGGCAGAACAAGAAGCGCAACCTGAGAAACAAGTCCAGGAAAAGCGCGGCGAGGTCGCATTCCAAGAAAGTGCTCGAGGCGGTCGAAAAGGGAGACAAAGACGCCGCGCAGAAAGAACTCAGGGAAGCCTGCAAGCTCATAGACAAGTGCGGCAGGCACAACGCAGTGCACCCGAATAAGGCCGCGCGCATGAAGTCCAGCCTCGCGAAAAAAGTCAAGAACATTAAGTAACGTCGTTCGCGCGCACACGGCTAGACCCGAGTCTCTTGACCAATCGCAGCGATTGCACTATAATTCAGCCATGTCGAAACAGAGAAGCCTTATAAAACGCTTGCAGCGCTTCATCCAGAAAAAGGTCTTCCACAACCGCAGGGTCATCAAGCAGGACTACTTTGACAGCCACTACCCCGACTGCATCATCCACTGGACGTTCGGCGTGCCGAAGGTCGGCAGGCTCGAGATGGATTACGGCACGATAATCCCCCGGGACAGCTATGCCATAAACTACCACCCCGACGATGTAATCAGAATGTGCAAGTACGTCGGCATATCCAACGACACGATAATCATAAACGGCGGCGAGCACAGGGCCGACGTGGTCGGCACCTACCCGCTGAACCGGCGCCACCTCGGCGACCTCGTCCTGCCACAGCGGGAGAAAGGCGTTGTCACGGAATTCAGGCACGATGTCTGGGTCGGCACCCGCGCGACCATACTCGGGCCGCTGAAAATCGGCGAAAGCTCGATAGTCGGCGCGGGCGCGGTCGTCACGAAGGATGTCCCGCCCTACTCCATCGTCGCAGGCGTGCCGGCAAGGATAATACGAAAACGCGCCACCGACGAGCAGGTCGAGAAGCTGCTCGAAATCGCATGGTGGCACTGGTCGCCAGAGGTCGTCAAGGAGCGTTCCAAAGACATCATGGGCCCCGTCCAGCCATTCATCGACAAGTACTACCAGAAATAGTACCGACGGCTCGTTTGCCTATCCCCGCCTCGCGTTGTATAATAGTGCAGTTCTCAACCGTGTATATTCGGGATGAGGCTGTGCGCGCATTTTATTTCATCCTGTTCGCAGCCGTGGTCGCCGCCTTTACCCTCGGCGGCCTGCTGCTCGTGCTGCGCGAACCGGGCGAGCCGGGCAGCAACCTTCCCCGGGAATCTGAGAAGGTAGCACCAGTTGAAGAATTCATCAAGGAACCCGGCGAAGGATGGGCGGGCCGCGTGACTGTAACGCCGCCCGCGAAGCTTGATGCGGCCAAAGTCATCGATGAAGCTGTGTCGCGCGCCCTCGCGTGGCTCGCAATGACCCAGAAAAAGAACGGCTCCTGGGACGACAAGATTAACAAGTACGATGTGGGCGTGACCGCCCTCGCGCTGCTCGCTTTCATGGAATCCGGCAGCACGCCCGCGGACGGGCCGTATTCCGGCTGGGTGGCGAACGGCTTCAACTACCTTCTCAGGCGGCAGGATGGCGAAGGCTGGTTCGGCCACGTTGATGCCGAGAGTTGGATTTACAACCACGCCATCGCCCTGCTTGCGGTCGCCAGGGCTTACGGCTACACGAAAAATGGCGCCTACAAGAGAGCCGCGAAGCGGGCCGCCGAGTACTTGCTGAAAGCGCAGAATCCCGGCCTCGGGTGGAAGTACAAGCCGCAGGATGGCCGAAACGACACCTCCGTCACAAGCTGGGTCACGCTCGCGCTGAAAGAGGCCGCGAAGCACGGCACAGTCGAAGTAGATCAGGCAGTGTTCATGGGTACGCTGAACTGGCTCGACCGCGCCACCAACACGGCGGGCAAGGCAGGCTACATGCGGCCCGGCGACGATGGCTCGGTCATCAGCGATGTCAACGACGATTTCGCCAAGTATCCTTCCTCGACCGCCGCAGCACTTGTCTGCCGCCATCTCTGCGGGCAAAGCAGGCGTGACAGGAAGGTCGCGCTCGGCATGAACGTCGTTTTCAGCCAGCCTGCGGAATGGTTCATGGGTGAACTCAACAATATTGACTTCTACTTCGCCTTCTGGGCCTCGACCGCGGCGAAGATGCTCGTTCCTGTCGAGAAGCGCGCAGAATGGACTTCGCGGCTCGCCTCCTCGATTCTCGCCATGCAGGAAGAAACCGGAAAGAATGCCGGCTCGTTCCGGCCCTGGGGCAAGTGGAGCATGATAGGCGGACGCGCATACTCGACCGCCATGTGCACCCTCGCGCTCCTGAACTTGCAGCCCGAGCCCGGCTCCGACTCCTTCAAGCTGACTATTACAAAACATCGCTTAAATCGGCCCGATAAAGTAGCAGATTTAGAACCGTTTGATACCCCGCCTGAAGAGACAGAAACCACAAGCGAACTCGATCCAGAGGATGTCCCTGTGAGAGCCAAAGGAGGCCCGATAACATTACAGGAACTTGCACATGTCCTTCGTTCTCTGTCTTTCACTCTGACGTTCCAAGACAACGACCTAATTAGCGCGATGAGCTTTCTGATGGATATCGCCAAAGTATCAATTGTAGTTTCGGGAGAAATACCAGACCGTGATTTCTTCAGTTTCAGCCTTAGACTCAGAGATATTCCGTTCCCAGAAGTTCTTGAAGCAATCTGCCTCTCAATAGGCGGTCTGGACTATGGGCTATACATGACCGAAAAAGGGGTTCCTGCAGTCTTGGTGTCCACTTCGGATGATATCGCGCGGTTGGGACTGAAAAAGCCGGACGATTACCCGGCTCTTCCTGACTGCTCTGCAATCAAGGCAAAGCTGCCCGGAGTATCTGAAACTTTCGGCTTGAGCCCTGAAGAGGTGAAAAAAACGGAGGCAGTGGAGAAGAAACTTAAAGATAAAGCTCCTCTTGACCCGCGCATGAGCACCCTGGGAGAACTGTGGCAGTTTATCGAGAAGAACTCCGGTCTAAGCGTGACAATCGATGAGCAGATTCGCAAATACATGCCTGATGATACCCGTATCGGTTCTGGCACCAAGGAAAGGTCTTATGGGTTCATCCTTAAGAAAGTCGTGGACTACTTCGGCTATGACTACATTATATCCCCCGATGGGATTATCTTCCCAACATATGGCACTTACCGCTCAATGCGCAATTCCGGAACCCAAAGACAGAACAAGAGGGAACGACAGGAATCCCTCCAGAAGAAAGTAGAGGATAAGTTTATTACCCTGAACTACGTATCAACATCATTCGAGCAGTGTATCGAATCTCTACGAGACAAGACAGGTTTCACCTATGTGCTAACCTCCGCGGCACATGATAAGACGGATGACTCGTCAATTACATACAAGTGTCACGATATGCGCCTGGATCGCGCTCTTAGCGATATTTGCCGAAAGGCCAACCTGACCTGGGAGTTCAGGGGCTCCTTCATACTCATCAAGACCCGGGGCGAGTAGCCCCGCAGGCTCCGGCAACGTTCTAATCTGCTGTTTGTATGCCAATCGAGTTCTATATTAGAATCGATACAATTCGATGACGATTTAAAAGCCCTTTTTAGAAATACTCTCTCCGTAAGCGTAAACCGGTTTTACATGGGGGTGAAGCATGGCAGTGCGCTCGAGAATCGGGCTGTGCGTATTGTGCGTTGTGGTGCTGGCCGGGCTGGCGGTCGCCGGCGGATGCAAGAAGAAGAAGGACGACCCGTTCATACCGCCGCAGCAGACGGGCGATGCGCCCGCAGCCGACTTCACGGCAAACGTTACGTCCGGCGTTGCGCCGCTCGATGTGCACTTCACCGACAAATCGACGGGCGATATCGATGACTGGTCGTGGGACCTCGACGGCGACGGCACGCCCGACTCGACCAACAAGAATCCCCAGCACGAGTACACCGCCCCAGGCTGGTACACTGTCAGCCTGACAGTCACCGGGCCGGAAGGCTCCGACACGTGCACGAAGGAGATGTACATACTCGTCGCCAACGATATAATCACCGCCGGCTCGCCCACTTCCGATTACCTTACAATCCAGGCGGCAATAGACGCAGGCGCAGACTACGACCTTGTAGAAATCGTCAACGGTACCCACAAGGGGACGGGCAACAAGGACCTCGACTTCGGCGGGAAATCAATTTACCTGCGTTCTACCGGCGGAGCCACGAAGTGCACCATCGACTGCGAGGATTCGGGCCGGGGGTTTTACTTCCACACCAACGAGACGGAAGACGCTGTCGTGGACGGCTTCACGATAACCAACGGCAGCATTGCCGACAGAGGCGGGGCGATTTTCTGTTACAACGGCGCGTGCCCGACCATAGCCAACTGCACGATGACGGGAAACGCCGCGATCTCGAACAGCCAGGGCGGCGGCATTGCGCTGCGCTACTCGTGCGACGCGACAATCCGCGACTGCATGATTACCGGCAACTCCGCCAGCGGCGCAGGCGGAGGCGTCTTCTGCGAGGAATCGGACGCGATGTTCACCGGCTGTAAAATCAACAATAACACCACAGGCTACTCCGGCGGCGGCGTTTACTGCGAAGATTCGAGCCCTTCGTTCACGGACTGCGAAATCAAGTCCAATGACCACTCCGGAATCCGCGGCGACACATCGAGCCCCACGTTCACCAACTGCGTCATCGAGGGAAACACGGCGAGCAGCGGCGGCGGCGGAAGCTTCTCGTACGGCATAGGTCCGCTGTTCGTCGGATGCACCATAAAAGGCAATTCCGCCACGAGTGGCGACGGCGGCGGGGTCAGGCTCTTCTCCACCCGCAAGACGGCGGCGCAGACGTTCGTCAACTGCCTGATACAGAACAATTCCGCTTCCAGCGACGGCGGCGGAATCGCCCTCGACGACCAGGCAAGGCCCATTATCGTTAACTGCGTGATTAGCGGCAACACGGCTGGCGAGGATGGCGGCGGGGTCTGGATGTCCTACAGGTGCGACGCGCACTACGTTAACTGCGTCGTCGCGGACAACTCGGCTGCCGGAAACGGCGGCGGGCTCTGCCCCGAAACGGACACGGACATCATCCTGGACAACTCGATTATCTGGGGAAACACCGCGACGGGCACGGGAAACCAGATATACGTCACCGTCGCCGGCATGGCCTCTTCGGTAACGCTCAACTACTGCGACTACGCCAACGGCACGAACGACATATTCGACCCGAGCGGCGTAACCGCGAACTTCTGCCAGTCTGTGAATCCTGTCTTCAAGGATGGCGCGTATCACCTTAGTTCGTACTCGCCGTGCATCGACAGCGGCGAGAACTCGCTCGTGCCGGGCGGCGTGACGACCGACCTCGACGGCAGCGAGCGAATAGTCAACGGCACCGTGGACATCGGCCCATACGAGGAACAGGATTAGAACAGCTCGAGAGGATAAAAACAGGCCCCGGCCACTTCTCCGGGGCCTGTCTGCTTCAGGATTCTCCTGGACAACTCTGGGATATCAACAATATCGCTGCCTGAGCAGCCACATGCTACTTGCCGGGCTTATCGGCGGATGTTGACTGTTTGGCTTCGACGCCCCAGATGATGATTCCCTTGCTCGAAGTGGCGATTGCCAGCATATCGGCATCCGGGCTGAATGCGATCGAGTTCGCGAATCCCTTGCCGTGCTCGACGGTGCGTATGCGCTTCCCATCCTGCGTGTTCCAAATCGTGATGACGTGCTCAAACTTAGTACGCTCGTGGTCACTGCGTATGCACTCACAGGCAAGAAGCTTGCCGTCGGGGCTGAACTTCACGGAATCGACTTCGTAAATCTCCTTTGCCGTGTACGGATGCCGCAGCTCGCGCACGAGCTTGCCTGTCTGTGCGTCCCATATCGGAATCCCGCCGTGCCCGTCTCCCACGCTGGAGAGGAACTTGCCGTCCGTGCTGAAGGTGGGTCTGAAGAACTCACCCTTCTGAACCTTGGTTGTTCCTATACATTCACCGGTTTTCGGGTCGTATGAGCTGAATGCCTCAGAATACTTGAAGGCAATCAGCCTGCCATTACTCGTGAAAGCGATGGGGTAGAGCGCCCCCCTGCCCTCCTTGAGCACATGCAGACACTTGCCCGTCTTGACATCCCATATTCGCGTCGTATCGTCCGAGTTCGGGGCGGAGGAGGCGACGTACTTCCCGTCCGGGCTGAAAGCCACTTCGTAGATGCTGTCAACGTGCCCTTCGAGCAGGTGAAGGCACTTGCCGCTCTTGACTTCCCAGAGCCGAACTGTCTTGTCCCGGCTTCCCGTCGCCACCACGGTGCCATCGGGGCTGAAAGCAACATCGCTAACCTCTTTCGTATGCCCTTTCAGCGCATGAATGCATTTGCCCGTGCGAGGGTCCCAGAGGCGGGCCAGTGCGTCGCTCCCACCGGAGGCCAACAGCCCACCATCCGGGCTGAACGTCACGCAGTCAACGCCGCAGAAGTGCCCGTCGAGCGTGCGCAACTGCTTCCTCTTGCCTGTATCCCGTACGCGCAGCGTCGCCTGGTCAGCCGTCAGGAGCAGCTTGCCGTCGGGGCTGAAGTTGACCAGGCGCACTCCCCCCGTATGGTCCTTGAGCGTCTGCGAGCATCTGCCGGTCCCGGCGCTCCACACGCGGGCAGTGCCATCGCCGCTCGCAGAAGCCAGCAGCTTCCCCTTTGGCCCGAACTCGATGCAGGTGATGTTCTCCGTATGCCCTTTGAGAAGGCGCGCACACTTCCCGCCGGGGACTTTCCACAGGCGCACCGTCTTGTCCTTGCCGGCAGAAGCGAGCATCTTGCCATCACGGCTGAACTCGACAATCCAGACCTCATTCTCATGCCCTTCCAGCTTCGCCGGCGGCTTTTTCTTGCGTATGTCCCACAGCCGGACCGTCTTGTCCTTGCAACCCGCGGCCAGGAGCTTGCCGTCCGGGCTCAGCGCTCCGCAGGAGATGCTCGTGCCGGAGATTTTGAGCGTGTTGACGAATTGTTTCTTCTTCACGCTCCAGATTCTTATCTCGCCGCTCGTCGGCACAGGTACGAGAAACTCGCCGTCGGGCGTGAACGAGACCGCGTTGAACATCCCATTACACCAGGAATTGTGGTCCTCGAACTCACGGAGAGTATGAATGCATTTGCCGGTCTGCACCTCCCAAATCTTCAGGCTTTTTGAGCCAACGGCGATGTGCTTGCCATCCGGGCTGAAAGCAAAAGAACTCGGGCTTATCATCGCCACCCTGTCAATATTGAGCTCGTGCAGGCATTTCCCCGTCTCGACATTCCAAATCCATACTGGATAGCCCAGCCCCATCGCCGCCAGCATCTTGCCATCCGGGCTGAAAGCAAGCGAATCGAGCGTTCCGGTTGATGCGGAGACTCCATTTATCTTAACGCCTTCCACGACCACATCAGAGCTGACGACTCTCTTGAGTTCTTTCAGGCGCTCGCCCGTCTCAGGATTCCAGAGAAGTACTCTGCCGTCGAAGCCGGTGGTAGCCAGCAGCTTGCCGTCGGGGGAGAACACCGCCTCGTAAACGAGACCGGTATGCCCTTCCAGAGTGCGCAACTCCTTCCAGTGCTCCCACGGCTTGTACCAGGTCTCCAGGATTCTCTCTATGCGCTGCTTGACTTCCGGGTCAGTAACTTCCTTGCTCCGTTTGATAAGGTACTTCGCCAGCAACCTGCGCTGCCCCCCTTTAGTGTTGAAAAGTGCAAGCATCTTTTCGCTGGCCTTCTCGCGCGTATTCCAGTCCTCCGACCCCATCTGCTTGAGAAGCTCTTCGACTTGAGGAATAAGTTCCTCATCGGCCTGTCCCTGCGGCGGCTTGCCTCCCGCTTCCTTCCCGGGCTCTTTTTCGGGTTCCTGCGCATGAACGCACAGACTCAGCATGGCACAGGCAAGGATAAGGTAAGCTGTTTTGTACATGACCATACTCCCCAATCGGTTTCCATGTAATTATACACTGCGGAAACCCTTGAATGCAAGTGTGCAGGAACAAGCCGCGTGCGCTGAGAGAATGAAAGACCACAGGCTCAACAGCAATTGCTCGAAATGAGCATCACGATACTACGTGCTGCTCAATATGAGCAAAATACAGAGATATTACCCCGGAGCTTCCTACCGATATTTTCTTTTTTTTTGGCGGGATGGCAGGTTCCGTTTGGTATTACACAGCAGAGTCGTATGGCCAAGCAGCCTGGCGACAGTTACTTGACGGTAAAGGTCAAACCGGGCGGCTCTGATGCGTTTAATCACTCAGGGCTTTTTTGTCAAACTCATCCCTGGTAGAGGGAGATCAGGGTGGAGCCTTCGCTTGTTGTCAAGAGGATGGAACGCAAGTACAAGGTTGAACAGAATGATGTTCCCGCTTTTCTTGATGCTCTGTCCTCAAAGATGAAAGTTTCCGAATACATACTCGGCAGGCCCGTGGTACAGATCGCCACGGTCTATCTTGACACACCCGACTTTCATTATGCAAAAAGGGCTCTGAATAACAGTTCCATGTCCATCAAGCTGCGTGCGAAGGATTACTCCTACCGTGTACAGGGGGCCCTGGAGACATCCAACTTCTGCTGGGTTGAAATCAAGTCCCGCGATGGCATATCAACGGAGAAGTGGCGTTTCCCCATGAGCAAGCGCGTGTTTGGACAGCTGTACCGCGGGCGCGACGTGAGCAAGGCGGTCGCCAGCAGCGCCCGGAAGAAGTCTTACAGCAAGCAGGCTGTAGAGAACTATAAACGTTTCCAGTCGCATATCCACGAGCGCGAGATTGCACCTTCAACAGTAGTGACTTATTCGCGGCGCGTCTTCGAGCTGGAGGCGTGGAAGCTGCGCCTTACGGTGGATTCCAACGTTCGCTATTACAAGGCGCCGGCAGATCCTTACTCCTATCTCAAGACAATCGTGCCGGAAAAACTCGGCGAGCCAATCGGCACCGAGGATGATGTGATAGTGGAAACAAAGAGCGCAAACGGCGTTCCGGGCTGGCTCTGGTCTCTTCTGCGGGCGTGCAAATCGGCGCAGGAGTTATCCAAGTTCGCCAGTTCCTCCAAGAAGCGGATGCTGCTGGAATAGGCTGTTGCAGGATGATGGCATACAACGAGAAAAGGAGAGTTTCATGAGACGATACAGTTTATTCTTTGCAGCCGCCGTTCTGCTGCTGGCCATGACGTCATGCAAAAGTAGTGCGTCGGATTCAACTGACCCGCAACAGACGAATCCAATTGACCCGCAAGATAATCTCACCGTCAGCGATGCCATGAAAGATAATGCGGATGACCACGAAAGTTCGGGCGATTACGTCTGGACCGGCGTGAATGTCACGACCATTACATTGAACGGCAATGCCATTGTTGTTGACGGGACGGGCGTGACCGTGAATGGCTGTATCGCCACGATAACGTCCGGCGGCGACTATCTGGTCAGCGGCACGTTGAACGATGGCCGGATTATCGTTGATAGTGGAGATAATATAATCGTCCGATTGAAGTTGAACGACGTCGATATCACGTCCACTGCCAATGCCCCGATTAGTGTCCTCAACGCCGAAAAAACCGTGATCCTCCTGGCGGATGGCACGCAGAATTACGTTACCGACCCGAGCACCTACGTGGTCAGCATTCCGGGAGACGAGGAATCAAATGCCGCGATTTACAGCAAGGACGATCTTTCCATTTCCGGAAATGGAACGTTAACCATTGATGCCAATTACAATGACGGAATTGCCAGTACGGACGGACTGGTTATCAACGGCGGGACTATCAATATCGATGCCGCTGATGACGGTATTCGCGGAAAAGATTACCTCGTGGTGAAAGCCGGCGCAATAAACATACAGGCCGGTGGAGATGGCTTAAAATCCGATAACTATGAGGATGTGCATAAGGGTTACATCCTTATCGAAAGCGGCGACATTGACATCACGTGCGATGCTGATGGCTTCGATGCCGAGACCGATGCGCTGATTATGGGTGGCACCTTTGACGTGACGACAGGCGGAGGAAGCGGCGTGCCCCCCGGGAGTATTTCGGCAAAAGGCATAAAAGGCGGCCAACTGGTCGTCATCGATGATGGGACTTTCACTATTAATGCGTCCGATGACGCTATCCACTCGAATACGGGTCTCGTGCTCAACACCGGGGTGTACACCATTGCAACCGGTGATGATGCCGTGCATGCCGACGATTCTCTCGTCATTGAGGACGGCTCTATCAATATCACAAAATGTGTCGAAGGTATTGAAAGTTGTGTAATTACTGTCAATGGCGGGACTATCAGGGTGGCCGCTTCTGATGATGCAGTTAATTCTACCGCGGGAGCGGATGTCGAGCATAACGACGGAAGTTGCTTCTATATTAATGGTGGATACATAGTCTTGACCGCGACCAACGGAGATGGGGTGGACAGCAACGGCAATATCGAGATGACCGACGGCACCGTCATTATTCACGGCCCGCCCCACGATCCGGAAGTGTTCTGTGACTACAATGGAACGTTCAAACTCTCCGGCGGATTTGTGGTTGCGTCGGGCAGCGGGTCGCATATGACCGAGTCCCCCAGTGCCAGTTCAACCCAGAATTCCCTGACCATGATGTTCCATTCTGCCGTCGGCGCATCGACTATTTTTCATCTTGAAGACAGCGAAGGCAATGATATTGTGACCTTTCAACCCGTCCATCAATACCAGTCGATTATGTTTTCGTCGCCCGAACTGGTCCTGGGAAAGACCTATACCGTGTATCGGGGTGGAACGTCTACCGGCGTGAACACTGACGGCGTATATTCATCGGGGACCTATTCGGGAGGAACGCCATACACGAATTTTACCGTGTCTGGAGTACTTACCGTGCTCTGGTAACCTCCTTCAGGCATATCTCCCGCGGGATGATGTTCTCAAACGGCAATTGCTCGAAATGAGCGCCGCCGCGAAAATCGCCAGCAGCGCGCCAATACCTGCCTTTCTCATTACCATGCCTCCCTTGTTTTACCTACATCTGTAGTTCTCTACCGACAACTGTAGGCAAAGCTCCCTCTTTGTCAACATTTTTCTAAAAAATCCACAGCTTTTACATAGTGCCGGCGAGGCTCGCCCTGGTTTGCCGGGGAACTCCGTTTGACTTATCTCTATTTGTGTGTTATATTTAGGATAGAGGCATCTGGTGAGGACCTATTTGAGATACGGCTGCTTTGAACGACATCGGACCTGACTGCACCAGTTACGTGCGTTCCTGGAGTTCCGGGGTTCAGCGGGATAGCCATGAAGAATCTCGATGAAGTCCTGAAAAAAGGCATTGCCAAGCTCGAGAGCGGCGACTACGACGGCGCCATTGAGGACTTCACCAAAGCGACCCGGCTCAGTTCTTCCTGCGCCGAGGCGTTCCGCCGGAGGGGCGATGCGAAGTTTGCCAAGCATGACCTGCGCCACGCCATAACCGACTACGACAAGGCCATCAAGCTCAACCCGCGCGATGCCGAGTCCTACCGCGGCCGCGGCCGTGCGAAAGCCGCCAAGCGCCTCTATGGCGGGGCCATCGCCGACTTCGGCAAGGCAATACAGGCCGACCCGAAAGACCCCCTGACGTTCGTATGCCGCGGCGATGTCAAGGTCGCGCAGCGATACTACAAGGATGCCATCCATGATTACACCAAGGCGCTGGAACTCAGCCCGGAGCACTCCGAAGCGCTGGTGTCGCGCGGCATTGCCAAACACCTCAACGGCGACGCCGAGGGCGCCCTCAAGGATTACACCAAAGCGATACAGGCCAGGCCCAACTGCGCCCAGGCCTACAACAACCGGGCGAATATCCTGTACGGGAGGCGCGAATACGAGGCTGCCATGGCCGATTACGAGAAGGCGGTCGAAATCGAGCCCAGGCTCTGGCAGGCGTGGAAATCGCTCTCAGTGCTGCACTCGTCGAGCAGGGACAGCCAGCGCTGCCTCGAAATGCTGGCGAAGCTGCTGGAAGTAAATCCCGCGTCGAAGAAATGGGTCAGTGAGCAGCCCTTCTTCGAGTGGCTCCACGACAACCCCGAATTCCAGTCTCTCGTCTCCGAATAGAAACATCGCAGCCCGTCAAGGTGCCTTGTAATGTCCGATGTCGGTGACAGGTACGAGTACCGCAGAGGCGATGTTGAAGAGGTGCGCCGCGACCCGCTTGAAGAAGTAAATGGCAAGCGCCAGCGAAGCGGCCGTCTCGGAGTTCAGCCCGCCGTCGGCCATGACTTCGGTGAGAAGTTCCCTGCACTCGGCTTTCACTGTCGCGCGCATGCCGACCACTTCTTTCGCCAGTGCTTTATCCGATTTGAGAAACGAGTTCCTTGCTTTCGAGAACATCTCCTCGAGCTGCGCTTCCATCTTCAGGAACGGCTCCTTGTACTCGCCGAGCGATTTATCCGCCGGGAAATGGCCCGCAATCTCCATTATGTCCTTGCAGAAGTCGCCCAGCCTTTCGGCATCCTTCACGACCGAGAAAAGCAGCAGCGCCGCCGGCTGGTCGCCTTCGGGCTCGAAAGCCATATATTCGATTATCTTCACGCGGATGGCGCGCTCAAGCTCGTTGACCCTGCTGTCCTGCGCACACAGGTTACTATCCGTGTCTTCCGCTCCCGGCTTGCCGAGCAGAACGTCCGTCACCCTGTCGAAGAGCTGCTCGGCTACCCCGAGCATTGAATTGAAGTCATCGAACGCCTGCGAAAGAAGGTCTTTCCCGGTCCAGGCCCTGAATAGTCTCTTGAACATCGCACAGCCTCCTAACTCAGAAGCCTTGACAGCAGAATCACGGTAATCGGCAATATGTAGAACGTCCCGACGACATACATGAACGCCACCTTGCGCGAACGTTCCGCCACTCTGCCCAGCGCTTCCGCGAGAGCTACAGGGATTCGCCGCAGAGGAGGGATAGGGTAGACAAACACGACGCCCACGATGTTGAAGAGAACATGCTCGAACGCGACTATCACTCCGGAGATGTTGCCCGTAAACGATGCGAGCACCGCTGTCACCGTAGTGCCGATGTTGGCGCCGAGGGTCAGCGGGAAAGCCTGGGCAACGTCTATGAGTCCCGACGCGACAAGAGGCACGAGAAGCGAGGTGGTCACCGAGCTGCTCTGCACTATCGCGGTGGCCACAGCCCCGACGATTATGCCCAGCAGCCCGCCCTGCTTGAGAGTTCTGTCGAAAATGGTCGCCAGCCTGCCCATAAGCAGCTTTTTCATGGTCCGAGTGAGGTACTTAAGCGCAAGAAACAGCAAAACTACGGCAACCACGAGCACAATCGGCGCTGCAACCCTCTTGTCCAGCCCCAGCACCCCGGTGAACAGGTCGGCAATGAAATGCGCCGGCGGCCCCACTACGGCCTTCACGGGACTGGTGAACGTCACTTTCCCGAACGACATAAAGCCCTCCGCGGCGTAGCTGGCGACGTGGTCGAGCAGTCCAAAAGCCCACTCGAGCGGGAAGAATATCGCGGTCACGAAGAGATTGAAGAAGTCGTGCACCGTGCTGCCGGCCACGGCCCTTCCAAATTCGGTTCTCCTGCGAAAGAATCCCATCGCTACTATGGTGTTTGTAACGCTGGTGCCTATGTTCGCCCCCATGACGATGAAGCACGCCGACCGGACGTCGAGAGTACCGGCGGCGACCATCGTCACCGTGGTGGAAGTCACCGTGGAAGAGCTCTGTACTATGCTTGTGGCGAGAATCCCGATAAAGAGCCCGGCCAGGGGACTGCTCGTGTATTGGAAAAGAGTGTCCGCAAAGCCTTTCCCGAACGACTTGAACGAGATGCCCATGAGCGTAATGGCCAGCAGGAAAACGTACAGCCACGCCAGAACAACCAGGAATCTCAGGATGGTCTTGCCGGTCGATTCGTCCTGTGCCCCGTGTCTGGTCTGTTCCAAGTGCAGCGCTTTCCCCTGTAGTATCCCGAGGAACAAGGCCCTAAATGCGTACCTTCACTGACATGATACGACCTGACTGTTAGAGGAATATTAGCGCTGTGTTAGAATCCTGTTTTTCTCGCGGGCGCGGTACAAGGCCTTGAGCAGGCTGCGAATGTCATTTTCCGGGCAGATGTATGGCGAAGGTGCTGCCCTCCCCCGGAATGCTGTCCACTGTCACTTGCCCGCCGTGTGCCTGTATAATGTGCTTGACTATGGCAAGGCCCAAACCGGTCCCGCCAAGCTTGCGGCTTCTCGCCTTGTCCACGCGGTAGAAACGCTCGAAAACACGCTTTATATGTTTCTCATCGATACCGCAGCCGCTGTCAATCACTTTTATTCCGACATCGCCGCCCTGCATGACCGCCTCGACCCTGACCGTGCTTCCCTCGTCGCTGTACTTAATGGCATTGTCAATTAGATTGACAACGGCGTGCTCGAGGAGAAGTGCGTTGGCCTCGACTACGATGTCATCGTCACACTGCAGCTCTATACCGACCTTCTTCTCTTCGGCTTTTGCGGCACGCGCCCGCACGGCCGCCCTCAGGACATCTTCCGCCGGCGTTTCAGCGAGTGTGATTTCCCTCTTTTCCGTATCCCGTTCGACCCTCGAGAGCAGGAGCAGGTCCTCGATGATTGAGTTGAGCCGGTCAAGCTCTTTGGCGATGATCGCGAGGAATCTCTCGGCATCTTCGCGCACCTCAAGCGCGCCATCCTGAAGGGTCTCCACAAAACCCTTTACTGAAGTTATCGGCGTCTTAAGCTCGTGAGACACATTGGCCACGAATTCCCTGCGCATGTTCTCAAGCCTTCTCAGTTGCGTGATGTCATTGAGCACAATGACCACCCCGGTGGCCTCCCCCTCGTTGTCCTTCAGAACGGCGCTCCGACAATGCAGGTATTTCTCTTCGCTGATTCCCGCCGTTACGTCGCCTTCGACGGGGCCGCCTGCAGACAACGCATCGGCAACCAGCGACCTGAACGCCGGGTTGTCTACGGCTTCCCGGATGGACTGTCCTTCAACTTTCGCCGCGGTCAGGTCCAGCATGTCCGCAGCGGCGCGATTCACCCTTATAATGCGTTCGTCCCTGTCCACCGCCAGCACACCCTCAATCATGCTGGATAGTATGGCCTCCTGCTCGCTGCTCTGCTGCGTGACAGTGCGAATCCTTTCTATAAGCTGAGCAGCCATCCTGTTCATGGTCTGTGCGAGGCTGCCTGCTTCTTCCGACCGCGGGATGGGGAGCTGAGCCGTGAGGTCTCCTCCTGCAAAACGCTCCGCGGCCTTCTTGATTTGCTCTATCGGACGTGCAATCCTCCTTGCCACAATCAGGCTCAGCCCGACCGCCGCAAGCCCGATTGCCACGGTGACAAGCACAATCTGGGCATACACCGGATAAAGCGCTTCGCCCACGGTCGCCAGCGGCACGGAGGTGCGCACGACGCCGACGATGTTGCCGTTTTCCTTCACGGGAACCGCCACGTACATCATGTTTTTTCCGAGAGTTTCGCTGTACCTCGCGGATGCCCCCGTTTCACCGGCGAGAGCCTGCTTGACCTCGCGCCGGTCGGCGTGGTTTTCCATTCTCGACGCGCTTTCTTCGGAATCCGCCGCAACAGTCCCATCCGGCAGCACTATCGTGATACGCGTGCCGGATTCCCGGCTGAGCGCTCTGCATCGTCTATCAAGCTCGCCGAAGCCCTCCGAACCGATGGATATCTGATTGGCGATGAGGCGGGCCTTCGCTTCCAGGTCGCTCTTCACGTTGACCAGGTGAAACTCGCGAAGAGAACTCGATGCATACCACACGGCCCCGAGAAGAGACAGGATTGTTATCAGCAGGTACGTCGGGAAAAGCTGCCAGAAGAGCCTCTTCTTGCGCATTACTCAGTCCTTGAACCTGTAGCCTACCCCGCGGATTGTCTCGATACGGCCACCCAGAGGCCCCAGCTTCTTGCGCAGGCCCGCAATCTGGACATCAACGGAGCGGTCGGTCGCGACGTAGTCATCGCCCCTGACCGAATCCATAATCTGGTGGCGCGTGAACACCCGGCCGCGCCTGGACACCAGGAATCTGAGAAGCTTGAACTCCGTACTGGTCAACTGAACGGGCCGGCCCTGAACCGTGACCTCGTGACGAGAAGGGTCTACAACCAGTTCACCGAGCTTCACCAGCGCCTTGTCCTGAATCGCCGCCGCTTCCCTGCGCCTAAGCACCGCCTTGACCCTCGCGAGCAGCACTCTCGGGCTGAACGGCTTGGTGACGTAGTCATCAGCGCCCAGCTCAAGACCAGCCACAACGTCAGCCTCTTCGCTTTTGGCCGTCAGCATAATAATGGGAATCTGTGACGTCCTCGCGTCATGCTTCAGGATTCTGCAAACCTCAAGACCATCCACGCCCGGCAGCATCAGGTCGAGTATGACGAGGTCCGGCACTTCCGACTTCGCCTTGCTGATGGCTTCCTCGCCTGTGCCCACACAAGTAGTTTTATAGCCCTCCCTGACCATGTTGTATTTCACAAGTTCGAGGATGTTCTCTTCGTCATCCACTACCAGCACATGCTCGTTAGCCATAACACTCTCTCTGCCAGCGTCCATCTCCCGCAGCCGTCATCATACATATACACCACCGGAAATGAAAGATATTCAGGCCAGACATGTCGCGTAGAAATGGATTATCGAACAGCTATTCTTCGAGCAGCTCCACGACGACCCCGATTTCCGGCAAATCGTCGCCGAATAGAAACATCGCAGCCTGTCAAGGCGTCTTGTAGTGCCCGATGTCGGTGACGGGTACGATGACAGAAGACGCGATGTTGAAGAGGTGGGCCGCGACCCGCTTGAAGAAGTAAATGGCAAGCGCCAGCGAAGCGGCCGTCTCGGAGTTCAGCCCGCCGTCGGCCATGACTCTCGCAAGAAGGTCCACGGTTTCGCCCTTGATGACCTTTCGTGTCGCAACCACTTCCTTGGCCCTGGCCTCGTCGGATTCGAGGAAAGCCTTCTGCGCGCTGACGAACATCTCCTCGAGCTGCGATTCCATTTTCAGGAACGGGTCTTTATAGTCGCCGAGCAATTTGCCCGCCGCAAAATGCCCGGCAATGTCCATTATGTCCTTGCAGAAATCGCCCAGCCTCTCCGCATCCTTGACGACGGAGAAAAGCACAAGCGCCGCCGGCGTGTCGCCCTCCGGCTCGAACGTGAGATATTCGATTATCTTCGCGCGAACCGAGCGCTCGAGGTCGTTTATCCTGCTGTCGCGCGCGCAAAGGTCGGCGGCCGCGCCCGCTTCGACCTTGCCGAGCATAACGTCCGTGACATCGTCAAACAGCTTCCTGGCAATCTCGAGTATCGAGTTGAAGTCATCGAACGCCTGGGACAGCAGGTCTTTCCTGGCCCACGCCTTGAAGAGCCTCCTGAACATATCCAGCCTCCTAACGCAGGAGCCGCGACAGCATAATCACGATTATCGGGATTAAGAAAAATGCGACCACGAGGTAGATTATCACGACCTTGCGCGAACGCTCCGCCACGTTGCCCATCCTGATGGCAAGGGCAACGGGTATCTTCCGCAGCGGCGTCGGGTATACCAGCAGCACCCCCACAAGGTTGAACAGCACGTGCACGACCGCTATTATCAGCCCGTCTATCCTGCCCGTGAGGGATGCCAGCAGCGCCGTGACCGTAGTCCCGATATTCGCCCCCAGCGTAAGCGGGAAGACGTGTATCACGTCGATAAGTCCCGCGGCGACAAGCGGCACAAGCAGCGAAGTCGTCACCGAGCTGCTCTGGACGACCGCGGTAGCCACCATCCCAACGATAATGCCCACGACACCGCCGCGCTTCAGGGTCTTGTTGAAGACCACCGCGAGCCTGCCCATGAGGAGCTTTTTCATGGTCTTCGTGAGCCGCACGAGCGCAAAAAACAGCAGCGCTCCGGCTATAATCAGCGCCAGAATGCCCGCTACCGTATCGCCGAACCCGATGGTGTCCGTGAGGAAGTGCTTAATGCCATCCGATGCGGGAGAGACGATGGCTTTCACCGGGCTTGCGAACCCGATTTCGCCGCCCTCCTTGCCCAGCACGGCGAACAGGCCGCCAAGCTTCGTCGCCACGAACTCCAGCGGGTGGAACATCATCTCTATGGGAAACAATATTATCGTAACAAGCACGTTGAAGAAGTCGTGCACCGTGCTGCCCGATATCGCCCTGCCGAACTCCTTGCGCCTGTGGACGAAGCCCATCGCCACGATTATGCTCGTGACGCTCGTCCCGATGTTGCACCCCATTATTATTGGCACCGCGCCCCTCACGGTGAGTACGGGAACTCCCGCCGCGGTGCGCGTGGCCACCATCGCAACGACCGTGGATGTTACCGTCGAGGAACTCTGTACTATGCTCGTGGCGAGAATTCCTATGAAGAGCCCGGCTACGGGGTTGCTCGTATACTCGAACAGCGCATCGGCGAACCCCTTGCCGAACAGCTTGAAGGCCGAGCCCATGAGGGTCACAGCGGTAAGGAACAGGTACAGCCAGACAAGTACAACAAGTATTCTCAGGATTGTCTTAAGATTCGATTCCTGCTGTGTCCCGGCTCTCGTTGGTTCCAAATGCGGCACTTTCTCCAATAGCAAACCGCGGAACAGAAGCTCGAACGGTTACATGCGGCTGCATGATACGAGCTGATTGTCGGCATGTTAGCGAATTATCAAATCCCTGTCAAGTTAACAGAATGCGGCAAAACCGCTGCGCCCCTCGGAAAGACCCGCTCCAATTCAGCACGCATGATATTAAACCGCGACACAGATGCGACTTTATCCCTCCTGTGTCGTGATAACTACGAGAGAACCATCGTGAATCACAGTTTTTCCGCGTAACCCATAGAAAGGAGGTGTGGCGTGAGGAGGTTGTTGTTTATGGCCGCGGTGCTGCTCGCCGCCGGCGCTGTGGTGGTCGCGGCCGATAAGATGGCGCAGAGCCTGAGAAAGGAGATTACGGGAATCGAGGGCGAGCTGCGAAAGCGGCTCACGGACAAGCCGCCCGACTTCCATACACTCTGCCGGCTGGAAATCGCCCGCTACAAGGACAGGGACGAGCAGTGCGACGAGCTGATGCAGCACCTGCAGTCGCTCTACCTGCTGCAGGAAGGGCTTCGGGAGGGCATCAAAAAGCTCAATCCGTACTGGCAGCCGCCGGAAGAAGTCGACGATGACATGATAGAGTACGAGTACGTCCACAGGGAATACGACGTCTCCGACATTATATCCCAGGCGCCCGACCACCCCGCCCCGGACATAGCACTCGGGCGGGGTCCGTTCCTCAAGGGAAGCACGACGAAGAAAGCGGTTAAGGATAAAGAAGAAGAGCTTGCATTCGGCGATGATGAAGCGGTGGTTGGTGCAGGGATTGACTGGGAGAAAATAGAGGAGCTAATCTGCAGGATTCTGCCAGACCAGGAAGCCGACCACGAGATTAAATACGTCAGCGGCAGGCTTGTCTGCCGTATCACCAGGGCGCAGGCCAAGGCCATCGAGGAGCTGCTCAAGCGGCTCAGGGAGTCGATGAACCTGGCCGTGACCATGGAGGTCAGGTTTCTGCGCACAAGCGCCGCATACCTAAGCAAACTCGCCGGCGAAAAGGACGGGCAGGCAATCTACCTCTCCGCGCAGGTCGAGAAGAAGCTCGCCGCCGACCTCAAGCTCAAGAAGGAAGTCGAGCTTGTGGCATCGAGCGAGGTCACTGCCACCGACGGGCAGGTCGTTCACATCCGGGAGGGCCGGCAGGTCTCGATGCTCATGGACTACGACGTGACCGCGGCTGGCGTTGCCTCGCTGCAGCCCGTCGTCAAGCTGATAAACGAGGGCCTTATCTGCCAGTTCCGCCCCGCGGCGGTGCGCGGCGGCAGGGAGGTTTCGGTGGATGTCCTCGCCTCGCTTTCAATGCTGAGGAAAGATATCCGCAAGGGCGACTTCCTCGGCGGCGAAATCATGTTCCCTATAATGGATACGTCCGTCATCCGGACGGCGGTGCGCGTCCCGAGCGGCAAGGCCGTACTCGTCGGCGGGACGACGCTGAACTCCGGAACCGCGGACAAAACCGCGCCCGAGTACATCGTCTATCTCAAACCCACCGCCGAAAGCCGGAAAAAGTAAGGAGGTGCCCGAATGAGAAAAGGATTTATAATCACGCTGCTCTGCGGCGTCTGCGCGCTGGTTTTCGTCTACGCCGCCTACGGACAGAGCAAGGAAACCCTCGACAAGCTCAAGGAGGCCGAAACCCTCATCAAAATCCACGACAGGACGAGAAAGCTGATAAAGACTATCGAAGAAGAGCGCTACGTAAACAAAATGATGAAAATCTTCAACGTATCCGACCTTCTCGAAGAAAGCAGAATCAAGGACTACGCCCCGCCCTCCCCCTACGTCTTCGACGTCGAATCAGCCTCTAAAATGGAGTTGGAAGAGGACACCGAGGACTACGACGAGTACTTCGGGCCCGACGAGCTGATAGAGCTTGTAAGGGCCTCGACCGGCGAATGGAAATGGCCCGACCTGCCGGATGGATTCGGAACGATTGAGTGCTACAGGGGACGCCTCGTAGTCATCAACACCCCCGAAGTGGTCGGCGAAATCAGCATGCTGCTGGACTCCCTGCGAAAGAAACTGCCCGTGCTCATTTCCTCAAGCGTATACCTGCTTTCCGCCGAGGGCGACTATCTCGAGGAGCAGCGCGAAAACGGTTCTTCCGTCGTTTCCGCCAAGACGACGAAAAAGATACTCGACGATGCGAATGCGGGGCGCGGCGTGAAGCTCCTTCGCACGGGATACCTGACCTCCTATTCGGCCCAGGCGGCCTACGTGCACTCGGGCGCGCTTCACACTTACATTGGCAATACGGATACATCGGGCACGGGCGGCGAATCGGCGGCGGCGGTGTTCGACCCCGTCATCAACGTCTTCCGCGAAGGATTCATAATCGGCCTGCGCGCGCAGTACATGAAAGAGCCCGGCACTATAAACCTCGTCGCCATGATAAGCCTGAGCAAGCTTACTGCAATCGAGGAACACGTTGGCATAGGCGGCGGGGGCGGCGAGAAAGGCCCCGTTAAGGTCAAGATTGAAACACCGAAGGTTGACCTGCAGGTCGTCTCTGGCAGCGCCGACGTGCCGCTCGGTCACGGTCTGCTCGTGGGCGGCTCGAAGCTCAGGACCGCCCAGGCAAAGCAACAGTGCTTCGTCGTCCTTATTGTACCGGCTGTAATGAAATAAGCCGCATAAGGCTACTGCGCAGCCGGGAGAGTTGTACGTAGAAAGTAGAGCCTCGGGCCGGAACGTGTATATGCGAATATGTTAACATATTCGCATATAGCTGCACCGGTTCTTTGATTCCTGTCCCTTGGTACTCGATACCGGATTCAGTTACGTCCCCGAAACTCAGGTCGGCGGAATCACAGAGAACTCTTGCCCGGGCGGGCGAGTCAAAGTAGTATTAGGTTTCCTGCTGGATTGAGGAAAGGGGATGTCATGAGGAAGATGGTCGCTGTCGCCGGAGTGGCGTGTGTCGTGGCCGCGCTGTTGTATTTCGCGCCAAGAGCCTTTTCGGACAAGGAGGATGCCGAGGCGGAGGCGAAGACGAAGAAGGCCGCCGAATCGGTAAACGCGTTCGGGCTCGACCTGTACGGCAAGCTGAAAGAAAAGGACGGGAACCTGTTCATGTCGCCGTCGAGCGTATCGACCGCGCTGGGCATGGCTTATGCCGGCGCGCGCGGCAGGACGGCGGAAGAGATGAAGAAGGTGCTGCACTTCACGCTTGCTGACAAGGAGCTGCACCCGGCAATGGGCAATCTGGCGAAGCTTCTCGTCCGGAAGGAGAAGGGCTGCAAAGTATCAATCGCCAACGCGCTGTGGGGACAGCAGGGGGAAAAGTGGCTTGACAGCTTCCTCAACCTGCAGAAGAAGAGCTACGGGGCGGGCCTGAACGAGGTGGACTTCAAGGAAGCGACCGAGCAGGCGAGGAAGATGATAAACACGTGGGTCGAGGACAAGACGAACAAGAAGATAAAGGACCTGCTCAAGCCGGGAGTTCTCAAGCCCCTGACGAAGCTCGTCCTCACCAACGCCATACACTTCAAGGGCACGTGGAAGAAGCAGTTCAAGAAAACCGACACGCGCAAGGCGAAGTTCCGCCTGGATGCCAAGAAGGATGTGCAGGTCGATATGATGCACATGCGCAATGAGAAGTTCAAGTACATGCAGGACGCTGACTTCCAGGCTGTCGAGCTGCCATACACCGGCGAGAAGCTCTCGATGGTCGTAATCCTGCCGGACAAGGTTGACGGGCTTGCGGAAATCGAGAAGAAGCTCTCGGGCGAGAAGCTCAACGAGTGGCTCGGCAAGCTGCATACCACGAAGGTCCACAGCCTGTCCATCCCGAAGTTCAAGATGACGTGCGAGTTCAGCCTTGGGGAAACACTGAAGGAAATGGGAATGCCGATGGCGTTCGGGATGCAGGCCGATTTCTCGGGTATGAACGGGAAGAAGGACCTCTTCATTTCCGCCGTGATTCACAAGGCGTTCGTGGATGTTAACGAGGAAGGGACCGAGGCTGCTGCGGCCACAGCCGTAGTCATGGAGGGCAAAAGCGCGGCACCGAGGCGGACTATCTTCTACGCCGACCACCCGTTCCTGTTCCTTATCCGCGACTGCGGGACGGGCTCGATACTGTTCATGGGCCGGCTTGCAAATCCCGGGTCGTAGAGGAGTCTGGAGTAATGGAAATAGCTGACAGCATGCTCGATATATTGGGCAATACGCCGCTGGTGTGCTTCCGCAGGATGTTCGCGGATTGCGGGGGACGGGTCGCCGCAAAGATAGAAGAACATAATCCTTCCGGCTCGGTCAAGGACAGGATGGTGCGCAAGATGATTCGCCAGGCCGAGAAGGAGGGGCGGCTGAAACCGGGCGGAACGCTCGTCGAGAGCACTTCGGGCAATACGGGGGCGGCGGTCGCGCTGGCGGGGGCTGTCCTCGGATACAGGACTATCATTGTCACGACGGACAGGACGTCGCCGGAGAAGATTCAGTTCTTCAAGGTCTACGGTGCGCAGGTCATAGTCTGCCCGGCGGATGCCGGGCTCAACGACCCGGAAGGCTATTACCTGACGGTCAGGCGAATCGCGGCCGAGACGCCCGGCGCGTGCTACCTGAACCAGAACTCGAATCCCGCCAATCCCCAGGCTCACTACGAGCAGACGGGGCCGGAGATATGGCGCCAGACGGATGGCAGGCTGACGCACTTCGTCGCCGGCGCGGGCACGGGCGGAACGCTTGCCGGGACAGCGAAGTTCCTCAAGGAACAGAATCCAAGTATCAAGGTTATCGGCGTGGACCCGGAAGGCTCGATATTCGCCTACATATTCCGGCATGGCCCGGACGGAGACTACAGGGGCTGGAGCAGCCGAATCGAGGGAATCGGCGAAGACTGTTTCGTGCCGGACAACCTCGACTTCACGCACTGCGACGAGGTGGTCCAAATAAGCGACAGGGATGCGTTTCTGACGTGCCGGCGCATGGCGAGGGAGGAAGGAATCGTTGCCGGCGGGTCGAGCGGCGCGGCAGTGGCTGCTGCGCTACAGGTGGCGGGGCAGCTTGAAAAAGGCGACCTCATGGTCGTGATTTTGCCGGACGGCGGGGACAGGTACCTGTCGAAAATTTACAACGACGAGTGGATGAAGAAGAATGGGTTTCTGGCCGGGTAATCTAATCGATAAAAAAAGACGGCCGGACGAAAACGCCCGGCCGTCCGAGTATTGCCGGTTATTTGGTACCCATGGGATTGGCGTCGAATTTCCACACGCCATCTTCCTTAACAAGAGGCATCTCCTGCATCTTGTTCTGAGCTTTGTTAGTCACGGAAACCATTGCACGGTCCCCACCAATCTTCACTTCGCCAATCTCGAAGTCCATTGCGGCTTTCTCACCGGTTTCTTTTTCCATTGCCTCCAACATGCTGAAAACGAAGTTGACTGTTTTGATGAAGAACCGCTTGCTGTCCATAGTTTCCAGCTCGGCGGGATTAATCCCCAGCATGGCCAGGCCCATTTTAGCACCTTCATCATCGCCGCTCTTGAGTTCGGCCAAGTCCTTGTCCATCTGCGCAATCGCGTTGCTGCTCATGAGCTTCCAGATAGCTTCCGCATCCCTGTTTTCCATGGCAGCGACGAAGCCTTCCGCCGTAGCCTTCGGGCTGCTTTTCTCTATGGGAATTTCCTTCCGAGAACTATCCTCCGCCGGAGTCTCTTTCAGGGCGCTCTCATCTGCCGGAGCCTCCTTATGAGTACTGTCCTCTGGGAGAGCTTCCTTCGGGGCAGTTTTCTCTGTCAAAGTTTCCTTCTGGGCAGTTTCCTTTATAGGGGTTTCCTTCTCGGAGGTTCCCTTTGCAGAAGTCTCCTTCTCACCGGTTTCCGGTTCCTTGCCGCTGCATCCGGCCAGAGTCAATGCAAAACACATTGCTAGAAGGACAATCAGGTTCGACAATTTCATGACTACTCTCCTCTCTCTCGGACAGACAGCCAAGCAATATTGCTGGAAATAAAAAGACGGCCGGACGAAAACGCCCGGCCGTCCGAGTATCGACGGTTATTTGGTGCCCATGGGGTTGGCGCCGAATTTCCACACGCCGCCCTCTTTAACAAGAAGCATTTCCTGAGTCTGACCCTGGATCTTGTTGGTGACTGTGACTGTTGCATTGTCACCGTTAATCTTCGCCTGGCCAATCTCGAAATCAATCTGGACCTTTTTACCTGTTTCCTTTTCCATTTCTTTCATCATGTTGAAACCGAAGTTGACTGTTTTGATGAAGAACTGCTTGCTGGTCATGGTCTCCAGCTCGGCGGGATTAATGCCCAGCATGGCCAAACCCATTTTCGCTGCATCGTCGCCGCTCTTGAGTTCGGCCAGACCCTTGTCCATCTCCGCAATCGCGCTGCTGCCCATAAGATTCCAGACGGCCTCCGGGTCCTTGTTTTCCATGGCGGCAACAAATGCCTCGACCGTAGCCTCCGGCGTGGTGCCCGGCCCCTTGCTGCCACAACCGGTCGAAACCAACACGAGAGACGCGGCAAGCGCAGCCAAAAGACTCATCCTTCTCACAGTTCCTCTCCTCTCTTTTCGCGGAACGGGCGCCCTGCTGCCGCTTCCCGATTCCGCAGAATTATGAAATATGCGCGCGCAGTGTAGCGATATGAAGCAGGTTTGGCAACAACAGTTTTTAGGAAATAAGGAAAAGACGGTGATGCCACACATGGGAAAAGTATCAGCTCAACTGTTCCATTTCTTCGAGAACTTCTTGCTCTTTTCCTTAACATCCTCGGGCATGTCCTCGGGAGCGAGTATCAGCACCCATTCCTTCCAGTGTCCCTCGAGGTCTTGGATGGGAATGCCGATGGTCTTGAGGAAACCGCTCGAGTTGCGGGAGTCGCCGCCTTCGCAGCACTGGACCCAGTAGTTGTTGAATACCTTCTGGTTGTTCTTGCTGGTGTAGACGAGCCAGTAAATCAGGCTCCAGGCGTGGTTGTAGTGAAAGACGCTGAACCTCGCCTGGGGCGTGCTGATGAGCGCCGAGAGCGTGAGGTTCTTGCCGCCCTTGATGGCCTTCTGGAGGTCTTCGAGCCGCTTCTTCGGTATGGCTCCAATGTGTATGTTGCAGTCCTCGTCGAACACGCTCGACTCGAAGAACACGGCAAGCCCTTCGAGCAGCCAGATGGGCGAGCGCATCATGTTCTTCATCACCATGTCCTGGAACTGGTGGGTTCCTTCGTGCTGGATGACCTGCTGCGTGCCCGACTCAAGCTGGGGAATCCAGCCGTGGAAGACCTGCAGGGTCTTCTGTGCCGGGGTGTAGAAGCCGCCCGCGCCCCGTTTCCCGGTGACGCGGTCGAACTCCCGCTTGCTGTTGTAGATGCATATCTTGAACTTGTATGGCATCTGGCCCTTGAAGTTGAAAACCTTGCAGAGCTTCTCATAGAGGCGTTCCACCATGGCCTTGTACTTGTCGGCGTACTTGTCCTTGATGTTTGTGTATATGATGTAATGCTCCGTTGTCAAAGTCTTGCGCTGGTCCCAGGAGCAGTCGGCGGCGGTATCCTTGTATTCGTCCATGGTGAAGATGGGTGTGGGCTTCCATCCTTTCCCGGACTTTTTCTTATGCACGGGCTCCTTCTTGTTCGTGCGGCGGGCGTGGGTTTCGGCAGGGGCGTTCTCCCTGAGCACCCATTTGCCGTCCACCTTGACGAACCCCGCGTCGAGTTTCTCCTTGTCCGCCTTCGGTATCCATTCTCCCTCGTGCAGCACGAGTCCCCTGACTTCGCGGTTGTACTCCTCTTCCGTGAACCACTTGCCCTTATGTTCCTTGTGTCCGAGCTTTATCCTGCTCGGCTTGTGGTCCGGCGTGACCTCTATGGCCTTTTCGAAGCACCTGTGCGCCTGGGTTTCGTGCTCGTATCCCTCGCACCACAGCCCAAGCTTGTAGAATTCGTCCGCCGTCTTCGCCTTTTGGAATCTGCGGTCGAACTCGGCTTCGAGGTTTACGTCCCTCTCGATGGAGTCTATTTCCTCTTTCGAAAGACCAACTACTCCCATCTTCGTCTTGAACTGTATCTGCTCATCCGACTCGCCGACAATCTCGCCTTCGAAGACGCTGCCGCTGCGCATCTTGACGATGTCGAGAGAATACGCAGGAGAAGCCCACAGCACAATCACAGCGGCCGTTATGATTCCCAGCGGCAAGCGGTTCATACCCGTCTCCATCCTCATGTGACGCGTTCTATATTTATAAACGTTCTGGGCAGACGTCCTGTTAGCGATGTTTCGAATAAATGGCAAAACGGAATGTTCACTCGTATATCACCACAATCTCGTACCCGAGACCTTCGCATACGGGGCAGACTTCGCGCGTAACTTTGATACGGCCCGCCTCTTTCTGCCACATGGAAATCTGGAGGATATATCCTTTTCCCCCGCAGCCCCAGCACGGCTCTTTATAGACTTTCTTTATTTCGCAGTGCTTCTCGGCCATCAGGAACTCGATGACGCGCTTTTTCACTACCGGATGCGCATTTGTCCAGTCGCACGTAGTGCCGAAGAGCATCTTGGTGCCGGTTATCCCGAGGTGGACTTCCTTCGAGTCGTTCGTCTTTCTTTCCTGCCAGATAACCTTAACCTGCTCCTTGTCAACGCCGCATTTCCCGGCCACCAGCTCGGCCATGTCCTTGAGGAATTCGCCCTCGACGTATGCCCGGGCCTGCTCCAGCGAAATGAAGGCTGACTTCTTGTCGTAGGCGATGTCCTTGATTGCCGCAAAGCACTGGGTGATAACTTTGATTCTCTCTCTCTTATCCTTCTGCCTTTGCTGATATGCAATTTGCGCTGCGCGGGCCCGCTCGAGCCGTTCCGGGTCGTTATTCCCGATTGTTCCCGACCGGCCACTTCCTGAACCCGAACGCGCCTCCGAGGCGAATCCCGGCATCGTCCCCTTGAATGAAGCGGTTATTCTCCGTTTCAGTAAAGGAGAATCGCGATACTGCGCAAGCAGCCTGTGAGCTAAATCATCATTGGAGGACAGCGCGGACTGCGCCGGGAGTTCCCTATCGGTTGAATCCTCGTTGATATCCACTTCACCTTTTGCTTTCAGCGTTTCAAGCAGCAGTTCGGCAATCTTCTCTCTTGGGGAAAGCTCTGATTGCCTCGTTTCCGACGTAGCGGTTTCGCGGTGATTCGGGATTTCGAGAGAAAGTTCCCGTGGCTTAGGCTGTGCGATTATTGCATTCATATCATTCTGTGCTCGCTCAAAGCTGACCCTGAGCGCCGGCGGGGTGTCATGCGCAATTCTTGATTTGACCATCACCAGACACAGAATAATCAAAACTGAAGCGTGTACCGCCGCCGACACCCACACGGGAAATAACCGTCTCTCGGGATTCTTCTGTTTTTCGTTCCATCTGTATCCCGTTTTCGGAGAACGAATCATCCGGGGCAGCCCGAGCGTCAGGCGCTCGAAGTCATCCCCTGAAAGCAGCAAAGTCTTCGCATTCTCTCTATAAGCGGCGAGCACTTCCCTCAAGCTGCGCAGTACCTCGCCGTGTTTCCCATTGCCCTGCTCAAGCTGCGACAGACTTAGCTCGTCTTCATCCCGTTCGCCCAGTGCAACTGCCGAAAGGAGCGCCAGGCGCCGGATATCGGCGAATCCTGTGCTCTCACCCGGCCTGCGCACGACCCCGAGCACAAGGAAGCATCTAAGAAAAGAGGCAAACACGGCATTGCGCGAAACACGAAGATTTCGGCAAATTTGTGGTATCGCCATTCCCGCAACGACGTGGCAGAAGAAGATGCGCCTGTCTCGCAGCGACAAGGAGGCAAGCTCCCGGTTGATGCCGTGCATAGGTTCCGTGCCGCGAATTACCGAACCAGGTCCAAGCCTGAAGTCCAGCCTGCCGAAGCGCGCGACTGCGGCCTCTGTTCGACCGCGTCCGAGAGCATTCAGGGAACTGCTCACGAATCTCGACACCGTAAGCCCCGCAGCGCTGAGATGCCTCAATACAAGACAAAGCCTTTGCGGCAAACCGGACCTGCAGTCAAACGCCCGGGTATCGACTCTCGCAGAATCACAAATCCTCCCTGCAAGCGCAGTGACCCATTTGCCGAAGCGTTCCGGTTTCCTGAGTCGCGGAAGGTGCCTGTAAGCTTCACGGAATACCGCACCCGCAACCATCCTTACGGGCACGTGCTGTAGCGGCAGGTGCGCACAGATTTCTGCATGTAGAATCGGAGCGTGCATCGAGAACAGGCGCCGGAACGATGTATGGCTGCCTCTAAGCGCTCCAAAAAAGAGGTCCCTTTCCATGCAGGTGACTCGCCGGGCACACATTGCTGACTCCTTCCAGGCCGGAGCCTGTCTCCGTAACCCAGGAAGTGTTTATGCAAAAGCTGTACCATACATGGAATCCGGTATAACTCATTTTCTGTAAAGACCTTAGAACAGCGGGCTCTATGCGTTGTGTGTAAAAATCGTTTTACATGTGTTGCAGAAATGGGACAGCAGCCGATTCTCGCCGTCGGATTCAAGCTTCAGGTGCTACTCAGCCAGCAGAGGGTCTATCACGGCCTTGTAGTCATCAAGGGTAGAGCCGACGCCCCAGTTCCAGCGCACGTACCCGCCCTTGCCGACAATGAAGTGCCAGGGTACGCCGACGCCGTTTATAGCGTAGTAAGCGTCAGTTGTGTTGCTGCCGTTGTCTTTGCCTACGGCGTATTCCACGCTGTATGTTGATATCCAGTTGCTGATTGCCGAAACGCTCTCCCTGGAGACTGTAATCAGCACGAACTCCTGCCCCTGGTAGTAGTCGTAAAGCTGTCCCAGCACGGGGATTTCATCCCTGCAGACACTTCAGGTGCTTGGAGATGCGAAGTCGAGGAAGATGACCTTGCCTTTCAGGCCTGCTATCGTGTACGGCCCGCCCTGCACCCACTGGGAGATATCTAGCTCCGGGGCGCCTCCGGTCACGGCGTTGACGGTTATGCAGTCAACAATCGCCTTCGTGTCGGTGCCGTCCGGCCCGCTGACTGTCAGGCTGACCGTGTACTGTCCGGCCAGATTATAGGTGTAGTTCGGGAACTGCTCCGTGCTGGTGCCGCCGTCCCCGAAGACCCACGACCATGAAGTAATGCCCGATGTTGATATTGATGTGTCTGTAAACCAGACTTCCAGAGGCTCATTTCCCTGCGGCGGCGTAGCAAAGAAATTGGCCGTTATTTCTCCGGTGGCGTAGACCTGTATTAAGCTGTCTTTCGTCTCCGTGTCCGAGCCGTCCAGCCCGGAGACAGTCAGGCTGACCGTGTAAATGCCCTCGGTCAGGTAATCGTGCTGGGGAGACTGGTCCGTGCTGGTGCCGCTGTCTCCGAAGTTCCACGACCACGAAGTAATCCCGCTGACCGAAGTGGAGATGTCAGTGAACTGAACGCTCAGCGGCTTGACACCCGTCGTCGGCGCCGCAGTGAAGCCGGCGGCTATATCACCGGAAGGCGCGGAGACCGACACGTAGTTCGTCTTGGTTGCCGTCTTGCTGCCCTCGGGACCTGTTATCGTCAGAGAAACTGTATATACGCTCTCGACCGTATAGCCATGCATCGGATTCTGCTCTGCGCTGTTACCGCCGTCCCCGAAATCCCACGACCACGTGGATATGCCGAGCTTCGAAGTGGACAGATCGGTGAACTGCACGGTCAACGGCACGCTGCCGGAACGCGGCACAGCCCGGAAATCGGCTTGCAACCGTACTGCCGGGGTTGTCGATGTCACATTGTCTGATTCTTTCTGGCTGCACGAGCACACGACTAACGAAAAAACGACGATAACTAATGCCTGTACATGCAGCTTCATGATTCTATCCCTTCTTCAAGAACATGACGTATATTATGACGCAATTTTATTATATCGACCACTCAGTAATTATAAGTATTTTACTTGGATTTGTCGGAATATCTTTGCCTGACAAGGCTTTGCGGTTTCTCTCATAGCTTCAAACACGATTTTGGCTTGACAGGATAACACTCTGTGTTAGAATCTTCCGAACCTGACAGCATCCGGGTTGGAGGATTCTTCAAGTGAGTGAACTCGAAAGACTGATGTCGATTCTTAAGCAGGTGTTCGAGAAGCCCGAAGCGCGAGAGGAGTTCCGAATCGAGGTCTTCAAGCTTCATGAGAACAACCCCGGCCTGTACGAAGAGACAATGGTTGACCTCGAGAAACTCGAGCCTGTTCTGCATTACGAGACCAAGGACTTCATAAGCAACATCTTAGAGGCCAGGAAGTTCCTCGCCAGAGTCCAAGAAAGCTGAATCGCTTGCTCCGGTTAACTTAACAAACCTTATACTCTGATTTTATAATTAACTTGCCCCGTGTTCACGTGTATAATCATCCCTGCAGCGGGCGCATCGGCGCGTCGCCGGCTGTCGCGGAACATCTGAAGTAAACGCCAACCTGTTTTTCGAGGAGGGCTCCAATTGAAGGACTTGTGTCTGCACGCGCTTGACGTGGCGAAGCAGAAAGGCGCGACGTACGCCGACGCCCGCATCGTCAGGCTGCGCAACCAGCACGTCATGACCGAAGACGAGCGGGTCTCTGCAATCCAGGACTCCGACTCCATCGGCATCGGCGTGCGCGTTATTGCCGACGGCGCCTGGGGTTTCGCTGCGAGCGCCGTCCTGAACAAGGGCGAAGTCGAGCGGATTGCCGCACAGGCGGTCGAGATTGCGAAGGCGAGCGCGCTCGCGCCCGCCCCTGACGGAATCCGGTGGGCGCAGGAACCCGCGCACGAGGGAATCTTCAAGACCCCGTTCGAGAAAGACCCGTTCAAAGTCCCGCTTGAAGACAAGATTAACCTCCTGCTCTCGATAAACAAGGAGGTGCTTGGAGTTGAAGGGGTCAGGAAGTGCCATTCCTACATGCACTTCAAGGACGAGCACCGCTACCTCGCCAACACCGAAGGCACACTGGTGGAAAGCGAGACGGTGACCAGCAGCGCCCAGTACCAGGCGACTGCGGTTGACGAGGCGACCGCGAAGACCCGCTACTTCGAGGCGCACCCCCTCAACACAGGATACGAGCACATCGAGAACACACCGCTTCTGGCAGAGGCGAGGCGAGTCGGCGAGGAGGCTGTAGCGCAGCTTAAGGGCAAGCCCTGCCCCGTCGGCAGGAAAGACCTTATCCTTCATCCGTCGCACCTCGCGCTGACAATGCACGAATCCATAGGCCACGCGACCGAACTCGACCGCGTACTCGGCATGGAGGAAAGCCTCGCCGGGTCAAGCTTCGCCACGATTGACAAGCTGGGCAATCTCAAGTACGGCTCGGAAATCATGAATATCATCTGCGATAACACGATGCCGTTCGGCCTCGGCAGCAAGGGTTACGACGACGACGGCGTCGAAATGCAGAAGTGGCACGTCATTAAGGACGGCATCCTGATTGACTACATGACCGGCCGCGAGGTCTGCCACGCGATAGGCGCCGAGCGCTCGCGCGGTTCCTGCCGGGCCGATTCGTGGGCGTCTATCCCGATTGTCAGGCAGTCGAACATCGGCCTCGCTCCGGGTTCCGCCCCCCTCTCGCTCGAAGAACTAATCGCAGACACGAAAGACGGAATATACATCGAGGGCATGGGTTCCTTCTCGATTGACCAGAAGCGCCAGAACTTCCAGTTCGGCGGTGATTGCTTCTGGGAAATCAAGGATGGCAAGAAGGGCGCCATTCTCAAGGACGTGACCTACCAGGCAATCACGACCGAGTTCTGGGGCTCCCTGGACGCAATCTGCGACAAGCGGTTCTGGACCCCTTACGGCGTCATGAACTGCGGCAAGGGCGACCCGATGCAAGTCGCGCAGATGACCCATGCCTCGGCCCCGGCGAGATTCCGCCAGATTAGCGTTGGAGGTGCCACCAAATGAACGAATCCGAAGCAAAGGCAATTCTCGAAAAGGTCCTCGGCTATGCGGATGCCGAAACGGTCGTGGCGACAATCGGCGGCGGTTTCCAGGCCTCGACGCGTTTCGCCGACAATGCGATTACCCAGAACGTCTCGCAAAACAACATCTCGCTGCGCGTAAGCTGCGCTTACGGCCAGAGCCACGGCTCGGCCGTCACGAACGACCTGAGCGACGAATCGCTCAAGGGCCTCGTCGAACGTGCGCAGGCGATTGCGAAGGTCTCGCCGCCCGATCCTGAGCATATGCCGCCGGTCGAGTCGTCCGAGTCCGCCAGATACCCGAAAGTGGAAGCTTACTTCGAGCAGACTCTCGGCTACGACCCTCTGGCGAAGGCGGGAGACATCGCCGAAGCCGCCGAAGCTGTCAATGCCAAAAACTTCCGGCTCTCGGGCGCATACAGCAGCGGTTACGGCTTCTCCGCGCTCGCCAATTCGGCCGGGCTGCGCGCGTATCACCGCTCGACCAATGGCGAGATTCACGCTACCGTCCTGACGCCGACCGGCTCGGGGTGGGCCGAGAAAATGTCGAACAACGTGGCAGATATAGGTGTCCGGGACGTCGTCAACAGGGCGCTGAAAATCGCCGATGACTCGCAGGACCCCGACGATTCGGAAGCCGGGAAATATACGGCGATACTGAGCCCGCCTGCGGTCGCCGAACTGCTTATGTTCATGTTCTGGGGAGGTTTCGACGCGAAGGCTACGGACGAAGGACGAACCTTCATGCGCGGCAAGCTGGGCACGAAGGTCTGCGGCGAAAACATTAACCTTCGCTCAGAACCTTCCGACCCGCGCTGCCCGGGCTCGCCGTTCCAGCGCGACGGCCTAACCTCGCCCAGGCTGCACTGGATAAAAAACGGTGTTGCCGAGAATCTCTCGTATTCGCGCTTCTGGGCCAAGAAACAGGGCAAGAAACCGACCGGCATGCCTTCCAACATAATCATGGATGGCGGCGATTCTTCGGTCGAGGACATGATAGCGACGACCGACAGGGGCGTCCTGATAACCCGCTTCTGGTATATCCGCTTCGTGGACCCCATGGTGCCGCTTGTCACGGGAATGACGCGCGACGGCCTGTTTCTGATTGAAAACGGCAAGGTTACCAAGCCAATCAAACACCTGCGCTTCAACGTCAAGCTGCTCGACATCCTCAGCAATATCGAGGCAATGAGCGAGCCGGAGCGCACCGGCGAATACATAGGGATGCTTGCGCCCACAATAAAGGTGAAGGACTTCAACTTCACGAGCACGACGAAGTTCTGAGATGCAAACTGAGGCATAACCGGGGCTGCGGGTTACCCACCTGCGGCCCTTATCTTCTTCTCCTGCGGTGTCGAAGCGTCTTTTTCTGAGGCGAGGAAGTCTCCTTGCCGCTTTTTCCATAGACGAGCGGCTCGAGCGCACACTTCAATTCCTCGGGCGTCTGGAACCGGTCTTCCGGTTTCTTTTCCAGCATTTTCTCGATGAGCCAGGCCGTGTCATTTGAGACTTCATTCCTCTTGCTGCGGACGGGGTCCGGCATTTCCGTCAGGTGCTTTATCATGACGCCCGCCGCGGCTTCCGAAGCGAACGGTGCCTCGCCGCACAGGCAGTGGTAAAGCGTCGCGCCCAGAGAATAGATGTCCGAGCGGATGTCGTTCGCCATGCCCCTAATCTGCTCCGGCGAGATGTAGTGCGGCGTTCCGAGGACGACTCCCGCCCCCGTGGCTTTCGGGTCGAAGAGCATGTCCTTCGCCAGCCCGAAATCGCAGAGCTTGGGGAGCCGCTTCTCCTTCGACACGATTATGTTCGATGGCTTGATATCGCGGTGCAGCACGCCGTTGGCATGCGCATGTTCGAGAGCAAGCGTCATGTGCAGCGCGAGTCGCAGCACCTCCTTTTCCTTGAGCCTCCTGCGCTTGGCGAGTATCTCCTTGGCAGTCCTGCCCTCTATGTATTCCATGGCATAGTAGTGGACACCGTTGGATATTCCGGCATCGAGCACGAATACTATATTTTCATGTCGCAGTTTGGCCGCGAGCTTCGATTCGCGCAGGAACCTGCTAACGTAGTTGTCGTCCATTGCGAGCTTCGGGAAGAGAATCTTGAGCGCGACCGGCCTGTCCATGCTTACCTGGCGCGCCTTGTAGATTGTGCCCATCGAGCCTTTGCCGATTTCCTCCTCAAGCTCGTAACCTTCTATCTCGCTATGCCCGCCGAGCCTGCCCTGAAGCTCGAAGAGTTCATCGACGTCCTTTTCAGTGATGTGTCCGCGGTTGCGGAGTATCTGGCCGAGCCTGAGCGAAGTGCCGGTCTTCCTGAGCTTTTCCTGCTCCCGGAGCGCCTCTTCGAGCTGCTGCTCGTCAACGAGGCCTCTCTCAATCGCAAGCTGGCCGAAAGCCAGGACGGAAGTGCCCTGCCCCGGCGTGTCAATCGCATTCTCCCGCCGGGAACTGCGTCTCTTTGGTTTCGGGGAACGTTCAGCCATTTCGAGCCTGCTTCTCTCTCGTGGATTTTCTCAAGAGCCCGCTGAATCGCCTGCCAAATGACTAATCGTCATCTTATTGACGCACGTTTACCGGCAAAAATTTGCATTAAAAATAAAATTTCATAAATTTCCATCCAAACCGCCCGCCCGCATGGAATTCTTATTAAAGCCTCTCTCTTTCACGCAGGCAATAACCCAGGTGTGCGATATAGGTATTTCCAATGATGGTTTCGCCACGGAAACGGCGTCATATCCTGCGCAGGTGAAACGCGAAACATGGATTCGGGAAAAGGAGGATGTACAGTGAGAATCGTTAACACGGCAATTCTTTTCACAGGAATAGCGAGCCTGGTGATTATTCTCGCGGCGGGCTGCGGCGTGGATTCAGGTCTTAGAACCGGCTCGACGCCGCACTACACGGGCGGGCCGGGTTCCGGCCTGCCGGGCGGCGGCAATAATCCGGGGTCGAATCCCGGCGATGCAAGCGCCAACGAGCAGGAGGTCTTCGACCTGGTCAACCAGGAGCGCGAGGCGGCCGGCCGCGCGCCGCTCGAGTGGTGCGACGGGCTGCACGAGCTGGCCAAGGCGCACTCGAACGACATGTGCGACCGCGGATTCTTCTCGCACGTGAATCCTGACGGTGAGGACCCGACCGACCGCGGGCGCGCGGGCCACGCGGGCAGCTACACTTTCGACCCGGTCGTCCCCAACCCGTATTACGGCGTTGCCGAGAATATCGCCATGGGCTACTCGACCCCGCAGCAGGTAATGGAAGGCTGGATGAACTCGCCCGGCCACAGAGCCAACATACTCAACGGCGGTTACACGCATATCGGCGTCGGCGTGTGCGACGGCTGCGGCAAGCACTGGACGCAGTGCTTCGGCTCAAGATAGTCCCGTACCAAGCCTCTTTTCCTTGAAAAGGGCGGGAGATTCATTAGAACCTCCCGCCCGGTTTCGTCAATATTTCTTGCGACCCAATCGCTCAGTGAAAAATCTGAAATTCTCGTTAGTTTGTCAGTATGACATCGACGACCGGCATGCAGTAGTGGGCCGGATAGAAGAGTGCGCCGGTTATCAGGTCCACTATCAGACTGATGGGAAAGAAGAAGATTATGTCAACGATAAGCATACCGACGTCAATGGAGCCCTTCGTCGGCTGGTTGACGCGGCTCGGGTAGAAGATTGATGCACAGCCGGATATAGACACAATAAACGCGACTGCAACGACACAAAGAATCAACTTCCTGCCCATACTCCACCTCCCTCTCGATAAACGGTTTGAAGGAACAGCCATACTTTAACCGGTGAGGCGGTCTGCTGCAAGAAAAACGCATGAGAGAAGACACACTCAGTTTTAACTTGATGGTCTGCACGACGTTGGTATAATGCCTGACTTCCGCTTGAGAGCAAGACGTATCAACAGGGGGTTGACATGGCCAGGCAACCGGCAGTCGCCGTGATAGGCGGCGGAATTGCAGGGATACAGGCCTCGCTCGACCTCGCCGACATGGGCGTCAAGGTTTATCTTATCGAGAAAAACCCCTCGGTCGGCGGGGTGATGGCGCAGCTTGACAAGACCTTTCCCACCAACGACTGCGCGATATGAATCCTCTCGCCCAAGCTCGGGGATGTCGGTCGGCATCTCAACGTCGAGATACTCGCATACAGCGAGGTCACCGGCGCGAAAAGCAAGAAGGGCGGCTTCGAGATAAGCGTGCTCAAGAAGGCGCGCTACGTCGATGTCACGAAATGCACCGCCTGCGGCGCGTGCGTCGAGAAGTGCCCGACGAAGGTTCCGAATGACTTCGACATGGGGCTGGGCAAGCGCAAGGCAATCTACATGTACTTTGCGCAGGGCATCCCGGCGGTCATGACGATAGACGCGAATAAGTGCGTTTACCATAAGAGGATACGCGCCGGCAAGAAGCCCGCCTGCCAAAACTGCCAGAAGGTTTGCGAGGCGGGTGCCGTAGATTTCGACCAGAAGGACGAGGAAGTCAAGATAAGCGTGGGCGCTGTGATTGTGGCGACCGGGCTGGAGCTTATCGATGCCGGGAGCCTCGGCGGCTACGGGTACGGCAGGTTCAAGAACGTCGTGACTGCGCTGGAGTACGAGCGGCTGATGAGCGCTTCCGGGCCTACAATGGGGCATCTGGTGCGACCCTCGGACGAGAAGGACCCGAAGAAAATCGCTTTCCTGCAGTGCGTGGGCTCGCGCGACATGCGTCACAACAGGTACTGCTCGAGCGTATGCTGCATGCATTCAATCAAGGAAGCAATTCTCACGCGCGACCACTACCCGGACACCGAAGTGACGGTCTTTTACATGGACCTGCGTTGCGTGGGTAAGTGGTTCCACAAGTATCGCGAACGGGGCGAGCGGGATTACGACATCCGCTATGTCAAGGGCCGGGTTTCCCACATAGATGAGGATCCCGGGCAGAACCTCGCGGTCCACTACGAGGAAGTGACTTCCGACAGAATTGCGACAGAGACGTTCGACATGGTGGTGCTGGCGACGGGCCTTCGGCCCAACAGGGGCGCGGCAGAGCTAGCAAAGCTGTTCGGGTTCGAACTCGACGAGTTCGGATTTGTCAAGACCAACCCGCTCGAGCCGCTGGACACGACTGTCGAGGGAATCTACGTAGCCGGTTACGCACAGTCGCCCAAGGACATTCCCGAGACTGTAGCGCAGACAAGCGGGGCGGCGCAGAGAGCGGCGGGCCATGTGCTCGGTATGGTGACGGCGAAATAGCGGAGGTACAGACCTGTGAGTGACTGCAGAATAGGCGTGTTCCTGTGCCACTGCGGCAGCAACATAGCCGGTGTTCTGGACATGGAAAAGCTCGAAGAATACGCGAAGACGCTGGCGAACGTGGCTCATGTAGAAAGAAACCTCTATACATGCTCGGAACCGGGACTCAAGGCCATCAAGGAGGCCATAACAGAACATAAGCTGGAGCGCGTGGTTGTGGCGGCATGCACCCCGCGCACGCACGAGCCCACGTTCCGCATTACCGTCTCGCAGGCAGGGCTGAACCCCTACCTGTTCGAGTTCGCAAACATACGCGACCAGTGCTCGTGGGTACACGGAGACGACCCGGAGGGCGCGCTCGAGAAGGCCAAGGACCTCGTGCGCATGGCGGTTGCGCGCGCGGCGCTGCTGGAACCGCTCGAGGTTATTCAAGCGGATGTAATGCCGGTCGGCATAGTCATAGGCGGCGGGATTGCAGGCATGACGGCCACGCTCGACCTAGCGGAGCGGGGGTATGAGGTAACACTGGTCGAGAAGGAAAAAGACCTCGGCGGACTGCTCAGAAACCACTTCAAGCTCTATCCCGCAGGCATCGATGCGAGAGAGTTCGTACAGGACGTCGTTAAGAAAATCACCGGCAGCAAGAAAATCAAGGTGTTCACGGATGCCCGGGTAGAAGCCGTGAAGGGCTGTATCGGCGACTACACCGTTACGGTGAGCCGGGCCGGCAAAACGGAGGAAGTCAGGACTGGCGTCATTATAATCGCCACAGGCGCGGAGGTGTTCGAGCCAACCGGCATGTACGGATACGACGGCAAGAAAGTCGTCACGCAGCAGCAGTACAGCGGGATGCTGCGGGACGGCGTCAAGGCAAACAGCGTCGTCATGGTCCAGTGCGTTGGCGCGCGAATCAAGGAACGGGACTATTGCTCGAAAATCTGCTGCGCAAGCGCGCTCAACAACGCGCTCGAAACGCTCGGCCAGAATCCGGACGCGAACGTGTACATTCTCTATTCCGACATGATGGCGTTCGGTATAACGAACGAGGAACGCTACCGCGAGGCGCGGCTCAAAGGCGTGAACTTCATACGCTGCTCGCCCGAGGTGAAGAATCCAAAGGTCGAAAACAGCGCGATTGTGGCGTTCGACCAGGAGGTGCAGGAAAATCTCAGGATACCCTACGACCTGCTTGTCCTCTCGACGCCGCTTATTCCGCAGGTGGAATCCGAGGAACTCGGGCAGCTTCTGAAGATTTCCCGCGACGAGGACGGGTTCTTCCTCGAAGCGCACGTGAAGCTGCGGCCGGTCGATTTCGCGGTTGACGGTGTCTACCTCTGCGGCTGCGCACACTGGCCGGTGGACATCTCCGAGACTATAGCGCAGGCTCACGCGGCGGCGGCGAGGGCGTCGATTCCGCTCGCACAGGGAACGGTTCAGGTAGAGCCGGCGGTTTCGTCGTTTATCGACGAGAACCTGTGCCGGGGCTGCGGCCTTTGCGTCTACGCTTGCCCCTACGGAGCAATAGAGGTAGTCGAGACCGAGAAGGGACCAAAGGCAAGAGTCACCGAGGTTAATTGCAAGGGCTGCGGCGTGTGCGCGGCGACGTGCTACCGCAGGGCGCTGAAGATAAAGCACTTTACAAACGAGCAGATTGGAGCACAGATTAAGGCGCTGCTGGAGGTATAGATGGCCGGGGATTTCAAACCAAGAATACTTGCTTTCTGCTGCAACTGGTGCTCGTACGCGGGCGCGGACTCGGCGGGCGTGGCGAGGCTGAATTATCCAGCCACCGCTCGAATCGTGCGTGTCATGTGCTCGGGCCGGATAGACCCGGTGTGGATACTGGAGGCCTTCCGGCGCGGCGTTGACGGCGTGTTCGCATCGGGCTGACACTTCGGCGACTGCCACTACATAAGCGGCAACTTTCAGGCTGAAAGTAAAATCAATATGACCCGCGAGATGCTGCGCTATATCGGCATCAACCCGGGCAGGCTCGCGCTGGAGTGGGTCTCGGCGGCCGAGGGCGGGCGATTCGCCAAGCTCATGAACGAGTTCGACGCGACAATCCGCGAGCTGGGCGCATTCGGCTCATCCGAGGAGTTCGACGCCGACACGCTAAACCGCAAGCTGGATGCCGCGATAAAGGCCGCAGGTGGCAAGAAGCTGCGCTGGGTCGTCGGCAAGTACACGGAGTTCACGACCGACGGCAACAAGTACGGAGAAGTCTTCACCCGGCACGAGATGAACAGGACGCTGCGAGGCATTATAAAGGAAGAGGTCGATTCGTGGGAAATCCGGAGTCATCTCGAAGAGAAGCCCCGTTCGGTGAAGGAGCTGGCATCCGAACTCAATATAGAATCACCGCTTGTCATGCGATACATCACCGCGATGAGCAAGAAGGGCGAGGTCGGGCTTAAGAAGGTCAAGGACCGCAGCCCGGTCTACGAGTCACTGCCGGCGCCACTGCAGACCGAGCCGAGAAAGAAATCAGAGATAAAGCCTCTTCCGAAAAAAGCGGCAAAGGGTGACAAAACCATAGTCGTGCTCGGGGCGAGTCCCGCTGGCGTGGAGGCCGCGCTGCAGGCTGCAGACTCGGGAAATAACGTTGTTCTTGTCGATTCCACTCCGGGCGCATCGGGCGCGCGCATGGTGCAGGACGATAATTTCGGAGAAGATGCCTTCGTAAGCGCCAGATTCAGGGAAGCCCGCGAACACCCGGCAATCCAAGTCGTGCCTCTCGCCACGCTGCGAAGGGCAAAGACGGTTAACGGCAAGTTCGAGCTGAAATTCGATACAGTACCGAAGAGGATTGAACCGGAGAAGTGCGATGACTGCGGGGCATGCTTCAAGGCATGCCCAATCAGCCTGTGGGACGCTTACGACCAGGAACTTTCCCTGCGAACAGCCGTGGACAGGTTCAGCGAGGAATCAGCCGCATACAACGTCGTCAAGGAAGATATGCCAATCTGCCAGGCGACCTGCCCTGTTCATCTTGATATCCGAGGCTACGTGGGGCTGATTGCAGACGGCAAGCCGGCAGAAGCGCTCGAGCGCATACGCGAACGCCTCCCCTTCCCTTCCATCTGCGGACGCGTCTGCGCGCACCCCTGCGAAGATGCCTGCAACAGAGGCAAAGTGGATGAGCCCATCGCAATCTGTTCCCTGAAGCGCTACGCAGCCGACTGCGAGATGAACGAGTGCTTCGACATCGAAGTCAAGAAACCGGAAGAACTGCGGGATGAGAAAGTAGCCGTTGTCGGCGGCGGGCCCGCCGGGCTGGCGTGCGCGCACGACCTTGCCAAGCTGGGTTATCGCTGCACGGTGTTCGAGGCGCTGCCGGTGGCGGGCGGGATGCTCTACGTTGGTATCCCGGAATACCGTCTGCCCAAGAAGATACTTGGGCGCGAGGTTGACATGGTCAGGGCGCTCGGAGTCGAAATCAAGACCGGCGTGCGCATCGGGAAGGACATACAGTTCGAGCAGCTTCGCAAGGACTTCGACGCCATCTTCGTGGGGATAGGCTGCCACAAGGCGTGGACGCTGGATGTGCCGGGCGAAGACCTTGACGGCGTCATTGACTGCGTGACTTACCTGCGGCAGAACAACCTCGGCGAGGGCGTGCCGGTGCGCGACAAGCTGGTGGTAATCGGAGGCGGAAACGCCGCGATAGATGCCGCAAGAGTCGGGCGCAGGCTCGGATACAAGGAAGTTCACATCGTTTACAGGCGCACGCGCAAGGAAATGCCCGCCAACGCCTGGGAAGTTGACGAGGCCGAGCACGAGGGTGTCAATATTACTTACCTCGCCGCGCCTGTCGAGATACTCGGCAAGGACGGCAAAGTGATTGCGATAAGGTGCATAAGAATGGAACTCGGCGAGCCGGATGCAAGCGGCAGGCGAAGGCCCGTGCCGGTCGAAGGCTCGGAGTTCGACATAGAGTGCGACATTGTCGTGCCGGCGCTCAGCCAGACGACCGACCTCGAAGGCCTCAAAGACAAGGGGGTGGACTTCTCGCGCCGCGGCATGGTCGTGGCGGATGAAGACACGCTTGAAACAACTCTTGAAGGAGTTTTCGCCGGCGGAGATGCGGTAACAGGGCCGGGTCTTGCAATAGAAGCGATTGCCCAGGGAAAGCAGGCTGCGATTTCCATAGACAGGTATCTCAGGAGCAAGAAGGGTGAGTGACAAAAAGAAAGACCGCTACATAATTCCGTTCGACGATATCCCTGCCGACAGGGTCAAGATGCCCTGTATCGAACTCGACGATGCGGTATGCAGCTTCACCGAGGTCGAGACGGGACTTCCCGAGGAGCTTGCCCGGCAGGAGGCGGCGCGCTGCCTCTCGTGTCGAAGGTGCCTGGGCTGCGCTCTGTGCTGGGCTGAATGCGACCCGCAGTGCATCGTCTTCGAGCAGACGAGCGAGCCGCTCGAAATCACAGCCGACTCTGTCATCGCAGCACCCAGCGCGGTGCGAAAGCCCGCCCGAATTCCATCGAAGTTCGGATTCCAGCAGAGCATGAACGTTATCACTGACCTGCAGTTCGAGCGCATCCTCGCGGAAAACGGCCCATACGGAGGGCAGATTCTCCGTCCGCACGATGGTGATATTCCGGCAAGCATCGGATTTATCCTTACAATCGAGCCCGGCGACAAGGGAGCCGCCCGCGCCTATCATGTACTGCTCTATGGTCTGAAAGAGGCAGCAGCCGCGCTGTCGAAGCAGTCGGATATGAAGCTCAGCTTCTTCCTGCCGGCGGGACACGATTTCTCCGAGAAGTTCAAAAAACTCGCATCGGAGCACGCACCCGACGCAGACATTAACGAAGGAGAAATAACATCCGTCGGCGAAGTGCCCGAGACGGCCAACGTGAAAGTGAACTGCGGCGGCACGGAGCACGAGGTCGAGCTGGCTGTGCTTCTGGCCGGCTTTGCTGTTCCCGACTACCTGAAAGAACTTGATCGGCGGCTCGGCCTGAAGCTCGACACAAGCGGTTACTGGGAGTCAGCCAGTCCCGAACCACGCGAGACCCCCGTGCCTGAAGTGAGCCTGGCAGGCTTCGGATTCACAGACTGACATTCCGGATGCACCCGTATCTGCCCTGAAACAGTGGGAGGTCGAAGAATGCCTGTTCGACCGGCGCTTGTCTTTTTTCTGGCTGTCATTTTCTGCTTGCTGTGCAGCGCTTCACCATCCAAAGAAAAGAAAGAACAAATCGACAAATGGCTCCCGGAACTCGAATCCGAAGATGAGACGACAAGACGCAAGGCAGCCCAGGAACTCATACGCTGCGGCAGTCATAACCAGGTGATAGTAAACGAATTCCTGCGCCACGTGGAGACCCACAAGGACCACGTGATTCGCGGCCTGGGTCTCGAACTCCTGCTGTGGGTCAGAGACCGGGATTTCACAGACTTGTTCAGGAGAGTGCTCAAGAACGACAAGGCGGTATTTCCCCGCGTTATGGCTGCCACCGGGCTCGCGAAAGCGGGTGACAAGGAAACTCTCAAAGTGCTGCTCGAAGGGCTCGAAGACAAGAGCAAGTACGTCCAGCAGCGGGCAGTGCGCGCGTTCGCCTACGGCATCCCGGAAGGCGGACGGGAGAAGCTTATCGAAATAGTAAAAAATCAGGGCCCGGTGCATCTCGTCAGCGATGCAATTGCAGCTCTCGGCGCGAACAAGGTCACGGAAGCGGACCAGGTTATCGTGGACTTCGCCAGGTCCTTGAGCAAGAAATCCTATGTGTACGCAACCTGCATAACGGCCCTTCGCAAGCTCGGCACCAAGACCGCCCGTGGGTACCTGCTCGAGCGCGCGTCGAAGCTTCAGGACGAGCCTTTCGACCATGACCTGATAATGTCGCTCGGTGACATGAAGGACAGCCCGAAGGCGTTCGAAATACTCAAGATGCTTGCAAGATTCAGCACCGACGATGGCAAACGCATGAGAGCAGTCACAGCTCTCGGCGATATTGGAACCGTAGAGGCGCTCGATATCGTCATAGAAGCGGGTGAAGGAAACTGGAAACGAGCCCAGTTGGCCTCGATGACGGCACTGTGCAAGTTCGAGGACCCGAAAGCCACGCGCGCCATCCTGAAGCTGGCCGAAAAAGCGCGACAGGACGACCGCGTCCTCAACACTGGTCTTGACGAACTGCTCAAGCGCAACGAGACGAGGGCAATCGAACTCTGCCTGAGACTCATGTCGGAAAAGAGAAGCGTGGACCTCCCCCGGGATTTTGGCACGTTGACGACGCCTGTATACGGTCGTATCTGGAAGCATCTCGCGCAGACCGCCGCCGCCTTCAAGGAACCCAGCGTTATCCCTCATCTTATCGAGGCCGCAGCAGGAACGGCGGCTTCCTACCATACGCAGGTAATCGAGGCGCTCAGAATCTTCGATAACGACAAGCTTATCCCCCTTTATGCAGAGATTGTAAAGAAACCGACGAAGTACTCCGATTTCAAGAAGAGCATTTGCGAGGAACTGATTCATCTGAAAGCGCCCGGACTGGTCAAGCTACTGGGAGAGCAGCTTGTTGACGAGGTTGACCCCAACATGCGCTCCCATTACGCGCGCTGCCTCGTAACAATCGGCGACGAAGCCGCCGCGCCGTATATCGTCAAGGCTTTCAAGAACGAAGGAATGGTTACCGGCTACGGCCTGACCGAAGCGCTCGGGAAGCTCAGGATTGAGGAAGGCGTGGAGCTTATCAAAGGGCGTCTTGACATGGGCTGGACCAACGACTGGTTCCTGAGAGCGTATCGCGCTCTCGGCGAAATAGGCACAAAGGAGGCAATGCAGCTCGTGTACGATGGACTCGAAAAGCACATGAAAACCGGCATCCATCCCGCGATAAAAGGCGCAATGGTCGTATCCATCGCCAAATCCGGTGATGCCGAGCACATGCGCAAGCTGCTCGAAGTGCTGAAATACAAGCCAGACGCCAAGGTCAAGGCGATAATCATCAAAGGATTCGTGAGGGTCAAGGACAAGGCGATTGAGCCCTACCTGAAGGAATGCCTGCAAGGCAAGCATGGCGCCGAGATTATCGGAGAGGCCTTGCTTGCGCTGGCACATTTCTCTGCCGACCCGAAAAAGTACCTTCGCGGCAAGCTGTCGGACACCGACGGGCATATTCGCCGCCACGCCGCACTTCACCTGCTGGAGTTGAAAGACAAGGAATCGCTGCCCGCGATTTGCAAGCTAATCGAAGACCCCGACACGGATTTTGCATACACCATGGCGTTCAATCTCTGCCGCAAGGACGTCACAGGCGCGACCGGTGCAATCCGGAAGCTGCTTGAGAGATACCCCGCCGGAGAGAAACGCTATCGGTTGCGCGAAGAACTCGCAAAGCTCGAGCTGCAGTCGTCCCCGAAATAGCTATTCAAAGGACGATGCCCGTTGAGGGCATTTTCCTTGCTAAGACAGCGCCGGTTTCTTAACATATGGCAGCAATGATATCGGCCTGTTCGACGTCTAAGTTAAAGGAGCAAAACCCTGGGGCCGTTGGAGATAGTTATTATAGCCGGACTTGTTGCGCTTCTGTTTGGTTACAGGATGATACCGAAAATCGCGAAGTCGCTTGGAATCGGAGTGGGCGAATTCAAGAAGTCTTTCAAGGAAGCAGCAGGACTGCCGGGCGCTATTTCCGATATCGAGAAGCAGGACATGGACAAGGAGGCGCATGGCCAAGAACAGCGCAAATGACGAGCCTCCCGGCTTCTTCGGATGGCTCAAAGGGCGGTTCTGGCCAAAGCTTAAGCGCCAGACAAAACGCTACGGCAAGGTTTTTCTTTTCGCCGGAGGCGAGTTCAAGCGCGACAACTGCGTCGTCCGCGCCGCAGCTCTTTCCTTCGTTCTCCTACTGGCACTTGTTCCTGCTACTTTTGTCTTTTTGATAGTGCTGAAAATCCTCGGCGCGTTTGAGACTTACGGGCAGAAGCTTGTGAACTTCGCGGCAGAAAGCGTTGCTCCGCAGGCAGAAGAATTCGCCACAGTACAGAAATGGGTGACCGAGACAACCAACAAGCTGGTAGCACAGGCCGGCGGAGACATATCCGGCATATCGTTCAATCTTGTCTCTTTCGGAGCGATGATAGTAACAGCCGGCCTGCTTCTTACTGCAATAGAAAAGTCTCTTAACGATATCTGGCATGTCAAGGTCAAGCGCAGTATAACCAAGCGATTCTCCAATATCTGGATGATAATCACGCTGGGGCCAGTCCTTGTGTTCTTCTCGTACTACTTCGGCTCATCGCTCTACACGAGTGTCCAGCCGGAACTGGCAAACCAGAGTCTCTTCTATAGCGTGTTCATCTTTGTACGGCCGTATTTCTTCTCGATTGTCCTGTTCTATCTCGTACTGCAGTTCACGCCTTTTACAGCCGTCAGGGCAGACGCGGCGCTGATGGGAGCCATTTTCTCAGGTATTGTCTGGGAGTTCTCGAAGGTCCCGTTCAATGCCTACGTAACCAACGTAATAAGCCCCACGGGTGTGTATGGTTCCCTCGGAGTAATTCCTTTCTTCCTTCTTTGGGTGTACCTGTCGTGGGTCATCATGTTCTTCGGCGCGGAAATCGCTTACTGCAAGCAGAATTTCGAAGCAATGTCCTCGGCTGAACCGCATGACACACACTTCGTATCGCTCTACAGGGGTTACTACACTCTGCGAATCCTCGGCGAGGCGGCAGTTTCTTTTCTGGAGGGACAAGGCCCTGTCAAGCTCAGCCGGGTTGCCAAGAAGCTCCACATGCCGCTTAGCCTTTGCAGGGAGCTGGCTGTGAAGCTGCGGGAGAACGGGCTGGTGGACTACGTCGGCAGAGATCAGAGCCGTCTGCAACTCTCGAAGCCCCCCGACAGGATTACGCTGATGGACGCGCTCTTCCGGATATCCACTACCCGGCTGGAAGTGCCGCCCAGCGCCGACAATCCAACGGACAAGAAAATTCAGCAAGTGTTTGACGCGATAAACGAGCACCAGGAAGAGACGTTCGCCTCGGTCACGTTCGCTGACATCATGTAGACGGATTCCGGCGGCAAGGGAGTACGCGGACATGGAACCAGAACTTGAATCCATGTCGGACGAAGAGATACTCACCTACTGCAAGTATGCGGACCAGGAAACACTGCGCGGCTGCGTCGCCATTCTCGCCGGGCGCTACCAGTCTTCCCTTCTCAACTACATCTATCGCATAGTCGGCGACCGGGATATAGCTGAAGACCTGCTGCAGGAAACATTCGTGAGAATCTACAGGAAATCCCGCGAGTACAAAAGAATCGCCAGGTTCTCCACGTGGCTGTACAAGATAGCAACCAACCTCTCGCTGAACGAGATACGCAACCGCAGGCACAGGCCGCAGCTTACGCTCAACGTACCGATAGACTCCGCAGAAGCCGACGCCGAGGAACTGGTATCTCTGCTTAAATCAACGCATTCGGACCCCCCCGTGAGAGAGATAAGAGACAAGGAACTCGGCATTATGCTCGACCAAACGCTGGCCGAGCTTCCAGATTCCTATAGAGTTGTCATTATTCTCTGTGACATCGAAAATTTCTCCTACCACGAAGCTGCGGAATTGCTCGGTGTGCAGCCGGGAACAGTCGGCAGCCGACTTGCACGCGCCAGGGAATACTTCGCGAGGAAGTTCCTGCCGTACATGCGTCAGGTTAAAAAGTAGCGCTCCTCAATGTGCAATATTGTAACATCCTGCTGTGTTGTTATTTTGCGTAAGTACTTCATACCCTCAAGTAAATCTGAGAAACGACTTTGCACAAATTAGCCCAACATCTCTGAAGCTCATAACACCTTGCCTGACAAGCACTAACGTAATTCCGCCATTGGCTCGAATTGACGCGGAATGTCACTGAAGTGACAATTTTTGTCACTATTAAGCCTCTTGGCGCCCTCCCACGGAATTAAGATTTAATGCATCTCAATCGCCTAAATCTTGACACTGTATGGAGAACGGCGTAAAATCCCCAGTTGTAGTCCTGTATTAATTTCTTTTGGCATGGGTATTGCTGTTTACAGCAGTGGGAAATAGTAAGGTCAGGGAAATAAAGTGGTGTTTAAGGGCAGAAAGGAGGTCAGGCTCAGAATAGTTGCTTGCGTTTGAACCGAGGTTATTGAGAAATGAGTATGTGACTTTGGCAGAAGGAGTAAGGCATGAAGGGTTTTACACTGATTGAGCTTATGATTGTGGTGGCGATTATCGCAATTATCGCCGCTATCGCGATTCCGAGCCTGCTTCAGTCGAAGATGGCCGCCAATGAGGCGTCGGCCATTTCCGGTCTTCGTACGCTGAGCAGCGCGCAGGAACTCTACAGGACAAGACTCAACACCTACGCCGACCTCGCCAATCTGGGCACCAGGGGGTACATTGATGCAGCTCTGGCGGATGCCGACACCAACGCGAAGAGCGGGTACAAGACCGACATCGCGCTCGAAGCCGTCAGCAAACTTGACTGGTGCGCAGTTTCCGTGCCCGCAACCACCAGAGATGGCGAGAGATATTTCATGATTGCGACCGATGGCGTGATTAAATGGAAGGACTGCACAGGTGTTGCCAAGACTACGGCTGCTGCCTTGGGTGAAGACTGGTCAGCCGCATCAGTGCTTGGTGCTGCGCCGTAGAGCAGCCAAGATTGTATACCGCAAGGAATCGTGAGGCAGTGGGAGAGCGCGCCCATGCGCGCTCTCCCGTCCTCGCAATTGCGGCGGGGCGTTGGCCACTTATGAAGAGAGAATGTGCGTTGAAAGACGTCTCGCAGAACACTGGCCGGGGATTCACGCTCATTGAGCTTATGATAGTAATTGCTGTCATTTCCATCCTTGCAGCCATGGCTGTGCCCCACCTGCTGGAATCGAAGATGGCGGCCAACGAAACCACAATCGCGGCTTGCCTGCGCACACTGCACAACGCCGAAGAACTCTATTCAATCAAATATGGCAAATACGGCGACTACAACAACCTGAACGATGGTGCAAACAAGAAGTTGATAGATGACGCGCTGGCGAGAGCCGACCCCCAGCATCCGCAGAAGTGCACCAAGAACGGCTATTGGATTAACATATCGGTAAATGCGAATAACTCCGACTGGTGCGCTATCGCCTATCCCGCCACCTGGGCCAAAACCGGTGAGAGGAACTTGATGATAGGAAGAGACGGCGTTATCTACTACAACCTCACCCAGAACGACCACACCAACTGGACTCAGATACTCGGGAGCAGTTGATACCGTATCGGCGCAGCCCTTCCGGCATACTTCCTATGGTCGACCTGCAGTTGCGTTGAGATGTCGAGCATCACTCGCCGATGGTGAAATGAAGTCTTTTGCCCGAAAGGCCTCTCTTCATAATGCTGGATGCCAGAAATGACCTCGGTCCTGTGATGCGCCGGAAGCTCTCAATCGCCCCCGGAATATGCGCCAGCCCAAGATGGGCCTGCCCTGCCAAGAATTCAGCTCGATTTACATTGGTCGGTTCAATTACCGCACCGCTCAGTGTTCTGAGAGTTGCCTCGTAGTCTTTTTTCTCCAGCAGTATCGCTGCTGCAAGCACAGAGTTGTCGTCCTGTGGCGCGGCTTTGAGTTTTTCCAATGCCTCTTTATGCTGCCCAATCAACAACAGCTCTCTGATTCCTCGCGAACTGGCTACAGGTGCGGCTGAGTCAATATGCGACTGCCTCGAAACAGCAGCATTCAGGTGAAAAGGATAGGCCCACAGGGCAAATTGCGTCCGGTCCGAACCCGCATCGCCTGTTGAGCGCAATATGCTGGAGTAGTACACAGACCCCTCGTCGAGTCTTCTATGGCAGCGAGTTCCAACACCACTCTCCTTGAGCAGCATTTCGAGGTCGCCCGCCGCCGGCAGGAACTCCTGTGCTTCGGGCGCAAATAGGACTGTAACGCGTCTGACCGCCGACGCACTGACGGACTCGCCTCCCGGATAGGCTGTTTTGCCTTTGAGAAGGTCAGCATAGGTGGCGACCACAGCAGAGTTCCCCTGAACCAGCGGCACGCCCGCGCCTGGTGCGAACAAGTACCACTGCCCTTCCAGCCCGCCAAGGTTCACCGCTACAAGCGACAGCTTCTCGTCAAGTCCGTCAAATTCGACATCCATGAGTACGGCAGCGATATTCAAGTTCTCCAGAACCAGGCAGAACAGCCAGCCTATCTCCTGCGCCGACCCGGTCCCTGCAAGAGCTGCCTCCCGCGGACCAAGGCCGGATAAGCCCTCGTTCGGCTCCGGCGGCCAGATATTTCTAACCAACCTGTCAAATACAACAAGAACCTTTTGCCCTCGGCTGCTGTTCTCAGTAGCAATCGAGTGTGCCACCTGCGAGTAGAACAGTCTGTCCCTGACGAATCTGCCTGTAACCCTGACCGAGTCGAGCGGGTACAGGTCCGGGATGCCGATAGGAAAGAGATCATCAAGAGTAACTCTGCGAGATAGAGTTGTGCCCCTTAGGCTCGAGAATGTAGTAATAATTTCTGCTACCTCGCTGAATTTCCGCTCGGCAAGCGCTTGGCTCATCATCCGGCGCAATTCCGCCGCCTTTTGCGCCTCCCGGGCTTCACCGAGCACAGCAGCCACGCTACGCGGCACGACAGACAGCCTGACATCCCTGAACTCCAAGTGGTTCAACCTCTGTCCTTCAGGATAGTCTGCCAGCAGCCTCAGCACCGGTTCAAGAGCACGCGGTCCTTCTTCCTTAGCTGCGCTTTGTGACAGAAGCCTGTCACGGTAGTCAAATACCGCCCTTTTCAGCGATAAATCCAGCTCGTAGTAGCCTTCCATCCAACTCAGATGCGAAAACGCCTCCGCGTACTCGCCGGAAATTGTAAGACAGGCGACAAGAAGGACATTGGCAACATAGTCCTCGGGCAACAGGCGCAGCGCTTCGCGCAGCTCAGCCTCGGCTTGCTTGAATCTGCGCATCCTGAAGAGCGCAAGCCCTACCGACCTCCTCAGAATGCCGCTGTCGGGTCGAGACTCGACCCCATTCCGGAATTCCCTGAGCGCCTTCTCGTACTCTCCCCTGCGCATAAAGGCCTCTCCCCGCTCGTAGGCTGTGGGCTCGTACCCCCGAGGCGTGTCATTGAGCTTGAAAATCACGGCGGGGACTTTCTTAACGGTGAGCACGGCAACCGGTCTTGCATGCGGCCCATCCCGGAAGAGGCTGCCTCTCATCTGCCGCAGGCGCGGCCCGTTTACAAACAGGTGCGTCGCGCTCTTCGCTCTGCTGTTGCCTCGTCTGAAATCATATGCCCACCTCTCGGTCTTCAGTTCATTGCCGTAGCCCGCGAGGCTACACCCGTGTTCCGTGAGTACGGCCTTATCGCCTACAATCGCAGCCATTTCCCGCGGCACGTGGGCCGTCGAGTAGCTTCGTTCCCATGCGAATCTCCCATATAAGCACAGGTTGACAATGACACTGGCAGCAATGACCGCTGCGCCAACCCGCCCGGCAAGCATCTTCGGCACCATTATTCCCTGCTCCGGCAGCCTGCGGTGTACAAAGCTCCAGGCTCCCGCCAGGGCAGCGCCCGCGACGGCCGCCAGCGGTAGTGCCCACGAAGTCCCGTACTCCGTCATGGTCAGCACGCGGGAATGGATATTCTCACCAACGCTCCTTGAAAGGAAGATGCCTGCCTCGCCTGAAACTCCGAGCGCCAGCGTGATGGCGCTGATTACCTGATATGCAATGTAGGTAACGAGCAGAAATGCAAGCACCGTGGCAAGAGTGCTCCGGGAACGCGCGCCGATTCTTTCCGTCGCTTTAAGCTCGCACACGCAGAGCGTCGCAAGGATAAGCATTGGGGGACTCATGATTATGAAGTAGTGCAGGCTCCGATACTTGAGAAACGCGAAAGCTGCAAGCGACACGGCAATCAGCGTGATACAGATGATTCCGAGCCTGATCTCGCCCTCGGACCGCTCCTTCCAGCGCCGCGCCAGCAATACCGGGTACAGAAACGCCAGGAACGCCGCAACGGGCATCTGCACGAAATAGCTCGATTCGAAACCCATCGAGAGAAATCCGCGCACAGTCTCCATAAGAGACACTTCTCCGACGTATGCTCCATAGCGGCTTCCGATGTAGGTCCTGGTGGCGTTGCGCAGAACCAGGTACTCTACGAGAAGCACAACACCGGCAGACACGCCTGACAGGATGTATGGCCTGGCTTTTCTCAGCATACCGCTCCTGCCGCCGCGCAGCAGCAAGATGGCATCGGCGATGACCATCGCAGGCAAAACCAGTCCTGTAACGGACTTAAGGTGAAAGGCAAAAAGGATCGCAAGCGCGTAGGGAATGAAAGTAAGCCACGGTCTCCCGTGCAGCATGAACCACAGATACAGGCAGAGCAAGGTCGCGGCGCATACCCCGATATACGGCAGGGCCGTGCGCGAATACATGATGAGAACGAAGTTCGTTGATGCCAGCAGAAGCGCCACGAACGCTGCATTTTTGCCAACAGCCCTGCGAACAAGGGCAAAGATAAGCCACACACACGCAACACCAATTATCGCGGCGCCTGCATTTCCCTGCCATATGCCGACGCCGAAGATGCCGAAGAAGACCGTGTAATAACCTGTCCATATTACCGTGAGCCATCCTCCCTGAAACTGGGGCTCTCTGCCCTGGACCATGTACTGGGCATCGGATACGTACCACGCAGCGTTGTACGCATCGTCCTGGGCCCGGGAGAGAGAGAGAGGCAGGTCGGCGCTTACGAACGCCAGCCGCAGCACTGCCGAAAACACGAGAAGCACGGCGATTATCACAACGGGCCGCCAAGCATACTGCAGCAGTGCGCTCCGGGAGAGTTGAGGTTCGACATCCGCCATAGAACGGCATGATACTGCCCATGCTCCAGCGTGTCAAAGCCTTATTGCTTCTGGCCGGAGGCCGCGTAATTAATTGCTTGACATACCCCGCCTGCACGTTAGAATTGCGCACTTTGGCCAGTCTTGCTGAGTCAGTTCGAAAGGAGTAAAGGCCATGACAGTTGGCAGGCATCTCTTCAGTTCCGAGGCAGTCGGGCCCGGTCATCCCGACAAAGTGGCAGACCAGATATCAGACGCCATCCTCGACGCCATCCTGGACAAGGACCCCAATGGCAGAGTGGCTTGCGAAACTCTCGTAACGACGGGAACGGTCATCGTAGCTGGCGAGATAACGACTGAATGTTACGTTGACATCCCCAAGATTGTCAGGGAAACCATCCGCGATATCGGCTACACGGACCCGCACCTCGGTTTCGACTGGGAAACCGCCGGCGTGCTTGTGACCATAGATGAGCAGTCGCCTGACATTGCAATGGGCGTTGATGACTCGACGAACCACGAGCAGGGAGCCGGCGACCAGGGCCTCATGTTCGGATATGCGTGCAATGAGACTCCCGAATGCATGCCACTTACGACGATGCTCGCGCGCAAGATGATGATAGCAATGGAGAAAGCGAGAATCGACGGCGTACTCCCGTTTCTCAGGCCGGACGGCAAGGGGCAGGTGACGATAGAATACGACGGGATGAAACCGCTTCGTATTCAGGCCGTCGTCTGCTCATGGCAGCACAGCCCTGACGTCGAGATGAGTGAATTGCGCAAACAGATAAAGGAAAAAGTCCTCATCCCGATGCTGCCAGCAGACCTTGTGGACGAGAACACCATATTCCATATCAACCCGACCGGGCGTTTCGTGCGCGGCGGTCCGACGGCGGACACGGGACTTACCGGGCGCAAGATAATCGTCGATACTTACGGCGGCCGGGGAAGCCACGGCGGCGGATGCTTCTCGGGGAAAGACCCCTCGAAGGTTGACAGGAGCGCCTCGATGGCCGCGCGCTGGGTAGCCAAGAACGTCGTCGCCGCCGGACTCGCCGAAGAGGCGGAAGTTCAGATAGCCTACGCCATAGGCGTAGCCGAACCGGTTTCCTTCCTCGTCGAGACGAACGGCACCGGCAAGATTGACGATGTGAAGATAACTGAAATCGCCAAGAGGCACTTCGACCTTCGCCCGAAGGCGATAATCAGCCAGCTCAACCTCCGGCGGCCGATATACCGCGACATGGCGCGCTACGGCCACTTCGGGCGCGAGGGAGAGCAGTTCACGTGGGAGAAGACAGACAAGGCCGGAATCCTCAGAGAGGAGGCAGGCCTGTGACAGAGAGGGGAGTAAAATTGGCGGAAAATTACGACGTGAAAGACCTTTCACTTGCCGAACACGGCAGGATTCGGATTGAGTGGGCCGAGCGCTTCATGCCCGTCCTGAGCCAGATTCGCGAGCGATTCGAGAAAGAGAAGCCCCTCGACGGAGTACATATAGGCTGCTGCATGCACGTCACTACAGAGACTGCGAACCTCATGCGTGCGCTCAAGGCCGGCGGGGGCGAGCCGGCGCTCTGCGCCTCCAACCCGCTCTCGACTCAGGACCCCATTGCCGCAAGCCTCGTCCAGGATTACGGCGTGAAGGTCTTCGCCATTCGAGGCGAAGACAACGAGACCTATTACAAGCACATCCACGACGTGCTCGATACCAAGCCCCAGATAACCATGGATGACGGCTGCGACCTTGTAAACACGATACACGGCGACCGGACGGAACTTATCCCCGGCGTATGGGCATCAATGGAGGAGACCACGACCGGCATTATCAGGCTGCGCGCGATGGAGAAGGACAACGCGCTCAAGATTCCGGTCTTCGCCGTCAACGACGCCGAGTCGAAGCACTTTTTCGACAACCGCTACGGAACGGGCCAGTCCACCTGCGATGGGATTATCCGCGCCACCAACGTACTTTTCGCCGGACGCAGGGTCGTTGCCGCCGGCTACGGCTGGTGCGGCCGCGGCTTCGCCATGCGCGCAAAAGGGCTCGGCGCGAACGTGATTGTCACCGAAATCAACCCCGTCAAAGCCATAGAAGCCGTCATGGACGGCTTCAACGTAATGCCTATGGCTGAAGCGGCGAAAATCGGCGATGTGTTCTGCACGCTGACGGGGAACAAGAACGTAATCCGCAAGGAACATTTTGAGGTCATGAAGGAAGGCGCCATAGTCTGCAATTCGGGACACTTCAATGTCGAGCTCGATCTGCCCGGCCTCGAATCGCTTGCGGAGAGAGTCTCCGAGGATGAGCGCCCGCTCGTCAAGCGTTACGACCTCAGAAACGGCAGAACGCTCTTCGTGCTGGCCGACGGGCGGCTGGTGAACCTCGCCTGCGCCGAAGGGCACCCGCCGAGCGTCATGGACATGTCCTTCTCGGTCCAAGCGCTGACAACGGAGTATGCAGTCAAGAACAAGGGCAGTTACCCCGTTGTGGTCAATCCCGTGCCGGCGGATATCGACATGAATATCTCGCACATGAAACTGGCATCGATGGGCATCAGTATTGACGAACTGACGCCGGAACAGGTCAAGTACCTGTCCTCCTACGACGAAGGTACTTAGGCTGCGGAAAAATAAGAGCCCGGATTCTCGTAGTCCGGGCTCTTTTCATGTCATGGCTCGACTACGGGACGCACGCCGTAGGGATCAATTATGCTTGTCGAATTGAGATTCCTTTGACTCAGATTGTCGAACGAAGTGCCGCGCGGGATGTCTCTCGTTATCTCTACTTCCTCCTCCAGGATAATAATCGGCTGTGCAGGCTGTGCCTGGCGCACGGCAGGTTCTTCGAAGAACTCGGGTGGTCTTGCCACTGGTTTGGATTTTGGAAGCGTGCTGTTGCTTCTGCATCCCATATCAACTCCGCGCGGGACGGCTATTGTGTACTCGACCTCTTCCTCGAGGATTATCACAGGCTTCTCTGACCGGAGCCAGCCGCCAAGCCACGAAGCCAGCCTGCAAACTGGATTATCCCGTCCTTCCGGGGAATCGGCTGTCTCATAGATACTGATTGCCAGCACGCCCAGACACAGGACAAGCGTCAACATAACAAGTGCCGTTCTCATCGCCCCCTCCGTTTCTGCCGACCCACCGTCCTAATAATACGATGCCGCATTGACGCGAGGCAAACTGTAGCAAGGTGCTGCGGCGTTCAATTGACACGACCGATACGTGCTTCTATAATGTCCGCCTTCGCTGCAGATGCAGGAGTAACTGTGGAACTGAACGTTTACGCCAAGAGAGTCGAGTTGAAGTACCCGCTGGAGGCGGCGTTCCGTAACGTTGCGGGCGAGACGGGCGCGTCGATGTTGCTCTCGCGCGGCGGGGTGAGCGATACTTCACGTTATTCCTACCTCTGCGCCAACCCATTCATGGCACTTAAAGCCCACCAGCGAAAAATTACTCTCGTTGAACAAGGGGAAATCACAGAATCAGAGGCAGACCCGTTCGAGATGCTAGACTCGCTGCTGGGCCGGTACAGAGCTGTGCCGCCGAGAGAGATGGTTATAAGGGGCGAGGTGCCGCCGTTTCTCTGCGGCGCAATGGGCTATTTCGGCTATGACCTCAGAACGCTTATCGAGAAACTGCCCTCTTCGGGCGCGGACGATGTCGGGACGTCGGACATGTACTTCGCGTTCTACGACGCGGCGCTTGTCGAGGATATCCAGGGCGGCAGACTCTTCATACTCGGAACCGACCCCGCAGGCAACGACAGGGACACGGCGCGGGCCAACGCACACAGGCTGCTCGACCGGCTCAGGGCGGAGCCGCCGGCACATGGCGTGTTCAGCGCCGGAGAGCTTCAGTCCAATTTCACCCACCCGGACTACATCGAAGCTGTCAGGCAGGTCAAGGAATACATATTTGCCGGTGATATCTACCAGGTGAACCTGTCGCAGCGTTTCAGCGCTCTGCTTCAGGGCGACACTTACGCCCTCTTCGAGAAGCTCAATGCGGCTAACCCGGAGCCTGCCTCTGCCTACCTGAACGCAGGCGACTTCGCTGTCCTTTCGTCTTCGCCGGAGCGGTTCCTGCGCATCTTCGGCAGGATGATTGAAACGAGGCCGATAAAGGGAACGCGCCCGAGAGGCGACACGCCCGCGCGCGACAGGGAGCTTCGCAGGGAACTGCTAACAAGCCCCAAGGACAGGGCTGAGTTGTCCATGATAGTAGACCTGGAGCGGAATGACCTCGGGCGCTCGTGCGAGTTCGGCTCGGTAATCGTCGATGAGCACATGCGCCTCGAAACGCACCCGACCGTATTTCACCTCGTTTCGGTGGTAAGGGGCCGGCTCAGGAAAGGAGTCACCCCTGTGCAGGCACTCAGAAACGCTTTCCCCGGCGGCTCCATAACGGGGGCGCCCAAAATCCGCGCCATGGAAATTATCGACGAGCTTGAGCCGCACGCGAGAGGGATTTACACAGGCGCGATAGGCTGTCTCGGGTTCGACGGCTACATGGACACGAATATCGTGATAAGAACCATGATTACGAAAGACGGGCGCGTATACTTCAACGTAGGCGGCGGGATTGTGGCCGATTCCGACCCCGAGTCCGAGTACGTGGAAACGCTGGACAAAGCAAAAGCGCTAATGGAATCCCTGAAGAGTGCCGGGACGGAGCAACTCAATGGCTGAAATCTACATAGATGGGAAATTCCTCCAGGAAAAAGATGCTGCCATTTCGGTCCTGGACCGCGCTGTGCAGCTTGGAGACGGGTTGTTTGAGACAATACGCGGGCACCTCGGCAGGCCGGCATTTCTGGAAAAGCACCTGGAGAGAATGCGGTCGTCGGCACGATTCCTGCAGTTTCCCTTCGAGCATAGCAACGACGAAATCCGCGAAGCCTTGATAAAACTCTGCAAGCGCAACGAAGCGCCCGAAGCGAGAATACGGCTGACACTGACAAGAGGCATCCACTCCGGAGGTCTGCATCTGGCCGGCGGGACACCGTCGCTTATCGCGACTGCCGAGCCTTACACGCCCCACCCGCCGGAAAAGTACGAAAAAGGCTATTCGCTCGTCGTCTCCAGTATTGTGCACTACTCGAAGGGTGCGCTGACCGGGCACAAGACGCTAAACTACCTGCCCTTCCTGCTGACGCGCGATGAAGCTGCCCGAGCGGGCGCTGACGAAGCACTGCTGCTCAATGAACTCGGCAACGCCGCAGAATGTTCATCCGCGAATATCTTCTGCGTATCGTCGGGAGAGATTGTAACGCCCGACACCGGCTCCGGCATACTGCCCGGCGTGGTGCGCGATGTGGTCATCAGCCTGGCGCGGACCGAGGGAATCACCGCGACCGAGAGGCCCCTGCCCCTCCAGGAATTAACAAGTGCCGACGAAGTGTTTATCACAAGCAGCCTGCGCGGGGTGATGCCTGTATCGCGCATCGGGGATTCATCTTTCGGGCCGGAAAGACCTGTCACTGAGAAGATGAGCCGGGCGTATTCTGCCGCGCTTGACGCTGCCTGTCGCGCTTAGCCTTGTTGCGTTCGCGTGCCATCTTCAATCGCTCTATCACGCTTCGGGCAAGTTGACTTATGCAAAGCGCTAGCCCAAGGATGAGCAGGACACCCGCGACACTGTGGAGAACCCATGCGAGAGGTGGCTGGGCGACTTCCCCGGGACGCAGCATATCAAATGCGAAGTACGCTGCAATGCCGCCGGCAATTAGCAGGACCAGTCCGGAGTAATAGAGCTTCCTGTTCACCATCTACCTCGAAAAGAGGACGAACATGTCATAGAAAGCGTGTGTATAGACGGCTATGGCGAAAGAGCGGAACTTGAAGAGCACGGACAGGATAAGGCCCGCTATAAACAGGTAAACGAACTCGTAGGCGACCATCTCCCTCTGGACAAAATGCGCCAGAGAGAAAAGCACGGAGGAAATGACGAAAGCGGCCAGCACTGCCGTGCCCTTCTTCACCTTTACAGCCTTCGTGAAGAAATACACAAGCAGCGATATCAGGCCAAGCCGGAAGACAAGCTCCTCGTATACGCCCGCTCCAAGAGAAACGGTGACCTTTGTAGCCCAGCCGGCTTCCTTTATGTCGGTCTGAGCCATTGGCAGCGCGTAACTCATGATTAGCACTATGAATGCGCCCAGGAAGAAGGCGTAGAACGCGCTCTCCACCACCATAGGCATGAAGAAACCGGGGTCGAACTTGTGCTTCTTTCGCAAGTGCCAGGTGCCCACGAAGAACAGCACTATCAAAGCAATGTTAAAGAATAGAAGGCCGTAGATTCCCGCAAAGTGCAGGAGACTGACTGTCACCAAATCCACTCCGTTTAAACCGTGGAAATTGCCCAGCAACAGGCCCACCTGGTAGATAATAAGCAGCGGCAGCACCAGCACGAGGCTGTTCAAGAGGTTGTGCGACTGGCTGAGGTATTGTTTAAGCTGACTCTCTTTCTCAGGCATGCTGTTTTCCTACCTTGAATTCCCTATATGTACAGCCGGCCGGGAAATAGTCAAGGGAAACCCCGGCTGAAAACCTTTACAAAATCTTCGGATTTAAGCGAATAACACGGCGGAAGAACGTCTGTATAATAGGATGGAAGGTGTATCCCGATTTGGAGGTAAGAGCAATGCTCCGGGCAGTTCTTGTCAGCATAATCGCAGCGCTTCTCGCAGGTTCGGCACTGGCCGATGTAGTGCATCTGAAAACCGGCGAAAGGCTGCACGGCATGGTCGAAAGAAAGGGCAACGCGCTTGTAGTGACCAACCGATACGGCTCGACAACCGTGTCCGCCTCGAACGTCAAACTCATAGAGGAAACCCCGGGCATCCTTGCCGGGTACGAGAAGGCCGCTTCTGAGGCCTCGGCATTCGACATCGAATCGCAGCGCCGTCTGGCGAACCTCTGCCGCGAGAAAGGCCTGACATCCCGGGAGCGCTACCACCTGCTGCTTGTCCTGCGGCTGCGGCCGGATGATGTGGAGGCGAGGAGCAGGCTCGGATACGTCCGGCACGGCGAGCAGTGGGTCACCAAGTCGGAAGAGATGTATGACAGGGGGCTGGTGAAATTCAGGGGAGACTGGGTCAAGCCCGCCGAGAAGGAAGCCATCCTGCAAGAAGAGGAAAAGCGCAAGCAGGAAGAGCTTGCCGAGAAGCGCAGGAAACGCGAGGAACGTCTCGCGGCACTGCGCGAGAAACGCCTGGCGCAGCGCAGGCAGGCACAGCGCGAGCGCGAATCCGCCGGCTATCTCGGACTGACATACGCGTCCGACCCCTACTATAGGCGTTCCGACTACTACGGTTATCCCTATGGCTACGGATATGGCTATAGTGTCACGTCCCCGTATTACGGGGGCTACCCATACTACGGGCGCCTGCCCCGGGAATGGGTCTGGTACCGGAGGTGGACCGGGCACGGTCTCTCGGGAAGCTACAAGTCGGGCGGCTGGCGCGTGACATGGGGACGATAGCGGAGGGCTCCCGGATGCGAATCAGTCTGCCGGTCTTCATGGTCCTGATTCTCACAAACTCCTTTGCATTCGCCGATACCGTATACCTGACGGACGGCACAGTCAAGGAAGGCAACGTCATTGAAGTCACGGAGAAGGAAGTCAGGCTCCAGGTTAAGTACGGAAAGAGTGCAGGCGAGGTGACTATCCCTCGCGACAAAGTTGCCAGGATAGTTACATCCAAACCCGACCCTGCAAAAGCGAGGCAGGACGGATTCGAGCTGCTCGCGAAGGAAGCTTTCTCCGATGCAATAGCGGCTTTCAAGGAAGCGCTCAGGCTGCAGCCTGCCTCGGCGGATGCGCACGCAGACCTCGGCCTCGCCTACACGCTGGCTCGCCGCTTCACCGATGCGGCCCAAGCGTACAAGAAGGCAGTGGAACTTGCGCCGGAAACGCCGGATTTCCTTGTCGGCCTGGGTCACGCTTACCAGCAGCTCGGCAAGCTTGACAGTGCAATCGAGGCATATACCGCCTACACCAAGAAGAAGCCGAAGGATGCCACGGGATTCCGACTGCTGGCCGAAGCCTACATGGCCAAGAAGCGCTACGTGCAAGCGATAGCAAGCGCCAAGACGGCGGTCTCTTTGAACGAGGGAGATGTCCAGTCGCACATGCTGCTTGCAAGGCTTTACTGGGAACTGGAACTGCTCGACCCCGCCCTCAAGGAAGCGGGCAACGCCGTCAGGCTCGCGCCGAAACTGCCCGAAGCATACATGCTCCGGGCGGAGATACTGCTGGATACGGGAAAGAAAGAAGCCGCGGCAGCAGACTTGAAGAAAGCGGCTGAACTCAATCCGAACGTTAAAGAGCACGCTGCTGATATTATGCGCGCAGCGGAAAAACGGGACAAGGCCGAAGCGCCCTCCCCTCCAGCCGATACCGCCCCGGTCGAGAAAGAAGTCCCCGCGGAACAGCCCTCCTCGGCGAAACCGCCCGAGCCGGTAGTAAAGGAAACGGACATAACGCAGGAAAAGGAAACGGCAGGCGATTCGAGAAAGCAGGACCAGGAACTGAAGGAAGTATGTAAACTTCTCGACGAAGCGCTTCGCCGCCTCAAGGAACTCAAATCCGACCGGGAGAAGCCCAAGCCGGCACAGGACAAGTAGTCAGATTTCACATAAAAAAGCCCGGCGGTTCAACGCTGCCGGGCTTTCTGTGTTTCCAGAAGAAAACTACTTGTTGCCGGGCTTCTTTCCTCCGAAAAGGCCTTCGCCCGTGTAGATATCCTTTGGCGGCTTGATAATCGGGACTGTGGCCCGCTTTAGGAACAGAATGGCGAAGCAGGTTGACACTACATCGCCGTATCCGATGTTGCCGCCGCCCTGGCCGACCCACGAGACTCTTTCGACATCGCCCGTCCAGTTGCCGGAGCCGCCCTGGCTGCCGAGGAGATGGTCGGCGCCTTCCTTGTACCACTTGTGCTCGCCCAGCTTGTAGCACAGCGAGAGAACGGCGGCGCGCTCGACGCCGTAGAGAAAATACTTGTGCCAGCAGCCGCATTTCGGATTTGCCGAGACGGTCCAGTTATGGACTATCCAGGCAAGCCCATCCCGAATTGACTGGTTGACCTGCTCTTTGACGCTCTTCTTTAAGTTCTTCTCGACCTGGTCTTTGCATATAACGAGGGCGGCGACTCCGGAGGTCGTCATGGAGCCGACGGCGGTGGTCCAGTCTCTCTGCATGTCCGCGGTCATGCCCTGGACTGCCTTTCCTACGTAAGACCACCCGCGCGCTTTCATTTTTCTGGGCTCTCCGCCGAATTTCTTGTACGGGTCCTCCAGCTCGACCGTTGTAGACGGGCTGTCGAGCTTCGGCACCGGTCCACCATCTTTCTTGGCCCGCTCGGTAATATCCTTGTTCTGCTTGGCGACTTCCTTCATTTTCTCGAGCATGTCCTTCTCAAGCTGCTTGAGCTTGGCTATGTCGAAGTCCGCGGCAGGCACGGGGAAGCCCTTAACTTCAGGGCCATCCTTCTCCTGGTATGTCAGGAAGTAGGGAACAGCTTTCGCGAACACGTTCTTGGGCACTGAAACCCCGACTCTCCTCGCCGAATAGAGGGCGAGCATGGCGTACTGCGTATTGGAGGCATCCTCCATAAGCCCGGTGCCTATGGTACGCCCGCCCGGCTGGTTGCCGGGATAGCGCCAGATGTTCGCTTCCTGCTTGCTGACAAGCCACGCGACGGCTTTCTTGAGCAGGTCGCTGACCCATGCCGGCGCCTTCTTGAAACTTTTCTTGAGCTTCTTCTCGTAAGGCTCGAAGACCGAGGTGCTCATCTTGTCTGCGTCTTTCTTCTCCTCTTCTTCGAACTCCTTCTCCGGCGGCGGTGGCAGGTAAAGCGCACAAAGCGCCAGAATCAGCGTGGAAACGCTGTATACTGTCTTGAAAGGGGCGTTTCTGACAAACTTGAATCCGTTCTTTATGCAGTCCTCGTCCTTGTCAATCCCGCCTTTGAGAAGCGCGTACAAGCACAGAGCGCTGACGCCTTCGGGGTATCCTGCAGCGAGGTGCTGGTCGTCCCAGTGGCCGTCGGCCTTTTGCTGAGTCTTGAGCCAGGCGCAGGCTTTCTTGACTGCTGCGTCAACCCTCGCGGGGTCCACGTCGGCCTGTCCCCGCGCTATCTGTTCCTTGTCATCCTGTCCCTGCCCGTAAGCGTTTCCTGCAAAGACAAGTACGAGGACAACGCATAAAGCGCACCAATACACCGTTCTGGTCATAACCGCTTCCTCCCCAAGAACTCCGGTCGATGATAAGTCTATTTATTTCCGGGTTTCTTCCCGGGACCGAAAAGATCGCTTCCAGTCCCGATATCTTCAGGAATATCCACAATCGGTGTTGTGGCTCTTTTCAGGAAGAGCAACGCAAAGCACGTGTTCACCAAGTCGCTTTCTCCGCCTCCCGACCAGCAGCCGTTCCCCGACTGGTGGCCGAGGAGGTAGGTCGCACCTTCCTCATACCATTTATGCTCGCCGAACGCCGGACATAAGGTTAAAACTCCCACGCGCTCCATGCCATACAGGAAATATAAATGATATCCGCCGCGGCCGGGATTCTGCGTCACGCTGAAGTTTTTCGCAATCCATGCGCAGCCGTCGCGAATGCCCTTGTCCATCTTGGTCTTGAACCGGTTGTACAGGCCCGTACCCTCGAGGCCGGCCTTGCATATCATAAGAGCCGCCGCGCCGGAGGTCGTCATGGAGCCGCATATATCTTCCATCCATAGATGCTGCGGGGCCTTGCCCTTGGGGATATAACCCCATCCCCGGGCATACATCTTGACGTCCTCTTCGCCGAATTTCTTGTAGGGATTTTCAATTACTACGGTCGTTTTGGGGCCGGCCTTTCCGGAGTCATCATCGCTCTTTCTGCGGGAAAGGCGCTCTTTGCGGAGCTGGTCCCTGCGCTCTTTGAGAAACTTCTCCGCCATCTTCTTGAGCTTGCTCACGGGGAAGTCCGCGCCCGGTACGGGGAACCATTTCACCTCGGGGCCCTTTTCCTCCTGGTACTTGATGAAGTAGTCTGCCACCTTGCCCCAGACTTCCGCCTGAATCGGGTATCCGAGACGCCTCGCGGAATTGAGCGCCAGCATGGCGTACTGCGAGTTGGATGCATCCTCGACATTTCCATCCTGCGCCGGACCCGGGTATCTCCATACGTTCGTCTGCTGCTGACTCAGAAGCCAGTCCACCAGTTCCTTCATGACCTTGCGATCCTGCGGAGTGGCGCCCTTCTGGAAGTTTTTGCGCACTTTCTCCTCGTGAGGAGTCGTGACCCACTTGTCGTGCTTCGACGTCCCGGGCTTCGGGGCGTCCTTCTTCTCATTGGGGGCGTAGCGCGCTTCGAGCGCCAGTATAAGGCACGAAACGCTGTAGGTACGGTGCTCCCAGCCGCCAACCACCGGCTGTGGAGCGCCGGGATTGTTTGGGTCTGGTGGAGCCTGCTTGTCGGGCACGTTGAAGCAGAAGTCGAAGCCCTTCTTAATGATAGGGTCGTTGCGGTCAACGCCACATTTAAGGAGCGCGAAAAGCGTGAGCGCGGTGCAGCCGCCGGGGAAGTTTCCCTCGGTTCCGGCACTGCCAACCCATGAACCGTCGCCCTTCTGCTGTGTCTTGAGCCAGGCAACCCCCTTTTTCACGGCCTCGGTGAGCTTCTTGGGGTCTATCTTCGCCTCGGAGACATCCATGTCGTCGTGATCCTGAGCCCAGGCGCTTAGTCCTGACAGGAACAATAGCAACAATGCGAGCACAAACGCAGTTCCTATTCTCAGCATGACAAACCTCCGCAGAAACATATTGCCCTTATCCCCGTACGCTATTATACACGCACGATACTCGATAATTCGACTATTATTTCGTGCGCAAGGAAGGCGGGCATCGGGGCTTAATCTGCACGCCATGTTTCATGCCCGGGGCCGTTAAACGGACAGCAACAGGCCAAAAAGGTATTGACGAGCAACTGCGAGAGAATTAGGATGCGTAAGGTAAAATATTTACGGAGGTTACGGTGCCTTTCGACAGCTTCAGCGATGCGATAGATGACATCCGCGAAGGGAAGATAGTAATCCTCGTGGATGACGAAAACAGGGAAAACGAAGGCGACCTTGTGATGGCAGCCGAAAAAGTTACCCCCGAGGCCATTAACTTCATGGCGAAATACGGTCGTGGTCTTATCTGCCTCGCCCTTTCTGAAGAAAAGGCAGACGAACTCGGCCTGCCATTGCAAACGAGCGACAACACAAGCAAGTTCGGAACAGCTTTCACAGTATCGGTGGATGCCAAAAAAGGGATTACCACGGGGATATCTGCCGCCGACAGGGCCGCGACCGTTCTGACAGCGGTGCGCGATGAAGCCAAACCTGAAGACCTCGCCAGGCCTGGTCATATCTTCCCCTTGCGCGCCAGAAAAGGCGGCGTGCTCAGCCGGACGGGACAGACCGAGGGGTCGGTAGACATGGCGAGACTCGCCGGGCTCAGGCCCGCCGCCGTCATCTGCGAAATTATGAACGAAGATGGCACCATGGCGCGCGTGCCCCAGCTTCTGGAATTCAAGAAAAAGCACAGTCTGAGAATGATAACCGTGGCCGATGTAATCGCACACAGGTTAAGCAACGAGAGGCTTGTTCAGCGAATAGCCACGGCCGAGCTTCCCACGGAATATGCCGATTTCGACCTGTACTTGTATAAATCGATCTTCGACAGCGAGGGCCGGGACCTGCACGTCGCTCTCTGCCTCGGCGGCATCGGCGAAAAGGACCCCTCCGGCAAGACAATCGAGCACCCCGAACCGGTCCTCGTCAGAGTACACGACGAGTGTCTGACCGGCGATGTGTTCGGCTCCCTGAGATGCGATTGCGGTCTGCAGCTTCGCAAGGCCATGAAGATGATTTCCGACGAGGGCAAGGGCGTAGTTATCTACATGAAGCAGGAAGGCCGCGGCATAGGCCTGGCAAACAAGCTGCGCGCTTACGAGCTGCAGGACCAGGGCCTCGACACGGTCGAGGCCAACGAGAAGCTCGGTTTTCCGAGCGACCTGCGCGACTACGGAATGGGCGCGCAGATTCTTCGCGACCTGGGCCTGTCGAAGATGCGCCTGCTCACCAACAACCCCCGCAAGATAGTCGGTCTCGAAGGATACGGCCTGGAAATCGTGGAGCGTGTGCCTATAGAGATACCCCCCAATCCCAAGAACATCAGGTACCTTTCGTGCAAGCGCGACAAGATGGGACACCTGCTCAGGACGATTGGCGAGCAAGTCGAGAAAGAGGAGTAGGTGAAGGCTCTCTCTCCAAGATACCGCCCGCCCCGGGAACTCAGGATTGCGCAGATAGTAGCCCGCCTGAACGTCGGTGGGCCCGCCATTCACACTATCATGCTGGCAAACCACTTCAACAGGAATAACTACCGCTCGCTTCTCATTACGGGCAGACCCCTCGAAAACGAAGGAGACATGACGTACCTGCTGGATGAGATGCCCGCCGATGTGGCGCATGTTCCGCATCTCTCCAGGGAAATCTCGCCCGCGGGGGACTTGAGGAGCCTGCGTGCTATTGTCTCGATTCTCGCGAGATTCAGGCCGCACATAGTACACACACATACGGCGAAAGCCGGATTTCTCGGGCGTGCTGCCGCCGTGCTGACGGGAGTGAAAAACATACTTCATACATTTCACGGCCATACCTTCGCGCACTACTTCGGCGCCGTCAAGAACCGCATTTTCATGAATCTCGAGAAAATGCTCGCTCACAGAACATCGAAGGTAATTGCCGTGTCGAGGCAGCAGGCCCGCGACCTCGCGCATGTCTACCGAATCGCCCCCACGGCGAAAGTGGTCGAGGTGCCCTACGGGATGGACCTCTCGGAACTGCTCAACTGCGAGCCTAAGAGAAACAAGCTGCGCCGGGAACTCGGACTCGGACCAGATATACTCGTAGTCGGGATTGTAGGCAGGCTTTATGCAATCAAGGCTCACGATTTCTTTCTGCATAGCGCCTTCAACCTGTTGAAGAAGCGTAGCAATGTTCATTTCTTTATTGTAGGCGACGGGGATGAGCACACCCGGCTCGAAAAGATGGTGCAGGCCGAGGACGCTGGCGCAAACATCCATTTCCTCGGCTGGCAGAAAGACATGGCGGCTGCATACGCAGCCATGGACATACTGGCCCTGACAAGCCTCAACGAAGGCTCGCCTTTCTCTCTGATAGAAGGCATGGCTGCCGGTCTTCCCGTCGTATCAACCCCTGCCGGGGGCGTGCCGGACCTTTTCATTGATACCAAGAAGGATGGCGACCTGCGGGTCGCGAAAAACGGAATACTCGTGGACCGGCGGGATCCCGAACTTTTCGCCGGGGCGCTCGGTCGGCTGGCAGATAACGCGGACGAGAGGAAATCCATGGGCATGGAGGCACGCCGATTCGCCGGTAACAGGTTCAGCCGAAAACGGCTTCTGACAGATATGGAAGACCTTTATCTCGACCTTGTACGCTGGGCTGCAGGTAGTCGGGTATGACTGATACAGCAAGGCTCTTCACAACTGGCGCCGTCGCGGCAGCGGCATGCGTGCTCTCTACCTTGATTGCGATGCGCATAGCCCGCAGACTCAGGCTCGTGTCGCGGCCCGGAGGCGACCGCTGGGGCAAGAAGGAAACGCCTCTTCTCGGCGGCGCGGCCGTGCTCTGCGGATTCGTCGCGGCATATCTCGCATTCGGCGCGCCTAATGCGCGCATGGTGTATATCCTGATTGCAGCCGGCCTTCTATTCGTTCTCGGCCTGACCGACGATATCCGGGGCCTGAAACCGAACTCAAAGCTTATCGGCCAGGCAGGCGCAGCATGTCTTCTTATCTACGGCGGTGTCTATGTCAACATCTACTTCCCCACGATAGGCATCCCGCTGTCCATCGCGTGGTTCGTCGGCATGTCCAATGCCGTCAACCTGCTGGATAACATGGATGGGGTTGCATCCGGCGTCTGCGCTATATCCGCCGGGGTGCTCGTATTCCATGCATCTTCTTCTCCCGCCAACCCGCAGATTGCACTGGCCGCAGCAGCACTTTGCGGCTCGTGTGTCGGTTTCGTGATATTCAACTTCCATCCGGCCAGAATATTCCTGGGTGATTCCGGCAGCCTTTTCCTGGGCATGCTGCTCGCAGCGCTCGGCGTCACCGCTACGTACCGCGAAGCGACCAACGTACTAATTACGCTCATCGTTCCAGTGATGGTGCTCGGAGTGCCTTTATTCGACATGTTTTTCGTCTCTATCCTGCGCAAAGGCTACGGCCGCTCGCTCACACAAGGCGGAAGAGACCACGCGGCGCACCGTCTTGTGTTGCTGGGTCTTTCGGAAAGTAAAGCATCCATCCTGTTCTATGCAGTCTGTCTCGGGCTGGGCATCGCCAGCATCGTGGCAAGGGAAAGCATGCTGTTAATGCTCCTGGTGGCGGGACTTGCGGGCGCGGGACTCCTGCTCGCTTCGTTCCTTCTCGGGAGAGTCAGAACCTATCCCGAGCAGGAGAAGACCACGGAGCAGGCGCTTGCGGTCAGACTGTTCAGCAGATACCGCCGTCCAGCGGGACTTGCAGTTTTCGACATGCTGGCGGTCACGGGAGCTTTCGTCGCAGCCTATCTAATCCGGTTCGATTGGCAGATTCCGGACTTCCTTGAGAATCGCATACCGGAAGCGCTCCCCGTTATCGCCGTGATTAAGCTGCTCGCCTTTCTTCTATTCAGGCTGTATGGAATCCGCTGGGAGGATGCAGGCCGAAGAGAAATCTGGCGGCTGTTCAAGGCGGTCACGGCAGGCAGTATCCTCTCGGCGGTGCTGGTGCTTGTCGCGTACCAGTTCTACCTGTTTTCGAAAAGCGTCTTCATAATCGACTGGCTGCTGTGTCTCGTTCTTCTCGGCGGCGCGAGACTGCTGCTGCCCGCAATCGCAGGCCCGCAAACAAAACAGACTCAGGAAGATGACAAAGAAAAAGCGGGTCCGTACGAGACGGACCCGCCCGATGAGCTTTCGTAAAATCCTACCTCTTGTTCTTGTGAGGTCTCTGGTCCCCGAACACACCGGTGTACTGGTCCGGCTTCCAGTTGGCTTTCCCGAGCGCCTTTGCGGCCGCGTTCTGAATCTCAAGCTCGCGGTCGTTCAGACCCACGCGCAGCGTCGTGTAAACAAGCTGCGTTCCCTCGTGCGACTCGCGCATAATTCCGCCGATGGCGTCTGCAGCGCCCACGCGAATCTCCTTCTTGTTGTTCTCGTTCGAGAAGATACCGCAAAGCGTGTCCAGCGTCGAGCGCGCGGCTGTGCCGAGCCTGCCCAGAGCCCTCATGGCGGGCAGGCGCACGACATCGACATCGAGCCTGCGCGGCTGGTTGACCGCACCTCTCTGAAGGGTCTGTTCGAGAGGCTCAATGGCCAGCGTGGCATCGAAGTTCGCGTTGTCGAGGTCAACATGCGCCAGCGCCTCAGCGGCCTTTCTGGCTATCTCAATAGCCCTGGCCGGAGCGTCCTGGCGCGCCTGCGGCAACTGGAAAGCCTTGTCGAGCTTGTCCCGCAGAGCCAGTCTGTCCACTTTCTTTGGTATTACGTCCTCGGCTTTGCCCGCGTAAAGCCCCTGGACCATACGCAGCCTAGTCTCGGGTGCCATCACGAAGACGGGCGTATCCTTTGTGCGATAGTCTTCCCTGAGCGCGTCGATAATCTCGAACGCCTTCATGTCCAGAAGGTCGGTCGCGATAATCACAAGATCCTGCGTCGGGAAGGACTTGGCTCGCGTAAGGCCGCTTAACCCGTCTTCCTCCAGGACGGGCATGTAGCCTATCTCGCGAATCATATCGACGAGCCGGTTGGCAATCTGCTTGTCTTGCTCGATTACGAGAATCACCCTCGGTGCGGACTCGCCCAGTGCCTCGATTAGCGTAGGTATGACCTTGTTCGCATCGAGGAAAGGCCTTCCCGGATGGAGTATCTTGTTGTCATCAAGGTAAGGCTGGCCCGCGTCCATGTATACCAGCGCCTCGGCCGCTGTATAACGCACCCTCTTGTCAGGATAGTTAAGAGCCGCGATGAGGCTCGCGCCCACGGGCGGCGGGGGCGGCGGAACCGGCTGGCCTTCGGGCGTAAGCTGGCCCTGGCCCTCCGGGTGTTCCAGTTCGGGAAGCCCCGGCAGCATGCTTCCGTCCGCGTGCAGGTCCTTGAGCGTGTTTATGCAGGAGACGGCGACCAGCGCGTTCCTGTCATCCAGCGAGCGCCGCAGGGCCTTGTACAACTGCGTCTTCCCGCGCGTGAAGCAGACAGTCTGGCATTTCTCGTTAACCAGCCGCTTCTGGCGGAATCTGTCTATCTCCGTCGCATCTATCATGTCCTGCTTCTGAATCATAATCTCGAGAGCGGCATCGACTTCGTTGAGTTCCGCAAACAGCACGCACAGCAGAAGCGTCCAGACGTCGTCGTAGTCGTTGTCGAGCGCCAGCGCCTCGTAGCATGCCTCCTCCGCGAGAAGTTCGTTGTATTCGAACCTGTCAACCTTGCGATAGGCCAGTTTCTTCTCGGTATCCTGCTCTTCTTCGAGCCAGAACCAGTAGAGCCAGTCCTTGTAGTTGTTGATAATGATGCTCAGGTCGTCGTAATAGTACTTGGCCGCAAGCTCGTAGTACCATTTCTTCGCCGTTGGAAGCTTGGAGGGGTCCTGCCCCTTTATCTGAACCACCGACTCCCTTGCGGAGCCCTTGACGTGCTGGTCTTCTTCCGGGTCCTCGAGTCTCGCCAGAAGCGCCGGCACCGCTCTCGGGTCGCCGATATGCCCGAGTATTATGGCGGCGTTCTGCCGACCGAACGAGTTGTCTTTCCAGTCCAGCATCTCAATTACGGGAAGCACGGCGTCCTGTTCCATGCGCCACAGCAGTGCGATTATGTCTACGCGATAGCTGTCATTTCGCCTGTCGCCAAGCACCGGCACGCAGAAGGGTACGCAGTAGTGGCCTATCTCGGAGAGCAGGTTCTCAACAGCCATGTATTTCTTCTGGTAGTCGTCCGACTTGATGTTCCCGAGAAGCTCTTTTATCCTCTGGACGTTCGGCTCCTCGATAAGCGACTTCTTCTCGATTATCTCGAGGAATTTGCGAAGAACGAAGCCGAGGTCGCCTTCCTGCGAAAGCGCTTCCACGAAGAACTGGAAGCCCGCTTCCCGCCGGAGTTCGAGCGCCAGCTTGTAGCCGGGCCTCAGCGAAAGGCACTCGTTAAAGGACTCGAAAGCGGCTTCGTATCGGCCCTCGTAGAACTGCTCCATACCCCTGTCGAAAAGCTCGCGTATCCGCTTCGTCTTCTCCTCATCCTGCGCCGTCGCGTTCAGCGAACTGAAGATGATGAGAGTCGCAGCGAACGCGGCGAGGAACGTCACGAGTAGACCAAACGCACGGGTGCGTCCCATATCCGGCTCCCCCTTTCAAACCTTGCTTGACTTGTCATTGTAATCAGGCGTGGGAGTCAGTATACCAGCGCGTGCCCTAAAGTCAAGCCAAAAATGGCTGATACGCCAACGGCCCCGATCTTCGATGTGCCGTCACATCACATGAAGCGGCTTAAAATCTATTACTCGTTTTTCCATTCAGGTTTGCGTTTCTCCAGAAACGCCTTCAGGCCTTCGTTGGCATCGGCCGTTTTCATAAGTCCTTCGAGATAGAGCTTCTCCACTTTTTTAAGCTGCTTACCAAACTGATCCTCGTAGTCCTTGTTGGCCGCCCGCCGCGTGTACTTGAGGACGGGCGCGCTCAGCCCGGAGAGTATACCAACCAGCTTGTCGGCCTCTTCCCGCACTGCGTCAGCCGGCACGACCTTGTTGACGAGACCCAGACTGCATGCTTCATCAGCGCCGAACACCGCCCCGCCAAGCAGAAGTTCCAGGGCTTTCTTGCGCCCCATGATTTTCGGCCAGACGATACACGCAATAGGCGGCAGCACGCCGACCTGAATCTCCGGCTGTCCGAACTTCGAGCTGTCGCTCGCAATTACGATGTCGCAGAAAGTGGCAAGCTCGCACCCGCCGCCGAGAGCGCTTCCATCAACGACCGCAACGCTGGTTACGCCTGCGTCGTTTAGCAGACGGAACATGCGGTGAAAAACATCAATCATCTTTTCCGCCATGTCCCCCATGTGCTCACTGACATCGACGCCCGCGCTGAATGCCTTGCCTTCGGCATCGAACACCACGACCTTCAGGTCGGTGCGCTCCTGCAGCCCTTCGAGCACGCCGCATATCTCTTCCATCATCGCGATATTGAGAATATTGAGCGGCTCCCTCGAAAGCGTAATCCTGTACACGCCCGCTCCGTCCGAAACCTTGATAAACTGGTGCTCCGACATAATGCTGCTCCTTTCAGAACCTTAGTCTCACTCCAATAAAGCAAGAGAGCCATTCCATAGTTTCCCTCCTGCTCCACTTGAAAGGCACACCGCCGTTTAAGCCTTCAACTTCCGTCCTGGTGCTGAACCAGTGATATGTCAGCTCCACGAGCAGCCACCCCTGCGGCAGCAGGTCGTAGCCCACAGACAAAGAGGCGCCCCATGCATCCCCGATATTCTCGTCATAGATTATACCATTGAGCGCCGCGTACGCCCGCTCGTAGTCGGCGGGCACGAAGGAACTCCACCGGTATTCGGGACCCAGCCCGAGCCACGCATATCTCTTGCCCGGCTCGACGCTCATAATGTGAAGCAGCCTCAGGATGGCCCCGGCGCTCTGACTGCGCCATCTTCCTTCGGACAGATTCGACGAATGTTCCATGCCTGCGACAAATTGCTCGTAGGGCAAGGCCAGCTCCAGGCCAAGGTCTTTTTCCTTCTCTGCCGATACTAAGGGCACGCTCAGCTCCCAGCCAAGCGACACGCTCGGCTTCGCCCGGCCTGACAGGGCAAGGTTTCCCGCTGCACCCCACGAAGTGGCTGATAGCATACCGGCCTCGGCGGCACAGCCGGATGTGAAAATAACAAGAACAGCAAGAATATGAATCGCCAGCCTGAGTCGCGCGGGAAAATTCACGCAGGTCTGCCGTGACTGTCTAAAAACTGCGTTACCTGTCGCGTGTTTCCTCAGAACTCTATGCCGAGTCCGAGATAAAGCGACAGCCACTCCATCGATTCTTCCTTAACGGTGCGAAACGGCGTACCGTTGTTCGTTCCTATTCGCTCGACGCGCGAATCGCCCCAGTGATAGCCGAGTTCGAGGATAATCCCGATGCCACCGGTGTCTTTTTTCAACTCCGGGTTGAAGCTTCGCGTCCACGTCAGGATTCCCAGGCTGATGCGTCCGCCCCACTTGTCAAGGAAATCTTCTTGGAAAATAATTTTATCCACGTATGCCCGGTTAATGGAAGAATCCGATGGGACGAAGTTGTTATACCTGTATTCAGGGCCGGCTCCAAACCAGAAGAAGAACATCGACTGGTCCCTCTTCTTCTCCTCTTGCCATTCGGCATCCGTAATCTCACGCTCCTCATCCGTGGAACCCATTTTGGCTTTCGGCGAATCCTTGAAATGCAGCAGCCACATCAACCTGAATTCCATTCCGAGCGCCGCCGTCCTGAGGGCTCCCTTCGAAAATCCCGGAATCTCATCGATATTGGTGCGGAACTCATCGTAGGGAAATGCAATCATTGTGCCAACATTTCCGGGCACATCCGGAGTGCTCAAAGGAAGATGCAGGTTCGCGCCGGAAGAGAACGACGGCTCGGCCCTGCCCCATGTGGGCGTCATCCCTCCGACCTTCATCATGCAGCCGCAGCTCACTGCAAACGTAATGCCTACTGCTAACAAAGCAAGCATCTTTCGTCTCACAACATTATCCTCCCGCAGTCTCTGCGAGTGCGCGGCTCGGCAGCCAGAGCGAGACGTACACACCCGCACCGAAAAGCCAGATTAATATGCTCAAAACCATAAAGACCGTTCCCGACTTCGTTATCGCGACAAACAGCAGCATCAGTACCAGCGCCCCGGCGGCGACAGTCCACCAGTAGCTCGTTAGAAAAAGGACGACATTCAAGGCAATCAGCGTAAACTTCGGCAGCTCCGCCTGTGCATCGCGATACATCCTCGCGTAATCCCCGCCAAACCTTACCAGCAGGAAGCTTACCGCGGCGGCGCTGCCAAGAAACAGGATTATTCTGCCTCCCCTGCTCTCGACAAGCTCGGGAACCTTGAACCTGGGCTTCTCCATGTCCCGGCACCCTCAGATATACTGGCCGCCATCCACGGAGATGACATGCCCCGTTATGTGGCGCGCCCTCTCCGAGCAGAGGAAAGTCACCACCCAGGCGACTTCCTCGGGCTTACCCATGCGCCCGAGCACGATTTCCGCAAGCGCCATTTCCTTCACCTTGTCCGGCGCCTGCTTCACCATGTCGGTCTCTATAAGCCCCGGCGCTACCGCGTTCACATTTACGCTGTATCTTCCCAGCTCGCGCGCCAGCGCCTTTGTGAATCCTATCACGCCCGCTTTGGCCGCGGAGTAGTTGCTCTGCCCGAACTTACCCCGCAGGCCGTTTATAGACGTGATGTTGACTATCTTGCCACCGCCCTGTTCCTTAAAAACAGGAGCGGCATGCCGTGCGTAGTTAAAGCACCCTTTCAGGTCAATGTCAAGAACTGTATCCCACTGTTCTTCATCCATTTTCCAGATTACGCCGTCGCGGTTTACTCCGGCGTTGCACACGAGAATGTCAATACCTCCTAATTCCTCGCGTACCTTCTGGACCATCCGGCCCGCATCCTCAAAGCTGGACACATCCGCCTGCACTGCGAGCCCCTTGCGGCCCATGCCCTTTATTTTCTCGACAATAGCGTTGGCTTCGTCCGCGTGCTTTCGGTAGTTAATCGCCACGCTGGCACCGTTCTCCGCCAGGTCCAGCGCTATAGCCGAGCCTATGCCCAGCGAACCGCCTGTCACAATCGCACTCTTGCCCTCAAGAAGCATCAATTCCTCCGCAGGCCTATTCCCTGTAAAAGTAAGCAGCCATCCCCATGCCGCCGGAGTGGCACAGCGTGGCAAGCCCCTTCTGCGCGCTGCGCTTTTTCATCTCGTGAAGAAGCGTGACCACGAACCTCGCGCCCGTGCAGCCGATTGGATGTCCCAGCGCAATCGAGCCGCCATTCACGTTGGTCTTCTCCCAGTCGAATCCGAGTTCCCTGTCGCAGGCAAGAATCTGCGCCGCGAATGCCTCGTTAATCTCCACGAGGTCGAAATCCTTCATCTCAAGCTCGGTGCGCCCGAAGAGCTTCTTACAGGCCGGAACGGGGCCTATGCCCATTATGCTCGGGTCAACTCCCACAGTCACACAGTCGCCGTAATAAGCCAGTGGCTCGATTCCGAGTTCCTTCGCCTTCTCCTCGCTCATAAGGAGCACAGCCGCGCCCCCGTCGCTTATCTGGCATGCGTTTCCGGCCGTAACGGTGCCTCCTTCGTCAGGCTTTCTGAAAACTGTCGGCAGCTTGCCCAGCTTCTCCAGCGTTGTATCCGGGCGCGGGCCCTCATCCTCGGTAACAACGACTTCTTTCTTGCGCTGCTTGACAGTAACCGGCACGATTTCGTCTTTGAATCTGCCTGAAGCAGTGGCCTCCCCCGCCAGCCTGTTTGACCTCAGCGCGAATTCGTCCTGGTCTTTCCGCGAGATTTTGTACTGCCCGTTGAGCTTCTCTGCGGTCTGGCCCATGGTCATATCCGACATGGGACAGATGAATCCGTCGCGGTACATGCCATCTATAAGGGGCGCATCACCCATGCGGTAGCCCCAACGCATGTTCTCGAACATGTAAGGCGTTCTTGTCATGTTCTCGGTGCCGCCGGTCAGCACTATCTCGGCATCATCGAGCACAATCGCCTGGTATCCGAGCTGGATGCACTTTAGCCCGCCGCCGCATGCCTTGTTGACCGTGTATGCAGGCACCTCGTCGGGAATTCCGGCGAAGCATCCCACCTGGCGCGCCGGGTTGGGCTTGTTTCCCGCCTGGCGTGCGTTGCTGAAGATTACCTCATCGACCATCTCGGGCTTCACGCCCGACTCATCGAGCACGGCCTTCGCGGCAATAACGCCGAGGTCAACAGCCGGAACTCCCTGGAACATGCCGAGAAACTTGCCGATTGGCGTACGTCTGGCGCTGGCTATGACAACCCGCTTCATCGCCTCTCCCCCGTGCTGGACATGCAGCCTGAATTCAAGAGCAAAAATACTACCATCAAAACCCGCCCGCGTCAACCTCCTGCCTCGCCAAACCTTGACACATATCTGTAGAATGTAAGGGGAACTGATAAATTGGCATATGTAAGAAAACAGGACGGGTAAAACAAGTGTCAGAGAGGTAGTGCTGGCACAATAATCATTGACTTGGGTTAAAGCGTCTGTTACAAAAAGCGCGGCTCGCAGGCCGTGTTTTCATGCACTGGAGACCGACGTGACGGGAAAAGACACGACAATGATGATTCTGGCGTTTATCGCCGGATTTATCCTTGTGGCGATTCTCTTCGGGGGAAGCTCCGGCCAGCAGTCGGACAAGCAACCACCTGCTCCACCGCCTGCTTCCGCACCCGACGGGATGCAAAAAGGTCAGATGGTCGGTCTCGGCGACGGGTATTTCGTGTACCTCAGCCCGGAGGACAGGTTCTTCCTCTGCAGGATGCAGGATGGCCGGCTGAAAGTCGAGGATGTCTTCAAGCTGCAGCGCAAGGAGCAGACATACCACGCCGGTGTCTCGGAGACTGTCGGCCATGGCTGGGCTTTCGAGAGCCTGAGCCGCCAGAAGGAGGCCGTACTCGAAGCCAGGTGCAAGCAGTTCGAGAGCGCCGTCACCGGCAGTCCGGTGGACAAGCAGGACTGGGACAAGCTCGAGAAGCTGGCCCAGGAGATTGCCGTGGCCGGCGGAATCGACTTCCTCAAGGGCCGGCTCGACCCGAAACAAGACTGGAGCGCACGGCGCGCTGCAGCGCTGCCACTGGGCGAGCGCGGCTACATCGAGGCCGTGCCGGCGCTTACGGAAATGCTGCTCGAAGGGCCGGAAGTGCGCGAAAAAGCCGCGAACCTGCTCGTCAAGCTCACGGGCGAAGACTACTTCGAAGGCCCGAAGAGCGAAAGGCAGAACAAGGCGAGAGAAGCATACAAGAAGTGGCATGAAAAGCACCTCGAAGGCAGGGCTGAGAAAGATTAGGAGCATTTCAGCTTCCTGAAGGAGGAGCAGATATGAAGTACGTGATTGTCGTTATTCTCATCCTGGCAGCGGCCGGAGCTGCGGCATATTTCCTGGTGTTCAACAAGCAGCAGGAACAGGCCCCCAAGCCGAAACCGCAGTCGCAGGCCCAGAAGCCGGCAACCGAAAAACCGGTGGAAAAGGAACTTACCGAGGATGAAAAAGAGCAGCTCGCAGTACGGAAATATCACCAGATAGAGTCGCTCTCGAAGGAAGAAGCAAGCGATGACCGCAACTACCAGATGGCCCAGTTAAAGCAGGAAATCATTGACCTCGTAGGCACCGCCAGCGCTACCGCCATGGAGGCTCATCAACTGGTCGTGCAGGCGAATAGTCAACTCCAGGATAAGGCACGCAGGGCGTTCGAGAACCTCTCCGCCGAGGTTAAAGAGGAATTCGACAAGCTGTGTGCCGAAGAAGCTTCCGGAGCGGAAGACAAGGAATACCAGTACAACCGCGTTCTTCAGATGATAGATAAGTACCCGGCGAAATACGCCAAGACCGGATACCTCGAAAAACTGGACGAACTCAAAGGCCCCATTCGCAAGGCTGCCCGCGCCAGCGCCGCATGGGAGCCTGTCCGGCAGGCGGCCAACAACCTGTTCAACGCCAAGGACTATAAGGGAGCCATCGCGAAGCTCGAGGAATATCCCGAGGAATTCAAAGACAGCGAATGGGAAGCAGTCCGCCAGAAAACTCTCAAGGAATACGGAACCAAGCAGGCAAATCTCGAAGCCGAGAAGAAAAAAGAAGAAGAACTGACCTACTATGAGCTATACAACGGCGAGGCTCTGAAAAAGCTGGACTGGTCGCCAGAAGGCTCCAATAAAGTACAAGATGGCGTCCTTGTAATGGAAGCACAAGCCGGCCAGCAATTACCTACTTCAATAGGGCACACTAATAGCGACGGCTGGCGCGATTTCGTGCTCCGAATCAAGATGCGCCTTGTCACGGGTACTTTCACTATTGGGGTTAGAGGAACGGAATTCAGCGCTGGCAGGCTGACGTATGATTCCATCAACCTCTCGACCGGCGAAATGGAAGCCAACAAGTGGTACACCCTGTCGGTGCGCGTTAAAGGCATGAAATACACCGTCACAGCAGATCCACCACTAAGATTTCCGGTCGAGTTTCCGGCGAAGGAGGAATACAAGAACAGCGCCGGACCGATTGCTATATTCGTCAAGGGAGGCACCTCGGGGTCTATAATACACATCAGGTCCATCAGGGTCGCCTTCTACGACAAGGTCCCGGCGAAGTTCGCGGCCGAAGCCACTACGCAGCAGCAGGATGGACGCGCGAAAAAGCTCGGCGCGAAGGAAGAAAAGAAAGAAAGCGACGAATAGAAGTACTTTCGCGGTATTCTCCTGCTTTTTCCCGACGCGGATTTTACGCATTGACAAGCCCGGCGGTTCGTTTATAATCCTTCCAGGCGGTATGCCGGTTGTATACAATCTAAATAGTCAGGATTTAGCATGACTCCGGTGGCAAAAAAGAAAACTTCACCGCGAGCGAAGAAAACCGCTGCCAAGCCGAAGGCCAGGCAAGGCAGAAGAAGCAGGTCTCCCGGGCAGACTGTCTCTGAAGACGTCTACCAGGCGCTCAAGAAAGACATCCTGACCTGCAGGCACAAGCCGGGCGCCGTGCTGAGAGAAAACCAGCTTGCAGCCCTGTATGGCTCAAGCAGGGTCCCGGTGAGAGAAGCGTGCGGCAGGCTCCAGCAGGAAGGCCTTCTCGAAATCGTGCCGTACAAGGGCTACTTCGTCAGCCAAGTATCCCTCAAGGACATCGCGGACTATTTTAACCTGCGCCTGCTCCTCGAAACCCACGCGCTCAGGCAGACGTTTCGCAGAACTCCGGATGCCGACCTGAGCACTCTCGAAGAACTCGCCTCTCACGAGTACAAGTACAAAGACCGCGCCACCTACTTCGATTTTCTGGAGCATAACAGGCAGTTCCATGTCGCCCTCGCTGAACTGTCCGGCAATGCCAGACTGGCGAAGATAATCAGCCAGATTCTCGAGCAGATGCAGCGGTTTTTCTTCCTCGGTCTGGACCTCGGTGAATTTGGACCCGAGATGCGCGAGGAACACGAGATGCTGACGCGTGCGCTCCTTGCCGGAAACCGGGACCACGCAGTTGACTACCTGAGCAAGCAAATAGAACGGTCCAAGGAGCGAATACTAAAGGCGCTGGTCACGCAGCGCGCTGACATTACAATAGGCTGACACCCTGCCCCGCCTGTGGGGGCCAAGGCAAGCCAAAGCAAGGACAATGGATTGGGAATGGACAATCTGATATACCTCGACAATGCTGCGACTGCTTTCCCCAAGCCCCCGGAAGTCCTCGAGTTCATGATGGACTTCTACAAAACGCACGGCGTGAATCCCGGCAGGACCGGATTCGACCTCGCACTCGAAGCCGAAGAGACGATACTCAAGGCCAGGCGAAAGCTCACGGAGTTCTTCGGCGGCACCGACCCCGGCCGCCTGGTATTTGGCTACAACGCGACCGATATGCTCAACCTTCTTATTAACAGTCTGCTTCAGCCGGGCGACCACGCGGTCACTACCTGCCTCGAACACAACTCGGTGCTGCGGCCTCTCTTTTACCTCGGCAAGTACAAGGGCGTAGAGGTTGACTATGTGCCGTTCGACGAGTGCGGCTACGTTCACCCGGACGACATCAAGGCCGCGATTAAAAACAACACGAAGCTGGTCGTCGTCAATCACGGCTCCAATGTTGTGGGAACGCTGCAGCCCGTGGCGGAAATCGGCGCAATCTGCAGGGAAAAAGGTATCACCTTCGCCATCGATTCGGCGCAGACAGCGGGCATCGTCCCGATAGATTCCTGCAACATGAATATCGATGTCGTCTGTTTCACGGGTCATAAGTCTCTTATGGGTCCGACCGGCATCGGCGGCATGTACATCTGCGAGGAACTTGACCTCACTCCCGACCGCTCCGGCGGCACGGGCGTTGACAGCGCCCTGCGCGAGCAGCCCGAGTCATACCCATGGCGCCTGGAATTCGGAACGCCCAACACCATCGGGATTGCGGGACTACTCGCGGGCCAGGAATGGATAGAGAAGCAGGGCGGCGCCGCGAAGATATGTGAGCATGAGATGAAGCTTGCCCGCCAGCTGGTCGAGGGACTCTCGGCAATCGAGGGCATCGTTCTATACTGCGCCGACCTCGACCACGACCACCTGCCGGTAGTGACTTTCAACATAGAGGGGCTCGAAGCCGCCGATACCGGCATGATGCTCGACGTGGACTACGATATCGCATGCCGTACAGGACTTCACTGCGCGCCGCGCCTGCACGAAACGCTCGGGACGGACAAAGTCAAAGGCACAGTCCGCTTTTCGATCGGCCCGTTCAACACGCCGGAGCATATCGAGAAGGCGATTGCAGCGGTTGGGGAGATTGCCGAGACGGCACGCAAGAAAAAAGGCTAAGGCCTGACTCCGCGCCTCGCCGATTCCGCGCCGTGAAATGCCCGCGACACGAAGAACATCACCGCATGGCCTATCCTGCCGAACGGCGCGTATACAAGCAGCAGCTCCGCCACCAGCAGATGCGCAAGATGCGTCGTCTCGTACATGTAGCCGCCCACGGCGGCGTAGCCGGTTACGAGCGTTCAGCCCACAAGCGCAATAGTGAAATAATCCCCCAGGGTCGAAAGCGCCCTGCGGCGAGGATTGAGAAGACGGTTGGCGAACATAAAGGCCAGTGAGACAACCGCGGTCCAGACCAGCACTTCGGAAAGCGATTCCGAGAACGAGAATTCCCACGACCAGTCGCCGAGGAGCTCCGGCCAGAGAAAGACAGTATGCTGGAAATCGAAGAGGAGCACGCCGGCAAGCGACGCGTGAAAAACAACCGCGGCGACCGTTCCCGGCACATCCCGGCGCAGGAATCCCGGCCGGGGCACAACCCAGCTTACGCCGGCGACGATTCCCCCTAATACGGGAGATTTGCGGGCTTTCGAATGCGGTCCCGCGCTGTGCCGCATGAAAAGAAGAATCAGCCTGAGCGCAAAGCCCGCGATGCAGATAATCACTGCAATCCACACGAAGGTCGTCTCTGCAAGCTCCGTCAGACTCACTCGCCCTTCCCTTCAACCACAAGCGCCTCGGCGACAAGCTCGACGAGCGTTGTCACCTTAACGTCGAGTTTATACTCCTTGCTGATGTCTTCGAGCTGGTCGATGCAGTTATGACACGGCGCAGCCACAATCTTCGCGCCGGTCCGGCGAATCTGCTCCGCCTTGACCTTCGCCGCATCAAGCCTCTGCTGCTTGAGCCTGGTCTGCACGCGCATACCGCCTCCGCCGCCGCAGCAATAGTTAAACCTGCGATTCGGGCTCATCTCGACCCAGTCCGACACCGCTGCATTGAGAATCCGCCTCTGCGCCTCAACTACTCCCCCGCGCCTGACGAGGTTGCACGGGTCGTGCAGCGTGATCCTGTCGGCATTTCTCGAACGGTCGGTCTTGATGCGCCCGGCTGCGAGATACTCATCCATGACCTCCAGGATGCTTACTATCTCCATGTCAGGCTTGCGGTTCAGCCATCGGGAGGCGCCCCAGCGGAGAGTGGCATATCCGTGGCCGCACTCCGAAACGATTATCCTTCGACATCCCAGCTCCCGGGCAGCTTCGAGCGCCCTGCCTGCTATCTCCGCCGCCGAAGTAGTGTCGCCCGCATAGTAACCGTAGTTGGTAACGTCGAGGCATTTTGTCGAAAGCGTCCATGATTCGCCCGCGGCGTTGAATACCTTCGCGGCGGCCTGCAGAGACAGCGGGTAAAACTTCACCTCGCGCGGATTGATTAGGTAGAACGACTGCGCCTTCTCAGAGTCTACCGGCATCGCGCCGATTTCCGCGCCGTACTCGTCCGTCAGCTCCTCGCTCAGCCAGTCCAGAGTCTCGGTGTAATCCTCGACCGTCACGCCCATGCTGTTGCCCGAGTTGAGTTCGAGGTCGAGCGTCCTCTTGAGGTCCTGCGGCACTCCCTCCGCCGAACCCAGCATGGAACGCGCAAGGAACATGAGTTCGCCCGTGTTTATCCCGGCGACGCAGAACGTCTCGCACCTGCCGCACATGGTGCAGCTTTCGAACACTCCGCGCAGTTTCTCAAGGTTCGGTTTTCCGGACCTGCCTGCTCCGAGAAGCGACATCAGCTTTCCCAGGGGAGTCTTGCGGGCACGATAGAGCTTCGCGAGCGCCTGAAGGCGCTTTCCGGGAATCAACGCCTTGTCGCCGGTGCCGAGGTAGAAGATACAGGCATCCGCGCATCGCCCACAATGGAAGCACGCCTCCAGCGAAGCCGCCAGCCTCCTGTCAAGCCCGGAGTCGAAGACGGCAAGAGCCTTCTTGATGTTTTCGGCAGGTTCAGTCACTTATTATACGCAGCCTTCGGGTCTGGGCAGGCCGGCCCATCGGCACGCGCCTTTCGCGGGCCCGCCGGGAAAAAGGTCGTATATCTCCTTGAGCTTGAGTCCGGTCGTCTTGCACACATTGCGAACCGTAGGCGCAAGCCCGTTCTCCAGGTAGTAGTCGCGTATGTAGTTCATGACATTCCAGTGGTCTTCAGTCAGTTCGCCCACACCGTCGGCCTGCGCCATTGCTTTTGCTATAATATCCGACCAGCGTTCGGTCTCCTGCAGGAAGCCTTCTTCGTCAACCTCGTACTTGTCGCTGTCAATTTCGATAAAAGGCATCTCTCACCCCCCGGCATGTCTTTCAAGCCAAGCAGTCAGGCATTATACATTCCCGCATTCAGGTTTCCAGGCAAAATCAGGTTTTAGCCCGTGCAGGCAGTTGTTACAGACACGTTACACCACAGCGTCCCGCAGGCGTGTATATTACTATGAAAGCAAAGTCAGTTTACAGGGAGGATTGTAATGAAATTGATGAGGCATTCGGCGGTAGCAGCGGGTGTAGTCACCTTCGCCGTTCTCTGCGCCTCTGTTCTGCTGGCGCAGGACGCGAGGCTGGCGTCTAACATAATCATTCCGCAGAGGCAGTCGTTCTCCTCGAATAGCGGCGGCATCGAGATTACCGGAGTGAATGTCGGCGTCGTGATTCTCGAACAGGCAGCCACGACTACCATGGATATCAGCTTTAGAAACACGAGCCGGTCCCGGCAGGAAGCGCAGCTTCTCGTTCCCGTGCCGGATGGCGCGGTCGTCAAGAGCTTCTCGTTCGAAGGCTCGGCGTCGGAACCGACTGCGCGTATTTTGCCAAAGGAAGAGGCGAAGAAAACCTACGACAGGATTGTCGCCAGGATACGCGACCCCGCCCTTCTCGAATTCGTCGGATACAACCTCGTGCAGTCGAGCGTATTTCCGGTCCCGCCCGGCGGCAGGCAGAAGGTCAGGCTGACCTACGAGCACCTGCTGAGCGCTGACGGCAGCAGGATTGACTACGTGCTGCCCCGCAGTGAATCCCTCGACTACAAGGTACCGTGGCAGATTTCCGTTAAAATCAAGTCGAAGAAATCAATATCGACGGTCTACTCGCCCAGCCACATGCTCCAGACGAAGCGCGTGAACGAAAACACCATCTCCGCCAGGCTGTCCAAAGATGCCTCGCTCGAACCCGGTCCATTCAGACTCTCATACTTGACCGAGCAAAAAGGTGTAAGCGCTTCGCTGTTCGCTTATCCCGACGCGCGCGCGGGAGGGGGATATTTCCTTCTGCTTGCAGGCCTGCCGGCAAAGCCGCAGGAGAAAGAAGACACTCCCGCGATAAAGCGGGAAGTGACGCTCGTGCTCGACCATTCCGGGAGCATGAGAGGCGAGAAGCTCGAACAGGTGCGCGAGGCGGCGATGCAGGTTCTGGCCGGGCTCGAAGAGGGCGAAGCCTTTAACATCATCATCTACAGCCAGAACATCGATTTCTTCTCGAAAGGACCGCTTCTCAAAACCAAGGAGAACGTGAAGCGAGCGTATGACTATCTCAAGGCTGTCAAGGCAGGGGGCGGCACGAACATCTACGATGCCCTGCAGGAAGCGCTGCGGCAGAAGCCAGTAAAGGAAATGCTGCCGATAGTCCTTTTCCTGACGGATGGGCTCCCGACGGTCGGAAACACTTCCGAGGCTGCCATACGCGACCTCGCAATCAAGGCGAATCCGCATAAGAGACGGATTTTCACTTTCGGTGTCGGCGTCGATGTCAACACACCGCTTCTCGACAAGATAGCCTCGGAAACGCGGGCAAAAGCCACGTTTGTCCTGCCGAAAGAGGATGTCGAGGTAAAAGTCGCGCAGGTCTTCAAGCGACTGGTCGGCCCTGTCCTGGCGGATACGAAAGTCGAGATTGTCGGCCCGGACAAGAAGCCGGCACCGAGCAGAGTGCTCGACCTTATGCCCACCAGGCTGCCCGACATGTTCGAGGGCGACCAGCTTGTGCTTCTGGGACGGTACACCGGGAATGAGCCTCTGACATTCAGCGTCTCCGGAAATTACCTCGGTAAGAAGCGCATCTTCGAGTTCACTTTCGGGCTCGATAAAGCGACTGTCAGGAACTGCTTCGTTCCCCGATTGTGGGCAAGCAGGAAGATAGCCGTGCTGGTAGAAGCAATCCGCCAGCTCGGTGCCAACGGCTCACCGGCACCGCATCCCAGCAAACCTTCCGAAGACCCCCGTCTCAAAGAACTGGTTGACGAGATTGTGCGCCTATCGACCGAGTTTGGGATTATGACCGAGTACACGGCCTTCCTGGCCCTCGAAGGCACGAACCTTGCCGATAAGGACAATGTCATCAGGCAGGCTCAAGAGAATTTCGAGAAGCGCGCGATGGGGGTGCGTTCGGGCATGGGCTCTCTCAACCAGGAGGCAAACACAATCACTCAGAGGGCTCAGCAACAGATGAACGCTCGCAACAGGTTCTATGACGAGAACATGAACGCAGTGACGACCGCGGCCATCCAGCAGGTAAACGACATGGCTTTCTATCAGCGCGGCAAGCGCTGGGTGGACAGCAGGCTGATGAAGGAGGCGGAAATCCAGCCGAAGAAAGTCATCGAGTTCGGCTCGGAGGAATTCCGCAAGCTGGCGCAGAAGATGGCGGAAAAAGGACGCCAGGGAAGTATTTCTCTGCGCGGCGATATCCTGATAGAAATCGATGGCGAGCCGGTTCTCATCAAGAGCCCGGAGAAGAAATAACCTCGTTCTGCCGCTGGAATGGAAGTCGCCGGGCGGTTAGACTATCGGGGAACGGCAGGAGGATTCAGGCCAATGGCGCAGCAGGTAATACTGGTTGTTGAAGATGACGATTCCATCCGCGAGGGTGTGGTGGATGCCCTGACCTTCAAAGGTTACAGGACGCACCAGGCAGACAACGGAGATGATGGGCTCGATATGGCAGTGAAAGTTGACTGCGACCTGCTGCTTCTGGACCTCGTGCTGCCGGGCCGCCAGGGTCTGGAGATTCTCGAAGAGGTCAGAAAGACGCGCCCTACCCTGCCCGTTATCATACTGACCGCCCGGGGCGATGAATCCGACCGCGTCAAGGGGCTCAAACTCGGCGCCGACGACTACGTTGTAAAGCCATTCAGCGTCAAGGAGCTGCTCGCGCGGATAGAGGCGGTTCTTCGCCGGTCACCGGAGCGTCCTTCCGATGTCGGCTCGGTTCTGGTTCCTGGCGGAGTGGCCGACCTCGCCCGGTGCGAGGTTCAGTATGACGACGGCGGGCGCACCGAGCTGTCCGAGCGGGAGCGAGACCTGCTGCGCTACCTCGCAGGCAACGCAGGACGGGCGATTTCACGAAAAGAGATTCTCTCGCGCGTCTGGCGCGTGGACCCGAGCGGGATGGAAACCCGCGCGATTGACATGCAGGTCGCCCGGCTGCGCGAGAAGCTCCGCGACGACTCCGCCGAGCCACGCGTTATCGTCACGGTGAGAGGCAAAGGCTACATGTTCGCCGTGGAGAAAGACTCTATATGAGCCGCCCTCTTCATATATGGCTGGTGTTTGCCGTTTGCCTCGCGGTGGTGCTTGCCGCGATGGGGTGGATAAGCCTGACCGTGCTTGAGCTTGACAGCGCCCAGGCCGAGGCGAGGCGCGAGGCGGCAAACGAGGAAAATATTCGGCTGGCGCTGTGGCGCATGGACTGCGCGATAGCCGGAATAGTAGCAAGCGAGAACGCCCGTCCGTATTTCGCATACTCATCCTTCTACTCCGCGGAAAGAGCGTACAACAGGATGTTCGAACAGCTCGAGCGCGGTGAAGTGCTCATACCCTCCCCTCTGCTAAAAGAAACTTCACAATACGTTTTGCTCCACTTCCAGCTTGCACCCGACGGTACACTGAGTTCTCCCCAGGTGCCACAGGGTAACATGCTGGACCTCGCCGAAGCCTATTACACGACCCAGGCGAACATAGAAACCTTCGCAGCACGGCTTTCCACTCTGGAGAAGCGAATCAAGCCGGCAACCCTCGCATCCCTGCTTAAGGACAGTACCCCCGTATCCGTGGAGCCGGTGCGGCCCACGCGGCTTGCGCAGCTACCCGCGCCGCGTGACAGCCAGCTTTCGCAGGAACTCATAAGCAAAAACGAAATGCAAGCGCGGAATCTCGGGCAAAGAGCCGTAGTAGACAACACACAGGCAATTAACTACCCCGCGCCATCCTCCGGCGTAGTCCAGGGGCCAATGGTGCCGCTGTGGCTCGGTAGCAATCTCATCATGGCACGCAGCGTTCAAACAGATAGTGGAAGCTACATACAGGGATGCTGGCTTGACTGGGAGGCAATCAAGGGCTGGTTTCTTTCCAGTATCAGCGACCTGCTGCCCGAGTCCGACCTCGTGCCTGTGCTTCCAGGTACAGACCCCAAACGGACGCGAATGCTTGCCGGGCTGCCCGTGCGGCTGGAGCCGGGCTCAATTCCGGATTCGCCCGGACCGGCTTCCCCGTTGCGGATATCGCTCCTGATTGCATGGATATGCATAGCGGTCGGTGCTGCTGCCGTGGCCGTTCTACTATCGGGAACACTTTCGCTGAGCGAGAGGCGCTGGGCGTTCGTGTCGGCAGTGACTCACGAGCTTCGCACGCCGCTAACCACGTTCCGCATGTACGCGGAGATGCTCGCGGAAGGAATGGTGCCCGAAGAGGAGAAGCGCAAGCGCTATCTGCAGAGGCTGTGCACCGAGGCCGACCGGCTCGCTCATCTTGTGGAGAATGTACTCGCTTACGCGCGCCTCGAACGTGGCAGCGTCCGCCACCGGCTGCAGGAGACTCCCGTTGCGGCGATGCTTGAAAGGCTGGAAAGCCGTCTTTCCGACCGCGCCGAACAGGCAGGCATGGAGCTTATCGCAAGTAGCGACAGCGCCGCAGCCGCTTCCCGCGTCCTGGTTGACAGCACGGCGGTCGAGCAGATTCTATTTAACCTCGTGGACAACGCCTGCAAATACGCTTCGAGCGCTTCGGACAAGCGCATCCATCTTGAGTCACAATCACAGAATGGCCGCGTACTTGTGAAGGTGCGTGACCACGGTCCCGGAGTTTCTGAAGCGGACAGTAATCTCCTCTTCCGACCGTTCAGGAAATCGGCGAAGGATGCCGCCTATTCCGCGCCCGGTGTCGGGCTGGGTCTTGCGCTGAGCCTGCGGCTTGCGAGGCAGATGGATGCCCGGCTCTATCTCGACTCAGGCATAGCCGACGGAGCCTGCTTTGTACTCTCCCTGCCCACCGTCGCCTGAGGCAAAACTGCATTGACAGGATTTCAAGGCGCAAGTATAATTCTTCCTTCGGCGCTGTTACTACCCGGTGGTGTAAATGGTAACACAGCAGGTTTTGGTCCTGCTATTCGAGGTTCAAATCCTCGCCGGGTAACATCCTGCAGGCATTGTCGCCCGGAATAAAGTGCCGCCGGGCGCGGCCTGTAGAAGGAGTTTCTCGTCCTTCGGGGAACTTCAACTTCATGGGAGCAGACGTGAGCGAAGCCGATGTTGTCATCCTTGCCGCCGGCAAGGGCACGAGGATGAAGGGCAACGAGCCGAAAGTCCTTCACTCCATAGCGGGAAGGCCCATGCTGGCCTACATCCTGGACGTGGCCGAAGCTGTCTCCAGTCGCGCGCCGCTTGTTGTCGCGGGCCATGCGAAAGAAAAAGTTCAGGAGGCTTTCAGCGACCGAAATATCCGATGGGTGGAGCAGCGAGAGCAGCTCGGCACGGGACACGCAGTTCTTGCGTGTGAATCGGAGCTGAAGAAAGACAGCGGTCCGGTAGTGGTACTGAACGCCGACCAGCCGCTCATAACGAGCGAGAGCGTGCGTAAGATGCTTGGTATATTCGAGCAGAAGAAGGCCGCGGCCGTGATGCTGACCGCCGAGCTGGAAGACCCCACGAACTTCGGCCGAATCGTCAGGGACGAATCCGGCAAGCTCCTGAAGATAGTCGAGGAGCACGATGCCGGACCGAAAGAGCGCGCCATCCGCGAGGTAAACGGCGGAGCATACATTTTCGACCGGGAAAAACTACTCGAAAGGCTCAGGAATCTGAACACGGACAACGCCCAGGGAGAATATTACCTTACGGATGTCGTCCATCAGCTGCTCGGGGAGAAGCTTGATGTGATTCCCTTCCCAACGCCCTGCTTCGAGGAGATACTGAGCGTCACCACGCGATGGGACATCCAGAGGGTGTGGCCGATTATAATGGGCCGTTACATGAAGCACCTTGCCGAAGAGTGTGGCGTTACAATCGTCGCGCCCGAGAACATTTACATCGAACCGGGCGCGCAGATAGGACACGACACGACAATCCTGCCGTTCACAGTCATAGAACGCGATGTGAAAATCGGCAATCACTGCAAGGTGGGGCCGTTCTCGCATCTCAGGAAGGGCTCCGTGCTCGAGGATTATTCGGAAGTCGGAAATTTCACCGAGACGAAGAACACCCGTCTGGGTGAGCGCTCGAAGGCCAAACACCTGAGCTATCTCGGCGATGCAGTGATTGGCAAGAAAGTTAACGTGGGCGCAGGCACGATATGCGCCAATTACGACGGAAAGAACAAACACCGCACCGAAATCGGCGACGGCACGCACGTAGGCAGCGGCACCATTTTCGTGGCCCCGGTCAAGACCGGCAAGGACGCAGTGACGGGTGCGGGCGCGGTTATCACTTCAGGCAGGGATGTCAGCGACGGCGAGACTGTAGTGGGCGTACCGGCTCAGCCCATGGACAAGCGCAGGAAAAAGGGAAAGAAACAGTGAAAATGTTCCTGACATGTCTCGCCCTTATCTTCGCCTGCGCAGCAGCACTCGCCCAAGACGGCGACCAGCCGTTTCTCGAACTCGCGAAGGGCAACTCCTGGCAATACGACGTCGTTGACCACGGAGAAAAAGGCAGCGGGAAACTCACGGTCACGGAAGTCGGCGACGACGGCAAGCTCAAGGTCAAGGCCGAAAACCTCGGCGCCGGATTCCCGGAAGACATGACGTGGGACATGTCCGGCGATTTCCTTGTCTGGCGAACAGGACCGGAATTCGAGTGGAAGGTGCTCAAGTTAAAAGCCGGCAGGAACGACGCCTGGAGCGGAAAGCCGAACGCTAAATCAAAGCTCACATTCAAATCGAAAGTTGCCGCCATAGAAAAAGTAACCGTGCCGGCGGGTACATTCAACTGCCTGAAAGTGGAAACAACCTCCGAGGGCGAAGAAAATTCTCCCGTAATACAGATGTGGTGGGCAAAGGGCGTAGGACTCGTCAAAACGGAAACGGTCGAGTTCGCCAAGAAGCAGGTAACCTGGGTGCTGACCGGCTACAAGGCCGGCTGCCAGGTTACGAGCGAAGCTCTGAAAAAACTGATAGAAAAGGCCGATGTCGTGGTTCATGTCACCATTCCGGAAAAAGAAGCAGGCTCCAGGAAAGTCACTGCAAAGCTCGCGTGTTCTTTTAAGGGAGAGCCCAAGACTGAAGACGGGCGCGTTACAATTGCATTTCCGGAGCAGGCAGAAAACACCAAGTCTTTCAAAAAGGGAGACTTCGTCGTCTTTCTGAAAAAAAAAGGCAGCGTTTTCATTCTTCAATACGACGCCCTGCCCGCTGACAAGCTGCTGCTGGACAGGCTTACGAAGCTTGTTACGCCGCCCGAAGAGACTCTCGAGAAGCTCAAGTCCCTCTGCAGCAGGGCGGAGATTGTTGCAGGTATCGAGGTTGTTAAGCTTGAAGACAGGGTTGACTTCAAGTATCATGTTGCGAAAATCCTCGGAGCCGCGAAAGGAGCCGAGGGACGTAAGCACATTGACATAAGACACGTTGCGGGCGCAAACCTGGAGAAAGGCAAGAAGTACATCGTATTTCTTTCCCGAACCGAGGTGCAGGGCCGCAGGATGTTAAGCCCGGTCGATGCGACCGGAGGGGTCCTCGACTACGACGAGGGTCTGCTCGGAGTCCTGAAGGACTTGTGCGAAAAGGCCGGCAGGTAGCTTCGACGCACCGCAGAATGCCCGGTAGCGCATAAAGAGAACGGCGCCGGGGTCGTAAGGAGAAGATAGAAGTGATTCACCACAGAACGCTGCTATTGGGGGGAACGGCAAACCCCGAGCTTGTGAAGAAGGTCGCGGACTATCTTGACAAGCCGCTTGTCAACGCAAGCATCGGCAGATTTCCCGACGGCGAAGTAAGCGTGAAGATAGAAGAGGACATGCGCGGCTGCGATGTCTTCGTGATTCAGCCGACGTGCATGCCGGTCAACGAGAGTCTGATGGAACTCCTCATTATCATCGACTGCCTCGTCAGGGCTTCCGCTGCGCGAATTACGGCGGTGATTCCCTACTTCGGCTACGCGCGGCAGGACCGCAAAGCCGAAGGTCGCGTTCCAATTACCGCGAAGCTCGTCGCCAACCTGATAACGAAAGCCGGTGTTGACAGGGTCCTCACGATAGACCTGCACGCGGCCCAGATACAGGGCTTCTTCGACATTCCGGTTGACGAGTTATGGGCTGCTCCGGTGTTCGTGGACCACTTCATCCAGAACCCCATAGAAAACCTCGCCGTGGTTAGTCCCGACGTCGGCGGCATCAAGCTCGCGCGGGCTTATTCCAAGAGGCTCGGCGGCGAACTTTCCATCGTGGACAAGAGGCGCATAAGCGGCGAGAAAACAAACGCATATCACCTTATCGGCGACGTGGCAGGCAAGAACGTGCTGATTACAGACGACATGATAGCAACGGGCGGCTCCATAGCGGACGCCGCGAGAATTGTGAAGGAAAAGGGCGCAAACGACGTCTATATCTGCGCGACGCACGCGGTGCTCACCCACGGAGCCGTAGAGAAGCTCGAGGCGTGTCCCGCCAAGGAAATCCTCGTCACTGACACTATTCCGCGAAGAGACTCCTCCCCCAAGGTCAGGTCGCTGAGCGTGGCGCCCCTTCTCGGTGAAGGAATCGTGCGCATTCACGAGAATAAATCGGTTAGTTCGCTGTTCGACTGAGATTTACAGAAGGAAACGACCAATGTCAGAGATACTTGAAGCAACCAAGAGAACCGCGCTTGGAAAAGGCAATGTGAAGAAGCTTCGAGACGACGGCCTGGTCCCGGGCGTAGTGTACGGCAAAGGCAGGGATGCCGTCCCGGTCCAGGTGCCGCTTGACGTGCTCGACAAGCACCTGAGCGAAGGCGGGCGCGTCGTTGACATCGCGGTAGATGGCGAGCCTTTCAAGGCGCTGGTCAAAGAAGTACAGCATGACATCTTCACGGACGACATTACACATATCGACTTCCAGATAGTGAGCATGACCGAGAAGATCACTTTACCGGTGGCCGTTGTGCTCACGGGCGAGCTGTCCTTCCCGCCGGACCAGGGAACGCTTGAGCAGATGCTAACGGAGGTTGAGGTTGAGTGCCTGCCCAAGGACGCGCCCGAGCACATACAAATAAGCATAAGCGAACTCGAGCCTGGAGGCTCGATACATGTGAGAGATGTCGAGGTGCCCGCCGGCGTGAGAATGGTTACACCCGAAGAAGACCTCATTGCAAGTATAGTCAAGCCGACGGTGGAAGAGGAAGCTCCGGCGGAAGGAGAAGAAGCGGCAGAGCCGGAAGTCATTGGAGAAGCCAAGAAAGAGGAGCAGGAAGAGGGGGAGTCCGGATAGCTCCTGCGGGCTCAAGCCCTTAATCCCGATATTTTTGTTCGCATTTCAGTGGGATACGAAAAGTTGAGAGCAACGGAGGAACGGATTTGAGGCTTTACGAAGGGATGTTTCTCGTAGACAACTCGGAAGCGAGAAAGAACTACGACGGCGTCAACCAGAACATCGCCCGGATTATCACGAAATACGGGGGCGAGATTCTGCGCAGCCAGCGGTGGTCCGAGCGAAGGCTCGCCTATCCCGTGCGAAGGCGCGACCGCGGGACTTATGTTCTCGTCTATTTTAACGCTTCCCCGGAGTCTATCACGGAAATTCGGCGTGACTGCGCAATCGACGAGGTAATACTGCGCAACATGATTCTCAGGGCCGGCGCACTTCCGGAGAAGGAACCGGAAACAGAAGCCGCCGCCGAGCCGGTTCAAAAGGAAGAGGCAACTGAAACGGCTATGCCCGCAGAAACAGTCGAACCGACCGACCGGCAGACCGACTTGGAGACCGGAGAGAGCGTCAAAGCGGTTTCCGAAGACGAAACAACGGAGGACGCCGGAGAACCGCAGGAGACTGTTGAAAACGAGCCCGCAGGCGAATCGGCGGCAGTCGAAAAAGAAAGCGCCGCGGACGCTCCGGCAGAATAGGTGTTCCGCAGCTACCGCCGCCCGGATACCGGTCTGCAAAGCGTGAATTAAGAGGTGTCTCTATGGCTGACCTTAACAAGGTTTTTCTCCTCGGGAATCTTACGCGGGACCCCGAGATGCGCTACATGCCGAGCGGCTCTCCGGTATGCAGCTTCGGCCTCGCCTGCAACCGGAGATACACCGGACAGGACGGTCAGAAGAAGGAAGAAACGCTTTTCGTGGATGTAGACGGATACGGCAAGACCGCAGAGTTGTGCTCACAGTACCTGAGCAAGGGAAGGCAGGTTCTGATTGAAGGCCGCCTGAGATTCCGCAGGTGGGAGGCCCAGGATGGCCAGAAACGCAGCAAGATAAGCGTCGTAGCCGAACGCGTGACCTTCCTCGGCGGCCGGGGCGGTGAAGGCAGGCCAATGCAGGACAAGGCCGCGTCTGGAGACGAAGAGCCCGGCTTCACACCCGACGACGATGATGTACCGTTCTAAGAATAGCAGGGGCGAAATCAGGAGCGAACCGTTCGTTCAGGTCCAGTCGGAGGAATAGAAGAACATGCAAAAGAAGAGGTACAGTAAGTTTTCTTCTAAGGACAGATGCAGGTTTTGCAGAGACCGAATTGACCAGGTCGATTACAAGGACGTTGATACGCTCAAAAGGCTATGCACGGCTCAGGGCAAGCTGTTCTCAAGAAAGCGCTCCGGTAACTGCGCGAAGCACCAACGCAGCGTAAAGAGAGCGGTAAAGCGCGCGAGAATAATGGCCCTTCTGCCGTTTAAAGGCTGAGCAAGAACCGGGGAGGACTAAAAGTGCGCATCCTTCTGCGCGAAAGAGTGGAAAACCTGGGAAATCCGGGTGATGTGGTCGATGTCAAGCCAGGCTATGCCAGGAACTACCTGCTGCCTTCCAACCTCGCCGTCGAAGTCACGGACGACAACATGCGCAGGATACAGAAGGAGCAGAAACAGCGTCGCATGGAAATGGAAAAACTGCAGCTCGAGCTTGCACAGATCAAGGAAACGCTGGAGCAGACATCCTGCACGGTGATAGCCCAGGCCACGGAGGAAGGTCGGCTGTATGGCTCCGTGACTCCAGCCATGGTCAGCGAGGCGCTGGCGAAAAAGGGCATGGATATCGCCGAGAAGTCCGTCGTCATCGAGGAACCCATAAAAGAACTCGGCATATATGAGATAAAGGTGCTGCTTGCACCAGAGATTGAAGCGGTAACCAAGCTCTGGGTGGTGGAAGAGGAATAACCGGAACCCCGCGCCCCGAGGGCTGCTTCGCCGACGGTACCACAACTGCACGACAACGAACCTTGAGCGAACACCCGGCGACCTGCAGGCCCCGCTTATGAGAGGGGAGGCATCCCACATGACGGCTGAGAAGCCCACGCGCTCGAAAAAGGTGAGAAAACGGGCAAATCCTGCGGCATCAACCGACCGAAAACTGCCCCAGAGCCCCGAGGCCGAAGTCGCCCTGCTTGGCTCCCTGCTCTTCGACCCCACAGTCATAGGCCAGGTCGTCGAGGTTGTCTCGCCCGATGATTTCCATGTACCCGCGAACCAGGCGGTCGCACGGATTATCTGGGACCTGTGGAACGACAATGCACCGATCGACATAACCGTGATATACGAAAAACTCTGCAAGCACAAACAGGATGCCCTGGTCGGCGGGCACGAAGGCCTCTTCAGGATAGCCGATGCCGTTCCCGAGGCGAGCCATGCGTCTCACTACGCCACTATAGTGAAAAACAAGGCTGTGCTGCGCAACCTGATAGCCACGTGCCAGGATACCATAAGGGATGCCTACGACGCTTCGGACGAAGTCGAAAGCATCCTTGACCACGCCGAGAACAGCATCTACCAGGTAGCGCACGAGTCTACGGGCGGGTCTGCATTTCAGATAGGTCCGGTGCTGCGCCAGGTAATGAAGGTTATCGACGAAACGCCTCACGGAAGGCTCGTTACAGGTATCACGACGGGATTCTACGAACTCGACGAGCTGACAAGCGGGCTGCAGGAAAGCGAGCTTATCGTGCTGGCGGCGAGGCCTTCCATGGGCAAGACCACGCTCGCGCTGAACATCGCGGAGAACGTCGCGCTGAACGACAAGGCGGGAGTCCTCATTTTCAGCCTGGAAACATCCGTGGAGAGGATTGCCCGCAACATGCTGTGCGCCCACGCCGGCATAGATGCCCACCTGCTAAGGACTGGCAGGCTCAATCCTAAGGAGTTCACCAAGATTAACATCGCGGTGGGCAGCCTGTCGGAAGCCAAGATATATATAGATGACACCTCGATGCTCACTCCGTTTCAACTCAAGGCCAAGGCCCGCCGTATCAAGGCCCTGCATGACATAGGCCTGATAATAGTCGATTACCTGCAGCTTCTCGACTCCCCGAAAGCGGAGAGCCGCCAGCAGGAAATTGCCGTCATATCAAGACAACTGAAGAGCCTCGCCAAGGAATTGAGCGTACCAGTAATCGCTGTTTCCCAGCTCAGCAGGGCCGTGGAGCAGCGCGAGGGCAATCGCCCGAGACTGAGCGACCTGCGCGAGTCCGGCGCAATCGAACAGGACGCCGACGTCGTCATGATGCTCTACCGCGCCGATTACTACGAACCGGACCCGGCGAAGCATTCAAACCTTGCCGAGTTGATAATCGCCAAGCAGCGCAATGGTCCCACGGGAAGCCTGAAGCTTCAGTTCGCGAAGGAATGCCTTCGCTTCGGGTCTTTGTCAAGAGATGCCGAGATTCCCGAGTTCGAGGAAGCGGTCGAGTTCGAAAGCTGATTTCGTTTCGGCTGACAAGGGAGCGAATTGACAGGGAAACTGCAACACACGTGTCGTCTTGTTAGCCGGAGCTCCTTTCCTCTTGCAGTCTTGCTTATTGCCGTTCTTGTGCCATGCCTGTCTTCGGCCCAGGAAAACGAGCCGCTTGAAGGCAAATTAGTCCGCGATATTCAGATTGACATCAAGCTCGATTCATCAATGCCGCCGGGAACGAAAATCACCAAAGAGGACCGGCATGCCGTGGCACGCGTACTTCGAGCCAAGATGAAAACCCGCGTCGGCAACCCATACTCGGCCGATACGCTCGACAAGGACATTAAACGCATTATCGCCGAGGGCAGGTTCTGGCTAAGAGCAAAGGTCCTGACCAGCCGTGACGGCGCAACAATCAACCTTACCGCAATTCTCCGTCCGGTCGTGAAGAAGATAGAGTTCGTGGACCGGAAGGGAGAGCGATTGAAAATCCCGAGCAACCTCCAGACGGACCTTATAAGCAAAGCAGACCGCTATTTCAGCAGGCATTTCCTGCTGCACGACCGCCGCGCCATTGAAAAGCACTACCGGACCGAGGGTTATCCCTTTGTCAGGGTCGAAAGCAAGGCTCATTACACCGCGCTCGGTGTGAAGGTCGAGTTCCAGGTGGACCTTGGAACTTATGTTGTCCTCCGGTGCATAGAGTTCGAGGGCAACAGGTTCTTCACCGGCCAGGAACTGTACAAGAAAATGCAGACTCCCGTCCAGAACTGGGGGCGTAGATGGATTTTCTTCATACGCGATGCGAAATACAACCGCGAATCGCTCGAAGAAGACGTCAGAACCATCCTGCAGGTTTATCAAAACGAAGGTTTCCTCGACGCTGATGTGAGGCTCAAGTCCGTCAAGGTCAGCAGGAAAAGACACTTTGCCGTGGCAAGAATTGCCATCAATGAAGGGCCTCGCTACCATGTCAGCGAGGTGAACATCAAAGGCAACAACGTCTTCGGCAATAAAGAACTTGTCAAAAAGGTTAAGCTCAAGCCGGGCTCTCCATACCGCCGGGAGCTTATCGACAAGGACATGGATGCAATCTCCGAGTTGTACGACCAGAACGGCTACCTGCACTCCGTTAAGCACGAGATTGCATATGGCCTGCGGGGAACCGATGTAAGGCTGACATATATCGTGGGCGAAGGTCCCCAGATATTCATTGGCAAGATAAGGATTGAAGGAAACGACAGGACAAGAGACAACGTGATAAGGCGCGAGCTGTCCGTGCATCCGGGCCAGAAGTTCAGCAGGCGCGAGTGGCGCCAATCCCTCCAGAGAGTGCTGAATCTCCAGTTCTTCGACAGCCTCGAACTTCTCGATGATTCAACTGATAACCCATCCGTCAGGGATTTCACGCTCAAACTGAACGAGCGCAAGACGGGACGCCTGGGATTCGGTTTTTCCTATTCGACCGCCGTGGGACTTCAAGGCCTGTTCTCGCTCTCGCAGAGAAACTGGGATTTCACCGACCTTCCGAAGAGCCTGGGCGATTTCGTAAGCGGCAACGCCTTCGTCGGCGGGGGCACTTCCCTGAGCCTCTCTTTCCAGCCCGGCAAGGTGGACACGAGGTACAGCATCGACTACAGGGACCCGCACTTCATGGACAGCGACACGCGGCTGTCGGTAGGACTGCAGTTTATTGACTCGGAATACACGCGATGGGACAAACGCAGCGAGGGAATCCATCTCGGCCTCGGCAGGAGCTTCGGGCGTAACATCTCGCTGGACATGATATACCGCATCGAGGCGAACACGCTCACTAATATCTCGCCCTCGTCGCCGATTGATGTTTTTCTTTCCGAGGGTACGCGCAACCTTTCGGCGATAAAGCCGGTATTCTCCTTCAGCAATGTCAACACGGACATTCACACAACGAGATACACGGGATGCTACGCCAAGGTCAGCTACGAGTATGCCGGCGGATTCATGGGGGGCGAAGTGGATTTCTCAGCCGCCTCAGTGGCGCTCGGCGGTTACAAGAAGGTGTACGAGGACAAGGATGGCTACAAACACGTTCTGAGCCTGGAGCTTGTCGGGCGCTGGAAAGAGCCACACCACAACACCAGGATTATTCCCTGGTATGAGAGGTATTTCCTCGGCGGACCCGGCTCCCTGAGGGGCTTCGAGTGGCAAAGCGTGGGACCCAAGGAAGGCCGCGACTTCATCGGCGGCAACGTGCTTATGACGGCGAACCTCGAATACTCCATCCCTCTCTTTATCAGCAAGGACCTCCTTCGCGCGGCGTTCTTCGTGGATGTGGGAAATCTCACAGAAGACGTAGACTCCTTCAAGCTCGCCGACTTCAGGATGTCGGCGGGCGTCAGCTTCCGATTGCGGGCCGGGAATATGTTTGTCTTTAACATGGACTTCGGCTATCCTGTGAAAAGGTTCAAGGGGGACGAGAGGCGCACGTTCCACCTGACATTCGGTACGGAATTTTAATATGCATGCAATTTACGGAGGTGTGGCATGAAACGCACGATTCTTCTGCTGGCCTTCTCGGGCACCGTGATGCTGCTCGTATTTTGCCTTACAAGCAGTCTCTACTCGCAACAGCAGTCGGTGAAGGTTGGAGTGGTCGACCTGAAGCTGGTTTCGGAGAACTTCAACAAGTGGAAGAGGCTCGCCGGCCAGCTCGATACCGAGACCGAGAAGTCAAATCAAGCACTTGCCGAGATGGGCAAGGCGATGGAAAAGCTCCAGGAGGATGAGAAGGAATTCAAGCCAGGGAGCAAGAAGCATACCGAGATACAGATTGAACTGAGCAGGAAGGATATCGAGATGAAGAGCTTCCTGCACACCGAACAGAACCGCCTGAAGGAAATGGCCGAGAAGCTCGGGGGCGAGTTGCTTAACAATATCGAGGCCGTGATTAAGCAGTACGGCAGGAAAGAAGGATACACGCTGATTATAAAGAAAGAGGAGATGCCCGTCCAGAACCAGGACTGGATGCAGCTTCGCAACTACGTAAGCAGAAAATCCGTCATGTACTACAGCACGGACATCGACCTCACGACTAAAATTGTCAATATACTCAACGAGAACTACAAATAGACATCGATCATGAAGCTGAGCGAGATTGCGGAGCTGTTGGGAGGGGTCCTCGAACGAGGTTCCCCGAACACGAAGATAACGGACGTGGCAGGCCCCTATGACGCCGGCCCGTCTGATATAGCGTTCGTCTCGGAGGCTCAGTATCTCCGTGCATTCCGCAACTCGAACGCAGGCTGCGTTCTTGTTGCTCCTGAACTCGCCATCAAAGATGCCATTCCTGAATCAACCGCAGTTATACGCGTGAATGAGGCATCCGCGGCCTTTGAGAAGCTCGTGGACATTTTCGCGTGCAAACCGCCTGAATATAAACCGGGCGTCCATCCATCCGCCGTCGTGTCAAAGAAGGCCTCAATCGACGCGGCCGCCTCGGTGGGTCCCCTGTGTATCGTATCTGACGAGGCCTCGGTCGGTGCCGGGACAACGCTGGTCGGCGGTGTCTTTGTCGGAAGGGGCGCGACAATCGGAGCAGACTGTGTCATTCATCCCGGCGTCACGCTTCGCGAGCACGTGGCAATCGGCGACCGGGTCATTATCCACCCGGGCACTGTCATCGGCAGCGACGGATTCGGCTTCAAAATGGACAAGGACGGAAAGCACTGCAAGATACCGCAGAAAGGCAAGGTCGTCGTCGAGGATGATGTGGAAATCGGCGCATGTGTCGCGATCGACAGGGCCCGCTTCGCGAAGACAGTCATCGGGAGCGGCACGAAAATAGACAACCTTGTCCACATCGCACATAACGTGACCATCGGCGAAAACTGCCTGCTTATAGCTCAGGTCGGAATAGCCGGCTCAGCCCACATAGGGCGCTCGGTGATACTCGCCGGTCAGGCCGGCGTGGACGGCCATATCAGCGTGGGCGACGGCGCGCGCGTGGCCGGCAAGGCCGGAGTGACCGCGGACATCGAGCCGGGCGCCACTGTCTCGGGATACCCGGCATGGTCCCATATGAAAGAAAAACGGGTCCGCGCCGCCTCGCGGAAGCTACCGGAGCTTCTCAAGGAACTGCAAAAACTGAAAGAGAGAGTAGAACAGCTTGAGTGTGCTTCAGAAGACGATTGACTCAGAGGCGGTGCTCAGGGGCATCGGCATACACACTGGTAAGGAATGCTCGCTCAGGCTTCTGCCTGCCGCGGCTGACCAGGGCGTGGTTTTTATCAGGGCGGACCTGCCCAACAACCCCTCAGTTGCGGCGGTCCTCGAAAATCTCGTCGAAACCGACAGGAGAACAGCCCTCGCATCCAACGGCGTGAGAGTTGAAACGGTTGAACACTTCCTCGCCGCGCTGTTCGTAGCCGGGGTTGACAACTGCCTGGTCGAAATCGACACAACCGAACTGCCCGCCCTTGACGGAAGCGGTCTGCCATATTATAATCTCGTCTCAAGCTCGGGGGTGCGCGACCTCGACATCCCGCGCCGGGAATTGATAATTCCCGAACCCATCGAGGTAACGTCGGGTTCAGGCTTTATAAGGGCATTGCCCTCGGACGCGTTGTCAGTTTCGTACAGGCTTGACTTTCCGGACTTGAAGCTGGAACAGTTTGTCGAGTTCGATGTAAACCCGCAGGCATACGCCCGGGAAATTGCGCCCGCGCGAACGTTCTGCCTCGAAGAAGAAATAGAATCTCTACAGGCAGCAGGCTACGGCAAGGGGGCGAACAAGGAGAACACGGTGGTCCTCGGCTCGGGAGGCGCAAGAGACGAGCTGAGATTCGACGACGAGCCCGCGCGACATAAGGTACTCGACTTACTGGGAGACTTGTTTTTCGTTGGCGGCAGGCTGACCGGCCGCATAGAATGCGAGCGCAGCGGCCACGCCCTTAACAGGGAGCTGGTCAGAACCCTGCTCGGATACGGGCTGAAGAGCCACCGGGCAGGAGAGTAGGAGTTGAGCGAAGTGCTTGACATAAACCAGATACAGAATATCCTGCCTCACAGATATCCGTTTCTCATGGTTGACAGGGTCACGGAGCTTGAGCCGAAGAAGCGCGCCGTCGGCATCAAGAACGTAACGATAAACGAACCCTTCTTTCAGGGGCATTTCCCCAACCAGCCGGTGATGCCGGGTGTCCTCCAGATAGAGGCGATGGCCCAGCTTGCGGGCGCTCTGCTCATGCAGGAATTGGAGGAACATGACAAGCTTCCGTTCCTTATGTCAATAGACAAGGTCAAGTTCCGCAAGGCCGTAGTGCCGGGAGACCAGCTCGTCCTCGAGGCTGAGGCGACGAAGCTCGGAAACAACAGAGGGGAAGTCAAGACTTCGGCCAAGGTAGACGGCAAGATCGTCGCCGAGGCTCAGATACGGTTTATGCTCGTTGACGCGAATCCGAAGCAGGATTGAAACAGTGGAACCGGGGTCCGGAAGACCCCGAGCAAACCGGGAAAAGACGTGGCAATACACGAGACAGCGGTTATAAAGCCTGGTGCGAAGATAGCAGAGGGCGTCAGCATCGGCCCATACTGCGTCATAGGCTCCCGCGTGGAGATTGGCGAAGGTACTATCCTGTTCAACCACGTCACTATAGCGGGCAATACGACCATCGGCAAGAACAACAAGATATACCAGAATGCCGTAATCGGCACGTGGCCGCAGGATATCAGCTTCTCCGGCACCGATACGCGGGTCGTGATAGGCGACAACAACGTCATCCGGGAATTCGTCACAATCCATTGCGGCACGCATAAAGTAGACCGCGTCACCCGCATTGGCGACAATAATTACATTATGGCATACTCCCACGTGGCGCATGATTGCGAGATAGGCAACGGCGTCATTATGGCCAACGGCGTGCAGCTCGGCGGACACGTCAGGCTCGAAAACTATGCCAACGTGGGCGGACTCGCTGCGCTCCACCACTTCGTCACGGTCGGCAGGCTTGCTTTCATCGGCGGGCTCACGAGAGTCGTGCGGGATGTGCCGCCATTCATGACCGTGGAGGGCAATCCCTCCAAGGTTCGATGCGTCAACGTCGTCGGCTGCAGCCGCAACGGCGTGGATCGGGATACAATCAAGAAGCTCAAGGAGGCCTACCGCCTGCTGTACAGGACACAGCAGCCCCTCCGGGACGCCATCGTTAAGCTCGAAAAGAACAACTCCGCAAAGGAGATAAGCGAACTTATCGCGTTTCTGCGCAGTTCAGCCAAAGGCAAGCAAGGTAGAGCCAGGGAGGCTTTGAGGAAACAAAATGGGTAAGCTAAAAGTTGGCGTCGTGGGCGTCGGGCACCTCGGCAAAATCCACGCAAGGATTTATGATGAGCTTCCCTCCGTGGAACTCGTTGCGGTAGCCGATATTGACGAGATGAGCGCCGGTTCCATCGCCTCAAAATACAACTGCAAAGCCCTGAGCGACTATCGCGAGATGATTGATGAGATTGATGCCGTGTCCGTCGTCGTCCCGACCGACCTCCATTTCAAGGTTGCGAGCGATTTCATCAAGGCCGGCAAGCACGTCATTGTCGAAAAGCCCATAACCCACAAGCTCCAGGAGGCTGAGGAGCTTGTCTCACTCAGCAGGAAACATAACATCATCATGCAGGTCGGCCACGTAGAAAGGTTCAATCCCGCCGTTGTCGCCGTACAGGAACACATCAAGTCGCCCCGATTCATCGAATGCGACAGAATAAGCCCGTTCTCGTTCCGCTCCATGGACGTAGGCGTCGTCCTTGACATGATGATTCACGATATCGATATCGTGCTCGCGTTCGTGGATTCACCCGCCGTGGAAATCGACGCCATGGGAGTCAGCATTGTCGGACAGAACGAGGACATGGCCAACGCGCGAATCCGCTTCAAGAACGGATGCATCGCCAACCTGCGCGCCAGCAGGGTGTCCAAAACGACCATGCGGAAAATACGCATCTTCCAAACCGACACCTACGTCTCGCTCAATTACGGCACCCACAAGGCCCAGGTATTCAAAAAGACCGGCAGCTTCGACCCCGAGACGCTCCTGAAGTTCAAGGAAAGGGCACCCTCTATCAAGGATGCCCAGGACATGATGTTCAAAGAGATTCTGTCAATACGCGAAATAGACATCGTATTCGAAGAACCGCTGAAGAAAGAGCTTGAATCATTCGTCCAATCCATTGAAAACGGCACGGAACCGATTGTCCCGGGTGATATGGCTCTGAAGACGATGCAGATTGCCACGCACATCCTCGAGGCCATGAGAACACAGGAGAGGATTCACCCAGGTGAGTGAAGTCCTTATTATCGCGGGCGAAAGCTCCGGTGATCTCCACGGCGCCAGGCTTGTCAGGGCAATAAAGCAGAGAGTACCGGACGCGACGTTCTTTGGCCTGGGCGGCGACCTGATGGAAGCCGAAGGCGTGGAGATTTTCCGCGATGTCGTCAAGCATGCGGCAGTCGGCATTATCGAAGGAATCCTGTCGTATCCGAGACTCATAACGACATTCTTCGGCCTGGTGAGCCTCGCCCGCCGGAGAAAGCCTGACGTGGCCGTCCTCATTGATTTCCCCGAGTTCAACCTGCGCATGGCCAAACAGCTCAAGAAAGTGGGCATACCGGTCGTGTACTACGTCTGTCCGCAGCTCTGGGCGTGGCGTACCTACCGCGTCCACCAGCTCGCCCGCTACGTGGACAAGAGCCTCGTCATCCTGCCTTTCGAGGAAAGGTTCTACCGACGTTACGGGGTCGATGCCTCGTTCGTGGGAAATCCCATCCTGGATACCATCAGGAATCCGAGCGAAATAAAGGCAACCCTTCGCCGGGAGCTGAACATACCGGAGGACCATAAGATAATCGGCCTGCTTCCCGGCAGCCGCCGCCAGGAAGTGGATCGTCTCATGCCCATAATCGCCGAGTCCGCGCGCCTGATTCAGTCGCACATGCCCAACGTGACCTTCGTCCTGGGCCAGGCAAGCCGAATCAGCGACAAGAAAATAAGGAAGGCTCTGGGCTGTGAGCCTTTCTTCCATATTTCCCGCGATGTGTACAACGTCATGAAATCGAGCGACCTGCTTATCGTCGCATCAGGCACCGCGACGCTCGAGGCCGCCATAATCGGCACCCCCATGGTCGTTGTTTACAAGGTGAGTCCTCTCACATGGTTCCTGTTCATCGCGCTCCTGCGAGTAAAAAACTATGCGCTTTGTAACATAGTTGCCGGTTCGAGAATCGTTCCCGAGATGATACAATGGCGTGCTCAGCCGCAGGCCATCGCGCGGCGTTCGATGCAGATGCTCAGGGACGGCCTGCTCGACAGAACCCGTCGAAGGCTCGTCGAAGTGCGCGACAAGCTCGGCTCTCCCGGCGCAAGCGACAGAGCGGCTGAATATATTATCCGGCATATTAAGGCAGGTTAGAATGAGGTTTGGCAGCACAGTGGCATCAACCAATAAAGCAGCGTTGAACAATAACAGGGACAAGGCATGACAGAAAGATACGACTTCCTGCACATAGACGTCGAGTTGAAGGATGGCAAGATTGCGGCTTGTGCGGGAGGCATGCTCGGCAAGGCGGCGCAACCGTTTCTCGACTATCTCGTGGGGGTCCTTAACGGCCTGAAGGTAATCGCCAAAAAGGATGAGGCGAATATCTACAACCTGTACAACCCGCCCCAGCCGAGCAAGGCGGGCATGAAGGCCCTCGCTCGCAAGATACGCGAAAAGATATTTTCCATGGTCCTGCCGGCAACCGCCAACCTCGCCGTAACTTCGAAGTGCCAGTGCGACTGCGTTCACTGTTCATACGACCTCTTCAAGAATACCGAGAGGCCCGACCTGAGTACGGACGAGATGAAGGGCGTCGTCGATGATGCCCTCAACCTCGGAGCCAATCTGATAATATACGTAGGCGGCGAGCCGCTTCTCAATCCCGACATATACGAGCTGGTTCGGCACGTGGACAAGGACCAGGCTATCGTCTCGATGTTTACGAACGGCCTCCTCCTTACGCAGGAAAACTGCAGCCGGCTGGCCGAAGCCGGCCTGCACTGCCTTTACGTCTCGATAGACAGCCCCAGCCCGGAAACGCACAACAGGCTAAGGGGCGTCAAGAACCTTTTCGAACAGGCCATGGAAGGAGCCGCGCGCGCCAAGGAGAACGGGATTCTGACGGGCCTGTCCACATACGCGACGAGCGAGTCTCTCGCAAACGGCGATGTCGAAAAAACTATCGTTCTCGCCCGCGATTCGGGCTTCAACGAGACTACGATATTCGATTGCATCCCCAGCGGCAAGTATCTGAAGCGGCAGGATATGATGCTGTCCAGGAGCGAAAAGGAGAAGCTGCGCGCGCTTGCCATGAAATACCACAAGTCGGACTCGAATATGGGGGTTATTGCACAGGCTGTCGTCAACTCACCCGAAGGCGCGGGCTGCTTCGGAGCGTATACCCAGTTTTACATGACCGCATACGGCGATGTCAACCCGTGCGACTTCAATCCCATCACCTTCGGCAACGTCCGCAAGATGCCCCTGCGCGACATCTGGGAAAAGATGGTGACCCACCCCGACTTCTGCTACAGGTACGCCTCGTGCCGCATGCAGACGCCGGCATACAGGGCCAAATACATAGACTCATTGCCGGACGACATCCGCCTGCCCGTTCCCGTGGAAAATTTCAACGGTCCGCCCGTTCCGCGAAACGAGTTTTCGAGAAAGCTCGATGCCGCGGAACTCGGAGGCGGCAGATAGGCCATTCGGCGAATCACGCTCGCCGGATTGGCTGACCGGTATTAGACAAGGCCTATCAAGCGCTTTTTAAGCCAAGAATATCCTTGACTGGCATGAGTCGATTGCTAATATATTAGATTCTCTGCGGCTTCTGGCCGGCAGGACAGCGAGATTAAGACAGTATTGGAGGCATCTGCTTTGAGTTTTCCTTCACTGGGCACTTTGCTCGAGTCGGGAGTCCATTTCGGGCATCAGACTTCGAGGTGGAATCCGAAGATGAAGCAATATATCTTCGGCAGGAAGAACGTCATTCACATTATCGACCTTCGAGCCACTCTCAGAGGTTTGATAAGGGCCTCGAACCTGCTTAAGAACATAGCCGCGCGCGGCGAGTTCATTCTCTTCGTCGGCACGAAGAGACAGGCCTATTCCGTCGTGGAAAAAGTCGCCACGCAGAACGGCATGCCGTATGTCTCGGACAGGTGGCTGGGCGGAACGCTGACCAACTTCCTCACCATACGCTCCAGACTCAAGCGCCTCAACGAGATTGAAGAGATGGAAACCACGGGGCACATGGCCCTGCTCAGCAAGAAGGAAGTATCCAGGCTTCGCAGGGAGTTGCACAAGCTTCAACGCAACCTGACCGGAATACGCGACATGACGAAGCTGCCAGGTGCACTCGTCGTCATTGACCCCGGCAGGGAAGATATCGCGGTCAAGGAAGCCAGGAAGCTCGAGATTCCGGTAATCGGCCTCGTCGATACGGACACAGACCCGGAGATGGTTGACATCGTCATTCCTTGCAACGATGACGCGTTCAGGGCTGTCAGCGTCCTCCTGACACGAATGGGAGCAGCCGTGGCCGAGGGCAAGAAGGCCTGGGACGAGCGCCGGGTCGTCGAGGAAAAGACCCAGGCGCGGCCAGCTCAGACAGGTGAAGCGCAGGCACGCAGACGAACAGCCAAACGCCCGACGAGGCGGCGGCACACACCACCTCCGAAGCCGAAAACGGCGGAAGGCGCCAGGACTCCCATTGAGAAAGACAGAAAGCCGGCACCCGCTCCGGAGAAAAAGGAGCAGCCGGAAGCCGGTCAGAAACCCGAACCGGAAGCCATCAAGGCCGAAGCGGCAACAGAAGACAAGCAGGCAGAATCTCAGGAGACAGAGAAGTGAGCATCGACGCTGAAACAGTACAAAAGCTCCGGCAGCGAACGGGCTCGGGCATGATGGACTGCAAGCGGGCCCTTCAGGAAGCTGAAGGCGACATGGAAAAGGCAGTGGATATTCTGCGCAAGAAAGGCATCGCCAAGGCGGGTTCGAGAGCCGCCCGCGCCACGGCTCAGGGCAGAATCGAGACTTACATCCATTTGGGCGCACGGCTCGGCGTGATGCTCGAACTCAAGTGCGAAACCGATTTCGTGGCGCGAAACGAGGAGTTTATCTCTCTCGCGCGCGACCTCTGCATGCATGTCGCAGCCATGAGGCCCGTTGCTATTGACAGGGAAAACGTGCCTGCGGACGTCATCGAGCGCGAGAAAGACATTTACCGCGAAGCCGAGGATATCAAGAGCAAGCCCGAGAATATCCGGGAGAAAATCGTCGAAGGCCGGATGAAGAAGTTCTATACCGAGAGCGTCCTGCTTGAACAGCCCTTCGTGAAGGACCAGAAAATCACCGTAGGCGACCACATCAAGGAACACGCCGCCAAGTTCGGCGAGAACCTGGTCATAGGCCGCTTCGTGCGCTTCGAAATAGGCGAAGAGACTGAGACGGCTGCGGAAGAGAAACAGGCCGAAGAGTAACCTCCTCCCTGCTTCAGTGGAGAATAGCCATGCAGCGGGAAAGGCGCAACTACAATCGCGTATTGCTCAAGATAAGCGGCGAAGGCTTCTGCAAGGAGAAAGGCTTCGGCCTCGACCTCGACCAGGTCCGCTTTCTCGCAGATGAGATAGCCGAGTGCGTGCGCACGGGCAAGGAACTGGCCGTAGTCATCGGCGGCGGCAACTTCATCCGGGGCGCCATCGCCAGCGAGCAGTACGGCCTCGGCCGCGCGACCGCCGACTACATGGGCATGCTCGCCACTGTAATAAACGGAATGGCCCTTCAGGACACGCTCGAAGCCCTGGATTTCGAGACCAGGCTCATGTCCGCCCTTATCGCGAGCGACGTCGCCGAGCCGTTCATACGCAGGCGCTGCACACGACACCTCGAAAAGGGGCGCATCGTCATACTCGTCGGCGGCACGGGCAACCCGTACTTCACCACCGACACGCAGGCCGCGCTGCGCGCCTCGGAAATCAGCGCAGACGTGCTTATCAAGGCGACCAAGGTCGATGGGGTATACTCGGCAGACCCGATGAAAGACCCGTCCGCGAAAAAGTACGACTCGATATCCTACGAGGAAGTCCTGAACCAGAAGCTCAAGATAATGGACACAAGCGCCATAGAGCTGTGCGCCCAGAACAACATCCCGATTCTGGTCTTCTGCATGCGCGAGAAGGGCAACCTCCTGCGCAGCATTGGCGGAGAAAAAATCGGGACGCTCATAACCGCTTAGGAGGTATCGCCAATGCCGCAGGACAAGATAGTCCGTGAGCTTGAGGCAAAAATGAAGAAGACCATCGGAGTGCTCCAGGATGAGTTTCGCGGTATGCGCACCGGACGGGCCACGCCCGCGCTTATAGAGAACATTCGCGTAAACTACTACGGCAATCCCACCCCCCTCAAGCAGATTGCGGGCATATCAGCGCCGGAGGCCGCCCTGCTCGTCGTGAAGCCCTACGACCCCTCCAGCGTGGGCGAGATACAGAAGGCTATCCAGGCCTCGGACATAGGAATAAACCCGTCAACCGACGGCAAGCTCGTCCGCCTGAGTATCCCCCCGCTTTCGGAAGAGAGGCGCAAGCAGCTCGCCGGGCGCGCCAAGGACACGGCAGAGAAGGCCCGTGTCTCGCTGCGGAGCATAAGGCGCGACGTAAACAAAGACATCGAGAAGCTCAAGAAAGACGGCACCATCGGCGAAGACGACATGTACCGCCTCAAGGACAGGGTGCAGGACGCGGTAAAGAAGTACGAAGACGAAGTAGACGGAATGCTCGATTCGAAGGTTAACGAACTTCTTAACGAGTAAAGCTCTTTTACAGCAGGGATGCGGGCGTCAAGCCCGTCCTGAGTTCTGAGGGGGCATAGCTCAGTTGGCAGAGCAACGGCTTTTTAAGCCGTGGGTCGAAGGTTCGAGTCCTTCTGCCCTCACAATATTTTGACCTTTGACCTTTCGATTTTGGATTTTAACGATGACCCCATCGTCTAGGCCGGTCTAGGACACCGGGCTTTCAATCCGGCAACGCGGGTTCAAATCCCGCTGGGGTCATTTCTTTTTTTCCGCAGTCAGCGGAAGCTCCCCCATCACTCAGCTGGAAGTATCTTGCGAAGCCTACAGGTCTATTTTCGCCGTGAAGTACTGCTCGGGGTCTTTCTTGTCCTGTATGGATTCGAGCATCGCCGAGGCGCTGAAATAGACGTAGTCGTTGAAGACTTCCTTGCCGTTGGCCATGACTTTGACAGGCTTGGAGAAGTTGACCATCTTCTCGTTGAGGAAGACGGATATACCCGAGGAAGCGCCTTCGATTTCTACAAGGTTCTTCGACTTGTTGTATTTGGCGATAATCTGGCCTCCGCTGCTCCTGACCTTTATCCACCAGAACAGCTTCTTGTACGGGCGCGAGGGCTCCCAGACGATGTAGTCGGGATAGGGCTTTCGCTTGTGGCTTATCATCCAGTCGATAATCGGACCGAATCCGCCGGGCGGATAGCCGTGTCCGATTCCGTCGTACTCCTTGTAGACATACTCGTATGGCCCGTGCTTTTCCTTGAGTTCCTTGAGCGCCTCGGCCGCCTTGCGGTCAGCGCCGGGCGCTACGCGGGGGTCGTCCGAGCCGTGGTAGAAGTAAATCGGCGTGGCCTTGAGGTTGACGACGGTACCCCTTACCAGGCCGGTAATCGTGCCTCCGGCGCCCTGCATAACGAAAATGCCGCCCGCGTTGGGCGAGAGCGCGGCGAACACGTCGGCATAGTGCGTCCCTATCGACCATGTGCCGAAGCCACCCATGGAGTGACCACAAAGGTAAATGCGGTTGGTGTCTATCGGGTAGGCAGCCTTGAGTTCCTGGATGAGCTGGATGACGTACTTCTCCTCGCGCTCCTTGTTCCAGGCGGTGGCTTCCTTCTGGATGACGGTGGGGAAGCATGTGATGCAGCCCTTCCCCGCTGCGCCGGCCCACTTCTGAGCCGAGGTTGCACCGTCGCCGACACCCTGGCCGCCGCCGTGAAGGCCGACGAGGAGGCCGAACTTCTTGCCGCCGCCGCGCGGCATGCCGAGGATGAACGTGCCGGAGTAGATCTTGTGCTTTAACTGGTAGCGACCGCCGGAGCGCTCGAACCCGAACAATTCCTTCTTGCACTTCTTGAATATCGTGCTGCGGAAGCTCGATATGGATTTCTTGTCGATGGGACCGAGCTTGTCTATCTCTTCGAGTATTTTCTGGCGCGCATCCACGTTTTCGGGACTCTCATCGAAGAACTGGTCGATGAGGTCGAGAATTTTCTTCTTGCGGGCGCCGTCGAGCGTGATTTCCTGCCGTTCGCCGGGCTTGAGTTCGGGGGCTTTCGACTCTTCACCGGGCTTTGTGTCGCCTGCGGGAGTCTTCTTCCCGGAACTCTCTTTTGCCTTGCGTGCAGCTTCCTTCTTTGCGAACTTTTCGTACTTGCGTTGCTCTTCCTCGCGCAGCTTGGCGTAAGCTTCGCCCGCTTCCTTGTGGTCGGGCTTGAGCGAAAGCACGAGTTCCAGCTCAGTCTTGTACTCCTGTTCAAGCCCGTGCTTTCCTTTGCACCACTGGGCAAGCTTCCAGTGTTCCTTGACGTCGAAATCGTCTATTTTGGAGGATTTCTCCGTGTAAAGTTCCCAGACGGTCGGCTTCTCCTCGATTGTTTCGACATCTTCCGAGCGAATGCGGGTCATGCCGTAGGGCGTTTTGACCAGCACGCTGTCGAGGTCTCTTTCGATAATCTTGCCCTCGACGCGGCCGCCGGTGTTGAGGTGAATTACATCCCCGCGGGCCGCCACCGTGAGCGTCGCCGCCGCCAGGCATATTGACAACATGAGCCACTTGCGCGCGCGCATAGTATCCCTCCACAGGATAAGCTTCGTTCTCCTATTAGTATATGTAATCTGCAGTCAAGATGCGATGTCACAGATTTGTAAAATTAACGAGAAATCGCTTCAAGCATTCGCCGCATTTTCTTCCGCTGGGAATGCTCGGGCGCGAGCTCATACGCTCTGTTGAAAGCCTCGCTGGCTTTTTCCCTGTCACCGAGTGTTACATGTACAAGCCCGAGATTTTTCCACGCCTCGAAATAGCCGGGCGCAAGGTCCACGGCCCGCTGCAGATGCGCCTTCGCGGCTGCCACGCCGGCCTCGCTGTAGTGCATGGCCGTGATATATGTTGCACCAAGGTTGTTTTCTATAACTGCCGAATACGGATGATATTCGAGCGCGGATTCGTAGCTCTTGACAGCATCTGCATAGTCACCCTCCTTGAGCTGCATATTTCCCAGCGCGTAGTATTCCCTGCCGAAGCCAAGCTCCGCCGGCACAAGAGTCCTTGACGCCGCCGCGAAGAACGCGAAGACCGCAACGAGAGCTATCAGCGCGCGCCGGTAGTCCCCTGATGCGAACCACCTGACTATCTGCTCGACTGCAAGCGCGGCGAGCAGCGCAAGAAAAGGCACCACGGGCGTTCTGTATCTCGCTGTGACGTAGAAGGCAACAACGGAGATGGCATACACAAGCACGATGACCGCGACAATTCGCCACCGGCCGCCGCGGGCTATCGCCATGCCCAGCCCCGCCAGGCCGAAAGGCACAATGAGCAGGAAGCCCACCGGATTGAGGCGAAGCGGCGTTAGCCTGCGGGACATGAAAGAGTAGTTGTAGTTGTCCGGTATCTCGGCACCGTTGGCGAACAGCGCGACCTTAAGGCCGAGCAGTCCGACCCACCGCCCCGGTCGTTCCGCAATGTCACGCCGCGCCCTGTCGAACCAGTAGGAACTCACTTCGCCGGGAGATGGTTTGCGCCCCAACGCTTCCCTGACGATGCCTATGGCATCTTCCTGCTCGTGCGAGGCAGTCTGACGCACTTGGGCAAGTGCGGGGTGATAACCTGTGGCCTCGGCTGAATTGCCTTCGTAGAAGTTGAAGCCGCCGCTGTAGGTGGTAAGAATGAACTCGCCCGAGGCGGAGTAGTTGGCGAGTGTCAGCGGAAGTACTGCCATGCAGAGACCTGCAAGGAAAAGGACCGGGCGTGAGTAAGTCTTCCTGCCTGCCGCCCGGAGCGCAAGCCCGACCAGAATGGTAGCTCCCACGAGCAAAACGTTCCCTCTCATGCCTGCGGCCAGACCCAGCACCACGCCCGCAAGCAGGAATCTGAGATGTCGCATAACTTTCGACTCGGGTTCGAGAAGAAGCAGCCATACGCCCGCAAAGAGCAGAAACGTGACAGGCGCGGTCTTTAAAAGCAGGTTGTCATAGAAGGTAAGCGGTGCGTAGAGAGCGCAGATAAGACCCGCCCCCAGCGCTGCCTGCCAGGAAAGAAGCCTGCGCCCCAGCATGTAGACCATGACGCACAGCAGCGAGCCCATAAGACTCTGAAGCACGCGCACTGCGCCTGGCAAATACCCCAATACGCGATAGACCAGCGAGAGCGCCCACGGATACAAGGGCGAGTAGAAATACGGCGCGGTCCGGGGACCCTCCCCGGGGGGTTGAGGATACCCGATATTCGACAGGGCCAAGGCCCAGTCGTCGTAAAGCTCCGCATCAACAAGCTGGTTCGACCAGTATGGCGTGCCATGCAGTGCAAACAATACCGCGAGCCTAACGATAAGGGCTACGGCGAAAATCAGGATTACAGCATTGAGAGGCTTTTGCAGCCAATTCGCGGATGCAACGCGATGTTCAGAATTAGTTTCAGGCACGAGGGAACCTCGGCATAAACGCACTCGACTCGCAGGCATGTTACTTGACTCGCCTGCATGTGTCAAGCAAGGCGGGCATCGTCACGCGGAGCTTAAAGAAAAGCAGAAACCGGCTATGGCGCCTGAACCGGCTATTTTTCCTCTTTCTTCGGCATGGGTGGAATTATGAGTTCAATGCCGGGTTTCAGGACATTCTTGTCGGTTATCTTGTCCTTGTTGGCTTCGTAGATAAGGTCAACGCCGGAATTATTGCCGTAATGCATGCGCGATATCTTCGAAAGAGTATCGCCGGGGTAGACAATGTAAGTTTCCCTCGAAGTCATGCGCTCCGACCCGGTAGGCCCAGCTATGCCGACCCTTGGCTTGGGCGGGATATGAATCTGGTCGCCGACCCTGAGCACTTCGGGGTCGGGTATGACGTTTACGTTGGCCTGCTGGATTACATGCCGGAGTTTGGGGTCCCCGTAAAACTTCCGGGCCAGCCCAGACAGCGTATCGCCCCTTTTTATAGTGTACTGGGTGCCCTCCTCCACCGGCTGTTCGGGCTTGTCCACGACCTCCTTCGGCGTCTCATCAGGTTCGTTTTCCGGGCCCGGCTTTTCGACGGGAGCGGGCTCTTCGCCCGGCTCTTCCTTAGGAGGCTTTTCCGCGCCATCTTTAGGGGTAACGTTCTCCCCCTGGCCGGATTCCGGATTCAGAGCGTCCTGCGGCGTGAGATTTCCGGGCAGATTCTCGGCTATATTGTCCTTCGCCTTGCCATCACCATCCGGCGAGGTAGCAGTCTTCTCGTTCTGGATATCCCAGATTACGGCTATGAGAACCGCGACAGAAACGACGCCTATCAAAGCAATCTTGCCTATTAGACCCATCGAAGTACCTCCGGTATACTGCGTTCACCTGACAGGGAGTATACACGCTCCCCTATAATATTATCGTTCGAGAAGGTCATTTTCTTGCAAGAAATGAGATAAAATCCAATTTGAGACGGTCCGGGTCACGCCAGCCACGGCACAATCTTGTGAGCACGGGCCCGCAGGAACGACTCAGCGGACTTCGCGTCGGAGAGGTGCAGCACGACCTCCGCGGTCTCCCTCGACTCGCGCATCGTAACTGAGCGAATCACCTTTTTGACTTCGGGTATGTTGACGGGCGTCACGGAAAAGTTCTCAAGGCCCATGCCGAGAAGGAGAATCGTATAGATTACCTCGGCGCTCATCTCTCCACACATGGCAACATCGATGCCGTAGCGCTTGCCCGTCTGGATGGTCTCCTTGAGCAGGCGCAGGATAGCGGGGTGGACCGGCTGGTAAAGGTCCGCGACCCTCTCGTTGACTCTGTCCACGGCCAGGCTGTACTGGATAAGGTCGTTCGTTCCGATGGAGAAGAAATCAACTTCCCTCGCCAGGATGTCAACGGTAAGCGCCGCCGAGGGCACTTCAACCATCACCCCGACCTCGATGTCGGGATTGAAGGAAACGGACTGCTCTCTCAGCTCCTCCATTACATCCGAGAGAATCACTTTCGTTCGCCTGACTTCGTCAACCGATGAAATCATGGGCAGCATTATCTTGAGATTGCCGAACGCGCTCGCCCTCAGCATGGCCTGGAGCTGGGTCTTGAACATGTCTATGTGCAGGAGACTGTAGCGAATCGACCGGCAGCCCAGGAACGGATTGGACTCGCGCATAAGCGGCGAATCCACAGGTACCTTGTCCGCTCCGAGGTCGAGCGTGCGTATGACTACGGGTCTTTCTCCCATCTTCCTGAGCGCGTCTCGATAGGCGCGGAACTGCACTTCCTCGTCCGGCGCCGACGAGTCCATAAAGAGGAATTCGGTGCGATATAGACCTACCCCGTCGGCACCCGCTTCCAGGGCGCTGTCCACCTCCTCGGGAAACTCGATGTTGGCCAGGAGCTTCAGCTTGTGCCCGTCGAGGGTTTCCGTGGGCAGGTGATGAAGCAGCGCGAGCTTTTCCTGAAACTCCTTGAAGCCCCGCTCCAAGGTCTTATACTTCTTGAGAGTATGCTCGTCCGGGCCTATTATGACAAGCCCGTTGGTCCCGTCCACAATTACTGTGTCGCCGCCCGAGACGTCGGCGGTGATGGCACCGAGGCCCACCACCGCGGGAATACCGAGCGCCCTGGCGACAATGGCTGTATGTGACGTTCTTCCGCCTGCGTCCGTGGCGAAGCCGACCACTCTTGTCTTCTCGAGGCTCGCCGTCTGGGAGGGCGTGAGGTCGCGCGCAATCACGACGACCTCTTGTTCGAGGTTCTTGATGCCCTCGCGGCGTTCCCCTATGAGGCTGCGCAGAACCCGTTTCTCGATATCGTAGATATCATCGACGCGCTGGCTGAAAAAGGGATTCTCGACAGACCCGAGCGACTTGGCCTGCTTTCTCAGGGCGCGGCTGACCGCGTACTCGGCGGTGAACTTGTTGTTCCGGATGCGCGTCTCGATTTCCTTGCGCAGCCGGCTGTCATCGAGTATTGCCTTGTGGAAATCGAAAATGGCGCCGTATTCGGGGCCGACCGATTCCGCAGCCTGGTCTCTAAGCTCCTCAATCTCAGTCTTGGCAGCCTCAAGAGCGTTCTCGAACCGGGCTATTTCCGACTGCACTTCCGACGGTCCGATGAATCTCTGGGGAATCCGCACTTCCTCGCTGTCAAGAACGAACGCTTCCCTGACAACGTATCCGGGCGAAACTGGAATTCCCTTTTTTATTTCCACCTGGAATCCTCTTTAAACGAAGAGGCCCTGCCCCGTTCTCTCATCAGTCCTTGAATCCCCTCTCAACAAGCCTCGCCAGCGTCTCGACCGCTTCCTGCGCATCTTCTCCCTCCGCCGTTATGACAAGATGCGTGCCCAGTTCGGCTGCAAGAGTGAGTATCTCTATCACACTTTTACCATCAACCTCCATGCCGTCCTTTGCAATTGTTATCGCCGAGCTGTACCTGCTCGCCGCCTCCACGAACTTCGTGGCAGGCCTCGCATGCAGACCGTTCTCGGTCGGCAGGACCACCTCGATGGATATTTTCACTGACTGCTTCCCTGCTCTTCCGAAAGCGAGACGCCCCGGCCGAGCACTGCAAAAAGGACATCCATAAGGAGCCCGGCCTCTTTCGCCGCATCATGCCTTACGAAGGAATGCCTGCTGATTATGTCGCCTTCGACGAGCCGGAAACGCCTGCCCCTGAGATTCTCATAATCCACCTTAACGGGATACTGGCCGTTTCTCATGTAGCGTTCGGCCAGTTCTCCCGGTACTTCGCCGGTGTTGACCACGACGAAATCGAAGAATTCCTCGCCCGTATGTTCCTCCACGGCATCGACGTGACGGCTGGCGGAGTAGCCGGCTGTCTCACCCGGTTGAGTCATCACGTTGCAGATGTAGACTCTCGGCGCTCTTGCCGCCCTCGCCGCCTCCACGACACCTCCGATGAGAAGATTGGGTATGACGCTCGTGTAAAGGCTCCCGGGACCGAAAACCAGCATGTCGGCGCCATATATCGCCTCCGTTACTTCCTCGGTAATCCTGCCGGGACCCGGTTTGAGTTCAACGCGGCTTATGGGCTTACCGCTGCGGCCGACTGCTACCTCGCCGGTCGATTTGGTGCCGTCGCTGTGACTGGCTACGAGCGCTACCCTGTCGAGGGTCGAAGGGAGCACCTTTCCCCTCACCTTGAGTATCTTGTTCGCCTCCCTGACAGCCGACCCGAAGTCGCCGGTGATGCGTATCAGCGCAGTAAGAAGGAGATTGCCGAGCGAATGCCCCTCGAGTTCGGATTCCTCGAACCGGTACTGTAGTAACTGCTCCATCATTGGTTCCGTGTCGGCGAGCGCGGCAAGGCTGTTGCGTATGTCCCCTGGAGGGGGCACATCGAACTCCCGCCTCAGCCTTCCGGAAGAGCCGCCGTTGTCGCAAACGGTCACAACGGCCGTAATCCTGTCCGTATATGCTTTAAGCCCCCGGAGGAGGTTGCTCAGGCCGGTGCCGCCGCCAAAAGCAGCAATACGCGGCATATAGCCCGACTGTGCGCCCGAGGCTGCACAGGACTTGATATCCATGCATCCGGCATTGACACGGTCGTTACTGTCCATATCAGCGGTAAACCTTCAAACAGCAAGAATTGCAGCAGCCATCATCCGCAAAAGCAGAATCGCATTTCTTGCTGACGGGTTAAATGGCTTGGCTCAGGCCCCGTCAACTTCCTCAAGCAGGTCCACTATCTCCCCGATATCCCTGGCCTCTACCATGAACCTGCAGAAATCCGCGTTTCTTGCAAGCTGCGCCACCTTCTTGAGCGCCCTGATATGACGGTCGTCGCTTTCGCGCGGTGTCAGGATGAGGAAAAAGAGCCGGCACGGGGCACCGTCGATTGCATTGTAATCTATGCCCTCCCTGCACCGCCCGAACACACCGACCATGCGGCTGACATACCTGGTCTGCTTCAGGTGCGGTACGGCGAGCCCCTTGCCAATGCCGGTGCTCCCCTCCTTTTCCCTGTCGAGTATCTTGCTGAGGACCTTCTTGAAGTTCTCCTTCTTAACCGCCTTGTGCTTGACCATGCTCTGGAGCAACTCTGCGATTACTGAATCCTTGTCCCTGGCTTTCAGGTCGGCGACCGTAGCGCCCTTTATCAGGAAGTCAAACAGTTTCATTGAGAGTCTCCGAAGAAATCCCGGGTGCTGTTACTCCTCCTCCAAGTCTATTTCTTGCTCGAATTCGTCTTCTTCTGATTCCCCGGTTTCGGGCGACGCGGGCAGCTTCGTGCCATGGTGAGGCCGCCGTCTGCGCACTCGGTCCTTGAGTTTGCGCACCTGGCGCTCGAGCTTGTCGAACGTAGCATCCATGGCAATCATAAGACCTTCGTCCCTGTGCCTTGCCACAAGCGCCGTGCCGTGTTCCACGTGCGCCACGGTTTCAACAGTGTGAATATCCCTTTCGTGGTCGATGACAACGTCGATGTTCGTTATGCGGTCGTAGAACTTCTGCAGGTTCTCAGCCCTGCCGGTTGCGTATTGCCTGACCTCCGGTGATATGGATGAGTGCCTGCCGGAAACGCTCACCTGCACAGCCCGCCCCCCATGGCAAATATCCCCGTTACATTCCACAACATAATTTGATTATAGCAGCATGGGCTTAACCTTGTCAAACCCATTCTCCCGGTGCGCGTGTCAGGGCAGTATTCAAATTGCTTGACAGCCCCCCCGAAGGGGATATAATTTAACTAAACCGAATCGCCGTTTAGCCGTGGGGGCACTATATGCCAAGGCTGTTCGCCGAGAGCGGCAAGATGATAGGCCAGGACTTCACAGTCACGGACCATATGGTCCTGGGTCGCAAGCAGACTTGCCACGTGATTGTGGACGACCCGAAATCCTCCCGCGAACACACCCGAATCCTCAAGGAAGGCGGGATGTATTACGTGCAGGACCTCAATTCATCCAACGGCACGTACCTGAACGAGGTTCGCATCGACAAGAGTCCCCTGGTCTTCGGCGACAAGATACGCATCGGCGAAACGGTCCTGATTTTCATGGGCGATCCCGAGCAGAATCTCGAGGGGCAGACGGTTGGCGGATTCCAGATAATGGACAAGCTGGGCCACCGCGATATAGGAATTGTGTACCGCGCGCGCCAGATTGCCCTCGACCGGGTCGTAGCCCTGAAAATCCTCGACAAGGACCTCTCGAACGACTCCCAGTTCGTGAAGCGCTTCATTGAGGAAGCCCGCGCGGCCGGCACGCTCAGGCATCCGAACATAATCCACGTATTCGACGTGGGCAGGGCCAACGAGCAATACTATATCTGCATGGAATACGTTTCCGGAAAAACGCTCAGAGACACCATGGTGGAGAACTCGCTCTCTCTCGAAGACAAGGTCCGCGTCGCGAAGGAATGCGCCTCCGCCCTTGCTTTCGCCCACGACCGCAATATCATTCACAAGGATGTCACGCCCTCCAATATAATCCTTACCGAAGAGAAGGTAGCGAAGGTCGCGGACATGGGGATAGCGAAACTCGCCGACACCCTTATTACGTCCCGCGATGTCAGCTCGCTGCACTACATATCGCCGGAAGAGGCGCTCGGCAAGCCGCTCAGCCCTCAGTCGGACATCTACTCGCTGGGAATCTGCGTGTACGAGATGTTGACGGGGCGAGTCCCGTTCAGGTCCGAAAGCGCGAGAGACATAATCAAGGAACATATCACAACGCACGTGCCCTCGCCGCGGGACATAATCCCGGAAATTCCCGAATCTCTCGCGGTCGTCTGCCTGCACATGACCGCAATCGAGACCTCCGCGAGATACTCGTCCATGAAGGACGTGATTGCAGACATCGAGAAGATAGACTTCACGCCGGCACGCCAGCACGCCAGGAAACCCGCACGACAGGTCCGCTCGAAGCCGCGCCCGGCCTCTCCAAAGCCCGTATTCGTGGATGATGGACGCCCGGCCGAGGCGCAGCCCAAGCGCCGCTTGAAAGTCAAGACACCGGGTATTACATCGGGCTTTCTCGGGCTGATACTTCTCGCGGTCTTTCTCGTTATCCTGTTCTTCATCACAAGCTTCGTCACAAAGCTCATGCTGCAGCAGTTCTCGAACCGGCCGACAACGGAACAGGTAGAAAAACTCCTGCAAGAAAAAGACAGTTAGCTCTCCTCCAAATCCCGCCAGGCACGCCGATATGCCCGTTTATGCTCCTTCAGGAAAACTGCAGGTAGGTTTTTAATTGTAAGCAGGACGTATTGGCTTATAATTCTGCTTTGCGGCGGGAAGAACTGGCCTTCAGGCCGATTAGAATAAAACGGCGGGGCTTTTCGCTGCCATTTAGCCGTGGAGCTTGCCAAGTGAGAGTCGCAGCGCTTATACTCGGGCTGTTTTCCGGGCTCGGTCACATCTTGCTCGGACAGGCGCTGAAAGGCGTAATATTCGGCGCGCTCTTCATAGTTTGTATTAACGGACTGCTGCTCGGGCATGCCGTTCTCATGGGAACAATCGCCACGACGGTATTCTGGTCAAGCGTCGGATGCACCATTGCGGTCTGGGGTATATCTTATCGCGACCTTGTACTTACACTGAAAGCCGGGAAGAATGCGAAAAATTAAGGAAAACTGCGGCCTGTTCGGAGTTTTCGGGCATCCTGATGCCGCCGAAATAACCTACTACGGGCTCTTCGCCCTTCAGCACAGGGGTCAGGAGGCCGCTGGAATCGCCACGACTGACGGCAGGCAGATGCTGTCCTACAGAGCGATGGGGCTCGTAGACAAGGTCTTCGACAAGCAGCGACTCGAATCGCTCCGAAATCCGCTGGCAATCGGTCATCTGCGCTACTCCACGACGGGTTCAAGCACCACTCTGAACACCCAGCCCCTTGTGGTGGATTACGTACGAGGGAAGCTCGCCGTCGCCCACAACGGGAACCTGACTAACTCCCTCGAACTGCGCGAGCAGTACGAGCGGTCAGGCTCGATATTTCAGTCCACGATGGACTCCGAGACAATCGTTCACATGCTCGCAGAGAACTCGGACCGCACCGACCGCGAGAATTACAAGGAATGCCTGAGAAGGCTCAAAGGGGCTTTCTCGCTGCTTTTCCTGACGACGAAGGAGCTTATTGCGGCCAGGGACCCCCAGGGCTATCGCCCTCTCTGCCTCGGTCAGATTCGCAACGGTCTCTTCAGTACGTGGGTAGTGGCGAGCGAAACATGCGCCTTCGACCTCGTCGGCGCCTCGTTCGTGCGCGAAATCGAGCCCGGTGAGATACTCTTTATCGACGCCGAAGGCCCGCATTCCGAACGGTTTACAGATAAATCGGAAGTACGGCGGCAGCACTGCATCTTCGAACATATCTACTTCGCACGACCCGACTCGCTGGTGTTCGGGGATAACGTCCACGAAGTGCGCCGGCAGATAGGCCAGCGGATGGCCGAGTCGGACGCCGTTGACGCAGACCTTGTTATGCCGGTACCCGACAGCGGCAATTCAGCCGCTATAGGTTATGCACAGGTCTCGGGCCTGCCCTTTGAGATGGGTTTCGTCAGAAACCATTACATTGGCAGGACCTTCATCGAGCCGGAACAGGACAGGCGGGACATTGGCGTCCGCATTAAGCTAAACGTAGTGGAGCAGGTAATACGCGGCAAGAAGGTGGTCGTCATAGACGATTCGATAGTCAGAGGCACGACCTGCCGGGGGCGGATGAACGCCCTCAAGGCGGCGGGCGCCAGTGAGGTCCACATGCGCGTTTCGTGCCCGCCGATAAAATTCCCCTGCTACTATGGAATCGACTTCCCCACGCGCTCCGAGCTGATAGCCGGCAGGCATTCGCTGGAGGAAATCAGGCGGTTCATCGGAGCCACGACGCTCAAGTATCTCGAAAAGGAGGAGATGCTCTCCTGCGTATCCGGCAAGCCGGAGGACTACTGCACCGCATGTTTCGACGGTTCCTACTCGACCAACATCCCGAAAAGCCAGTCCAAATATATACTCGAGAGGTGAAAATTTGACCAAAAACAAGAAAGGAATGACATACAAGGACGCCGGAGTGGATATTGACGCCGGCGACGAGGTCGTGCGGCGCATCAAGACGCTTGTCGAAAGCACCTACACCCCCCGGGTTCTGGAATCGCACGGCGCGTTCGGCGGGCTTTTCGCGCTCGACTATGACAGGACAAGGCACGGTCTCTTCAAGCGCAACTACAAGGAACCCGTGCTCGTTTCCGGTACGGATGGGGTAGGCACGAAGCTGAAAATCGCGTTCTCAACAGGGCTGCACAGCACGGTCGGAATCGACCTCGTTGCCATGTCTGTCAACGACATTCTCGTCCAGGGCGCGGAACCGCTGTTCTTCCTCGACTATATAGCCACAGGCAAGGTAAAGCCGGAAGTCGTGGCAAGCGTCGTAGAAGGAATCGCCCACGGGTGTCGCGACGCGGACTGCGCTCTTCTCGGCGGCGAGACGGCAGAGCTTCCCGGTTTCTATCAGCCCGGAGAATACGACCTGGCCGGCTTCGCAGTCGGTGTGGTGGAAAAGAACAGAATCATCAACGGTTCCCTTATCGAGCGCGGCGACGCCGTCATAGGCATTGACTCCAACGGGCTGCATTCAAACGGCTTTTCGCTCGTGAGGGCCGTCTTCGAGCGCGCGGGCTGGGACTACTCTCGTCACGTGCCGGAGTTCGGCACGACCCTGGGCGAGGAGCTTCTCAGGCCTACTCGCATATACTGCAGGCAGGTTATGTCGGTAATCCGGTCGTACCAGCGCCGCATTGTTCTTGCCATCGCGCACATCACTGGCGGAGGGCTGGTCGAGAACATCCCGCGCGTGCTGCCCAAGAGCTACTCAGTCGTCATAGACCGAACCACGTGGGAACATCCCCCCGTATTCGATATCATTCAGAAACTCGGTGACGTGGAAGAAAAGGAGATGTACCGCGTCTTCAACATGGGAATCGGCATGGTGCTGATTGTGCCAGGATACAATGCAAACGTCGTAATACGAAAGCTCAGGAGACAAGGGCTGAACTCACGCGTCATCGGTGAAGTAGTAAAGGGAGACAGAAGCGTGAGGTTCTCGAAGTGAGATGGCAGAAAAGATACAGTCTAATCGTTTTGGCGGCAGCCATCGGAATCTACTTCCTCGTGAACGCCCTGTACAACTACTTCCTATCCGAGGAGCAGAAGGTCAAGAACGTTTTCTACTCGATGGCTTCGGACATCGAAGACAGGTCCGTGCTCGGATTCGGAGCATATTTCACGCAAGATGCAAAAATCCGCTACTACGCTCTCGAAATGGACCCGAAACAGATAGGTCCCTTCCTGTTTGCGCAACTGCGTGAGTATGACGAGGTTAAAATCTCCTTCAGCGAACTTTCCGTCGAACTCAAGAACAACGAGGCTGTTGTAACTTTCGGCGGTGATGCCAAAGATACCAGGCGCAGCAGGGTCGGGTCATTCGAGGGTACGGCAAAGCTGCGCAAGGAAGACGGCGACTGGAAAGTTTACGACGCCACCGGCAGGCAACAGCGCAAACCAAAGCTGGTCTTTTGAAACCCGAGAGACATATCTACGTACATGTGCCTTTCTGCCTGAAAAAGTGCCGCTACTGTAATTTCTTCTCCGTGCCGCACACCGAACCTCTGGCCCGGGACTATTTCCATGCTCTCGCAGCGGAGTTCCGGCAGAGAATTCCACCGCAGGTGAAACCGCAGACCATATATATTGGAGGAGGAACGCCGACCGCCCTGCCCAGCCGGGAGTTGTCGGAGTTGATGAAGTTGCTGCAGGGGCATTTCGACCTGTCGGAAACGGAAGAATTCACAATCGAAGCAAATCCCGGTACCCTCTCCCCTGAGAAAGTCGCAATCCTGAAGGATTCCGCCGCAAACAGGATATCCCTGGGCGTCCAGTCATTCAGCAATGCGAAGCTGGAGATGCTCGGCCGCATACACACGTCGGATGAGGCAGCAACTGCATTTGAGAGCCTCGCCGATGCCGGATTCCGCAATATTAGCATCGACCTTATCTACGGCGTACCGGGCGATTCCGAAGAATCGTGGCTGAATGACCTGGACAGAACGACTGTCCTGAAGACGCAACATGTTTCCGCTTACTGCCTGTCGGTAGAAAGCGGGACGCCCTTCGAGGAAATGCTCGCACGAGGCGAACTGGCACTGCCGGATGACAAGCTCCAGCGCCGGCTGTACGAGATGACCGCAAGCCATCTGCAAACTAACGGATACGAGCGCTATGAGCTGTCCAATTTTGCACTGCCGGGATTCTCTTGCAGGCACAATCTGGCCACGTGGCGCTATGAGCCTTACACCGGGCTGGGTCCCGCCGCAGCATCGTTCGACGGCTCTGCGCGCTCGAGAAATCCTGCCAACATCGGGAAATACCTGGCGGAGCCCGGCAGGCCTTCCGAGACCGAGATACTTACCGGTCAGCAGCAGGCAAGAGAAGTGCTAATGCTCGCTCTGCGCACCCGCGAAGGCATTACCGGCGAAGAATTCAAGGCACGCTGCAGCCTCGACCTCCACGAAACCTTCGGACTGATAACTGACAAGCTCGTCGAGGGCGGCCACCTCGAAGCGATTCAACGAGCAGGTACCACAGCCTTTCGCATTGCCGACGACTCTCTTTTCGTATCTGACGAAATTCTGTCCGAGTTCTTCTGACTGGACCGACCGGATTGAAACACAGCCAGGCCAGCAATACATATCATGAGAAACAACTCGACTTTTTCAGTAAAATGTTGTACTATTTGGTATTGTACTTAGTTCGGAAAACAAACAACATTTACGCTGAGTGTTTGTTCAAGAATACAGGACCATTTTCGTGAGGTTGGTCATGCCGGAATACAGGGATAAGCATCTTGCTGTTTTTATTGCGTTGTTTGCAGGACTTGCCGCAGTCCTATGGCCGGTTGTCTCCGTATGCGGACCAGGCGGAAGGAATCAACGGCTGAAAGCATCCAGTTCCGTCGAAATAACCCTTCATGCCGGGCAACCTGAATACAGCATAACGGGAACAGGAGGAGATACCGTCAGGATAAACGGGTTTTCCTGGTTTCATTCTCCGGGAGATCCGCAGCTCCCGAGCAGGACATACACCGTGCTCCTGCCCCCCGAGGCAGACCTCTCCACGATAAGCGTTTCTGCTACAAAAAGTTCAAGCTCCGAAGTCGCGAAAAAGCTCGACGTAAAAGCCTGCCCGCCTTTCGCGGTCCAGCAGCGCAAACCCGGCCCCGGCGGGAAAGGAAAGCCCCGGACCGGCAAGGCGAAGCCCGGCGGACTCCGGCCTGACAGGCTCGAGTGGGGAGATGGCAAAAAAATCGAACATGGCAGAAACCTGCTGGTATACGGCCACAGCATGAAGTTTCCTTCAAGTCCCGTCCAGCTCGAAAATACAGGTATGCTCGGGCAGTTGAAATTCGCCCGCGTAAGATTCATGCCCGTTCAGTACAATCCGGTGACGAAGAAGCTGGTCCTAAACTCGAGCGTTACATGCAGCATTTCCTTCCGTACGGGGAAAAAGGGAACCGTATCCAGCCAGGCATTGCAAACGCTTCGCAGTCGTCGCGCAGCCAAGCTTTTCACAAATCCAAGCGAAGCAGAACAATGGTATGAGCCGGATTCCGCCAAGACTTCAACGACCAGCGGCGGCGAACCCGTGCCGAACCTGCCGGCAGGCGACACAGGCTATCTCATAGTCACAACTGACGCCATAAACAATTCCGGTGCCCTGGATGACTTCATAACTCACAAGGGAGGCCAGGGATGGATAGTAACCGTCCTGACAGAAACCACTCCTTTGGGAGGCTATGGTTCGGCTATAGGACAGACCAGGTGTGACAACATAAGGACCTGGCTCCAAAGCAACTATGTTGATTACAACCTGCAGTACGTTCTGCTGGTGGGCGACCCGCGAATCGACGGCAGCGGCGTGCCCATGAAGCAGGCTTACCCCAAAGGCCGTAATTATAATCCCAGTGGCTACCCCGAGTACGTACCGACCGATTTCTACTATGCCGACCTCACGGGCGACTGGGACGGTGACAACGATGGCTACTGTGGCGAACAAGGAGATGATGACGCGGAGGTTGACTTCTCGGCGGAAGTCTACGTCGGGAGAATCCCCGTTTATTCGGACTGGGCGACCAAACTCCCGGGGATGCTGACCAAAATTATTAATTACCAAAGCGCCGGAATCTCTGAGAGAGAATGGCGCAAAAGCATACTCCTGCCGGAAAGCTTTTCAGATGCCAGCACGGACGGAGCCTATCTCGGTCAGGAAATGGTCAGCTCATTTCTTGACAACGAGGGATTCTCATACTACAGGATGTACCAGCAGGGCAACTACGATTCCGGATACGACGATCAGGTGGATTCATCCTACGACGTACCGACGGACTGCGAACAGGAATTGCGCGCCGGGAGCATGAGCTACTCGAACAGCGTGGTCTACCACTGGGCTAATCACACAGACGGCTACGGTATTGTCCAGTGGTGGGGACACGGTAACCAGCGGGGCGCGTATGCGGGTTTCACGTATCACGAAGACGACCGCGACACTACTTACTACAATGCTTTCATGCATTCCAACTGGGTCGGCTCACTGGATAATTCGAAACCCGCGTTCACCATGCAGATATCATGCACGAATGCAGACCCTGCGAACACCAGCAATCTCGCTTATTCGCTGCTCACGAACGGGGCAATTGCCACGCTCGCAGGCACCAACGTCACCTGGTACTCTCCCGGGCAGCAGTCTTTTGATGGCACCTACCTCAACGCCGGAATAGGCTACGAGTATGTCGAGCGGCTCGTGGTTGACCAGCCTTGCGGAGATGCCTATTTCGATGCCGTAGCTAATCTCAGCTGGTCAAGCTCCACCGCATGGTGGAATTTCATGTGCTTCGCAGTTTACGGTGATCCATCGTGCAACCTGAACCTGCCGCCGGTTCTGGAAATTTCGACGGAATCGCTGGCCGACTGCGAAGTCGGCGGAAGCTATTCCGTCTTTCTCCAGGCACAGTACGGTACCGAGCCGTATACCTGGAGCATCGCTTCCGGAAGCCTTCCCTCGGGCCTGAGCCTGAATACAGGCACCGGCGAAATCAGCGGCTCGCCCGATACGGCTGGATGGAGCCGGTTCACCGTAGAAGTAACAGACTCGGAATCAGTTCCGGTATCCGCTCAGAAAGCTTTTTCCGTTCAGATATTCGGCACCCATGGCGAACTCCCTGTACCCGGGTTGTCCGTTGATTCCGTAACTACAAGCTCCGTGACCTGGACGTGGACCGAGCCTTCGGGCTCCTTCGACAGCTACCTGCTGCAGGCTGACGACCATTCCGTCTCTTATGCGATTGATTATGGCGAGACGACTTACACCGAGAACGGCTTCGGCCCGAATACTCTGGTCGTCCGTCACTTTCATACGTTGGGCACCTCTGCCCCGGGGACACTGTACTCCACCGATTTCAGCAACTCAACTGGCTGGACGCTGGGTCCTGGTGCCGAAGTGGAGGACCAGTCAAGCACAGGCACATCACAGTTTGGATATCTTGTTGACAGCGGACAGTACACGGCTCAGTCCTTCACATCCGGGATGACCGGAACTCTTGTCAAGGTTGAAGTTGAAGTCAACAGACGCTCCCAAGCACTGAATGACCTCACGGTAGAAATCCGGCCCAACGTCAGCAGTGAGGGCGATGATTTTCCTGGTAGCACCCCGCTGGGCTCGGTAACAATTCCAATATCAGAGATACCGGAGGGTGGCTGGCAGTTAGTTTCGGCTGAGTTCAGCATTTCATTGGATTCCGGTACGCTCTACTGGATTGTCTTGAGCAATTCCGACACTTCAGGAGAAGGCTACCTGTGGCGTAGAGGCAATAACAACTCATATTCCGGTGGCAACGCCGCGACTTCCGCAGGTTCCAGCACAGGTCCATGGAGCTTGATCCCCAACTATGACTGCCGTTTTACTACCTATATGGGTGGACCCGGATGGCAGATTGATGAAGCCCAGGCAGGCGTAAGCGGCGGATCAGGCAACCCGGACCCCGATACCGACCATACAGAAACGGGAAATGACAACGTTCTTGGGTATATCATAGGTGACGATTATTCAAACAACCTCCCCAAGAGATGGGCCATATCACCCGAAGTTGACTGCAGCGGGGTTACCGGCGTAACTCTACGGTTCTGGAGATGGCTGAATGTTGAAGAGGGAGCTTTCGACAAGGCGTATATCTACGTAAGCCCAGACGGAGGTTCTAACTGGACACAGGTCTGGGTTAATCCCCTGAACTCCCATGTGACGGACAATGCGTGGATTGAAGTGGAACTCCCTATAACGAGCTCCGCCGCAGGCTATTCGCAGGTGCAGGTAGGATTCGCCATGGGGCCAACCGATGGCGGACTGGTTTTTTCCGGCTGGAACATTGACGACCTCGAGATAACCGGAGTTGTCGATTACATAAGCGAGGCCTCAAGCCCATCAACGGAAGTATATACGCTCGCGGCAGTGCCCGGTGTAATCACCCTGACGCAGGCGGGCTTGGTTAATACCAGCTGGGAAGCAAACGGAAATCCGGCCGGAACCGAGTATGAGTTGCAGCGCCGGGAAGAAGGAAGCTCGATTTACGAGGATGTCTACTCGGGGACCGACATATCGTACCGAGATGCCGATGTAACGGTTGATACGACCTATTATTACAGAGTCAGGGCCGTAAATGGCGATGGCGTACCAACCGACTGGACCGACGAATATTCAGTAACGCCGCTTGCCTGGGGAACTACCGATGAGATACCTGCGGCAGGAAGCGGCACAAGGCCCCGCAAAGCCCGTCTCGCCCTCGATTCGGAAGGCACGCTTCATTGCATCTGGCAGCAGACCGACAGTACGGAGCCTGAGGTGAGGAATATTTACTACTCCTACTGGAATGGTTCGGCCTGGAACACGCCGGTCTGCGTCTCGACGAACAACCCGGGCGGCGACAATGGTCTGGTGGACCACGCGCATTTTGAAATAGATTCCGGCAACGTCATCCACTTTGTATGGAGCGGCCCGGACACCGCGGGCGTAATGCAGGTCTGGTACAGGAAATACAACGGCTCCTGGAGTGATATCGAACAGCTCAGCTCCGGTGACGACCATTCTTACTGGCCGGACATAGCCGTCAGCTCGACAGGAGGAGTTATCGATGTCGTGTACGTGACCTGGGTCGGCCAGATAACACAGCAAATATATCATACCAGGTACAGTGGCGGGAGCTGGTCTTCCAGTGTTAATATCTCGAACAGCACAGAATCCGATGAGTGGGGCCCTTCAATTGATGTTGACGGAAGCGGCGTTGCGCATTTTGCATGGTGCGCATGGCACGAAGAGTTCAGTTCCTATGATCTCGTTTACAGGTCCTACGACGGTTCAGACTGGTCTGCAGTCTGCAACCTGTCTCAAAATTCCGGAAAGTCGTACGGCTCGGACATAGTAACAGGCACCGGAGGCACCATACTGGTGGCGTGGGACGATACTACGCCGGGCAATTACACTCCAATGTACTCTTATTACAACGGTACTACTTGGAGTACGGCCGCTGCGATAGCGACTTCATTGCCCCACAGGGCGGAATACGTTAGCCTTGCCTACAGCAACGGTACCTTCTACGCAAGCTGGAGTCAGTGTACTCAGCTGAATGTACGGCAAGTCTGGCTGTCAAGTTTCGACGGCAGTTCCTGGACCTCGCCGGTACGTGTGTCCACCGGGGATGGGTGCAACTGGCTCGGTGCCACGGGAGGCGGTATGGCCATTGAGAGCGATGGCACAGTCCATATCGCCCACGACGAAAGCGGTACCGGAGTTCTGCAACATACAAGCGGCGAGTAATATATCGTCTGCCACAAGCCGCTGTATAAGTGTCATCTGGTAATCAATCGTCTAACAAATTCTTGTCCCATCAAGATTGCCAGCCTGAAAAAATCTGTCTTTCCCCAAGAATTTGTCAGATGGTTTTTTTGCTCGAACTTATTGCGGCTAATACTGTTGCGTCGTGACAAGTTGACATAGTCCGATACATGTGTTATATTAATTATCGGACAAGGCTTTGGAAGAGCCTCGTGAGTTACAGGGAGTAACACACAATGGATGCTTCGGTGCTGATAGTTGAAGATGAAAGACACATGGCAGTCACGCTCAGTACACTGCTGAGCCCGGAATACCGTGTATCTATGGCTGCTACCGGGTCCGAGGGAGTGAAGACTGCAACATCCAGCCCCGTTGACATCGTTCTGCTTGACCTGCGGCTCCCTGACATGTCCGGAATCGAGGTTCTCAAGCGCCTTAAGAACCTTGACCCTATCCCGGAAATAATAATTATCACCGCTGTACGAGAAGTAAAAAGCGCAGTGGATGCTATGAAACTGGGCGCATTTGATTACATAGAGAAGCCTTTCGAGAGCGAGGAGCTGCTCGTCACCATCTCCAAGGCTTTGGAGAAACAGCGCCTCAGCCGGGAAGTCGGAGGGCTGCGCGCGGAATTGGCCGATGCATACGGTCACGACAATATCATTGGCGCGAGCGAAGGAATACACCGAGTATTGGAGTTTATAGCGAAAGTCAGGGATATTGACTGCAACGTGCTGCTGCTGGGTGAGACGGGAACGGGAAAGGAACTGGTCGCCAGAGCAATCCATTACACAGGAAACAGGAAACACTGCCCGTTCGTTCCTGTAAATTGCGCCAGCCTTCCGGAAAACATGCTCGACAGTGAACTCTTCGGCCACGAGAAGGGAGCGTTTACGGGGGCCGACCGGAGGCGCCGGGGAAAAATCGAGCTGGCGCATACCGGCACCCTGTTCCTTGACGAAATAGGGTCAATGACTCTTGCCACCCAGGCCAAGCTTCTCCGTGTAGTGGAATTCAAGGAATTCGAGCGGCTGGGAGGAGAAAACACACTTCGCTCGGACTTCAGGGTAGTCGCGGCCTCAAACGCAGACCTTGAAGAGGCGGTGAGAAAAAACACGTTCAGAGAAGACCTCTACTACAGACTGAACGTTGCCCACACAACTATCCCCCCCCTGCGCGAACGCAGGTCGGACATACCCCTTCTTGTCGAGCACTTCCTCAGGCGATACCACAGGAAGACCGGCAGGCACGTCAAAGGTCCAGGCGACCAGGCCATGAACCAGTTGATTTCCTATGCCTGGCCGGGAAACGTCCGGCAATTGCAGAATGTTCTCGAAAACGCCCTTGTCATGAATGGGGAAGGAGCCATATCAGGCAGGCATTTTCCCGGGGCTTCCAGCCATGAGCCGGCAGACGGCAACAGAGAGACGCGAGTCGTCGAATTCGACGACTCGGCATCGCTGAATGAAGTGGTGGGCGTGTTCGAGTCGATGCTTGTCAGGGAAGCGCTCGAAAAGTGCGCCTGGGACAGGAAAAAAGCCGCCGACATGCTGGGAGTTCACCTAAACACCATCAAGAACAAGATAGCCAAATACTCCATATCGAAGCCTCGATGATATTAACAATATGTACCTGTATATCGGCGGACAAATTGCTGTCCCGCTGATATGCCGATACAATAACAAGCTGTCTTCTTGTCCAATCTCAGTGGCCACACATCGCATGCGCATATTTGCGCAAGTCTTTCTCCGACAAACAGTTGCGCATTTTGCCCGTTTTCACTGATACTTGGGCACAAACCTTGCGTAGTATGTTTTTCTTCAGGGGGAAGGCTGTGAACAAGCGGCGCGTAGTGATTACCGGTCTTGGATTGATAACGCCCATTGGGACGGGGTGGCGCAACTTCTGGAAGGCGGCTCTGGAGGGCAAGTCCGGCATCAGGGAGGTGGTCGGCTTCGATACGTCAGGTTTTGCATCGAGGATAGCCGGCCAGATTCAGGACTTCGAGCCTGAAAAGTGGCTCAACCCAAGGAAACTCAAGCATATGTCCCGTTCCGTTCAACTGGCAGTGGCAGCCGCGAAACTTGCTATAGAAGACTCGCGCCTTGAGATTGGTGAACATAACCAAGAAGACATTGCAGTCTTTCTCGGCTGCAGCAGCAACGACATCAACGTAGTCGAATGTCAGGCGGACCGCTTGCGGGGAGAGGGCCCTGCTGGAGTAAGTCCTTTTGCCGTTGCATCCTGCTACCCGGGCGCCCCGACCAGCAACGTGGCTGTCGAACTCGGCCTCCAAGGCGAAACCTTTACGTTATCAACAGGATGCTCTTCATCCACGAACGCAATCGGACTGGCGTTCCGCAGTATCGGATTCGGACAGCACGACATAGCCATAGCAGGAGGAGTGGACGCCCCGGTGACGCCGCTAATGATGAGTGCATTCGGCAATGCCGGGTACCTGTCAAAAAGAAACGACAAGCCGACCGAGGCGAGCAGGCCTTTCGACCGCGGAAGAGATGGCTACGTGCTGAGCGAAGCTGCTGGAATATTCGTTCTGGAAGATTATGAAAGTGCGAGGAATAGAGAAGCCCCGGTTTACGCCGAGATAGCTGGTTACGGCAGTTCATCCGATGGCTACAGCGTAGTGCGTGTAGAGCCTACTGGAACTCTCGCCATAAAGGCAATGAGAAAAGCCTTAAAGGATGCAGGGATCTCCAAAGCAGACGTGGGCTACATGAATGCCCACGGCAGTTCCTCTGTGCTTTCAGACAGAAGGGAGACCCGCGTAATCAAAGAGGTGTTCAACAGTTATTCCGACAGGCTGCAAATCAGCTCGATTAAGTCCATGATTGGCCAACCGATAGGAGCCTCGGGCGCAATACAGACCGCAACCTGCGCCCTCACCTTAAAAGAACACTGCATACCGCCGACAGTGAACTACGATGAAAAAGACCCCGAATGCGACCTCGACTACGTCCCGAACGAAGCGCGGGAAGCCAGGGTCAGCGTCACCGTTAACAACTGCCTGGGAATCGGCGGCAACAACGCCTGCCTGGTCGTGAAGGAATGTTCCGTGTGAAGAAGGAGAGTTAAATGAACGTACTTCTAGTCCATCCTCCAATCAATCCGAGTGTTGTGGGAGCAGGAATATTCTACATGGGCGAGCCGCTGGCGCTGGAAACGATAGCCGCTCCAATCGACAATCACGTCGTCAAGATACTGGATATGCGTAGCGAGGATTCTCTCGAAAAGGAGTTAAAACGCTCTGAGCCTGACATTGTGGGCGTAACAGCTCTGACTGTAGACGTTTACAGTGCTTTGGATGTTCTCAGCAGGGTGAAAAAGTTCGACTCCGACATCCTGACCGTGGTTGGTGGGCATCATGCAACCGTCATGCCCGACGACTTTTGCACCGATGCAGTTGATGTAATCGTTATCGGAGAGGGAATACGCACTTTCGCTGAATTAGTAGATGCGCACGCAACAGGGAAAGACCTCGCGACTATCCCGGGACTGGCACTTAGGAGAAACGGCTCACTGGAATTCTCAGAGCAAAGACCGCCTATAGCAGACCTCGATGACTTGCCGATACCTGCGCGACACCTGACAAAAAAATACAGGAACTCGTACTTCAGAGGCACGTGGCGCCCGTACGCTTCCATGATAACCTCGCGTGGCTGCCCATATAGATGCAAATTCTGCGCGGCATGGCGAGCGGAGAACGGCAAGTATAGAACCAGGTCTCCCCTGAAAGTGGTGGAGGAGATAGAATCTATAGAAGAAGACCTCGTCAGCATTGCGGATGATAATTTCCTTCACGACCTGGACCGGGCCGAAACAATCTGCGGACTTATCAAATCCCGGGGAATAAGGAAAAGATACAAGCTCATAGGACGCTCGGACGCTATTGTCAGAAGACCCGACCTGATTGAACAGTGGAAAGAAGCAGGTCTGGATATTATGTTCGTTGGGTTCGAATCATTCAAAGACAAGGATTTGAAACGCTTCGGTAAAAGGACCACCGCCGCGCAAAACTCCGAAGCTATACAAATTCTTCGCAGCTTCGGAATTACAATATCGGCTCACTTCATAGTCCATCAGGATTACGACAAGGGAGACTTCGAGGCACTGGCGGACTATGTAAAGAAAATGAAGCTGAGGCAGCCGGTCTTCTGCATACTGACGCCGCTTCCGGGAACCGTGCTCTATGAAGAAACAAAGAACGACATATTTTCCACTGATTACGGTGATTACGACTTGACCCATACGGTGCTTCCGACCAAGCTGCCGATTGAAGAGTTCTATGAATGCTATGCGGACCTCTACAGAAAGAGCTACATCGAGTGTGACAAAGATTCTTTCGTCGATAACAACATTATGTCCAATGTGATTAATAAATTTATTCAGGCTCGTCAAAGCGCCTTCAGCTCAGTATGATTAGGCGAAGAAAAATGTGGTTCCTCTGGCGTTAGGACTCAGGTTTATGGTCTTATGTCGACGTCAGCATAGGAATGAAACGGGGATCTGGCTTCAGGGAAGGACGTTTGACATGAAGAGATTTGGTATGCTTCTCGTTTTGCTTTTGTTTGTATGCATGGGCTGCGTAACGAGCGCGAACCGGGGAGAGAAATCCCCTGAATCAGGGAAACATTTCTCGAAAGGCATGCGGGAGATGTCGGTGGGAGGCACTGCCGGAATTCACATGTTCAGCAACGACCTCGTGGAAAAAGGAGGCACAATCTCGCTGGGACCTCTCTACGGATATTTCGTGACGGACAGGCTGGAAGTCCTCGGTGCAATTGGGATTGAATACGAGGAGTTCGAGTACGAGGACACCACAAGCCCGCTCGCCATTGGTTACACGCGCAAGTCGGACTACTCCGCAGCTGTGGGGCTTCAGTATTCAGTCGATTCCGAAGCGGATACGATACCGTATGCGAGAGCCTACTTCGGATACATGAATTCCAGGAGAGTAACTCGACTGAACAACGTTCCGGTAATAGGAAGCGCCAAAGATGAGAGAAAAACGACCGACCCTTATTTCGGGGTGCGTCTCGGCATGAGGCATTTCATAGCGAAAAACATCTCCTGCGATATAGGGCTGGGATGGCAGAGGGTGCTCTACAACAAGGATTTCGGCGACGATACCGACGATTTCAGCATAATAATAGGCTGCGCGTTCTTCTTCTAAGCAGAAGCTGAAGGGGCGCCAGGAGCCCGAGAGTTATGACAATATTCTTTTACTTCGTCATAGCCGCTTATGTAATCACCGTCATCTACGAAGCTACAGAGACAAGGCATCACTCGTCCGGCACGCCCAGAAAGGCCAGATGGACGCTCCTTTTGTTTTTCATAGTCGATGCCACAGCCGTGGTCGGCGGACTGATTGAGCATCACTTCAACAAAGAAGTGTATCTGGTAATTTCGCTTATCGGTCTGGGCCTGATAGTCTTGAAAGTAATTATCAAGAGAGCATGCATGAAGACCCTGGGCCAGTACTACAGCGTTCATATTATGACCGACAACTCACACAGATTGATAACATCGGGTCTGTACAAAACCGTACGGCATCCCGCCTACCTGGCGCATATCATAGGAATCGCGGGCATTGCCTTGATGCTGAACGCATACAGAGTCCTTGTCATAGCATCGATACTTGACCTTGTCGTAATAGCCGTAAGAGTCAGACTCGAGGAAAAGGAACTTATGAAGAGATTCGGCGATGAATATTCCGCTTACGCGAAAAGGACCTGGGCGTTTGTGCCTTTCAAGTTCCTCGCCATGAAGCTTGTTTCGCACACCTGACACCGATTGTGAAGGGATTTTTCCATGTCAACAAGAAGCCTCCTGATAAGCTTCCCGAAATACTACCCCAGGGAGATATTCAACCTTGTGCCGGACAACGGACTGGCAAACCTGGCAGCATCCCTTATATCTCAAGGTCATTTCACCCAAATACTTGATTACTCAACGATTGATTCGATACAGAGATTCTTCCCACACGGCTATGCCGGCGAACTGGAGAAGCTGCTGCACCCCCTCGCAAAAAAAGTCAGGAGCGATACTGCGATAGCGCCCGAAGAGCTGAAGGACTACTACTACCTGGAGGATGAAATCCACCGCTGGCAGCAGAACCAGGCAAGAATTCTCGGCAGAGAACTGGCCGAGCACGTCGGGAAGAACAAAATCGATTTCGTCGGATTCAAACTGTGGACCGGAGAGGGATTCGAGGCATCGATAGCGATTGCAGAAGAGCTGAAGAAAACCAATCCATCCTTGAAGCTGTTCGCCGGTGGACCGCACGTCGACTCATTCATGGAAATGGTGCCTGAAACCACGGATGTCTTTGATGTCGTGGCATACGGCGAAGGCGAAGAGACAATCATCAAGCTTGCCGAATATATCGAAGGCAAGGCCCGGCTCGCCGAAATCCCGAATATCATGTACAAAAACAACGGCGCTCTCGTTAGAACCCGCGAGAAACGAATAGAGGACCTTGGTCGAATCCCGCTCGCGGTTTACGACTCCTCGGTGTACCCGGCCATGAACGATGACCGGAAAATTAAGATATTTCTGATTGACGAAAGCCGTGGATGCCCCAACTCCTGCAATTTCTGCATACATCCCGTGAAAAGCGGCAGAAAAAGAAGAGCTATTTCACCGGAACTCTTTGTGGACAGAATCGAGGAAATAGGCCTGAAATACGGCATGCACGCTTTCCGACTTGCCGGGTCCAATCCTCCGGTGAACCTCAGGTCCCAGGCAGCACAGGAAATGATCGAGAGAAAACTCCGGGTCAGGTATTCCGCATTTGCCCACGTACGCGGGGCCAAGACCGAGGATTTCAAGATTCTCAGGCGTTCCGGCTGCTGCGCCCTGGCATTCGGCGTGGAGTCCGGAAGCCAACAGATACTTAGCCGTGTCATGAACAAGAATGTGACCGTCGCTCAGATTGAGAAAGCCCTCACAGCAAGCAAAGAAGCCGGAATAGCTACTATTGCGAGTTTCATCGTCCCGGCGCCCATGGAAACCGACGCCACAAAGAAAGAGACGCTGGAGATGATAGTCAGGACTTCGCCAGACAACGTGAATGTCTTTTTCCCTACCATGATGAAAGGCAGCAAATGGGATACAAACAGCTCGGACTTCGGTTTTGAGATTCGGGACAAAGACAGGTTCTATAAGAAAGCCATGTTTTTCAAGGGAAACCTGAGGCTGCCGCGCCTCTGGCGGCCATTATCGGATTACCGCCTGGATGGCAAAACGTTCGCCGAGATTGCGGATGAGACCTATCAGTTTATTAAGCTTGTCGAAAAACGCGGAATTTCCACTCAGGTTTATGATATGGTCTTTCTCATTGCCGAATATGCCGAAATGTCCGCCCCGGAGCTTCGGGACCGTTCCAATTCCCTTATTTCGGAGGGGAACCACGAAAAGCTGCAGAGAATAGTTGAACGCGTCAACAGAAATGTGCTAACCTGTAGTTCCCTGCAAACCGAGCAGGTCAAATAATTGGGCTTTATTAAACAATAGAATGTCAGATAAGGGCTTGCTCAACGCAATATCGTTTCTCGCTCTGATAGCTATCATCGCGGCACTGAGTTATATGGCTTTTGTTCTGAATCCCCATTCAGTGCTGCCGCTGGTTGCCGCATGTGTCAATATTGTCCTAGCCATTTTCGTGGTAGCAAAAAAGCCTGAAAGCAAGTTACACAGGATGTTCTTTCTATGGAATCTCGCCTGGGCACTGAACAACATCAATACTTTTGGCACTTATGTTGCCCCGACGCTTGCATTCGTTACAGTCTGGGTGAAGATTTTTGATGTGGGATACTATTTCCTGTCTTCCACCTTCCTGCATTTTATCATAGTCCTCACGGGGAACAAGAGCAGGACAAACCGCGTCATTCTCGCAGTCTCTTATTGCATTTCGATTGCCCTCTATATCATCACGTTCATAGGACCTTACAAAAACGAATTCATTCGAACCGGGGTGAAATACTCTCCGAAGACGCATCCCGCATACGCGTTATCGATGATCTTTACAATCGCCGTAGCGGCATACGCGCTGGTCGTTGTCGCAGAAAAATACCAAAGGACAACCTCGCGAGAACGAAGCCAGTACAAATTCTTCCTTTTCGCAGGTATTGCAGCCGTCGTTATGGCGCTGAGTCATGGGTTTTTGTCCCTAAAGATAAACATCTATCCACTCGGTGGTTTCGGTTTCACTATATATTCGCTTATTATCGCCTATGCCATCTTGAAGCACGGTTTCCTTGACATCGAAGTTGTTATCAAGAAGAGTGCCATCTACGCCACTCTCACCCTTTTCGTGGCCGGGGGATACGCAGCTATTATGCTCATTGCAAACGCCGTTTTCAGCGTGGCATCGCCGACGACGTCAATCCCGCTCAATGCGGTTGCAATCGTCCTGATTGCTTTCCTTTTTCAGCCCCTCAGAGCGGGCATCCAGACTTTCGTTGACAGGAAATTCTTCAGGGAAAAGTACAACTACCGCGAAACCCTGAGGAAGTTCAGCAGCGACATAATCAAGATAATAGGCGTGGAAGAACTGTCCCTGCGGCTGGTGAACGTGGTCACGGACACCGTGAAGGTGGAGAACACGCGCCTGATTCTTCGCGACTCCGAGTCAGGTATCTACGAAGTGGTCGCGGAGAAGAACTTCGAGCAAGATGCCGCATATCACCCTGAAGGCTCGAGGAAAGCGCTGGCCCAGCCGGAACTCATGGCTTACATAAACGAGGAAAAAGGTGTTCTCGACAGGGAAGCGCTGGCTTTCTCGATGGAATCGTCCTCCGAGAAGGAGAAAAACCCGGACTACGCCAGGCTCCTCAACTCGCTCGAGAATATGAATGCACACCTGCTTATCCCGGTCGTTCTCAAGGACGAGGTAAAAGGCCTTTTCGCAATCGGCGCGAAGCTGTCGGAAGAAGGCTTTTCGTCCCAGGATGTCGAACTCCTTCAGATTATCCTGAACCAGACCGCAGTCGCTGTCGAGAACTCCGAGCTGTACGACAGAACGCTCGCGCTGAAGCGCTACTACGACGACATTATCAAGAGCATGACCAGCGGAATGCTCACCGTGGACAGGTCGGGCAATATAGTGACCCTCAACCGGGCGGGAGAGCAGATTCTTAACCTGTCCGCCGACGAGGTCAGAGGAAAAAATCTGCAGAACTTCCCCGATGAGAATCGTGAATTTGCAGATGTCATCCTGCGGGTGCTTGCGACTGACAGACGGGAAAAGGCCCTGTTCGACGAAACGGAGCTTGAATACAGCAATAAGAACAGGAAAAGGCTGGCGGTTACGACTTCCCCGCTCGCAAACATGAGAAACGAGACTATCGGGGCCGTGGCGCTGTTCAGCGATATTACTGAGAAAAAAGAGCTTGAGAGGCAGTTGGAGCGAGGCAGGAGGCTCGCGTACATGGGTGAAATGGCCGCGAGCATAGCCCACGAAATCAAGAACCCCATTGGTTCCATACGCCTTTTCGTAGATGCGCTTGCGCGCGACTTCAGCAATCCCGTAGCACAGAAGAACTTCAAGGAGGTAATTCCCCAGGAAGTCGAAAACATCGACAGGATGGTCAGAGACCTTCTCTTCCTTGCGCGACCGCCAAGCCTGACCAAAGTACAGCTTGACCTTGCGGAAATAATAAAAGTGACTCTGCAATTCTGCAGCGAAGACATTGCCTCAAAGAACATCAGCCTTGACGCGAACCTGCCGGATGGCGGCGTTGAAGTGCTGGCGGACGGCGAAAAGCTCAAACAGGCACTTCGCAACATAGTGCTGAACGCGGTAGAAGCCGTTCCGGCCGGGACGGGCAATATCACCGTCAATCTCGCAGACGAAGGAAGAACGGCGAGCATGGCTATCACAGACAACGGACCTGGCATTTCCGAAGAAGACTTGCCCCGGCTTTTCCACCCCTTCTACACTACCAAGCACGGTGGAACAGGCCTGGGGCTGGCAATCGCAAACAGAATAGTAGAAGACCACGGCGGCTCCATAGAAGTGACATCACGCCTGAATGCAAGCACGACGTTCTCAATCGTACTGCCGAAAGAAGGTCCCACATTATAGCAGATTTTCCGGATATCTGGACAAGAACTTGTCCTCCCCGGGAAGCAGCCAGACAAGGTTTTATGCTTTATCACTCAGGCTTTCCTGCCGCATAAACTGCGCAACTCCTTTGGCTGCATTAAGATATGCAGCCATGACAACAATCTGACGGGCGGTGGCACACTGGTTGCTTTAAAACAATTTCCGGTGCGGACCATGCTTGCGAGGTGAATAATATGAATCTGCTTATGATTGATGATAATCCGGCCATGCTGTCAGCGGCCGGGACGGCGCTTCATAATATCTGCAATCCGGTTCTCGTGGATACAGGCAGAAGCGGGATAGCGGCATTTGTCAGGCAAAGGCCGAACGTTGTAGTGCTCGATATACGCCTGCCTGACCTGAGCGGCCTGGAGGTGCTGTACACGCTCAAGAGCATAGACCCTTCGGTGCCCGTCGTTATTCTATCTGCAATCGATGACGCCGCAATGGCCTCGCGAGCGCTCAAGGCGGGCGCTTTTACGTATCTGACCAAGCCGCTTGAGCTGCAGTCACTGCTCGCCACGATTCGAGAGGCTGTCGAAGGGGATTCCATCGCAAACGGAATCATTCTCCCGTCAGTAGTGACGAAGCATCTCTTTCAGGAGCTTGCTTACGAGTATGCCAAGCGCGATATTATCGTGCTGCTCGGCGAAAAAAGCGTCGGCAAACGCGCCTTCGCCCGGGCTCTTCACATGCGATTCCATGGTTCGGACCAGTCCTTCCGACAGTTGAACTCCGACTGCCTCGCGCGAGAAAGCCGTATTATGCACACCATGGAGGATGCCCTCACGGCATGTGTTTTTCACCGCTGCACCACATCTCTTGAGCTGGAACTGAACCCACATCTGTCGAGCATATTCCGCAAGATTATCATCGCCGTAGAAGTACCTTCTTTTAACAGGAATTCTGAGCTGGAGTTAGAGTCGGCCGTTACGCGCAGGTGGAAAACGCTCTCCGTGCCGCCGCTCCGGTTGAGAAAATCGGAAGCTTTCCCTCTCTTGTGCTACTGGTATCAGAGGCTTGCTCCGGATAAAAACCTCGACCAGAACGCCGCGCAGGAACGGATTGCAGAACTTGAGGAGACGGGTTTTCAGGATAATGTCGGAGCAATTGTTGAGCTGGCCCGCGAACTGGCTGGCTTATAGGTAGAAATCCAATTAAATGCAAGAACACCTATGGACCTCGAAACACAGGGGGGATGACAAGTGAAAAGATACCTGCCCACGGTTGTGCACACAGGTCCCAACTATAAAGCATTCGAAGTGATGTTCGGCAAGAACAAACGTCTCGGAGAAGTCCGATTCGTTCACGTTGACTCTCCGAGGAGTTTGCCGAGAAGCCTGTCGGCGGCGCCGAGAGCCGTTTTGATTCTGGAATGCAACGGTTCTCCGGGAATATACATGCACGTGGTCAGGTCTTTTCCCGATGCAACAGTCGTCGCGCTCACCGACGAGAAGGAGACTGCACAGAAACTGGCCGGAGAGAATATTTTCGACGTCGTGCTCGAGTCGGAACCCGGCTGGCGTCTCCTGTATGCGCTGCGAAACGCCGTCGAGAGGTCCGTGTTCAGAGAACTATGGTTCAGCAGTTCTTCCGTCTGAGCGGGTTAATCGGGATTTGTAATCCTGTGCGCGCCTCCCGAGAAGACTGCTGGAATTGACGAAGAAGAGGAGCAGAGCAGGCAACGGCAAAGGGGCAACACCGGGATAATTCGAACTGGATGGAGTTGCAGAGGGCTCCAGCCTGTGAATATTTTTATGCCCGCGTGCGTAAATTTGCCTGACGTTTGCGAAATACAGGTACCGCCAGCAATACGGGCTTTGCTCTGATTTTCTTCGTTCGTGATTCACTGGGTACGGGAAGAACGCTTGTGTTTTGCCTGGCTTGTTTAAGCTTCCCGGCGGAGGTGACCGAATGAACTACTCCAAGATGAGCAAAACCGAACTGGTCAAGACAGTCGAAAAGCTGCACGGGGAATTGGAAGAATGTCTCGAGACCAACACCAAGCGCAGTGAAGTTGAAGACGCGTTAAAGAGGTCGGAAGAAAAGTTTCGTTCGCTCGTAGAGAACACTCCCAACACCATTCTCATTGTTGACCGGGAAGGCAGAGTCGAATTCATCAATCGCACGGTACCGGGCTTCAGGCCCGAGGATATCATCGGCACGAGCATCTTCGATTATATCGGACCCGAGTATCACGCCCGGGCCAAAGGCGCGATTGAGGAGGCATTCAGCTCATGCGCCACCTGCACGTTCGAAAACACAATGACCGCGGGTTCGGAAGGCGGGACTCTGTGGTGCCTCACAAGCGTCGGGCCGGTGAAGCACCGCGATAAAGCAGTGGCCGTGACGCTTGTGACGGCCGACATCACCGCGCTGAAACAAGCCCAGGAAGAACTCGGGCTCTCCCGAGAAAGATTCCGGGCCGTCTTCGACCATGTTACCGATGGGATTCTGCTTGCTGATGCAGAAAACCATCAGCTCTTTATGGCAAACAGGGCTATTTGTAATATGCTCGGGTATACCGAACAGGAGATAAGGAAGCTGACCGTCAGCAACATCCATCCCGAGGAAGACCTGAAGTCTGTTATGGACAAATTCGAAAAGCAACTTCGGGGCGTAAATTCCCTGGCAAGGAGCATTCCGGTCAAGAAGAAAGATGGAAGCGTTTTCTACGCGGATGTGAACTCGGCGCCCGTCAGGCTGCATGACAGGGAGTACCTTATAGGAATCTTCAGAGACATTACTGAACACAACAAGGCAGAAGAAGCGGCCCGGGAACTCGAAGCACAGAAGCTGGTCATCGAGAAGCTGCAAGAACTTGACCGCATGAAAGATGAATTCGTCTCCACCGTTACGCACGAACTCCGGACACCCATGACTCCGCTGAGGTCCACCATCGAGATGCTTCTCGATGGTTCTCTCGGGGAAATCTCCCCCAGGCAGAGGAAGTTCGTGGGAATGATGGCCCGGAACGTGGAAAGGCTCACGCAGTTCACCACGGAAGTCCTTACCCTGTCCAGGCTGGAATCCGGAAGATACAAGCTCACTCCCAAGCTCCTGCCAATCATGGAAGTCGTTGAGCCGGTAATGGATTTGATGAAAGCCAGGGCCGATGGCAGGAAATCGACCGTGACGCTGGACATTGCCAAGCTGACAGCGTATGCCGACCCCGATTCGCTCGGCATGGTCGTCACAAACCTCACCAACAATGCCATCGTGCATACTCCGGAGGGGACAGCTATCACGGTTTCCGCCAGACAGGCCCGCGACGATTTCGTCGAGATAGCCATTTCGGACAACGGCGAAGGCATATCAGAGGAGCATCTTGATAATCTATTCGACCGTTTTTACCAGGCGAAAAGACGGGAGAGCGCCAGCTACAAGGGTACCGGAGTCGGCCTAGCCGTCTGCAAGGCACTGGTCGAGGCAATGGGAGGAAATATATCGGTTGAATCGCAGTGCGGCAAGGGAACCACTTTCAGGTTCACAGTGCCGGCCAAGCAGATATAACACGATTGCAGGAAGCCGCAACCTTGGTGGGGAAAAAGAATGCCTAAGAGAGTTCTTGCGGTTGATGACGAGACAGACATCCGGATTGTGGTGGAAAGCCTGCTGGAATCAAGCGGGTACGATGTGGACATGGCCTGCGACGGAGACGAAGCCCTGGAGAAATTTCGCCAGAGCAGCTACGACCTCGTCGTGCTCGACATTATGATGCCCAAGCGCGACGGATACGAGGTGCTCAAGGAAATGCGCCGGAACGGTCCGGAGAAACTGCCAATCGTCATGCTGACCGCGAAGGCGATGGAGAAGGATGTCTGGAAGGGATACGAGGAGGGAGTGACGTACTACATGACGAAACCGTTCGTCAATCAAACCTTCCTGAATATCGTCAATTACCTGATTGGGGACCTGTCTCCCCGGGAAAGAGAAAAAATCGAGGCTCTGCTTTAGGAAAATATCATGCATAACCAACAGACGAAGGACACAAAAGCCACGCAGAAATCGATACTAATCGTCGATGACGAGAGCGATGTCAGGACCGTGCTCAATATCCTGCTCGCACAGTGCGGCTATGCCGTGACCGAAGCAGCCGACGGCCAGGAGGCCCTGGACCTTATGTCGCAGCGCGAATTCGACTTGGTTTTCCTCGACCTGATGATGCCCCGGCTTACGGGAGAGGAAGTGCTGGAACGCATGAAAGCGGATGGCAGGCTGGCCAGGCTCCCGGTTATCGTTCTTACCGCCGTGAGCCAGCGCAAAGATGTAAAGAGGGGCTACGAAAAGGGCGCGTCGTTCTACGTCGTCAAGCCTTTCAACAACAAGACCATTCAGGAGCTTGCCAGGTATTTCCTCGAAGATATGAGCGAGGAAGAAAAAGAAAAATTCCTCTCGGAACTTCTCGGAACACCGGACAGTCCTTCCCTGCATTCAAGCGTACAGCCTGAAGCCACGCAGTAATCGCACCAGATTCGAAGCCCGCCGCACCATCCCCTGCCCCGCCTGAAATTTATTACCTGGGGTCGCCCCATCAATAAATAATGCCGTTCGGCGTAATTTTGGTGATGTTTGCCGAAACCGCACCTCATAGTATATAATTGCAGTAAGCCAGCAGGTGAAAAGCATTTTATAAGTGATAAATGCTTCGACCTGTCGGCTGCATCGATAATGACACGAACTTGCATTTCCTGGAAGGAGGCGATGATGAGGAGATTGCATCTTCTCGCGTTCTTGCTCGTGCTGCTGGCGGCCCAGGCCGCGCTCGCACAGGACGGTCGGCCGGAGGCTGGCAGGAAAGCCGAGACTGAACACACCATTTACATCCCGTACAAGGACCTGGAGAAAGTATTCGAGAAGACGGGCCGGGGCGTGTTCATGCCCTACGAGGAATTCATCAAGCTCTGGAACAAGGCCAAGAAGGCCGAAGAGGCCAGCACCGCGCCGTCCGTGCCGGTGCTCGTAACAGCCGCGTCGTACGAGTGTATCGTGGACCAGAAAGTCGCCGGCATCAAATCGACTTATTCTATTGACGTTCTCAAGGATGGCTGGATGGAGCTGCCGCTGGCAATCTCCGGCGTAGCTCTGGAGCAGGTCAGGCTCGATGGCGGCAAGGCGCTCCTGAAGGCCAGGAAGGACGATTACCTGCTCATTCTGAGGGGCAAGGGGTCGCACACGCTGGAGGCCAAACTCGCGGCGAAGGTCGAGAGCAAGCCCGACAAGCGGGTCGTGAGCTTCGGCGTTCCGAGGACGCCCGTATCGCGCTTCCAGATAACCATTCCCGAGCCCGACGTAGAGGTCGAAATCGAGCCCAAGCTGCTCGCCACGAAGAAAGTCACGCCGGACGGCCAGAAGACGCAGGTGCTCGCGTTCGTGGGAAGCACCGATAAAATTACTATTATCTACAAGCCCAAGGCGAAAATCGCTGCGCCGCTCGCGGGGTTGTTCTTTGCGACAGTCTCGACGCGGGTGACGTTCCGCGAGAGGCTCATTGCAGCACAGGCGCGCATAGACTACGAGATTCTGCAAAGCCTGAACCAGTTGAAGGTGAAGCTGCCCGCCGGCTGGAGGCTGCTGTCCGTTGACGGCCCGGACATCAAGAACTGGGAAATAGAAGAGAAAGAAGGACGCACTCTTCGCGTGGACCTGTTCACGGAGGCGAAGAAGTCCTACGCGCTCAAGCTGCGCGCCGAAAAGGAAATCGAGAAGCCGGAGGGTGCTTTCGACGTGCCCGAGCTGGAGGTCGTCGGCGCCGCGCGGGAGACCGGGTTCTTCGGTCTCGGCGGTGAAGAAGGCATCCGGATAGAAGCAAAAGCGACGAAGAATGTCAGCCAGGTTGATGAGGCGGACCTGCCGCCGGTCGCCAGGGACGGAGACGTCGAACTCGCGTTCAAGTATCTCAGGCACCCGTATACGATTTCCATAGGGGTGTCAGCGGTAAAGCCCAAGATTACGCTTCGCAACGACTCGCTGGTCACCATCACGCCGGAATTCGTCACGCTTACGTCCCAGCTCAGGTACACCGTCGAGAAGCGCGGCGTTTTTTCCACCAGAATCGAACTGCCCAGGGGCTACATCGTGCTGAAGGCAGGCGACCCCGTGTTTGTGAAGGATTTCAGGATTTCGCAAGGCGAGAAGACGCAAGTCCTGGAGGTCGATTTCAAGACGCGGCTGATAGGCTCGTTTACCATGCCGCTGCTTCTGCAGCTTGCGCGCAAGTCCGCGCGCGAGCCGGTGGACCTCCCGTTCGCCCGCGGATTGGATGCATCCGTGGAGTCGGGCTTCATAGGAATCGGCGTCAAGACCGGGCTGAAAGTGGTCACGGAGGAGAGTGCGGGGCTCACGCCGGTCGATGTGGAGGAATACGCCTCGAAGGTGGCCGACCTGGAGGCGGAGCAGGATTCGCCGCTGCAGCTCGGGTTCCAGTTCTACCGCCACCCGCTATCTGCGAAGTTCAGCGTAGAGAAGCAGAAGCCCAAGGTCGCCGCGACCGTCCTGACGCACCTCTCTCTCGAGGAGGACCTGGTCAAGGTGGAATCGAACATCCGGTACAAAATTCAGCATGCGGGCATTAAGAAGTTCCGGTTCTCCATCGCCGACAAGGTCGGCGAGGACGCCCACATCGAAGGTCCGGGCATCAAGGAAAAAAAGTCCACGATGGAAGAGAACGTGACGACGTGGGAAGTTCAACTGCAGGGCGATATGCTGGGCGAGTATACGCTGAATGTCTCCTATGACATAAAAATCGCTTCATCAATGCAGAAATCGACGGATGTGACGATTCCAGAGCTGTCGGTCCTTGACATCTTCGAGGAGAACGGCTACTTCGCCCTGAACAAGAAGGAAACGCTCATTGTGAGCGTGAAGGACACCTCCGGGCTGGAGCTTATCGATGTGAAGGAGCTTCCGGATGCGCTCATGGACAAGTCGCCCTACGAGTCGTACAAGTACGTCTCGCACCCGTACAAGTTGAAGCTCTCGGTCCTCAAGCAGGAATTCGAGAAGGTCCTCGACGCCATAATCACCCACATGCATGTCGAGACGGAGGTCTCCAGGGAGCTTGTGGCCACCAGCAAGATGATATGCCTGGTTCAGAGCAAAGGGAGGCAGTTTCTGACGTTCATCATGCCCGAGGGCAGCGAGGTTCTCGCCCTTTATATCAATCGCAAGGAAGCCAAGCGCACGCGCGGCGAGACACCCCGGCACGTCGTCGCGAACCTTTCCGAGGCCGCGCCCGGTCAGACTTCATTCTACGTCGAGATAGCCTACAAGAAGACTCTTGGCGGCGGCGAGATGCCCTGCTGCGGAAGCATTGAGACCGGGACGCCAGTCCCGCTGGATGACATTCCCCTCTCGCGCCTCACCATGCGGCTTTATATGCCCAAGGACTTCAAGTACACGGGACTCGGCGGCAACATGCGCAGGATTCGGACCGAAGGCGAGGATGAAAGCCTCTGGTTCTGGGGAAAGAAGCTGCTGTTCCCGCCCCCGTCCAACGAAGGAAGCGACTACGCCGTGCTCGAAGAAATCAAGCATATCTGCAAAGCCTTCGCCGAAGGCGGGGACATGATTACGGTCAAACTCTCCCGCGAGGGCAAGGAGCTGATATGTGTCAGGCAGGGCGCCGGCGGAACTGCCAGCGTAACCTTCTTCAAGGAGGGCGTGTTTTACGCCGTGGACATTCTTATCCTGCTCATTACCGTCGCGGGTCTTCTCGTCTTCGCCAGGTTTGTCCCCGTCCCGAAAGCGGCGGTCAGCATCGGCGCCATAGTTGTATTCATGGTCCTCTCCACGCTTGCCTCCGGAGGGGCGCGCGAGTTCCTCAACACGGCTTTCTTCGGCTCGCTGGTCGCAAGCATCTACTGGGTCGCCATGTACTTCTTGTCGCTGAACCGTCTCAAGCCGTCCCGCAGGCCCACGCCGGAAAACCGGTCCGGGAAACAGGAAGCCGCGGCCGCCGAGCCGCAGGATGCGCAAGAAAAGGCGCAGGACCAGCCCGGGCATGAGGAGAAAGGAGGTGGCTCCGATGCGTAGGCACCTCGCCATTCTCCTTGCGGCCATCGTGTGCCTCGTGATGCCTGCCGGCGAAACGGCCGGGCAGGATGACGAGGCCGCCTCGAAAAGGAAGCAGAAATTCATTTACGTGCCTTTCGAAGACCTCGACAAAGCGCTCAAGAACCAGAAGCACGGCGTCGTGCTGGAATTCGAGGAGTACATGCGCCTGCTCAGAGAGGCCGGGAAAAAGGCGTTCGACAAACCGCCCGCCTCGCTCTCGATGCCGGTAATACACTCGTCGAGCTACTCCGGCACGGTCGGCGAGGAGCAGGTCAGGTTCAGCGGACAGCTTACCTTCACCAGCCTCGCAAAGGGCTACACCCGGCTCTTTCTCCCGTTCGGGGCGGTCGGAATAACTTCGGCCAGGCTGGACGGGAAGCCGGCGAGGGTCGTCCTGTCCGAGAACGGTTACGCCCTGCTGCTCGCACCCGGACACTCCGGCTCGAAGCACACGCTCGAACTATCCTTCGCGGCCCCCCTGAAGAAGGAAAAGCGAGGCAGGAGCCTGGGCCTGCGCATTCCCCCTGCCCCGTCCGCCACTGTGACGCTGACGATGCCCGGAAAGGCGCACGTGACTGTCTCGCCCGACCTCTGTACGACGAGCTACTCGAAAGAAAGCGACGCCACGACAGTCGTGATACACGCCGGCGGGAAGGACTTCGTCCTCGCCCACATGGCGGCCGAGGAACGGAAGACAGACCTCGAACCCTTTATCACTGCCGACGCGGAGCTGCTCGTCCGGCTCGCCCCGTCACTGGTGACGGCGCGCTGCCGCCTCGACGTCAAGGCGTACCGGCAGAAAATCCCATCCCTTAAAATCAGCGTCCCGAAAGCCTATCGAATTACCGAACTCAGATGCACCGACATGCTCGGCTGGACCGAAGAAGAGAGCGATTCGGCGAAGCTCCTGACCGTGAGCTTCCGCAAGCCGCTTACAGATACCGGCATTGCTCTTACGCTTGAGAACGAGCTTGCAGCGAACGGCGGGGTCGAAGTGCCACGCATCGAAATCCCCGGCGCCCTGGCAAACACGCCGCTCGTGCAGGTAATGGCCGACGACGGCGTGAGCTTCGAGGTCGAGTCCTCCGAGAACCTGAACGAGGTCACTCCGAAGCAGCCGGGCTTTCCGGACGTGAAGAAGGTGCCTGCCAAGGCCTTCACGGGCTGGCCCCAGTCGTGGTCTCTCGCGCTCAGGGTCTCCCGCGTAAGCCCCGTCGTAACCTCGCTTCTGACGACGCTCGTCAGCATCGAACGCACGATGCTGAGCCTGAACTTCCTCTGCACGTTCGAGGTGAAGGAGGGCGGGCTCTATTCGTGCGGCCTGAGCATGCCGGCGCAGTGGGAGATTCTTTCCGTCGCGACCGGCCTCGCGCCCGACCGGTACGACTACACCGTGACGCGGACCGGCGGCGAGAACGTCATCGAGGTCCTTCTCAGGCACAGGCTTGTAAAAGGCTCGGTGCTGCCCGTTTCCGTCTCGGCGAGGCTGATACCCGACAGCCCGGGCTGGGAGGAGATGGAGGCCGCGGTCCCCCGCATAACGCCCAAGAACGCGAAGCTGCGGCTCGGGACAATCGTCTTTCGCGCCAGAGAAGCAATGAGCCTATCGGGAAGGGAAATCGACGGGCTTTCCGACCTCGATGTCAGCCAGATAGAGCACCGCGGAATCGCCGCATGGAAGACGACTCTCGGGTACGAAGTGAAGAAAGATGACTACTCCGGCACGGTGGCCGCGCGCATGAAGAAGCCGAGAGTCTCGGCGGCATGCATAACCTACCTCGCGGTCAACGAAAGCCTGTTCCAGGCGATGTCGCTTCTTACCATGCGCTTCGACGAGAGGCCCGCGAGCGAGTTCCAGTTCATTCTCCCCGCGGGCACGGGCGAGACGGTGGACATCCGGGGCAGCTTCATAAAGGAGAAGTCGCTCCTGAAGCACCCCGATGGCGACCGCTGGAGAATATCGCTCCAGAAGGAAGTACTCGGTGAATACTCGCTTTACATTGCGCACGATTTGAAGATGGGCAAGGAAGCCTCCGAACTCGCCGCGCCGAAGATACTCGTCCCCGGCGTGCGATGCGACGGATTCATAGGCGTCGAGGCCGGCATGGGAATAGAAATCCAGGCCGAGTCCCGGAACCTCAGAGAAATCCCCATTTCCGCCCTGCCCCGTCAGAGCGCACTGGAGAGATACTACATCCCCAGAAGGTCAATAATTCACGCCTTCAGGTATATCGGGACCGACTACTCCCTCAAGCTGAAAGTGACGAAGCGCCCGCTCGCTTCCGTCCTGAACACGGTCGTGCCCGCCGTCTTCTACAAGACTGTCTACTCCGCCGACGGGGTGGAGCGCACCAGGGCCTTCTTCGAGCTTACTTCCACGGGCGACCAGTTCTTCGAATTCCGCCTGCCCGAAGGGGCGAAGCTCTGGTCCGTTCTGCTTGGCCGCACTATTGACAAGCTCGAACCCGTCAAGCCCGCCAGGCGCGCAAACCTGGTCATGGTCCCGCTGACTGCTGCGCCGCCGCCCGCTCAAGGTGGCGAAAGCGCCTACTACATCTCGGCCACCTACCAGCGCGCCCATTCCCCGATGGCGGGTTCCGGGACGGTCGAGCTGGCGCTGCCCGCGCTCGACGAGAACCTGCCCGTGCTCCAGTCGAAGTGGATGACGTACCTGCCGCCCGATTACAGGTACACGCCGGACGAGGACAAGATGATCCTCGAGACGACCAGGCTGCGCCAGCCCGCATTTCTGGAATATACGTGGGAGTGGCTGCTCGCGGTTCTCGCGCTGATGGTCGCTCTCGTCTACGCGAAGCTTCTCCACGCGAAAGTGCACAGGCGCGCCATTGTATATGCCACCATCGCCTCCGTGGCGATAATTATGTCCGTCCTGCTGCTGCTGACCATGTACAGCGCTGGACTTTCCATCGAGCCCAGTGCCGAAATCGGTGCCGAAACATGCGGAACTCCGGCCATTTCAGTAACCCGCGAATTTGCCGAACAGGAGTACGACCCGACGCTTAAGCGCGCCATGTTCAAGACTCCCCGAATCGAGGCGGAGGTGATGGTCGAGAAGCCTGTAGTGCTGCTGGAAGAGGAGGTGGAAATCACCAAAGATGTTCCGCGCGGCACATCGTTCGACAATCTGAGCAATAAGAATCTTGACCGTGCTAAAGCTCCGGAGGCTGACTACGGCCTGGCAGAGGGTCGCGCGGGCGCATACGGTCAGCGCTGGCGCGGGCCTGTTCCGCAGGATAAGGAGGCGAAAGAGCCAGCGGCACCGCCGCTCGCGGGCCGGCCAAAAGCAGGAGAGGAAGCACCAGAGGAGGAAGCGCCTTCCGGGGCGATTACGGAGCTTGCTGACGATATCCGCAAAGCGAAGGAGCGCCAGCGCGGCCTTCTCTCGCTGTCAATCAATCTGCAGCCCGAGGGCACGCCGCTCACCTTCCACTCGCTCTCCGGTGGGGGTAATATAAGCATCGACTACGTAAGCCACCAGCAAGCCTTTGCGGGATGCCTGGTCATTACGCTGTGCGCCTTCCTGGTCCCGGTGTTTCTCAGGAAGAAACCGCTTGCAATCAAGCTGCTCTATGCGCTCACCGGCCTTGCAATCTTTTCGTTCTTGCCTTCCATCGCCGGAGTCGAGCGCACCGTCTATTGCAACGCCGCCGTCTTCGGCATCGTCGCGGGCATCCTGTTCCTCGGAGTCTCGGCGCTTGCGCAGTACTACAGGAAGGCTGTTACAGCGGTGGCGATAATTCTCGCGCTGTTCCTGCTTGGATTCGAGTCCGAGCCTGCAGCGGCAGGCGGAGGCCAGGCACCGGCCGGAAAGGCGCAGGAAGCGCCCGCCGAGCCGAGGCAGGACCAATTCCGTCCCCGGCCGCAGCCTCCGAAAAAGCCCGAGCCCGTCAAGGAGCCGGAACCCGACGTAGTGATAGTCCCTTACGACCCGAAAGACCTGTCCAAGGTCCCGGGGAAAGGGCGCGTTCACGTCGCGGTGAAAAGGTACGAGGAATTGTTGCGGGGCGCGGGCCTGCTGCCGGAGAAGCCGGAGGAGTCCCCGCGCCTGTTCTCGGCAAGCTCCGCGACCTACAACGCGACCATCCTCGGCAACTCGGCCGATTTCACGGTCGAGATGTCGATGGAACTCCTGCGCAGTGAAGCGGCGGAGGTATTCATCGGATTTCCCGGAATCGCGCTCACCGACGCGAAGCTCGGCGAAGCGGCCGCGAAGCTGCGCTCCACCGCCTCCGGATACTACCTCGTCCTTACCGAGTCCGGCGCCCACACATTCAGCGCGAAATTCAGCCTGCCGCTCGACCCGGAGAAGGTGAACGGCTCCATCGAGTTTCCCGTCAGGCCGGTCCCGTGCGCGCTGCTGACCGTGAAAAGCGGCAGGCCGGACACGGACGTAATCGTAAGAAGCGCAATCGGCGGGCAGGAAGTAACAAAAACCGAAAAAGGCGCGCAGGTCAGGGCCGCACTCGGCGCTGCAAACGCGATTTCAATCTCGTACGGCCCGCCATCTTCGCGCGTGACCAGTACGCTCCAGGCGATTGATGCGAAACTCGCGCACTACCACTGGCTGTCCGAAAGGCTCGTTCTCGCGCGCTGCGACGCGAGCCTGCGGGTCTCCGGCGAGCAGAAGGATTCCTTCTCGTTCAAGCTGCCGGCGGACTTCGAGGTGTACCAGGTGGTCTCGCCAAGGGAGATTATGGCGTGGCGCATACTGGACCAGTCCGGCGGCGCGAGACTGCTGGAAATCCTGTTCTACGAGCCCGTGAAGGAAGAGCTTAATCTCACGGTGAACGGTGCGCGAATCCTCAGAGAGAAGACGGGAAAAATAAGCCTGCCGTTTCTCGAAACCGCCGGCGCCCGCAGGGAGACGGGAAGCGTGTCCGTGTTCCTCGCGGATACGCTCAGGGGAAACGTAACCCATACCAGAAACCTGGTGCAGGTGGCTTCCGCCGCGAAGACGCGCGACCGGTACGAGCTGCACTCCGCCTTCGAGCACTCCGCCCGGCCGCTCGAGCTGACCTTCGCGACGGCGGAGAAGAAGCCGGACGTGCGCACCAATATCTACTCGCAGGTCGCCGTAACGAGAAAGAAGCTCTTCTTCAAGACTGTCGCTCAACTCAAAGTCGCGCAGGCGCCCGTATATGACATCACATTGCGAGTGCCCGGCGAGTTCGAGATAGAAGATGTTGCCTGCAATGGGATGACATCCAAACTCGTGAAGGAGAACGCGGGGGAAACGCTGGTCGTTGTCCACCTGTCGAAAGGCATTCAGGGCGATATTTCCATTACTGTCTCGGGCTCCAGAACCGCCCCCGACGACCTCACTGAGCTGAATCTCCCCGCAGTGACCGTCGCCGGCGCAAGGTTCGCCGAAGGCTTCGTCGTGGCCTCGTCCGATGAGGGAATCTCCCTCTCGACCAGGAAGACGCAGAACCTTATCCCCGTCGATGTGAGGTCGGTCCCGTACCCGAAGGACGGCGCGCTGCCACAGGGCGCAAAGCGCCTCGCCTTCGCGTGGAAACGGACGGATTACTCCGGCACAATCGGCGTCGAAAAACCTCTACCGAGCCTTAGCGCCGACTGCGTGACTTCCGCGCTCGTCAAGGACGAGGTCGTGGCGTTCACGACCATCCTGAAATACGAGATTAAGTCGGCCCCGTGCAGGAGATTCTCGTTCTCAATGCCTTACAGCCTCTCTGAAAAGGTGGTTATGACCGTGCCGTTCGAGCGCCAGAAAATCCTGAAGAAGGAGGGCGAAGGAGAGGAAGCGCGGGCCGTATGGACCATAGAGCTGCAGAGGGAGCTGACAGATTCGTATCACATCGCCGTCAACTGGGAGGAAATCGCCCGCGACGGCAATGTGTTCGCCTTCCCGCGAATCGTGCCCGAGAGCGTTGACAGCGCCCGGGTGTATATAATGCTCCAGAACCGCTCGGGGCTGAAAGTCACCGAACTCAAGAAGAGCAACCTCGACGCGGCCGACAGGGAGCATATCCCTCTGCTCGCGGCGCTGCAGCTCAAGCGCGCCATTTTCCTCAACGGCTACAAGGTCAGGGACGCGGGCAAGGACTACTCGCATTCCTTCTCCATACAGAGGCTCAAGGAAGAGAAGGATATCCAGGCGATTGTAGACATCGCCGAAATCTCGACCGTCATCAACCGCCAGGGATTCACTTTCAACGAGGTGTCATACCGAATCCAGAACAGGACCAGGCAGTACCTCAAGGTCCAGCTCCCGGCAGGTGCCCGGCTCTGGTCGGCGGAAGTCGCCGGCAGGCTCACCAAGCCCGCAATGCCAGCGGGTGGAGGCGGAGGAACCATACTCCTCCCGCTCCTGAAGCGCGGCAAAGGCGAGCTGTCATACACCGTCAAGGTGTTCTACAGCCTCAAGCTGGACTCCAAACCCGGGTTCGGCAGAACCATGGCTCTCAAGCCGCCCAAACCGCTTGACATTAACGTCGGTCAGACCTTCTGGACGGTCTACGCCCCCGGCGAGTACGAGTACTCCTGCGACGGCAATATGGAAGAAGTCATCGAAGCAGTGCGCGAGGTAGAGAAGGTGACTTCATACGCCCAGGAGGCACAGAGGCTTGCGCGCGAACTCGACGACGTCAAAAGCGAAGAGCAGCGCCAGCAAATCACCGACAACATCTCGCAGTTCAACGACCTTATGCAGGAACAGCTCAAGCGCGCCGAAGCGTACCAAAAAAGTCTCGCCGGCCAGGAGGAAGTCAAGGCAGGCAAGTTCACGGAGCAGTACCAGCGCAACTTCGCCAAGCTAAAGGAGGCGCAGCTTGCGCTTACAAAGAACATCTCCCGCGTGCAGGACGAGAAGGCGAAGCAGGCGCAACAGGCCGCCGAACAGCGCACCCGGCAGCAGCAGCTTGTCACCCCGCAGGCCGAGCAGGCCAGCCAGGCCGAAGAGTTTCTCGAAAAGGCTCAGAAAAGAGTGCGCGAGCAAATCGTCCAGGAAGAAAAGGCTCGCCTGGAGCTTTCGGAGCTGGACCGCCTCTCCAACAAGAATCTCGATTCTACAAGCTGCATTGATGCCTACGGCATAGGCGGTGGGCGCGCCGGCGCATACGGCCAGCGCTGGGGCAAGGGCTCGCTTGCCCGCGAGGGCGGCTCGCCGGGCACGGAGTCCGCCGTTTCCGTTTCGCTCCGATGGCTGCACTTCCACCAGGACCCGGACGGGAAATGGGACGGCGACGGGTTCAGCAGGAACTGCGACGGCAGGCAGGGAGTCGCCTGCAGCGGTCGCGGCGCCGGGCAGTACGACGTCGCCCTGACCGGGCTTTCGCTCCTCGCATTCCTGGGGAACGGCCAGACCCACCGCGTGGGCATGTTCAAAAAAACCGTGGAAAGAGCGCTGAACTGGCTCGTGCATCAGCAGCAGCCAGACGGCTCCTTCGGCGCGAGGGCCGTCGATTCGTGGATATACAACCACGCAATAGCCGCCTGCGCACTCTGCGAGGCGTTTGCCGTTACCAGGGATTACAAACTTCAGGGACCTGCACAGCGGGCAATTGATTTCATACGCAGCGCCCAGAACTCAGGCTTCGGCTGGAAATACCAGCCGCGAAGCGGCAGGAACGACACGTCCGTCACAGGCTGGATGGTCATGGCGCTGAAGGCGGCGAAGGCCGCGAGGCTCAACGTGGAGCAGTCCATGTTCGATGGCGCGGTCAACTGGTTCGACAGAGTCACCGACGGCGCCGGCAAGACCGGCTACATGAGGCCCGGCGACGACGGCTCGGTGATTCGCGGCGTGAACGAGCACTATGCCAAGCTGCCCACGATGACAGCGGTCGCCGTTCTATGCCGTATCTTCTGCGGCCAGTCGAGACGCGACCCGCAGATTCTCAAGGGCGTGGACATTCTCATGGCCAACCTGCCGAGGTGGAACAAGCCCTCGAACACTACTGTGGACATGTACTACTGGTACTACGGGACCTACGCCATGTTCCAGTACGGCGGCACGAACTGGCACAGGTGGAACGAGGCCATGAAGAGGGCGCTACTGAACAACCAGCGCGTGGGCGGCTGCGCGGACGGCTCCTGGGACCCCGTGGGCAAGTGGGGCAAGATAGGCGGGCGCGTGTATGCGACCGCCATCAACACACTCACGCTCGAAATATATTACAGGTACTCCCGGGCCGCCCGGGGCAAGTATGGGGATGGCTACGACTGGAAAGACGCGGAGGCCGCGGGCCGGGCCGGGGAGCACGGCGCGCGGGCGCAAGGCTTCCTGCCGCCTCAAATCCGCCTGCCCAGGGCGGGTACGACGCTTAGCTTCAAGAAACTCGGCACCGACCCCGTGCTCATTCTCAGCTCCAGTGACACCCGTGCCTACGCGAGAATCTATGCGTTCGTGAGGCTCGCTTCGCTGCTGCTGCTTCTCGCGGTAGCGTTCCTGCTCGGGTTGTCTTTCTTTGGCAGGCGGGATCTGTCACAGCAGGCGAGCGAAAGCGCCGTGCTCGGAATCGCGGCGCTCCTGTGCATCCTCACTGTCTGGATAGCACTCCCGGTAATTTGCGCCTGCGTTGTTCTGCTGGTGCTCGCGAAGACTCGAAGGCTGAAAATAGCGCGTTGACGAATATTGAACGGCCGGATTGAGACGCGGCGCAATGCCCTGCTCTACGGCCTTTAAGGCTTCCCGCGCCGAATAAATGGCGGGAGTTGATGGGAATCGAACCCACCCGGGACGCTACAAACGCCCCGCACTGGATTTGAAATCCAGGAGGCCCACCAGGCGCCTTACAACTCCCGCGGCGCCCGGGATGCTACATGCGCCGCCGCGCCCTGTCAAGCCAAATCGACCGGCCCAGCAGCGCGGCCTCAATCCTCCCTTGCGGACGAAGCTTTTTCTTTGACACGGTCATCGGAAAAATTCTATAATCTCACCAGTTGCCGGGAGCACAGCACCATGGACCGCATATCCCGGCTATTTGCTTGAAGCGGCAGGTGCGATAAAAACTGAGGAGGACAGGCAGTGGCCTACGGGGGACTGGAAAAAAGGAGATACAACCGTCTCGATACGCGCGTCAAGGTCGAGATTGCGACCTATGACCCGGGAAAGGGCAAGACGGTGCCCCAGAGCGCGGAGACGCAAAACGTCAGCGCCGGCGGGCTGCTGGTGGCACTCGAGCGTCCCCTGGAAGTGTCCTCCTACGTGCTCGCCCGATTCACTCTGCCCGGCGAGACGGAACAGCTCGACTTCATCGCAAGGGTCGTGCGCGTCGAGGAAGTCGAGGCCCTTCGAAGATACGACATTGGCCTCGAATTCATCGACATCGTCGTCGGCGAGATGGAGAGAATAGACAAGTACGTCACCGAGGAAATGAACGGGTGACAGCCTTGCTCAAGGCTGCATCAGGGAAAGGAGTTCGGCCATGAAGAAGCTCCTCGTCGTTGGTATGGCCGCCCTGGTAGCGCTGTGTTGCGGCATCCTGTCAGCCCAGGACGGCAAGGTTCACAAGCTCTGGCCGGAGGCGGAAGAGCTGGCAAAGAAGACGTGGCGGCCCATTGTGGCAGTCTTCGCCCAGCAGGGCGACAGCCAGTTCATGGGCGCAGGCTCCTCCGTCATGGCAGACAAGAAGCTCTCCAGGATTCTCAAGTACCTGGTCCTGCTGCAGGTCGAACTCACCAAGAAGGGTACGGAGGAAAAGCTGTCCGTGGCGGACGACAAGAACAGGGGCGCCATGTCCAAGCTCATAGGCTCCGCGAAGACGCTGCCCATCGTCGTCGTGGCGGGGCCGGACCTCAAGCCGGTGAAGCTGTGGGAAAAGGCGGACCCCGCGGCGGTGAAACGGGAAATCGGGCAGGTCATCGTCGGGGCCATCAAGAAATACGACCCGCTCGACGACCAGGAGGTCAAGGACGCAGAGGACCTCATCGAAAAAGCCGCAAAAGAGGAAGAAAAGGGCAAGGATGCAGACGCAGTCAAGACCCTCAAGAAGGTCGTCAGGATGAACAAGGACTGCGCGCTCGCCAAGAAGGCGCAGGAGATAATCGACCGCATCGAGAGCGGAAAGAAAGAGTCCGGCATCACCGACTTCGACGAAGACGGGGAAGAAGAGAAGAAAGAGGAAAAGAAGGAAGCAAAGCCGAAGAGTTCGGCGGTAGTCGCCGTGCTCGATACGGACATGGGTCGAATCGAAATAGAGCTTCTGCTCGACAAGGCGCCGAAGACCTGCGAGCACTTCATCAAGCAGGCCAAGGCCGGTATCTACAACGGCTCGACGTTCGACTACGTCGAAAAGGGCAAGCTCGTCCAGTGCGCGCCCGACAAGAGCAAGAAGCTGCCCGCCGAAATCGAGGCGGATTTCTGCGACCTCAAGAACGAGACCGGAACCGTCGCGATGGCCAAAGGCTCGTCCGCCAAGAAGATAGGCGCGGCCTTCTACATAGCGGTAAGCAGCCTCAAGGAGCGCGACGGCGAACACGCCATCTTCGGAAAGGTCAAGAGCGGCCTCATGGTCGCCAAGACCATCGCGACCGTCCAGACGGTCAGCGGCAAGCCGGTAAACAGGATTACCATAAGCAAGATTACGATAAAGGAATAGCCTTATTCCCTGCGGGGCGCACGTGCTGCGGTTGAGACTGATTCTCGCATTCGCTATGGTTGCATTCGCGCTGCTTTTCTGCTCCGCATGCGCGGGCTCTTCGAGAAGGCTTTCCGTCCCCGAGATGAAACAGAAGGTCGCGGTAATCGAGACGACCTACGGGAACATCGTAATCGAGTTCTTCCCCGGGGATGCACCCAACCACGTCTGGAACTTCATCAAGCTCGCCCGAAGCGGCTTCTACGACGGGCTGACGTTCCACCGCGTGGTCGAAGACAAGGTCATCCAGGCCGGGTGCCCGAAGGGCGACGGGTTCGGCGGCCCCGGCTACCGCATAAGAGCCGAGTTCAGCGAACGCGAGCACATGCCCGGCATAGTAGGCATGGCAAGGGAAGACCACGACCCCGACAGCGCGGGCAGCCAGTTCTACATCTGCCTCGCGCCGATGCGCCACCTCGACGGGAAATACACCGTCTTCGGGCGGATTATCGACGGCATGGATACGGTGCGCAGAATCGGGCGCGTGCCCGTGGATGCGCTTTACAAGCCTGTCCAGGCGGTCTTCATGGAAAGCGTCGTCATAAGGAACAAGGAGAAAAAGGGACCGTGACGGGAGGATTTTTATGTCAAGGCTCTGCTTAACAGTACTCGCACTCTGCGCCCTGGTCGTGTTCGGATGCGCCAAGGCCCCGCAGGAGAAGCCCGAGAAGGAGACGGCGAAGGTGGATACGCCGGAACCCGAGAAGGAAACATCAAAAGAGACGGAAAAGGAAGAACCGCAGGAAATCGAAGTCGGCGTCATCGAAACAGAATTCGGAAAAATCGTCATCGAGTTCTATCCCGACAGCGCGCCGAAGACGGTTGCGAGAATAAAGGAACTTATTAAAAGGCGCTTCTACAACGGGCTGACTTTCCATCGCGTCGTGCCGGGATTCTGCATCCAGGGCGGCGACCCGGCCGGCACGGGCAGGGGCGGCACGGGACAGAACATCCCGGGCGAGTTCAGCAACAGGCAGTTCGACGACGGGGCGGTAGGCATGGCAAGAAGAGGCGATGACGTTAACTCGAACGACTGCCAGTTTTTCATCACGCTGAGCCGCGCCGAGAATGTGGCTGGACTTGATGGCCTGTACACTCTTTTCGGCCACGTCATAGAAGGACTGGATGTCGCTCATAAGATAGAAAAGTTACCGGTAATCGGCCAGAAGCCCAAAGACACGATACTCATCCTCAGCTTCACGCTCGAGAAGCGCAAGAAGGAAAAGTAGCCGGGACTGCCGCATAATAAAAGCCTGCCCGCTGTCGTTCGGGCAGGCTTTTTCTTTACTTGTTAATACGTTACGTAGGTCTTGAATTTCTTGACGTACTGGTGGTTCCTGTCCTGATACCCGGCGGCGTCGTTTCCATCCCTGAAGAATCTTACGGGGAAATTCCTGTAAATCAGGATTGTAAGCTCGTAGAGTGAATGGCCGGTCGGGTCCGCCGCCTTGGCTTCCTTCAGCGTAAAGGCGTAAGAGTACTGCTGGTAGACATCCCTGAGCGCCTCTTCGCGCTCTATCGTGGAAAGTCCCGGGTCCCTGGCAATTTTGAGAATGTCAGTCCCGCAGGGAAAAACCCTCTGCACGGGGGGCTGGTTCAGTGCAGTGTCGGGTCCCATTTCGTACGAGGTGGGGTCGGGGCGGGGGTACAGGAACACCTTGTCCGAGTCGTAGGGCAGCTTCACCCAGTAGTCGGCGGTCTTGTCTATGCTCGGTCCGTTTCCATCCAGGGTCGTTATGTCAATGGGAAGCGTGCCGCCCTCCTCGTCGAGCAGCGCCTGCACGCCCTCGCCAGTATAGATGAAGCCCTTGTCTCCCCCGTCGTCGATGCGGGCATGCTGCAGCCCGAGTTCCACGGCGTTGCGCACGCTCTCGGTTATCATCGCTGAGTACGTGTCTTGCACGACCTCGGCCGTCTTCTTGATGCCGGCCGGAAATACTGCGAGTATCCCGAGAAGGCCCACCGACAGGACGGTCATGGCTATGAGTATCTCGACTATCGTGAAACCTCTGTTTTTCTGCATGGATGCCCCCAGGGTTCTACTTGCCGGCTCCGGGCTCCTCGAGCTTTATCGCGGCCCGGCCCGAGGCCGGGTCTATGTCCACGTAGCAGTGCTTCTTCTCGCCCACCTGCTTGATTATGATGTCGGCCTCGTCGTTGCCGACCTCCTCGTACAGGCTGCGGGAAATACTGGTGTAGGGGTCGAAGATGATAGAGCCGTCGTTGCGGAACTCTATCGAATATTCGTTGACCGCCTCGGCGGAGGGATTGTCTTCGTCCTCCGCGCTGTCGTTGAAAGGCTCGCTGTGGTGGCGGAAGCCGAGAATGTACTGTATTCCCCTGTCAAGCGTCAGCTTCTCGCCGACGTAGCATTTCCCCTCTATGTCGTAAACCTTGAGCCCCGACGTCGCGAATATCACCTTGTGGTGCCTGCGCTTCGTAATGGAAAGCCTGCGCGCGTCGTTCAGGGCCGACTGCATCGTCCTGCCCGCGTTCTGAAGGCGCTTGCTGCTGGCTACGAGGGTAAGCGCGGGAACCGCTATGCTCACGAGAATCGCGATTATCGAGATTACCACGAGCAGCTCCACGAGAGTGAACGCTCTGCTGAATCCCTTCATCTCTCCTCCGGTATCCGTGTGCGCCCCGCCCCGAGGCGTCCTAATTGCGCCCGCTGACCATGTCGTCGTCCGCCTTGGTCTCTTCCGTGCCGCCGTCCGGGCCCGTGGACCACAGGTCATACCCGTCCCTGAAGAACGGCTTGCCCTTGTTCTTCGCTTCGCGCGGGTCGGGGTCTTTCCCGCCGCCCTCCATGGGCTGAGGCCTCGAAGTGTACAGAGACTTCCCGTTGACTATCTCGGTATTGTCGTAGAACAGCGGATTGCCCTTCTGCATACCGAACTTGTCAACGAACTCCCCGGAGCGGTTAAGCTCCTCGTTCGTCTTGACCTCTTCGATAAACGGAACGCCCTTATGGACATCGACCATTTTAATGTTGTCCGTGTCGCTGTAGTCAGGTTTCTTCAGCGTGAAGCGCTCGAATCCGCCCGAGCCGTCCGGATACATCCAGGCGAGGAAGTACGTCAGGCAGGCGCTTCCCTGCAGCTTCTGGCCGTTGGGCGCCACGACGGGCTCGTCGTAGCCGTCAGGAGGGTACGCCTGGAACTCGCTGTGATAGCTCTCGAGGGCCATGGCGAGCCTGTTGAGAATGCCCTGCGTGCCCTTTGCCGCCGCCTTCTCGGCCGCGCCGCCGGTGACGACGACTATCGCGGCTATCAGAAGGCCGATGATGCCCACGACGGTCAGCACCTCTATCAGCGTGAAGCCCGCCCGGGAATGATTTTTCGCATTCGGTCTGTCGTTCGCATCAGACATGTCGCGCCTCGTGTTATCGCCAGTTGCAAATGTCGTCCTTTTCCTTCTTGTCGTCTTCTCCGTTGTCATCCTGCATGTTCGGCCCGCACGACCACAGGTCGTACGAGGCCTTGTTGTGAATGCCATCTTTCACGTTGCCGTTCTCGTCGCGCGCGCACCTGTACCTGTACGGTTTGCCCCATGTATCGACAAGCACCTTGCCGCCTCCGGAGTCCTTCAGGTCGCCCTCCTTGAAGTCGAAATACGGCGAGTTGGGGCCGCCCCTGCCTCCCTGCACCTCGTTTTCTTCGAACAGGGCCGCCACCATGTTTGCGTTGCCCTCGTCGCCCGCCGGCTCGCCCGCCGGGTAGTAGAGGACGTCGTCGTAATAAGACGCGAGCGCTGTGCGCAGGTTGTCAATCGTCGTCTTGACCACAGCTATCTGGGCCTTCTTGTTGGCGTTGGTGATTGCGACAAGCACCAGCCCCGCCAGGATGCCCAGTATGGCTATGACAATGAGAAGCTCAATCAGGGTAAAACCGGCTCTACGCATATCGAACCTCCACAGCGACGTTGCGGCGTTTCGCTCCAGCATTTAAGACGCCGTTGCAGACGACACTGCTGCAACAAAATCCCTTCCTTCGGCCTCGTTCGACCGCTCGCCTGCCTCTGCAAGATAATCTATTACGTGGCAAACTTCAATCCCCTGTTCAAGAATATCGGTGAGCTGGACCATGCAGCCCGGGCACGTCGTGGCGACCGTCTTCGCCCCGGTCTCCTCCAGGAGCCTCGCCTGCGTCGCCCCGATTTCGCGCGACAGCCCGTAGTGGAAAATCGAGAAAGTCCCGCCCCCGCCGCAGCAGCGGCCCTCCTCGCCCGGCTCGCGAAGCTCTGCCACCGCGCGCAGCAGGCGCCTCGGCTCCTCGACCACGCCCTGGGCATGGCGCATGTGACACGGGTCGTGGTATGCCACCGGCCCGCCGCGGCCTTCCGGCTCGTATCCCCGTTCCGAGAGAAATTCGCATATCTCCATGACCCGCGCGCCCGCCGCCCAGTCCGGCCCCAGCAGGCCGGGATATTCCTTCTTGAGCATCGTAGCGCACGTGGCGCACGCCGTCACTATGTACCGGGGCCGGGCCCCGCGAAAGACCGCCGCGTTGCGCCTCGCAAGGGCGGCGGCCGCCCCGTCATCGCCGAGATAGAGCGCCGCAAGACCGCAGCAGACCTGCTTCCGGGGCACGACTACCTCGTACCCGGCCTTCTTCAGCATTTCCACGGCATTGTCCGCGGTCCGGGCGAAGACGTAGTTCTGCAGGCAGCCCAGGAACAGGGCAACTCTCGGCCCCGACCCGCTTGCTTCCGGCAAGACCTTGAGAGCGGGCTTTCGCGCGAGCTGCGGGACTTTTCTTCGGCCCTCGAACGCAAGAGGAAGATGGCGAAGGCCCGAACCCGTCCCCGGCATGAATTTCTGAAGCAACCGCATGGCACGCATGAAAAAGTTATACAAACCCCGCCTTGGCACTATCAGGCGAAAGACCAGCCGCGTGAGAAGCGAGCGCAGCCCCCGCCTGGGCACGAGAGCCTGTCCCCGGCGGAACAGCCCGACAGTGTCAATGCCCACGGGGCATATTGCCGCGCACTGGTGGCATTTCAGGCAGGCGTCGAGCACCTCGCGCACTCCGTCCGAAGGCGCCAGCTTCCCGGAAAGCATCCGCTCGAGCACCATCAAACGCCCGCGGGCGACCTTGCGCTCGTCGCGAGTCGCGCGGTACGCCGGGCAGACTTCCTTGCACCGGGCGCACCTGACGCACCGGCTCACCTCGGCAAGCAGCCCATCGCGTTCCGAAAGCGCAGCAGCGTTCGAAGATTTATGATGCACGGCAATCCCCGGGACAATCCGGCTACGGCTTCGCAATGGGGCGGTTTTCAAGCGTTATCTTCTTGCCCGTTCTGGCCTCGGCGTAGCTCCAGCAGTGGTCGTAGAGATGCAGGCCCTTGGAGCACGCCATGAGTTCGCCATCCTCCACCCCCACCTCCCCGGCCATCCACTCCTTGAGCTTCTGAATCGCGCCGAGGTTGGACGGCATGCCGCCCCAGAGGTCCCACGAACGGAAGTAACAGAAGAAGTGCAGCTTGCCGTAGCGGATGCGGGTGTCAATCAATCGCAGGCACGGCGGGTCGCCCAGCGCGATGTCGGAAGGCATGCCGATTTCCATGCAGGCCTGGTTCGTGCCGAAGCCCTCGTTCCTGTACATGTCAATCACGGCGAAGACCTGGTTCACTTCCAGCGGGAGTTCCTCACCGTCCTTCGTGCGGGCGACAGGCTCCACCAGGCGCTCGCCGTAAGTGTAATCCTCGTGCGATGTCTTCTCGTTCGTCAGGATATAGGTCATGTACTGCTCTATGTACTCCATGGAAGTCGGCGGCGGGATGGACATGCCCTCGGGTATCAGCGGGATAATCTGGTGCCCGGGGTTCTTCGCCTGTATGAAGACCATGTCGAACTCGAGGCGCTTCTGGCCCTTGTAGGAGCCGCGCGTTATCTCGTAGACGTGCCCGCGGTCTATTATCGCGTTGAGGCACTGAAACCAGGCATCATCTAGGTCGAAGGCGTCTATCTTGACGAAATCCATTGCTCTGTCCCTCCGCCGAAGCGCCGGCAATCGGCCGGCCGCAATGCTAACCTGCCTCCCCGCCCTTGTCAAGTCTCGCTGCCACGCGGTTCGCGAAGGACCACGGAGAGGCATCCGCCGCTAATATTCCACACTCATGCATTTTGCTTGAAAACTATCGGCTTTCCCCATATATTCGTGATGAAAAGCAGGAAATTTCCTGAGTAGAAGGGCGCATGGGCGAAGAAGAGCACAAAGAACTCACCAAAAGATGCCCGTTCTGCGCGGAGGAGATACTCGCCGCCGCTAAAATGTGCAAACACTGCGGCTCCATGCTCGACGCGGAACTGCAGCTCACCGAGGAGTATCCCGTTGCGCCCGCCCAGGTGAATACGGGGCAGACGCTCAACGAGCGCTACGTGATTGCCAGCCGGATTGCCCGCGGCGGCATGGCGGAGATTTTCCTCGCGCGAGACCTCGAACTCGACCTGGACGTCGCGCTCAAGGTAGTGCCGCCCACGCTCGCAGACGACCCCCGCCTTATCAAGCATCTGCGCGACGAGGCGAAAATCGCCATCCAGCTCACGCACCAGAACATCGTGCGAGTCTACAGCTTCGACGCCAGCGGCGAAATCAAGTTCATAGTCATGGAATTCGTCCCCGGCAAGAATCTCTACCAGCTCATAAACGAAGTGTCCGAAGGCAGGTTCCCGCCCAAACAGGTAATCGAGTGGCTCAGGCCGATTTGCGAGGCCATCGGCTACGCCCATACTCTCGGAGTCATCCACGGCGACCTGAAGCCCTCCAACCTCATGGTAACGGAAAACGGCCTGGTGAAAGTAGCGGACTTCGGGATTGCGCGCAGGCTCGAGGATTCCATGCTCGCAATCAGCCAGCACACCGTCCGCGGCACGCCGAGCTACATGTCCGCCGAGCAGCTCAGGGGAAAGAAGCTCTCCGTGCTCAGCGACATATACTCGCTCGCGGCAACGACATACATGCTCCTTTCCGGCAACCCTCCATTCAACTCTGCCGTGATAGCGGCCTCGTCCGACAGGCCCGACCCCGACCCGATTGCAGGCATTCCACCCAGGCTGTTCCGGGTTATTAAGAAAGGCCTCGACCTGGACCCCCGCATGCGCTACCAGAGCGTCCAGGAGTTCTACGATGCGGCAAGGGACGCCGTGGAAAGGCCTCTCTCGAGCAGGATAATGACGGCCATCAAGCCTCCTTCCGACGAAAGCGGGGAGCAGGCAGAAGAACACGGCGCGGAGGAAGTGCCCATCCGCGTCGATGCCGAGGAGCTTCCGGAAGGCATGGACGCGCTCGCCGTCACCATGCGCGACAAGGCCGTCAAGGCCGTCGAGTCAGGCGACTTTGAGAAGGCCGTCATGCTCTTCGCCGAACTCAGCCAGATAGCGCCAGACAACCCCGAGGCCTGGTGCGGGCTCGGTGACGCCCGCATGAAAACCGGCGACTTCCGCGGCGCCATAGAGGCCTATCAGAAAGCCATAAAGGTCGAATACGAAAACATTTACGCCCGCTACCAGATAGGCCTGGCATACGAGCAGATGAAAGCCCCCCAGAAAGCCATTAGAATCTACCAGCAGGCCGTGAAAGTCATCGAGGATGACCCCTCGCTGAACCTCGAGATCAGCGTGAGCAAGCTCAAGAACCAGATACAGAACGTCGAGTGGCTGATGCAGCAGGCGGACGAGGAGCGCAGGAAAGAGCTTCATGATATGCGCGAGCGCGAAGAGCGCAAGCAACAGCGCGACCAGGAACGCCGCCACAAAGCCGTGCTGACGACCATTATAATCGTAGTTATACTCGTCCTCCTCGTTCTCGGAATAGGCATAGCCGAATACTTCGTGGGAATCTTCAAGTTCCTCCCCTTCTGAACCGAGCCATCCCCGATTCCCGGCATGCTTCAAACCACGAAGAACTCCGGCGAAACGCTTGCCCGCGGGGCCGGAATATCGTATACTGGCACCGGGAGCGTTTTCATGACAACCGCGTATTCGAAGATTCTCGCAGCCGCCGTGGCATTCGCCGCATGGGTCATGCCGTTCGTCGCAACGCCCCTGCATCTCTACTGCGCCCATTCCTATCACGAGGATTGCCCGGCCTGCCGCGCCGCGAAAATGAGAAATCCGCGCTGTACATGCTGGTGCTGCTGCGGCTTCTGCGCCGCCGAAAGAAACTCGACGCGCACACTCTTCTCGAAAAAGCCGCCCGAGCACAACCATGAATTCTGTGACTCCGCGAGCCGCTGCAGCATATGTAACATGCTGTCCATGCAGTACAGGACGCCTGTTCCGAAGGAACAGAGCTTTTTCGAATGGATATTTGTTGCCTGTTCGACGCCGGAGAACCGTGTTCAGGTACGCTCCGGGCCCTGCCCCTGCCTTTTAAGCAGGGCGCCTCCCCTTCCCGCCGCATGACTCCCCCGTTATAATACGGGCGGTCCGATTCGCCTCTAATACTGCAACCATGTTAGCGAGCGCATAATGACAGTCAGCCTGAACGGAGTGAAGTACTCATACAAATCGGGCACAGGCAGCCTTGAAGTGCTCGATATCGCCGAATGGCGGCTTGAAAAGGGCGAGCGCGTCGCCGTGTCGGGCCCTTCCGGCTGCGGCAAGACCACACTGCTTAACATAATCGCGGGGCTGCTCGTGCCGGCCGAGGGGAGCGTGGAGGTCTGCGGCAAGCGCCTGGACGGCACAGGCGAGGCGGCGCGCGACAGGTTCCGGGCGGCGCATCTCGGATACATATTCCAGAACTTCAACCTGCTGCAGGGCTTCACCGCCCTCGAGAACATACTCCTTTCAATGAAGTTCTCCCGCAAGAAGCCGGACCCCGGCCTCGCGCGCGAGCTTATCGACCGGGTGGGCCTGTCCGACCGGATGCACCACTATCCCTCGCAGTTGTCCATTGGCGAGCAGCAGCGCGTCGCTGTCGCGAGGGCGCTCGCCAACAGGCCCGATCTCGTCCTCGCCGACGAGCCGACAGGCTCGCTCGACCCGCGCAACTCAACCGAGGTCATAAAGCTGCTTAAGGAGACTGCGGCAGAGCGCGGCGTCGGCCTAATCGTGGTCAGCCACGAGAAGGAAGTGGTCGGCGCATTCGAGAAGCGCGTGCCTTTTCTCGAAATCAACGGCGCCTTCGGCGGGGCGGGAGGTGCCTCGTGAGTTTCTTCAAGATTGTAATAAAGAGCCTGCGCCAGCACCTGATGAGCACGCTGCTGGCGGCCTTCAGCATCGCCATAGGCACCGCCCTGCTCGTCACGGTCTACAACCTGCAGGTGCAGACGGAGGAGAAGTTCGGCTCGACCGGCGGCGGGGTGGATGCAATCCTCGCGCCCAAGGGCTCGCCGCTCCAGATCGTGCTCTCCGCCATCTACAACCTCGAGGACATGCCCGGAGAGGTGCGGTGGTCGCTTGTCAAGGAGGTCGAGAAAAGCCACATCGTCGCGGACACCGTGTCGTTCGTCAAGGGGCACTCCTTCGGCGATTTCCACGTCAACGCGATAGAAAAGGAATTCTTCGGCGAGTTCGAATACGAGCCGGGCAAGAAGTTCTCGTTCAGGACCGATGACGGCGGGGCCGGCCGCGTGTTCGAGAAGCCGCTCGAGGCGGTGGCGGGCGCGGAGGTCGCCAAAGCGCTCGGCGTCCAACTGGGCGACCGCTTCAATCCCGTCTGCGGCCTGCGCACCGGCGCGCCCGTCCACAGGGAGGAAATCGCGTTCGTCGGCATCATGGCGCCCACGGGCACGCCGTACGACTATGCCGTTTACATACCGCTCGCCACGGTCTACGGGCTCGAGGGCCACAGCGAAAAATCCGCCGCCATGGCGACCGACGAGAAGCTCCGCACAGTAAGCGGCGCCCTGCTCAAGATGCAGCAAATCGAGGTCGGCGGCAAAACCATGATGCACCCCGACATACACTCGCTGAAGTACGAGCTGGACCAGAGCAAGGACGCGCAGCTCGTCGTGCCCAACGAGGTCCTGCCCAAGCTGTTCTCGATTATCGGGTGGGTGACCAAGGTTCTGACCGGCATTTCGCTCCTCGTCATTGCCATGGCCGTGCTGTTCCTTTTCGTGTCGATGTACTGGGCGCTGCGCGAGCGCAGGCGCAACATCGCGCTCATGCGCGCCCTCGGCGCGACGCGCGCGACCGTGTTCACCCTGACCCTCGCCGAGGCCTCCGCAATCGCGCTCGTGGGGTCCGTCTGCGGAGTCCTGGCCGCGCACGCAATGCTGTCGGTCGGGGTCGAGATGATAAGGGCCGAGACCGGTGTAATGCTTTCGGCGCTCCACGTCTCGCTCGCCGACGTGCTGGCCGTCCCGGCGGCTGTCGTCCTCGGAATTATCACGGGGCTGCTCCCGGCAATCCAGGCGTATCGCCTCGGCGTGCTCAGAAACCTGCAGCCCGTTTCATAAGGAGATAAAAATGCGATTCGTACTTGCGCTTCTGGTCGCCGCCGCGCTTGCAGCCGGCTGCTCGTCCGAAGACACCGGCGAAGCGAACAAGCATCACGGCGAGCACAAGGCGCCGCACGGCGGCGTGCTCAACGCCATCGAGAAATGCGCGGTCGGCCACGTCGAGGCCCTGCTGGAAGGCAACAAACTGACTCTGTACTTCGTCGGCGGCCACGACAAGACAGGGATTTCCCTGCCTGTAAAGGCCGCGAAGGTCGAGCTTTCGGTCAGGCTCGCGGACGGCTCCGAGAAAAGCCTCGCCCTCCAGCCCAGCCCCCTGAAGCTCGCGGGTGAAGACATTGGCCGCTGCTCCCGATTTGAGGCAGAGGCCGATTTCCTCGAAGGAATTAAGAGCTTTCATGCGTCTGGTAAGGTGGAGGTAAACGGCGTGATGCGCGAAATCACCGTCATGTATCCGGAAGGGTTCCATCCCGGCCACGTCGGACACGAAAACGGCCACGACGAAGGAGAGCAGTAGCAGTGAAGAAATGGTTCGCCATCTTCGGCGCCGCGATAGGCCTGTCGCTCGTGTCCCTAATCGTGCTTCCGCCGGGCGGCGGAACGACGGGACCGGGCGCCTCGGACGCCGACGGCCAGGACGCCGCTGATTCTCCCTTCGCCATGAAACAGCAGAACCTCCGTGCCAACATGGAGGATGTCCCTTACGGCTGCCTCACTTACGGCATTGACGAATCGACCCTCAGCGAAGTCAAGGGCATCGTGAACGTCACGTTCGCCCAGCTCGGCAAGTGGCGGGAAAACGACCTGTGCGAGTTCCCCCCGCCACCGCCGCAAATCGCCGCCCTGCACGAAAAAAGAGTCTACGTCGTCGGCTTCATGTATCCGCTCGAATCGGGAGCCGATATCGGCAGCTTCAAGCTCATGCGCTCGACCCAGACCTGCTGCTGGGGCCCCGCGCCCGACTACAACCAGTTCGCGCTCGTGACAATGGCGAAGGGCAAGACCCGGTTCGAGCGCATAACGCCCGTCGCCGTTGTCGGCAAGTTCTTCGTCGAGTGCAAGCCCCGCTGCGGCTACATTTACAGGATGGAGGCCACGCACGTCGAGCCCGCCGTCAAGCAGGACGCCATCACGCACGTCAGCGAATCCACGCTCGCCGTCAAGGGCATAACGCAGCTTGACTTCGCCGCGGTGCAGAAGCTCGAACCCCAGCTCGACGAGTTCGACACCATCAGGGAATGGCCCGACGAGCTTCTCGCGCTCGAAGGCAAGAAGGTCTACGTCAAGGGCTACATAATCGTGCGGCTGCCTCCCCCCACCGGCAGCGAAAGGGAAAAGCTCGTCATCAGCAAGTACCCGAACCCGGACGACGCCTCGCTGGCCAATTCCGTCTTCGTCCGATTCGCCGAAGACCAGGAAGTGCCCGCAATGTGGGCCACCCAGGCCGGGGTCTCGGGCACGCTGAGAATACACAGAAACTGGCAAACCTGGCGAAGAAGCGGTATAATCATGGTTGACCAGGCCCACGTCGGCGTGCCGGAGTAGCCATGAGCGCGAGACTCTGCATAGTCCTGCTTGCTGCGGCCCTCCTGGGCTGCCCGGGAGAAACGACAGCGCCGCCGAAGGACCCGCCCGGCGGCTCATCCGCACAAAACCAGCAGAACACCCCGCCCGGCCACGAGGCGCACTGGAAAGGCTACGCCACGACGGAAGAACTCGAAAAGCTCGCCGCGATGAAAAACGACGAACTCAAGGAATTGCTCAAGGACTTCAGGCGCGAGCCGGCGATTCGCGTCGAGGCGCTGCGGCTGCTGGTCGAGCGGACCGAGAACAGGAAGGAACTCTACCCCATTATGCTCGCCAGCCTGCGCAGCCCCACCATCCGCGAGCGCGAGGCGACGCTATACCACTTCTCCCGGTTCGGCACGCCCAACCACATCGTGCCTATCGAGGCATCGGCGCTCGGGATAGACAGTTGTCCGGATTACTCGACCCTGACGTGCAACTGCATCGCGTACAGCATAGAGTGCACGATAAAGCAGATTCTGCAAAGGTCCGGCGACAAGGCGCAGCAGAAATAGCGGCCCCGCCGCGCTCTCAGAACTTCCACTTCGAGTATATCTTGTCCAGCTCTTTCTGGACCTTCTTGTCCTTGTGCTTCTCCTCGGGACATACCATGCGAAGCTGGTAGAAGCAGTTGTTCTTCACGAAGAGGTACCAGGTGTAGATTTCCTTCTCGCCGTTGGATGCCTTCCCCTCGAACACGAAGCAGAACCCCTGCGCCCCGCCCTTCTTCTTGCCCTTGGTGCTGACTTCCTTGAACTCCTTCACGCTCAGGCCCAGGTTGTGCTTCAGCTCCTTGAGAATCACATCCAGCGTCTTGTTGCCCAGCCCGACCCCGACGAGCACGCGCGCCTCCGCGTTCAGCTCCTCGTTGTACATGATGGCCTTGCAGACCTTGTAGAAGTTGTCCATCTTCTCGCGCTCTTTGGGGTCCTTGATGTTCTTGACCTCCGCGCCGTGCAGCTTCGCCACGTCGATGAAGTGCCAGTTGTCGCTCGGCTTGTACAGCTTGAACGGCGGGTTCTCCTTGTGCGTGATCGACTTGGTCTTCTCGTCATCCTCCATGTAGAAGTTCTTCAGCACCTTCCGCGGGCTGTCCTTCTGCTGCGGCTGGGGCTGTGGCTGGGGCTGCGGCTGGGGCTGAGGCGGGGCCGGTGGCGGAGGAGGCGGCGGCGGTGGCGGGTCCTGCGCCATCGCAGCGTAGAAACAGAACATCACCGTACCGAACACCACGGCCGCGACTCCCGCGGCAAGCAACTTCTTCATCACTTACCCCCCGATTGCTCCGAACCGGTAAATTGCTCTATCAATAATACCCGGCAAACATGCGCAAAATCAACTATTTCCCCTAAAAACCGGCGCTTCCAATAGGCTTGGGGCTTGAGTATTTTACCTCACGTCTCAGGTCTCACGTTCACCCTTCGCAGTAGCTTTGCTACGGAGAACGGGCCTCAAGCCTTTTACTGTCATTCCAATCCAGCCCCACAGGCGAGAAAAACACCCATTCCCCGCCAAAATATCAATTTCCCCATTGGGCAAATTGACTTATACTTTTGCCACTGAAAAAATTATTACATGGAAGGGTGGTTTAGGCTTGAGTTATGCCATGTGATTGCGTACTATTCCCTCCAGCGTTGAGGTTTATCTGTTCCGTGAGAGTCACCAAGAATTCGGAGTTGATAGGAGTGGACCTAGTGAACGACAATTTATCACCCACATGGCCCGAAGATTTGCTAGATTTTGCCTACGTGCCCGAAATCCATGAACGTCTAAGCGAACTAGCAAAGATAGCCGAAGAAGAGGAGTGGTCCTACCAACACACCACAAGCGAACACCCTCGACCGGTCCTGTTCAACTATATTAAGTACACCTACCGTCGTATCGCGGAGGAGCACAAGATTGGCCTTTCCATCGACGGGCAGTTCGCATGCTGGAACAGTGGACTCGTGACACCCAATCAAGAACCATTGTTTGCCTCATTCGAAACGAATCGCAACCAAGATGCCCAACCATGGTACTTCAAAGGATGGTTCAGAAAAGGTCAGTGGGAACTCAGCAAGTTTGCCGAGTTACCCGACCTTGCACACTACTTCGACGACCCCACATGCCTAGTGATGGACAACAGAAAGGACCTGCGCATTAACATTGAGCACATCATAGAGGATACACCGAGAGACCGGTTTCCAGACCCATATAGGTCTATGCAAAACTACGCACTTCAAACCGTCCTGAAAGGTGCAATTCAAAACGCAAGGGAGCGGGTCCGCCGCAGTTACAAGACAGCCGTCCCTCAGTTTTACCGCGGTCACGTCCAATTGCTGCTTCCGCTTTGTTTGAGTGACCCTCAGCAAGCAGATCTTGCTCTCGTTGTTGAAAGGCATGACACTTTTTATCGCGCGGCAACGTGTTTAACTCTGGATATGGCTTACAACAATGCACGCCAATTGGCACGCCCAGATAGGGATTGGCTCCAACCTTAGATCTCACTATACAAAATGCTCAGGCCTCAAGAACGTCGTCATGAGAGCATATCAATGATGTCGGTAAATCGAACATCGACAACCTTAAGGTCTTTGCCAGTAAGAGGAATGCTATGAGCAACAGCGTGCCTGGATGGCATTGCCCTATTGAATACAGTGGCGAAGCTGCTCTTGTCTTTCTCATGTAAATACAGCAGGAAATCAGCCCAGTTGCTCTTCGACACGATTATATCTTTCAAATGCCCCAAATGCGTGTACTCAAGTTCGTCACTTCGTTTAGTTGAATGGTATTTCTCTTTCGCCTTAATGCCCTGTACATCGTTTCTGACGCCTTGAGGCACCTTGTTCTTCCAAAAATCGGGATCATCTTTATAAACCTTCCTCACCAAGTCGCGCAGCACGTTCTCAACGGTGTATAGTAGTGTATAAGCTTTCGCCATTTTAGCAGCCTTCCTAGCATGCTTTGCTCCCTTAGACACAACTGGTAGCTTGTGCTCCCGCCGCAAAGGCTTCAGTGGGTCTTTATTGTTTCCTTTCTTTGCTTGACTATTTGCTTTCACCAACTTACTCAAGTTGAAACCTTGGATTACCTTTGTCTTCTTCCATCCGCCTTTCTTGTCTTTGATAACAAAGCCGAATCCCTTTGCTCTATTAAGTATGTTGCTGACAATAGTCTTGTGTATATCTGTCTTAGTGGCAATTTCTTTGTAGGTTTTGCCCTTAACAGACATTGCAAGAAAAGTATCTATATCGCAACCCTCTCTTACTGCAGCTGTTAATAGGTGGGTTGAGTTGGGGATTGTGGTCAAACATGTAACACCAGACAGGTCAGTTCACCCACAGAGGTTGTTCCGAATTAAGGAGGCATAGTGTGGAAGAGCAAATAATAGAGGAATTGAAAACCATAAAAAAACTCCTAGCCCTTATCGCAACAGGAGACCAACCTCAAAAGGAGAGCATCTCGGCACTTTCAAGACTTGGCTTTCAGCCAAAGGAAATTGCTGAACTACTCGGATGTACGCCAAACGCCGTGAGAGTTGCGTTACATACCATTAGGAGCAAAAAGAAGGCTAACCGACCCAAGAAAGTAAAATAGGTGCAACAAAGCTGAGATCCTATGACAAATAAGAAACTTAAAGCAGCACTTCTCAAGAAGATCGGTATAACAGAATCGGGTCTTTCTCGTCGGGTACGGAAGATAAAAGAAAAGCACTCTATGACTACCGAAGATGCTACTTACGTGATTGCTCAACAGGAGAAAATTATTCTTGATAAGTATCTCGATGGGGAGACCATTGACCGCGTGAGAAGCCTTATGCCTAATGTTTCCGAATCAGTTCCCCAAGCATCGGCACGTATAAGCCAGGTGCAGAAAGGCAGGAAGGCAACAGGTAAAAAACAAGAGAGAATTGTTCAAATAGGAAAGGAATTCAAGGGTACAGATCCGATTCTGTCTACTACGAAACTCAATGAAGCAAAGGAGATGGCGGCCGTATACCCTTTGCTGTATGTCTTAGAAAACTCAATGCGTGAGTTCATACATAGGTTTATGACAAATAAGCATGGTGTGAACTGGTGGGATTCACAAGCATCAACAACGCTTAAGAATATAGTAGCAAGTAGAATGAAAGACGAAACAAAACACTCGTGGCATCAAAGGCGCGGAGCTCGACCCATTGACTATCTTGACCTCAAAGACTTACCCAAATTGATGAGGAAGATAGAGAATGAAGTCTCAGGCAAAGTTATACCTGACATTCAATGGTTTGAGCAAATGGTTAACGAAGTATACAAATCACGATGCGTGGTTTGTCACATGAATCCCTTGGAGAAGGATAGTATTACGTCGGTAAGCTTGAGATTCAAGCAATGGAATAAGCAAGTTCTTGCCAAGATATCTCGTATTCCCGCCCCGAGTTCAACATAGGAAATTCGTCTCCCCAATCCGGGTTTTTCCCTTATTCTCACATCCTGAATCTTTTGCCGTTAGCAGTGCTCAGCCAGTTACTGTCTGGAGAACCTTATCGCTGGCCGCTTCCAGCACCATGCCATGCTGATACCCGCATGTTTCGCAGCGCTCAGCTCTATCCTGGCATGAGAGCCTTGCTGTGTAAGCCCTGCAGCCTGCGGCTCATCGGGTGACAAATTTTGTCAGCCGCTCCCGATACCAAAAAGATGTAACAAACCGAAGTTTTTTTCGCGTCGCAAGCCACAAGCAGCAACCACCTTGCGGAAACAGCCGTTTTCCGACTCCGAGTTTCATCACATCTGTGTCTTCAGTGCGGGCGCGGTATATAGAGGGCGTGCGGAAAGGGAAGGGATGAGGCAATAGGCAATAGGCAATAGGCAATAGGGAAGAGGCAAGAGGCAATAGCCAATAGGCAATAGGGAACTGCACAGAGGCACAGAGAACACGGAGAAGAACAAGCCAATGAGGCAATAGCCAATAGGCAATAGGGGAACAAAAACAAAATCCAAACCCGGAACCCGGAATTATTCACCGCAGAGACGCGGAGGAGTCGCGGAGAAACGCAGAGAAAGACAACTGTAAGTTGCGAGTTTCGAGTTACGAGTTGCGAGTTGGAATCCAAAAACCCGAAACCCGTACCCCGCAACCCGAAACCATTGCCGAAAGGAGGTCTTATGCCCTGAACCCTGTCTACTGTCTACCGTCTACTGTCTACTTTACGACGTAAGGAGTAAACCATGCCTCGATTTCGTACAGCCGTCCTGATGCGCCGGCATCTGGTCGTGGAGAAGCTTGTCAGGGGCTACTCGCCCGAAGAGATTTCCGACAAGTTCGGAATACCCATCTACACAGTCTACAACGACATGCGCGTAATACGCAGCGGGAAGTACCACGCCCTGAGCTCGTTCGCCAGGGACAGGGTCGTATGCCAGTTGTACCTCAACGCAGCGGCCCGGAAGAAAGTGCTGTGGAACCTGATTGACAAGGAGGACCTTTCGCCCCACGAGACTGTCGCAATCATGAGGGAGGACAGGCTCAACGACGAGCACATACTCAACAGGCTCCCATCTCCCAAAGAGAAACCGTCCGACGAAGAGAAGCTGGACAAGAACGACGTGGAAGTTGTCAGGTCGGTGCTCCGGAAGTACGAGGAGCGGTTCGAGGAAATCAGGAAGGATGACAATTTCAAGTATCTCGCAGGCCCGACTCTGACTGAGCGGGACAGGGAGTTCGTGGCTGCGCTGGGCATCGAGAAGCGCAACGGAACCGGCGGGCCTGCGGCCCCGGCGCAGCAGGAGGCCTGCACCAACTGCGGGCCCTGAAGCCGCTGCAATGCATCGAAGCGGATGTTCCGCTTCCCCCTGTTACCCCCCGAAAGGTGGCTGCGTAACTGATTGAGTTTTACATTTTGAGACGGATGGAGTGCGGTGGGGAGATACTATGTCTGGATTAAGAAATCAGGTTGCCACGTCGGGCTTCGCCCTCCTCGCAATGACGGGTGGTGTACCACAAGAACATCCTGTAAAAACTCGGCGTAAGTCGTTGGTATGAAACAGAGTCATTATACAGATGAGTTTTGGGTACACGATACTCGACCGGGGACGGTCGAGGTCATGTCCCAGAGACGCCGGCTGCGCCAGGGAACTTGTCATCAAGGGGCATTTTTATCGCCTTTCGTTTGGGGCCCCCGCTTCGCGACCCCAAACCCCGGCGATCTGGCGCTGGACCGGAACTGC
>CAZXNM010000002.1:0-324860 GCA_964641955.1 uncultured Planctomycetota bacterium
CACAAGCGGTGACGCAACCCAGGGAAACTGCGGCCCATCGATATTGCCGCAGCCGAGGATGAAAAACGTTGATAGAGCAATCGGAAATATTGTGGATATCCGAAGTGCTGGCCACGGCATGCGAAACCTCCCTGCAAGCCAGAGTATATACAGAGATTATAGGTGGAGAGCACTTCTGTGTCAAAGATTATCGCAGGCAAATTTGCAGGAAGCATGAAGGGAAGATTGCTTGCTATGCAGCGCGCAGGGAAAAGCGGCGGAAATGGTGCTGGACAAGCGCAAGTTCTGTGTTAGGATGCGGATTCGTCTCGGCGCGTTGGGAGTGGGGCTATCCGCAAGATTTCACGATTCATTCTCAGGCATACGTACGCGGTCCTCATCACGGGGCTCGTGGTCACGGCTGTCTTTATCTTCTTCGGCAGCAGGCTCTACATAGACAATTCCGTAAGCACGGGCTTCCCCAAGTACAACAAGGACTTCCAGGAACTCCAGAAATTCCTCGACGACTTCAAGGGCGACGAGCTGATAGTCGTGGCCTACAAGTCGGGCGAAGTCCTCACCAAAAAGCATCTCAAGGCGATAGACTGGATAAGCGGGCAGATAGAAGACCTCGACAAGATACTCGGGGTGACGAGCCTGACGACGGTGAGCGAGTTCGCGCCGTCGGAGAGTTCGCCCGGCTCGCTCGAGCCGGTCAGCCTCATCCGCCGGGATGAGAACGGCGAGATATTCGTGCCGGAGGATGAGGAGGAGCTTGCGAAGCTGCGCAAGCGGATACTGAGCAACGACGTCTACGTCAACAGCATCATCTCCGAAGGCGGCGACGCGACCGCCATAGTTGCCTACGTCGAGAACGACCCGGATGACGATTCGTACAAGTCCAGGCTGGTAAAGCAGATACAGGCAATCGTCGGGTCGAGCGGCCTGAAGGAGCGATTCTATTATGCGGGCCCGCCGGTCTTCACGTCGGAGCTTGACCGCTGCATCGGGCATGATTTGTCGATTTTCACGCCTATCGTGGTCGTGATGATAGGGCTGGTGCTGTTCTACGTGTTCCGCGGGTGGCGGTCGGTAGTGCTGCCGCTGCTGACGGTGATGATGTGCGTTTTGTGGACGGCGGGGTTCATGCAGATAACGACGGGCCGGCTGACGATAGCCTCGACCATCCTGCCGCCGCTTATGATAGCCATCGGCGTGGCGATAGTGATTCACGTGTTCACGCAGTACCAGGACGAGCTGCGGCTGAACATCGACCGCAGGCCGGCGCTCGAGGAGACGATAACGCATATCGCGTGGCCGTGCCTCTTGACTGCGATAACGACGGCGCTGGGGTTCATGTCGCTGTCGGCGAGCGAGATACCGACGATTATCGAAACAGGCCTTTTCGCCGCGTTCGGCGTTATGACGGCGTACTTGATAGCGATGGCGTTCGTGCCGAGCGTGCTTATGCACACGAAGGCGGAGCGCCGGTCGGTTGAACAGCTTCACCCGTTCCTGGTGCGGGGCCTTCGCGGAATCGGCAGGCTGAACGAGTCGAGGCCGCGGATTATCATACTCGTGACGATTCTCCTGGCCGCGATTGCCGTGTGGGGCATAACGACGCTGGAGGTGGAGACGAATCTGATTAACTACTTCCCGGCGGATACCGAGGTGCGCAAGTCGCAGGATTTCGTCTCGAAGCACCTCGGTGGCTCGATAACGATGGATGTCGTAATCGAGAGGGCCGACGGCGGCAGCGTAGCCGAGGCGAAGCTTATCGAGAAAATCAACGACCTCGAAGCGCACATGAAGGGCGGGTACAGGGCGGTAGGCAAGGTGCTTTCGGTCGCCAGCGTCGTCGAGGAGATGAACGACGTCATGCGGGAGTACCTCGAGATGGAATCGCTGGGCAAGGAACTGCGCGCGTACTATTCGCAGCGCCATCTCGACACGGTCGTCCAGATGCGGACCGAGACGACGCTGTTCGACAGCCTCGTGAACGAGGATTTCACGAAGCTGAGGGTGACGGCGCGGCTGCACCAGGCAAGCTCGCGGGAGATACTCGATTCGGTCGCCCGCATGGAGAAGTATCTCGCGGAGAACTTCAACGGCGAGTACAGGGCGACGCTGACCGGCTCGACGAGGCTTTTCGCGAAGATGGGCAGGATTCTGGTCGAGGGCGAGATAAAGGGCCTCGGCATGGCGCTTATTTCCATCTTCATTGTCATTACCATCCTGTTCCGGAACGTCTGGATGGGCCTTATCGCCATGGTGCCGAACGTCGTGCCCATAGGCATCACGCTGGCCGTGATGGGATTCACGGGGATACCGATAAACGTGACGACGGCCATGATACCGTGCATTGCGCTGGGCATAGCGGTGGACGACACCATTCACTACGTGAGCCGGTTCAAGCGCGAGTTCCACGATGACCGCCACTACGTCAACTCAATGTTCCGGACGCTGCTTTCGACCGGTAAGCCGATAATTTTCACTTCGGCGGTGCTGTTCTGCGGGTTTATCACGCTGGCGTTCTCTGATTTCTCGTGCAACGCGTACTTCGGGATACTGACGAGTATCACGATGGCGGCGGCGCTGCTGGGGGACCTGATAATCCTTCCCGTGCTGATAAACGTCCTTCGTCCGCTGCGCTGGAAGCCCGAGACCGAGGAATAGCCGGCGCCCTGTCCCGCGCGAATCTTCGATAATCTTGCCTGCGGCCTTCCGCCGCGTTATCATATAGATGATGGATGAGCCGGTTCTCGCGGCGGGAGGTGAATCGTGAAATTCTACGGCAGCAAGTCAGGGAAGAAGGGGCGCAGAAGCCTCGGCGCGAAAATGGTCGAGGGCGCCAAGAACCGGCGGGCCAACAAGGCGCCGTCGGGGCGGGTCTGGCTGGGGAAGGTGCTTGTCGTGGCGCTAACGGGCGCTGCGGCAGGCGAGATAATAGGTGGGATTGTCGGGCTCAAGGCGGGCAGCCAGGAGCTGGGCACGACCGCCGGGTGCGCCCTGGGCGCGCTGGCGGGGGCGTTCTTCGCGGAGGCCAGCGTCGTCGAGGCGTTTCTCGGCGCGGTCTTTGCGGGCGGGCTGGCCGCGATTGACTACTTCGTTATAGGATGGGGCGGCGTGCCTTTCCATAATCTCGGCAGGATGTCGTTTCTGGGGCTTGCCGGGGTGATTGTCGGGATTATAGCGGGCAGGGCGCTTGCCGGGACGGAGGAAAGCGGCGCGCAGGCGCAGGATACAGGGGACCAGAGCCTTTGAATAAAAAAGGCGAAATCTATGATGTGATAGTGGTCGGCGGCGGACACGCCGGCTGCGAGGCTGCGCTGGCATCGGCGAGAATGGGCCGGAAGACGCTCCTTGTGACGCTGTCGCGTTCCTCAATCGCCCGGATGTCGTGCAATCCCGCGATAGGCGGGCTTGCCAAGGGCCAGCTTGTGCGCGAGGTCGATGCGCTCGGCGGCGAGATGGGCCGGGTGACGGATGCCTCGATGCTGCAGTTCAGGATGCTCAACACGCGCAAGGGGCCTGCGGTCCGGGCGCCGAGGGCGCAGTGCGACCGAGCGGGCTACGAGGCCGAGATGCAGCGCAGGATAGGCGCACAGCAGGGGTTGACAATCGCCGAGGGCATGGCGAGCGAAGTTGTTGTCGAGGGCGGAAGAGCCGCCGGGGTCAGAACGGAAGCCGGCGGGGAGTTCCGGGGTAGTGCAGTGGTCATTACGGCGGGCACGTTTCTCGCGGGTATGGTCCATGTCGGGGACAGGTCGTGGCCTGCCGGCAGGGCGGATGAGCCGGCGGCGGAGAAGCTGTCGCTTCAGCTCGAATCGCTCGGCATCTCGAAGGGAAGGCTCAAGACAGGCACGCCGATGAGGCTGGACGGGGCAACGCTCGACTATGACAGGCTTATCCGTCAGGATGGAGACGAGGTTATAGAGCCCTTTTCTCATGAGACGGATAAGATAGAAATCGAGCAGATTCCCTGCTGGATAACCTACACGAACCGGCAAACGCACGAGATAATTCAGGGAAATCTCGGGCGCTCGGCACTTTACGGCGGGCGCATCAGCGGTACGGGCACGAGGTACTGTCCCTCGGTCGAAGACAAGGTGGTCAAGTTCGCGGGCAAGGAGCGCCACCAGCTCTTCATAGAGCCGGAGGGGCGGGACACAACGGAGGTTTACGTCAACGGGCTGTCCAACTCGCTGCCACAGGAGGTGCAGGAGGCGGCGGTCCATTCGGTCGAGGGCCTTGAAGGGGCGAAGATAACCCGCTACGGTTACGCCATTGAATACGATTTCTTCGACCCGACGCAGCTCGGGGCCACGCTCGAATCGAAAATCGTGCCCGGGCTCTACCTTGCCGGGCAGGTAAACGGGACCAGCGGCTACGAGGAAGCGGCGGCACAGGGGCTGGCTGCGGGCGTGAATGCAGCCCTTGCCATCGGGGGCGGGGGCGAGTTCGTCCTGGGGCGGGACGAGGCATACGCGGGCGTCCTGATAGACGACCTCGTGACTCTCGGCACGACCGAACCTTACCGCATGTTCACCTCGCGGGCGGAATACAGGCTGCTCTTGAGGTCGGACAACGCCGACCGGAGGCTGACGCCGCGCGGATACAAGCTTGGCCTGATTTCGGAAAAAAGATATAATGCACTGCGCGAAAAAGAACGTCTAATAACTGTCGTGTCCATCTACCTCGCTTCAACGAAGCGCGAGGGGAAAACTCTTCTCTCGATGCTGAAGCGCCAAGATGCGACTTTCGCGGACCTGGAAACGCTCGACCCGGGACTTGCCGGGATGAAAGTCAGCCGGGAAATCGCACGGCAGGTCGAGATTGAGGCGAAATACGAAGGGTATCTGAAAAGACAGGAGAGGCAGATAGAGAAGTACAGAGAGGCCGAGGGCAGACTTATCCCTGTCGATTTCGACTACGGGCCGCTGCCGCTGCGGTTCGAGGCGCGCGAGAAGCTGATGAAGATTCGCCCGCGGTCGCTCGGGCAAGCGTCGAGAATCAGCGGAGTTAATCCGGCCGACATATCGGTGCTCATGGTCTACTTGCACAGGGCGCGGCAGACAAGCTGAGAGGAAACAATGGATTTCAAGGTCAAGGAAACCCAGAAAGTCTACCATGGTTCGCGCGTAGTCGTCTACAGGGACTTCGTGGAGCAACCCGATGGCTCAGAGGTGACGAGGGAGGTTGTCGCGCTCAACGACGCGGCCGCCATCGTGCCGCTTACGGGCGATGGCGAGGTTATCCTGATAAGGCAGTTCAGGTACCCGGTCAAGGGCGAACTGCTCGAAATCCCGGCAGGCGTGCTGGACGAAGGGGAAAAGCCGGAAGACTGCGCCCGCCGCGAGGTCGAGGAGGAAACGGGTTACAGGCCCGGCAGGCTTACGCGGCTGGGGAGGATTCATACGACTCCGGGAGTCTGTACCGAAGCCATAGACATCTACCTCGCCGAGGAACTCGAAAAAGGCGACCAGAACCTCGAGCACGGGGAAATAATCGAGCCCTGCGCCGTGAGATTCGAGGATGCGCTGTCCATGATGGCCTGCGGCGAGATAACCGATGCAAAGACGATTTGCGGGCTGCTCATGGCGAGCAGGTTCCTCAAGCTCGCGGGAAGCCCGGGTACCGCGAGCCAGGTCTGACCGCGCGTGCAGGATGCGGGTTGACTTTATGAAAATCTGTGCTATAGTAAAATTCGAGTTGTCCGGTTTGGAGTAGGTGGGATTGCTTTCAGATGAGTTCGGATGAAAAAATCAGCCCGGAGCTTCTCTTCAAGCTCTTCTTCGAGTATTCCAACGATGCCCAGTACGTGCTCGACCGCAAGACGGGCAAGTACGCAATGGTCAACGCGGCGTTCGAGCGCCTGACGGGCTATACGCAGGAGGAGCTTATCTCGGGCGGGATGTCGCACCTCGACCTCGTGGACCCCGCGTTTCGCGAGCGGGTCAAGCTGCTGGACAACCCGGCCAAGCGCATCAAGTACGACCGCTTCGAACTCCAGATAATCCAGCATTCGGGCAGGCGCAAGACGGTCGAGGTCACCCTCCACAACGTGATTGCAGGCGGCCACAAGCTGCGCATCGGCTCCGTCAGGGACATAGGACGCAGGAAACGCCTGCAGAAGCAGCTCGAGCGACAGATTGACCTTCTCAGGAAGCGCAATATCGAAACCGCCAAGGCGAGCATACGGATATACCAGCTCACGGAAAAGATTAAGAACACGCCGAAATTTGCCAGCGACCTGCTGACCTGCGACAACGAGGAAGACCTGCTCAAGCAGGCCACGGCCATGCTCACCGACAGGAGCGGGCTCAACTACAAGGATGTCGTCTTTTACATCAAGCAGGGCGACTTCCTCGTGCCGAAGTCCTGGACAAAAGAGGTCAAGGAGAAGCGGGTCTCCATACGGGACAACAGCAAACTTGCGAAGCTGCTCCGGGGCGACACGGAAGAGGTTTCCACCGTACCGGGGGAGGAGCTTATTCCGCTGAGGGGCCGCAAGCGGCTTATAGGCGTCCTCGAGGTTTTCTTCGAGGAGGACGAGCGGCTGCTTTTCGCGGACTCCGGCACGGTGAAGATGGAGCAGCGCAACATCCTGATTACGCTGGCGGACATCCTCGCCCTGACGATCGTGAACCTGCGTCTGTTCAAGCAGGTCGAGAGGCAGTCGATAGTGGACCAGCTCACCGGCGTGCACAACCGCCGTTACTTCGACCGCAAGATAGCCGAGGAGATGGACCGCGTGCGGCGTTACGGGCGCGACCTGTCGCTTATCTACCTGGACATGGACAACCTCAAGGAGATAAACGACGAGCTGGGGCACGACCAGGGCGACCTGGTCCTGAAGGAGATTGCCCGCCTGATACACAAGTCTTCTCGCCGAATCGACGTGGTCTGCCGGTGGGGCGGCGACGAGTTCATCCTGATACTTCCCGAGACATCTCTTGCCGAAGCGACATCGAAGGCGGAAAATATCCGCTCCCTCATTGCGAAACACCCGTTTCCCCGGATTGATTCGGGGGACGAAGACCAGCCGGTGTCGGTGTCGATATCGGTCGGAGTGGCCAATCTCGACCACGAAGAGACAGACCCCGCTTCGCTTTTCAAGAAAGTTGACGAAGCCATGTACCGCGCCAAGGAGAAGGGCAAGAACCGCGTGGAGGTCCACGGCGATTAGCCCCTGCCCTTCGCGCCGGCTGCACCGGTGCCCGCGGCATTATGGAGGAGGCAATGGAGGTATTCGAAGCAATCACAGGACGCAGAAGCGTCAGGAACTTCCTCGATTCGTCCGTATCGGAAGATGACGTCAGGAAGCTCCTCGACGGGGCGAGATGGGCTCCCTCCTGGGCCAACACGCAGTGCGCGCGGCACATCGTCGTCAAAGACGCCTCTCTCAAGGCAAAGCTCAAGGAGACCCTGACCCCCAACAACCCGGCCCGGGATTCCTTCGATATATGCCCGGCGGTGATTGCGGTCCTCGGCAGGCTCGGGACGGCCGGTTGCAAGAAGGGGGTTGCCCTCGACGACAAGCAGTGGCACATGTTCGACTGCGCTCTGGCGGTGCAGAACATCTGCCTCGGCGCGCACGCGCTTGGCCTGGCGACGGTAATCGTGGGCGCGTTCGACTACCGCGCCGCCGGAGACCTGCTCGGCGTGCCCGAAGGCTACCACGTCGTCTGTCTGCTGCCGCTGGGCTATCCCAAGCGTACGCCCGACCCCCCGGCGCGAAAGGAGCTCTCGGAACTGACTTCGCAAGACCGTTTCTCCGAATAGGGGAGTCAATTGCAGATTCCACAGAACCCTCCTCCCGGTGCGCCTCGGACCCTCGGCGAGAAGTTGCTCCCATGGCTTCCACTCATTCTGTTCACAACGGGCCTGCTCTATATCATACCGCTTGGCATGTACGGTGTTCTAGTCATGGATGAAGGCGTATTCGCCACAGGCGCTGCCAGGGTGCTAAGGGGACAGGTGCCGCACCGCGATTTCTGGAGCCAATACCCGCCGGGCCAGTATTACCTGGTCGCAGGTGTTATGAAGCTCTTCGGGATTAGCCTCGGCGTGATGCGGATTCTGGGTGCACTGGAAGCATCTGCAATCGCCATGTTGGTATTCCTGTTGGCGAAACGCGTATGCGATTGGAGGATAGCTCTGATACCGTGGCTGCTGAGTGTGATATGGATGCCAACAACACACCTCTTTATTTCCTCAATCCCCGGCACGCTTTGCGTCTTCGCCGCCGTGTACTCTGCAATCCTGTACATTGAGAAACCATCCGCTTACAAGATTCTTCTTTCCGGGATCTTCTGCGGTCTGGCGGGCGTGTTCCGGCAGGACACATTTGTCTATGCACTGGTAGTGCCAGTCTTCACGCTGATGATGTGGCATAGGTTTCGGCCCCAAGTATCTGAGGGAGACCGGGCTTCGACGAGCAAAACGAGTTTGGCCAAGGGCCTCGGCCTGTTTGCGGCAGGCATCGTTGCTGCGGGAGGTATCCCCGCCATACTACTTCTGAGTGCCGCCCCGTTTTCGCTGGTGTGGAAAGAGCTTGTGTCGTTTTCTTTTGAGTTATATAACAAGGTTCGCGGCGGAGCCTACCCCAGGCTGCACTACAAAGTCAAATGGCTGACTCACTACCTTCCATTTATTTTTCTGGGCGTGGCAGTCTTACTCTACGCTTTGCGCAAGAGCTGGAAGGAACACGTCAGCCTGGTGCTATTTGTGCCGATGTGCGTCCTCACAGCAGTTTTCATGCTTCAGCAACTGGTTGCGCCCGGTTGGCACCACCTTACTGGTGCAATGCTTGCCAGCCTGATTCTTGCAGGATTCAGCGTCGAGAGCCTGCGCCCTCGGTCTCACACGGCAGGGAGGATAGCGGTCTTCGTTTTTTTTCTTCTTTTCCTTCTCTACGTAGGCTGGGGATGGGTCAGCTATCGCTTGAAACACCTGCGTGGAACTTGGGCTTTGTGCGAACTCGAACGCGTTGGGTTAGTGAAGGTGCCTGTCCCCGCGTACGAGCACACTGTCAGGACAGCAAGATATGTTCAATCCCACACCTCGCAAGACACGCCTCTTTTCGTTGGCTCTCCTCGCTATGACATGCTCTACATCAATGACACGATGCTGTACTTCCTTGCTGGCAGGCCGCCCGCCACTCGCTACGGCGAGTTGCACAGCGGTGTCGTCACGACTGCTGCGATACAGCGGGAGATAATAGGCGCTCTTGAACGCACCCGGCCGCCATACGTGGTTATCTGGAACGGCGTTTCTCACATCCGGGTCCCGGACCAGGTTTCGATTTCAAGCGGCGTTTTCGAACTGCAGGAATACATAGAGCAGCACTACGCCCATGATGCGGAGTTCGGCGACTACAAAGTCCTCAAGCGTCTTCCCTGACCGGGCGGACGCGTGAATTTCGCTTGACACGCCTCGTCAAATACAGGTAGACTCTTTTAGGGGTGCTCTTTCCGCCTGTGAAAGGGACTGGCGGCGGCAAATCACTTTCATGTTCGGGAGTTATTCCATGCCTGAAATCAGCGACAAGGAATTCGCCAGGGCCGTGCTCGAAGCGGGGCTTGTCATGCCTGAAATGATAAAAGAATGCGCCGAAATCCAGAAGCGCCAGAATGAAATGGGCCTTATCGCCAAGGGGCTGAAAGACCTCCTGGTCGAAAAAGGCTACATCGCGGACGAGGTCGCTCGAAAAATCGCCCGGGGCGAGCAGGCCGAAGAGGCCAAGAAGAAGGAAAAGACCGTCGTCATCGGCGGCTACGAGGTCATATCACGACTCGGAAAGGGGCAGATGGGCGCCGTATACAAGGCGCGCCAGGTCTCGCTGGACAGGATTGTCGCGCTCAAGGTCCTTCCCACGAGGCTCGCGGGCGACAAGCGCTACATGCAGCGCTTCATGCGCGAGGCGAAGGCCGCCGGAAGGCTCAACCATCCCAACATAGTCACCGCGGTGGACTTCGGCGAGTCGGACGGCCTCTACTACTACGCCATGGACTATGTCGAAGGCTTGAACGCAAGGGACATCCTCGAGGAAGAAGGCAAGCTCGGCGAGGATGAGGCGCTCGCGATAACCCTCCAGATGGCCAGGGCGCTCCAGCACGCCTATGAGAACAACATTATCCACCGGGACGTGAAGCCTGAAAATATCATGGTGGACTCGGAGGGCCGCGCAAGGCTCTGCGACCTCGGGCTTGCGAGGGAGGCGAACGAGGACGGCGCGCTCACGCAGGCCGGAATCGTGCTGGGCACGCCCTACTACGTCTCGCCGGAGCAGGCGGAGGGCCGCAGGGACCTCGATACCCGAAGCGACATTTACTCGCTGGGCGTAACCCTCTACCACATGGTTACCGGGCATGTGCCCTTCAGGGGCAACACCGGCCCCGCCATCATGGTCAAGCACATTACCGAGAAGATGCCCGACCCGCGCGAGTTCAACCCGGACCTCTCCAATGGCACGGTCCATCTTATCAAGAAGATGACGGCCAAGAATCGCGAGCAGCGCTACCAGACGCCCGAGGAACTGATAAGCGATATCGAGCGCGTTGTCGCGGGCGAGCGGCCCGCGGCCGCGGGTCCGGTAATCAGGGCCCGGAAGCGCCGCGCGCCAGGCGCGGCGCGCGGTCCGCGCGAGGAAATCGTGGTCGGAGGCGGCGGCGCGAAAAAGCTCGTTCCCCTCATTGCCATTGGCGCCATTATCCTCATTATTATCATCGCGGTTGCGAGTCTTCCGAAGGAAGATAATACAGGGCAGCCGGACACGAGCTATCCGCCTTCCGGGACGGGAGACGCTGCCGACGATACCGGCACATGGCGCGATACTTCCGGTACGGGTGGGCCTTCCGGCACGAGCGACACTCACAGGCCGGACGACTCGGGGCCGCGGCTCTCCGCGGAACAGCGCCAGCTCATGGACATCAAGAAGCGTGCCCGCTCCGCGGCCAATACCGCGAGCATCGCCGGGGAGCTTGCCGAGTTTATCGAGACGGCCGAGGACCGCAGCGCCGTCGCCGAGGCGGAACAGATACTCGAAGGGCTCGCCGCGCGCGAGTATACGAAGCTCGAAACCAAGTTTAATTCTCTCATGGGCGCTGGCGATGCTGCCGCGGCAATCGGCGAGGCGCAGGCGTATCTGAAGCTGTTCAAGACCTCAAAGCGTGCAGATAAGGCGAAGGAACTCCTGGGCAAGGCGCTCAAGGAGCGCGAGCAGGATATGGACAGGAGAATCGCCGGGGCGAAGGAGCTGGCGAAGGAGAACAAATACGCCGAGGCGCTCACCGCGATAGACGAGATTGCCGGGTCCGCGCCCGAAGACCTCAAGGTGCGCGTTGCGAAGGCCAGGAAGGAGATAGTCAAGGCCAAGGACGACTACGTCGCGGCGGCCCGCGCCCGGGCCGAGCGCACGCGCGGCGATTTCGACAAGGCGCTTGAAAGCGCCGTCTCGCGCCTCGACCTCCTCGAGGCGGTGCGGCTGGTGAACGAGCGCATAAAGGTGGAGACCGACCAGTCGCGCATCGAGGCGCTCGAGACGAAAGCGCAGGACCTGCTGGAAGCGGAAAAAGGCCTCAAGCTCGTCATGGCGAACATCAAGAACATCCAGGGCCTCAAACAGACGTTCAACATAGACCACAAGGGCGACGAGACCGGCAAGATAGAGGAAGTTAAAAAAACCTCGTTCATCTTCGCCACCGACCGGGTAGTGCGCGAAGTCAGGCTCAACGCGCTCAGCTCCGGTGATATCGTCAGGCTCGCGGAACTCAACCTCGGCGCGGAACCGGCCAAAGCCCGATTCCAGCTCGGGCTGTTCCTGCTTCTAATCATTGACGACCCGCAGGAAGCACGCAAACAGCTCGCAGAAGCCGGCAAGCTGGGCATGGACACATCAAGGTTCGAAAAAAAGGTCGCCGCTTCCCAGATTGAGGAATCGCTCGCCAAGGCCGAGGCGCAGGAAAAGCGCAGGGACTACTTCGATGCCGCGATGACCTACAGCAGTGTTCTGAAGGAAATGACGGGCCTCGAAGCCTATGCTGCGAAGATGAAGGAAGTCCAGAAGAAGGTCGAGGAATGCCTCGAGAAGTCCGGCGCCAAGAACGCATTCGCCGGCAAGGTGTCCATCGAGGACGGGAAACTCGTCGTCACATACGACTTCTCGCACCCCGGACAGTGGGAGGACTTCGAGGGATACATCTGGAGCGACCAGCTCAAGCGGACCGTCGAGTTCACCGTCGAGAACGGCGTTCTTGTCGGAAAGGGCCAGGAGGGAATCATCTGGAAGGGAAAATTCTCCGGTGACATTACCCTTGAGGCCGATGTTACTGTAAAGGGCGCTGAGGGACGCGGGTTCTTCATAAGGGTCTGCGACGACGGCAAGGGATACAAGGGCAAGAACTACTCGTTCGGTTTCGGCTACAAGCAGGAGGTCATTACCGGCTACAGGCGGCAGGTTGTCGGTGGCAGGGTTGTAAGTGTTCCGCAGAAGAAACTCGGCCCGGCGGAGCTTGTAATTATGAAGTGGAAAGGCTCGGCCTCTGCCGGCAAGCAGACTTCCTTCGTGAAGAGAGGCCTGCGCTCGCCCGTTTCGGCGAACCAGACGCACAAGCTCAAGGTGGAGCGCACAGGCACCAAGCTGCGCGCGAGCATAGGCGGAACTACATACATGGAAGGTGAAGACAAAGACTACAAGAAGGGCGGCATCTCTCTCAAAGTGCTCGACTGCGTGGTCCATTTCGACAACATCCGCATTACGGGAGACTTCGACAAGCGCTGGCTCGCCGCCGAGATGCGCAAGGCCAAGTAGCCGGGTGTGTGGGCCGACTCTTTGAGCAGCGGGAGGGAGCGCATCCCTCATTGGCAATTTCTTGCGGAATTAACTGCTTTCCGGCGGGAAAAGAAAGAATCTTGCAGAGACCACGATAAATTGTTGAACGGCAAGGGGTTAGAGCAGTCAAATTGCCATTTACACAAGTTTTACAAAACTTTTTGCCTTTTCCGCTTGACAAAATCGCAATTCTGCTGTATCTTTCGGGTGTAAAGGGAAGAGATTCCAGGTTGGGTGATTAAGTTCAGGTTTTTTCGACGGTAGGAAGGAGGACGTATGGCACGGGAGGAGTATGACGATTACGAAGAGTTTGAAGGAGAGGAGGAAGAGTTTTTCGAAGAGTATGCGCCTTCTGAAACTCCCTGGTGGATGCAGAAGGCCGTACCCGTCCTCATCTCCTCGGCCGTACACCTGCTGTTTCTGTGGATTGCGGCCTACATCGTGTTCACGATTCTCGGCAAGAAGGAACCCCCCGCAATCGTGACTACCCGCGAGTTCGCCGAGCAGGAGTACGACCCGACGCTCAAGCGCGCGATGTTCAAGACTCCCCGAATCGAAGCGGAAGTGATGGTCGAAAAACCCATCATTCTCCTCGAAGAGGAAGTCGAGATTACCAAGGACGTGCCGCGCGGTACTTCGTTCGACAACCTGTCGAACAAGAACCTCGACTCGACGAGCTGCGTTGACGCCTACGGTATCGGAGGCGGCCGCGCGGGCGCGTACGGGCAGCGCTGGGGCAAGGGCTCGCTGGCGCGCGAGGGCGGCTCGCCCGGCACCGAGTCGGCCGTGACGGCCGCGCTTCGCTGGCTGCACTACCATCAGGACAGGCCTGCCGGCATGTGGGACCAGGACGGCTTCAGCAAGAACTGCGACTCGAAGCAGCCGCCGGCCTGCGACAAGCCCGGAACCGGCCAGTATGACGTGGCCTGCAGCGCGCTGGCTCTGCTCGCGTTCCTCGGCAACGGCCATACGCACCGCGTCGGCCAGTTCAAGAAGACTGTCAGCCTCGGGCTCAACTGGCTCGTGAAGCAGCAGAAGAGCGACGGCTCGCTCGGCGAGAGAAGCGCCGAATCGTGGATTTACAACCACGCAATCGGCACAATGGCGCTGTGCGAGGCGTTCGCGGTTACGCGAGACTACAAGCTGCAGGGGCCTGCGCAGAATGCGGTTAACTTCATCAAGGGCGCGCAGAACCCGGGCCTCGGATGGAAATACGAGCCGCAGGACGGCCGCAACGACACCTCGGTCTCCGGCTGGATGGTGCTTGCGCTCAAGGCTGCCAAGGCTGCCAGGCTCGATGTGGACGCCGCGATGTTCCAGGGCGCGATTAACTGGTTCGACCGCGCCACCAACACCGCCGGCAAGACGGGCTACATGAGGCCGGGCGACAACGGTTCCGTCATCCGCGGAGTCAACGACCGCTACGCCAAGCTGCCCACGATGACCGGTGTGGGCGTCATCTGCCGCATCTTCTGCGGGCAGTCTCGCCGCGACCCCAAGATAACCAAGGGCGTCGATATCCTGATGCAGAACCTGCCGACCTGGAACAAGCCCAAGAACGATAAGGTTGACATGTACTACTGGTACTATGCGACCTATGCCATGTTCCAGTACGGCGGCAAGAAGTGGCATACGTGGAACGAGGCCATGAAGAACGCGCTACTCTCGACCCAGCGTCAGGGCGGCTGCGCCGACGGCTCCTGGGACCCGGTGGGCAAGTGGGGCATGGTAGGCGGCAGGGTCTACTCGACCGCCATCAACGCCCTCACGCTCGAGATTTACTACAGGTACGCCAGGGCCAACCCGGGCCCGCATATGACCCGCGACATGTGGGGCAAGCAGGGCAAGGGTAAGTAACAGGAGGTTTTCGCAAGAGGGGCGAATGCTTATGTCCCGCCGGCATTCGCCTCTCTTTTTTTGTCTTCACTTCCTGCCCCGCGCGATAATATCCGTGGCTTGCGACAAACGCCGGCACACCCTTCGCCGTATCTGTTTATGGAAAGCCGCTTTCTGGAGGGAGATATGGCGCAGCATGCCTGCAGTCTGATGCTGTCCCTGTGCATCGTTCTTGGTTTCTGTTTCACACCCGAGCCTGCAGCCGCGCAGGATGATGGGCAGCGCCGGCGCGGTTATGACAATATCGCAACAAGGCAGAAGGAGACGCGGGTGCGCCTGCACTCCATCGAGCAGGTCATGCTCCGGACCGCCGACGGCATCGAGAAGGAACACCCCGGAAACGCGCGCAGGTTACGCGAAGCCTGCAGCACTCTGCGCGGCCGCGGCGTTGCGCAGGAAATGGAAGCAGTGGAAACGGCAGTCCGTGACGGCCACCTGACTGAGGCCTACCTGAAATCGGGACAGGTAGTAAGGGAACTCCTGATTGTGCTCAATCAGCTCAAGGGGGGGCCGCCGGCGGAGAAGGCGGAGCTTGAGGAACTCAAGGCGCTCATCGAAGAGCTAAGGCAGCTCGAAGACGAACAGGCTGCAGTCCGCCGCGAGACTCTGCACGGGGAACGCGAGAGCCTCGTACCGCATCAGGGCGACCTCGAGGACCGGACCGCAGGTCTCTCGGCGAGGATTCTCGCCGCCAGATTCAAGAGCGACAGGCGCACCCGAGCGGCGCGCCTGCTCGCCGGGGCGGGTAGAGACATGGACAGGGCGAAGTTCGCCCTCGGACAGGGCCAATCGTCGGCTGCGGATTATCAGGGCTTGGCGCTGCGCAAGCTCGTCAGCGCAAGGAAGCACCTTGAAGCCCGCGCCGAAAGAGTCAAGGGTCTGCTCTGGTCGAGCTTCTCCACTAAACTGACCAATAACCTTGCCCGGATGCTCGATGCGCAGTTGAGGATTAACAAGAAGACCGCCGAGCTCGACTCGCGCAGAGACGAGGATGGAACGCTCGCTAGGCCGCACCGGATGCAGCTTCGCAGGGTTGCCCACGAACAGTCTTCTCTCGCCGCCGAGGCAAAAAAGCAGAAAAGCACGCTCGAGGAACGCAAGGCCTTCGTATACGCAGGGGTCCTCACGGGAATAGCCGCCGATATGGAGAACGTCTCTCTGCTGCTGCGGGAACAGGATACCGGCGCATACACACGCAGCCTTCAGACGGAGATAGTGTCGCAGCTCGAGGCGCTGCTCAAGATTCTCACAAGCGGGGGCGGCAAAGTCTGGCCCGAAGGGTCGGGAACAATCGCCGAGAGCGGCGACCCGGCAGATACGGAGGAACACAATCCACAACCCGGCGACGGCAAGCAGCCGCTCATCGCGCTCCTGCTTCTTCGCAGGCTGCAGAGAGAAATCCTGCAGGATACGGTGGATATCCACAATGCCATCCTTGAATCGGACGAAAGCCTCACGCTTGTTCACAGGAAAACCATGGCAAGGCTTGCCCACAGGGAAGGAGCGCTCGCCGAAGCCGTTGCCGCGTACCTCAAGGCTGTCGGCAGGGCCACAGAGCAGCCGCGCACGGCGCAGCCCGACCTGCTGCAGGCCGTCGAGGAATTGATGACTGCCGTCCAGCGCAGGCTGGCCACTCTCAGGCCGGGTCCGGTAACGCAGGAAGCGATGCGGCAGATTCTCTACCTGCTTGACAGGGTAATCGAGGTCTCCACGCAGGCTGCCCTCGTCGCGGTGCCGCACGATAGCAACGAAAGCTGCGAGCCGGAGATGAAACCCGGCGAAGACGGGCGGTGGGGCACGCTGCCCATAGGGGAAAAGGACAGGAAGCCGGAAACTGGCCGCACGGAACCTTTTCCCGACAGGTATGCGGCCCTGCTCAAGAATTACTTCAGGCTGATTTCAGGAGAATAGGCACAGAGAAGGAGGAAGAAAATGAAGTACCTTGCTCTGTTCGTCATGGCAGTTGCCCTGCTGCTGGCGCAGGTCGCGAGCGCGCGGGACAGTACGAGAGTTCCGCGCGATGCCGCCGGGAGGCTGGCCGAGAAGCAGAAAGACCTTGAACGGCAGTTGAGGCATATCGAGGAGCTGATGCTTGATATAGCCAAGAAGGTCGAGACCAGGCAGCCGGACAACGCGAAGAAGCTGCGCGAGGCGTGGAAAGCAATGCGCGACAAGCTCATCCTCGAAGACACGAAAAAGCTCGAGGAGACTCTTCGCGAAAAAAGCTACGGGCCTGCCATGCTCATGGCAAGGGACATCGCCGCGAGGCTGATGGAGGTGCTCGAACAACTTTCCGGAGAGAAGGACCGGGAAGACAAGAAGAAGCTAAAAGACCCCATAAAAGATGCTCTGTACAAGTTAGACCATGACCTCATACCGAGACAGGAAGACCTCCGCGACCCTGACAAGAAAGGCGACAAGGACCTCGCGCCGAAACAGGACAAGCTGAAAGATGACACCGGCAGGGTGGAGCGCGACTTGAAGAACCTGAAGAACCAGCCACCGGGAGTCAGCAACGCGGGCAGGCTCCTGGAAGGCGCGAAGAAGCACATGGGCAATGCCTCGGGCAAGCTCAAGGAGGGTAAACCCGGCGCGGAGGGCGACCAGGACAAAGCGCTTAGAGACCTCCGCAGGGCGAAAAGAGAGCTTGAATACGAACTCGAAAAGAATGGGTACGCTGAATTCGTTGAGGCGATACTCGATGTGAAGACGAAGCTCGAGGAAATGCTTGTCAAGCAGCTTGGAGTTAACGAAAAGACCGCTCGGCTTGACCGCGCGAAGCAGAGGGAGTCGCTGACAAGGGCTCAGAAAATCGAGCTTCGCAAGCTGACGCGCGCGGAGCTTGCGCTTCGCAAGGAAGCGCTCGAGCTTGTGAAGAAGCTGGAGGAGACGCAGACGTTCCTGTTCGCGGGCGCGCTCAGGAGCATTGCATCCGACCTGAAGGAGGTGGCGGACCTCCTTGACGACTCGGACACAGGCGACTACGCGCGGCTCCTGCAGCGCGAGATAGTAGAGCATCTCAAGAGGCTCATCAAAGCGCTCGAACAAATCCCGCGGGAGCGGCCAAAACCGCCGAAACCGCCTGTTGGCCCGCCGGGAGGGTCAGTGGAACCGCCGCCGCCAGTCCCGCTCGTCGCCGAGTTGAAGCTGCTTCGCCAGATTGAGAGCGAAATCCGCGAGAAGACGGGCGAACTTGACCGCGCGGTCAAAGCTGCCGGCGGCAAGCCCAACTTTATGCAGAAGAAGATGATAAACCGCCTCGCCCACAAGCAGGGTGAACTCACCGAGTTGGCGGGCAGGATGCGCGAATCGCTCAGGAGAAAGTAAGATGAAATACGCTATTTTAATACTGGCAGGCACCTTGATGCTGGCTGTTACGGGTGAACTCTGGGCGCAGTCGGGGGATGAGAGCGAGGGCGTACTTGGCCGCTTCAGACCGGGCGACACTCTGGAGGATGCGATAAGGAATTACACGAATTTGCTACTCAGAATGGCAAAGCGCAGAAGCGACGGCAGCCTTGTGCTTTTCGGGCCCGATGACTCGCCGGAGGAAATGGCAAAAAGGCTGGGGGACAACGGCGCTGACCAGGATGAGCTTGAATTGCTCAAGCGCGCCTGGGGGCAGCACAAGGAGGAAAAGCAGGAAGAAAATCCTCTTGGCCGCAACAGCGAAACCCGCAGAACGCTCGAAGACCTCCTTGGCCTTATGAAGGCTGTGGAAAGGCGGCTTACAAAAGAGGATTCAGGGAGCAAGACCCAGGAACTGCAGGAAGAAATTCTGGCGATACTTCAGGACTGGATAGACAGCGCCAAGCAGCCCGAAGACCCAAGAGAGTCTCCGAAAAAATCCCAGAGAGGCGGTAGCGACAAAGAGCCGGATTCGCAACCAGAAGAGGGTCCGGAAAAGCCCGGCCTCGTTGACCCGAGCAGGTCTGCCGAGCCTGCGAAACCCGGCTCCGCGCGCAAGCAGGAGCTGCTGCAGAAAGCCGGCAAGGGCGAGAAGCAGCTCCGGTACGGCCCGACCGGCAAAAAGCAGGATGGATGGGACCCGAAACTTCCCGGCAGCTCGACGCAGAAGGAACTCGAAGAGGGCGCAAACGAGAAGCGCCCGCCCCAGAAAGAGGAACTTATCGACAGGTACTTCAAGGAGCTTCTGAAGGGACGCCCGGGGAAGTAGCCGGATATGCTGTGGGCGTTTATGACTCGAAGTCGGATGGACTGACCACAGTCGAGATCCAGACAAGATTCTCTATCCTGCCTGCAATCATCCTGTCGCCGCGCATGCTCTCCAGCAGTCTGGCCAACGCCTCTTCGGTCATTATGCTGACAGAGTTCTCAGCCTGACTCAGAAGATTCCTGACAGCCATGCAGTCGGTCCTGATACGTTCCTCTTTCTGTATGTCGTCTCGCAGAGCCATCTGAAACTCGTTAAGGCGCTCGGCCAGTTCTTCCTTGCTAAAAGTCCCGGAACCGAGGCGTCCGAAAGACGGCTGCAGCCATTTCTTCCACCATACCCGTCCGGATTCGGGCAGCGATTCGAGTTGTCCGCAGAGAAAGGGCGCCCACTCCTGGCCGAGAGTTACGGAATATATCTCTTTGCCGCTTGCCTGCCATGCGAATACTATGCTCACCCAGGGGATGCCCAGTTTCCTGAGGCTCTCGAGGTCCCGGTCTTTTTCTTTCTCTGAGACATATCCGTTGGTGTGCACCGTGCCATCGCTTTCATGAAGAATAAGGCTGTAGAGGCAGTATCCGCTTGCCGGCCCGGTGGCGTAGTATTCGCTGGTACTGCGTAGAAAAACGGGCTTGATGTCGCGTTCTTCCCGGTCGAGGATTCTGCGGTCAACTATCTTAAACTCCCTGCCGCGGCTCCCGCTTTCTCCGAAGCGGAGTGTAAGAGTAAGCAAGACAATGCTCAGCAGTGGCCCGGCCGGCACGAGAACAAGCGCAAAGAATCCATATTGGCTGGCGGCCAGCCCGACGCATACGGTCGAAACGATTATTGAAAGGATCCACCAGTTGCAGCCGTTGACGGAATTTGTCGAGACGCACTTGTCCTTGCCGAGGATTACAGTACCGGTTTCCGCGCCGAGATGCAGCGTCACTACGCTTACGACGGCGCTTGCGAGAAACCCGATTATGATTATCAGAACAACCATTGGCCCTCGGCAGGGAATGCTACCATAATCAGAGATTCGTGGCAACAACCGGGGAGCATTAAGCTGCGTCGAGGTCCGGCGACCGGTCTCAACGGGAAAGCTCCGTTGGCATGGAAAGCACTATCTCGAACTCGCCGCCGGGGCTGGATTTGATAATGACGTTGCCGCCGAGAACGCTCACAATTTTCCTGACCAGCGACAGGCCCAGGCCGCAGTGCGTCCCCGCCGCGCTCCTGGCCGCGTCGCCGCGCCAGAACCTGTCGAAGGCGTGCCCGGCATCCTCTTGGGAGAGCCGGCTGCCCGTGTTGGCGATGCGGATGTCAACTGAGTCCTGCTGCTGCAGCGTTTCGATGCTGATGGAGCCGCCTTCGTCGGCGTAAGCCACCGCGTTCTCGAAGATGTTGCGCAGAGCCATGCTTAGAAGGGATTTGTCCGTTGACACCTTGGCATCGGGTCCGAGCTGCCACTCGACTTTCAGGCGCCGGGCGTCGGCGTGTCCGCCTGCGGGCTCCCATGTGCCGCGGACAAGCTCGTTGATTGCGACGTCCCCCGTCTGGATGTCGAGCTGACCGGCTTCGAGACGAGCGAGCGTCAGCAGGTTCTCGACCATTGCATGCATGTCGATGATAATCTGCAGGCTGTCGCCGAGCGCCTCCCGGTATTCGGGCGCTTCGCGCTGTTTCGAGAGGATAACGTCCATTGTCGAGCGAAGTCCTGCCAGCGGCGTGCGAAGCTCGTGGGCGACGTCCGCGCTGAACGAGCGTTCGCGCTCGAACGCGGCCTCGAGCCTGCCAAGCAGGTCGTTAAGCCGCTCGGAAACGGGGCGAAGCTCCGCGACGGAGCCGCCCGCTTTTACTCTTGCCGAAAGGTCATCCTCGGCGAGATGGCTGATTTCGCCAGCGAGGTCGTTCAGAGGACGCAGGCTCCGTCGAATGACAAGCCACAAAACGACGCCGGAGACCGCAATAGCTATTGAGCCCGCAAGCAGGAGAATAAGCTCCAGTCGCGTCAGCGTCTGGTCTATCAGGGACGTGCCACGAGCGAGCACGAGCGTAATCCCGGAAGTCCTGCTCTTCCAGGCCTTGCGCAAGTCGTCTGCATCCGGTTCCCAGAAGATTTCCACCTTGGGTGCGAAGGTGATACCCACCGCGCGCCCGTTGCGCCCGTCGGGGAGCTTCAGCCAGTAGTAAGCCGGAGATTCGACAGGCCCGGCCGATTGCGCGAGATTCTTCTCTTTCAGGGATGGGGAGCGATACAGGATCGACCCGTCGCCGTACCAGAGCTGCAGGTAGCCGGGCAGGTCCTGTCTCTTGAATTCGTGCATGTCGAACTCGCTGAACTGCAGGTCAACCGCACCTTCTTCCAGTTCAATGGTGGATGCGAGCAGCCGAGCCTTGTCAATGAGAGACTGGTCGAACTGCTCGATGAGGCCGTCCCTCACCAACAGATACACGAGAATTCCGACACACAGCAGAACGGCGGCGCTGCCGATGGTTGTGCCGATGATGAGGGTTCTGCGAAGAGAACTCATTCAGCCCCTCCGAGCACGTAGCCCATGCCGCGTCTCGTGTGAATCAGCCGCGGCAGTCCGCCCTGCTCCATTTTCTTCCTGATATAGCCTATGTAAACGTCGATTATGTTGCTCCCGGCATCGGCGGCCCAGTCGTAGATGTTGTCCCATATATCGGTCCGCGTTACGACCTGGCCGGCCCTCAGAGCGAGGAAGTGCAGAATGGCGTATTCCCGAGCCGTGAGGTCGAGCGTCAGCTCTCTCCTGCGCACGGTTCGCGTCCTCGTGTCAATTTCGAGGTCTGCGACCTGGATAATGGGCGACTTGCTCTCGTACTTTCGCCGCAGCAGAGCCCTGACCCGCGCCAGAAGCTCATCGAAAGCGAAAGGCTTCACGAGATAATCGTCGGCGCCGAGGTTAAGGCCTCTCACGCGGTCGTGGAGCATGTCCTTGGCGGTAAGGATGAGAACGTGAACGGCGCTGCCTTTCTCGCGCAGCTTCTGAAGAATAGAGAGACCGTCCAGTTTCGGGAGCATGAGGTCGAGGATTATCACATCGTGCTTGCCGGACTGCGCCTGCCACAGGCCGTCCTCGCCGTCGGAGGCCGTGTCCACGGCGAACCCGGCCTCGCGAAGCCCCCTGGTGAGGGACTTGCGCAGCGGCTCGTAGTCTTCAATTAAAAGAATCGCCATGGTACTTACCGGCCAACTTCGCCGGGCTTACCCGCCTTTCTTGCTTTCAGACTTTTTTTGGAGCACCTTGCCGTTCGAGTCGAAGAGGATGTCGTACTCCGTGCCGTCCTTAACCATCTCTATCTCGTAGCTCTTTTTCGTTCCTTCCGTAATTTCTGAGATGTCAACCAGACGGCCGTTTCCAACTTCGTTGAGTATGGCTTTCTTGACAGCTTTCGGCACCTGGTCGATGGTGACCTTTCGCTCGCTCCGGGATTTCGCCGGCGGTTTGGCTCCCGCCGGTTCGAGCCTGACGAGCCTTCTGCGGATATCGTATTCCCAGCCGACTGTCACCACATCGCCGACGTTCACCTTCGAGATGGCGTTTACCATTTTCTTGTCGGGGCCGCCGCTGTTGTCGCCGACCCAGTGGGGCGTATACCGTTCCACCGGGCCCTTCTTGTCCGGCTTGACTTCAACCCACTTGTTATTGGCGTCTTTCGCCGTGACCGTTCCCGTGAACGTCCCGGAGTTCGAATCGGGGCGGACCGGGCTGACGCTGACTATCGCGCGGCACTGGTTTTTCTCATCCCATCTCCAGGCTATCTTGAGCAGGTTCGGAATAACAAGCTTCCCGATTGTTCCGACCATTGTCTGGTCGAGAGTGCCGTTGCGCTTGAACACGCTGTAGCGCTCAACTTTCTGCTCGCCTTCCGTCTTGACCTCTATCCATGTGTTGTTCTTGTCCTTCTGCGCCAGGATGCCGGTTACAGTTCCGCTTTTCGCATTCTTATTCGCGGCTGTATCAGGGGGAATAGTCGGAAGGTCGGTGAATTCCGGCAGGAGCGATGCCTGTTCTGAAGACCCGGCTTTCGAGAGAGCTTCCTGTGCTTCCTGCATCTTGTTCAGTTTCTTGCAGCACTCGGCGAGCCGGAGCCAGCCATCCTTGTTATCCGCGCAGACGGAGAGGCTTTCCCGGAAGGCTTCGGCAGCTTTCTCGTGCTCGCCGCGCGCCTGGTGCGCGCGCCCCTTCCAGTAGTCTGCCTCGTAGAACCGCTTCTTCAGCCTTTCCGCCACTTCGAGAGCGAGAATCGCCTCCTCGTAGAGGTTGAGCGCATGGAGCGTTGCTGTGCACCAGCACCATGCATCGGCGGAGTCGGGCATTATCTGAACAAGCTTGTCGAACTTGCGGTGGGCTGTATCGTAGTCGTCACCGCGATACGCTTTAAGACCTTCTCCCACGCAGGCATGTATCATCGCTATCCTTGTCCTCTGTACCCAGTCATGCTCGAGCAGGCCGCTGAGGGTGACTTCGTCCCAGAGCACCCTTGCATCGCCCACTTCAAGCTTGACGGTTCCCGATAAGTTGCTCTCATCAAGCCCCGACACGAGCGTTCTGCCGTCCATCGCAAGCCTCAGACTCTTGCCTCTTATTCGCGCCTCCACAAGCAGCCATTTATCGGCTTTCGGGGCAAGCCTGGCGCCTGAGCCGCTTGCATTTGTCTCGTCGAGCGCCAGAACCCGGTTGACACTAAACATGAAAATCAGGTTGCGTACGCCTTTTGCGCCAAGCTCGGACAACTCCAGAGGCAACCCGGGCCTGCTGAAGAACTTCTGGCTCAGATTCATGGCGAATACATAGGATTCATGCTGGTTGTTATGGAGCTGTATTACAGCATGGCCATCGCCCTTGAACTTGAGCCTTGCCTTGGCGCAGACATCACCGGCGAAGCTGCCGCACCAGACCACACCAGAACCAGTCCCCTTTGCCTGCAGCGCCCTCTTGCCATCCTCTTCAGTAGTGCTCCATTTAGGGCTGTTGTCCTGTCCCCTGTGCCAGGTCCAGTCTTCCGACAGGCCCTTCTTCTCGAAATCGTACGTCAGGGTCGCATCGTAGCCATCCTTCTTCTTGCGCAGGGACACATCGGCTGCGTCGAATAACGCGGCTATTGTTTCCTTCTCGGAATTCACTTTCCTGCGGCCGATTTTCTGCGCAATCTGCCACATCATCTCAGAGACTTCATCGCAATGCTTGCCAGCGGCTTCCGTGCTTTTCAGAGGAGCGGACCGTAGCTTGCGCAGCAGCGCGCGTGCTTCTTCGTAGCTGTTTGCTTCGAACGCTTTCTTGCCTTCTTCAAAAATCCCGTGCGCCTGGCTCTCGATTTTTTCCTTCTCCGCTTCGGTCAAAGCCTCCGCCTTAATCTCTTCTTCAAGACTGGCTGCCTGCCGGCACATTCCGGGGTCGCCGTATTCTTTGACCTTTGCGAGCACTGTTATCGCATCTGCATGATTCCCCTCTTTCGCAAGGGCTTTCGCCTTCTCCAGGTCGGCGGCGAATTGCTTCTTCATCTCTTCTTCAAGCTGTTTGGCACCCTCGGCGGCGAGCTTGCCCGCTTCGAACTCGTTGAACCGGCTGGCGCAATTGCGCAGGAGGCCGATGGCGGCGAAGAGCCTGCCTTCGCCTTTGAGCGTCCGGGCTTTTTTCGCCTCTTCCTTGAACAGGCCGTTGACCTCGTCAGTGACCTTCCGGGCCTCGGCATCGGCTTTCTCTTTGAACGCCGGATAACCGGAGGCTATTCGCCTGAACTCCTCCAGGCGCCCGGCATACTCGGTCGGATGCTCTTTCGAGAAGTTCAGCGCATCGCGGAATGCGAAATAGCCGGGCTCGGGCTCTCTTACGGGAAGTGCCTGCGGCTGCGGAATAGGCGTGGAGGGTTCGTGTGCAATTTCCTCGGTTTTCTTTTCTTCCGTGAGTGCAGCATTGCCGCCGTCCGTTTCGCCTCCGCTTCGCAGGGCCAGGACCAGCCCCACGACGGCCGCGATAACGATTACTACTATTGCAACGGGAACAACGGAAGAACGCGTTCCTCTCGCGGGAACCGGCACGCGCTCCCTCGCGGGAGCCCTTGTATCTTTAAAGCCCGATGCGAGCATCTGGCGAAGCTCCTGTGCGAAATTCTCCGCCGACGGCCTCCTGTCGGGCTGCTTGGACAAGGCCTGCTTGATGAGGCGCTTGAGCGGCGCAGGCAGCTCGTCCGCCGCCTCGCGGGGAAACCGGACGGCCTCGGTCACAGTCTTCACCATTATGTCGCCGACCGTCACTCCCTCGAAAGGCGCTTTGCCGACCACCATGTGATACAGCGTCGCACCGAGGGAGAAAACGTCCGTGCTCCTGCCGACGTCTTTCGACGAGCGTATCTGCTCTGGCGACATGTACTGCGGCGAACCCATTACCTCGCCGCTCAGCGTGAGCCCGTCTTCGCTCTTTTTTGACAGGCGCTTGGCGAGCCCCATGTCCATTATTTTCGGGATTCCCTCGGAGGAGAGCATGATGTTGGACGGCTTTATGTCCCGGTGGACTATATCCATTGAGTGCGCGTAGGCGAGGCCGTCGGCAACCTGCGCTGCTATCTCGCACGCCTTCTCCAGGGGCAGGCTGCCCTCCGCCTCGAGCGTGTCGGCCAGGGAGCCTCCCTTGATAAGCTCCATCACGATATAGTTGACGCCGCCCACCTCGCCGGCGTCGTAGGTGCGAGCGATATTCTTGTGGTTTAGCTGCCCCGCTGCCTTCGCCTCGCGCAGGAAGCGCTTTACGAACGTCTCGTCCCTGGCGAGTTCCGGAGAAAGGACCTTGACCGCGACTTCCCGGTTGAGGGAAAGCTGGATACCCTTGAAGACGACACCCATGCCCCCTTCGCCGATTCTCGCTGTCAGTTTGTAACCTGGCATGTGAACTTCGCGGTCTGCCATGGTCCACCTCCGGGCTTCGGCTCAGATAAATAAACCAGCCGGCATTCGTTTTGTGCGCCGCCGGCTGGTACGTGAAAGAACTTATATTCTACTGAACGATTATTGTGGCCACTCTCGGAGCTGTCAAGCCTTTTACTCGTCGCCGTCTTCGCAGGTTTTACGAAGGACCTTGCCGTTCTCATCGAAAAGGACGTCGTACTCTTTTCCATCCACAATCATCTCGATTTCGTAGTACTTGTTCCCTTTGATCTTGAACTCGCCGATGTCAACGAGTTTGCCCTTGCCGACTGCCTTCAGGATGGCCTTCTTCACGGCCTTGGGCACGTCGTCAATGGAGACCTTCTTCTCGGACGCGTTGTCAAGGTCCTTTTCACTCGGTGCATCCGCCAGTGCAGCGGAAGCGGAGATGTAGAACACCGTCACGGCGAGTGCCGCGACCACCAACCAGCTCAACATTCGCGCCATTGCGCTCCTCCTTGAAAAATCCGGCCGTCCTTAGCTCCGGTCCTTCCGGAAACCGTTTATCTGGCCAGTTCACTACGACCAGAGTGTAATACATGAACATGAAAGGAAGATGAAAGCTGCCGTCAGGCGGGGAATTTCTTCTTTGCCCGTGTAAAACTGACAATGCCATAAAAAAACCGGCCGGCAGCCGCGCGAAGCGACTGCCGGTCGGCATATACGTCTTGAAAAATCTTATTTCTTCACGAATCCGTACTTAATCAGCAACAAATCCTCGTCCTGCACCAGTCCTATCCCCGGTGCGTGTATCTTGAACTCCTTTTCCTTATCCAGCGGGTTCTCCTCCTGGCATTTCAGGCAGCCGGTGAATGTCCCGGCCGGAGTCTTCAGGGTCACGCTCAAATCCACAATCTTGGCCCTGTCCAGGGCCACTTTCGGGGCAACCTCCTGGTAGTACTTCGCGCCGAGAATGGGTTCGCCGGGCATCATCATTCCGGCCCGCGCGCCGTTTTCGCCGTGCAGCCAAGCACCTTCGTGGGCGATTACCTTGCCATCCTTGTATATGTCGACCTCTTCGCCGAAGTAGAAAACGCTCTTGGTCTCTCGGCAGATGGCGAAGAAGTTCCTCGATATTTCAATCAGCTCCCCATCAACAGATTCTCTTTCTTCCACAACTCTCGTGTCAATGCCGCCGACCTTCTTCGTCTCATCGAGAACGGTAACCTGGAGCCTGACGGTCCTCTCTCCTTCCTTGCCTTCAAGAACGAGCTGGTAGCCGGGCTCCAGGATGAAGTACTTGTTCTTTCCCCTGGTGGAGAACTTGCGGTTCTCAAGGTCGAAAGTACTCTGATACTTATCGGCTTTCTTCTTATCCTTTCCTTTTTCCGCGTTGCCATCTTCCTCGCCTTCTTCTTTGCCTGCCGTCTCTCTGCTGATGATTTTGCCCTCGGGCGAAACCTGGAGGTCGATTTCCTTTCCGTTTTCCATCCATTCGGCTTCATAGACAGTCGTCTTGCCTTCGGTCACAACTTCAATATCCTCGAGCTTGTTGGCACCCAGTTCTTTGAGAATGGTCTCTTTTGCCGCTTTCGGGACATCGTCAAATGTGATTTGCTTAGTAACGTTGATAATCTTGCCATCGGAAGAAGCGAGCACTTCAGTCGTCTTGCCCTTTTCGCCCCATTCCCCTTCGTAGACCACGGTCTTGCCGTCTTTCAAAGTAATCTTGACGACATCTGTTATCTCGTTCTTGCCCGCTTCCTTCAGGAGGGTCTTCTGCACGGCTTTAGGCGCCTTATCGAGTTCGATCTTCTCTTTCTTTGCTTTTCGCTTGCCGCTGTCGGCCTCATCATCTTCATCGCCCTCTTCTTCTCCCTCTTTGACAGCGCCTTCATCTCTCCTGTTCAGCACCTTGCCATCCGAATCGAACAGGACGTCATATTCCCTGCCGTCCACAACCATCTCTATTTCGTAGACGGTTTTTTCTCCCGCTTTGAACACCCCGATATCAACCAGCCTGCCCTTGCCGACTGCCTTCAGGATGGCTTCTTTTACCGCTTTGGGCACCTGCTCAAGGGAGACCTTCTTCTCTCCCTCCTGCGCTGAAGCGGTGGAATAAGCCAGACAAAGCACGGATACGACCAGTGCGACAACAATCAACCCGCTCAACGTTCGCGCCATTGCGCTCCTCCTTAAAATCCGGCTGCCGAGTGTCCCGGGCCTTCCGGGGTTACATGGACTGGCAGGCCAACTACCGGCCAAATCTACCATCCGAACATGAAAGGAAGATGAAAAGCCGGTCGGGGCCGGAAAATCGACCGCTGGGGACTTGGTGAATTCGATGTACTAACAGAGGACGCTATTTTCCCCTGATACGCGCTTCCTTGACAGTGTGATCGAGCATTTCGCCGGTCTTCGGGTCAACGAATATCACGATGTCGAAAAAGCCGCGCCTGTAGCCCTGCTTCGTCTTGAAATGGTATCTGAGGGCGTCTTTTTGCAATTTGCATGAGACTTCCCCCGCCTCTGTGAACTTGCTGTATTCGTAACCCTTCTCCACTTTTTTCGTATCTTCCAGCACCAGCACCCCGTCCTTGAATTCCCTTGCGAGCCTGCGGCTCTTCTCGTCCCTGACGGCTTTTTCGAGATGCCTTTTTGCGGTGGCCAGCGAGATGTCGTCGGCGAGCTTCTGCGCGATGCCGGTGAACTGCGGGTCTTTCGAGGCTTCGATGGCTTTGTGAAGATGTTTGAGGGCGGACGCGCCCAGTTTCAGTAGCTCTTCCCGGGCCTTTTCTTGCATATCTGTCTCGTTGTCTGACAGCTTGGCGATGGACTCTCTGACTTTCTTTTCAAGCTCTTCGGCGGAAATTTCCTTTTCCTTGGACTTTTTTTCCTCTTCGGCCAGGAGCTTCTTGACCTTGTCAATCCTTTCCTTGTCCGGTTCGTAGACGCGAGCCGGTATCTCGTAGCAGAGAGAGCCCTTTTCGGAGAGCCTGAGGAAAAGAAGGTATTTTTTGTCTTTTTTCATCTTCTTGTACGAGGACGGTGTTTCGAACAGGTACACCTTCTTTGATTCGGCGAGTTCGGCCTTGTCCAGGTGGTTGTTCTTGAGCACCTTTTCTATCGCCACGGTTATCTTCTGCCGGGTCGCGCTCTCCCCCGACAGACCGGCAACGGGTTGTCTGCCGACGGGCCGTCGGCCGGCGGGCCGTTCCTCCTCTTCAATCTTTTCTACCCTGCTCACCACAATCAAATCCGATTTCTTGACCAGTTCGGCGAGTTCCTTGTCTTTGGCGAGCAGGTGCCCCGTGAGAAGGGACGCGATGACTAACGCCGCTGTAAAAAACCCCGCTTTCCTCATTGTTACCCCCCCCGGCTATGACGCACTCCAAGAACACCAATTTAGATGTTAGACTACAAGTAGAATAAAAAGTTCTCGCCAAGCATAAAAATCCGCGACATGCGTGAAGAATACTTCCCCAAGTCCAGTTGTGAACAAAAGTTAAGGGAGCGGGCTAATCGAGCTTGTCGCCGCGTTTTTTCTTGCCCAGCCAGTAGGGTTTGAACGTGTCGATGACGTGCTGGTGCGCGGCGCTGTGGCCCATGCCGGGTACCATGGTGCGCTTGCAGTTGGGATATTCGAGTTTTTTAAGAAGCCTCTCGGCCGCGTCCGTCTGCGGGTCGATTCCGGGAATCAGCTTGTTGCCGTGCGTGTGCTCCCTGTGGGGGTCTTTCTCGCCGGTTATCATGTGAATGGGGAAGTTCCGGTCCTCCTTCGAGAACTTGTCCTTGAGCCCGGCGTAGCCGTGCGAGCTGAAATTCCCGCATGCGGGCGCCGCGCCGTTGAGGAGGTCGGGGTGCTTGAACACCATCATGTACGTGGCGTTCCCGCCGCCGGAAAAGCCCGTTATGTAGACCCGGCTTTCGGCGTCATATTCGGCCTGGAGGTCCTTGATGATGGCCAGTATTCCCGCCTCGTCCCAGTCGATTCGCTGCGTGTTGCCCTTCGAGATGACCTCGTCGGTGTACAGCTTGCGATACTTCTCCAGCATGTTGCCTTCGACCTTATTCGTGTTGGCGAACGTGCATGGAGAGACAACCATGTAGGGAAGGTTCCCCCGCTTGTTCCTGTAGCCGTCGGCCATTCCCTTGAAATTGCTGCCCGCGCCATCGACACAGATAAGAACCGGCCATTTCCTGTCTTTCTTTCGCCTGAAGTCTTTCGGGAGGGAGAAGTAGTACTTGATAGGGTGGGAAGAGGCGGTTCTCAGCACAACCTTGTCAATGGCGGCGTCGTCGAGCGTGTGCCTGAATCCGGCGGAATACTTGTCAGACGGCTTGAGCGCCAGGGCTTTCTCGGCAAGCTGCGTCGCACTGTCCGTTTCACCCGCCTTTATCAGCTTCTCCACGATGGACAGGGCCGCCTTCCAGCGCTTGTCGGTCGCGCAAAGCTCGAGCGCTTTCCAGAGATACTCGTCGAAACGCTTTTTCTGCGCCGGGTCGGAGATTTTCTGGCCTGCGGCGAACAGCTTGTCGTAGTATCCCGCGATTTTGCGCCGGGAAGCGGCGAGCTTCTTTTCCCAGGATTCGAGCAGGGCCTTATCGTCGGACTGGCCGCACTTGCCCGCTTTCTCTTTCAGGCTCTCCAGGCCGCGCACCTCGGGCCAGACCGCCTCTGCCTCGGCCGCGCACGACCGGGCCTGTTCAGCCAGCTCCTTTGATGCGCACCACTGGCCCAGCCTCACCCATTCTTCGGCGATTTTCCGGAAAGCCTTTTTCTCGGCCGATGTCAGCGATGCCGGGTCCTGCGCCGGTGCGGTGGATACGACAAGGAAAAGAATCACCAGGAGCGCGGCAAGCGCCCTCTGCGCTCGGCGTGCACGTCGCATCCGGCAGGCTGGCCTGGCAACTTTGCTTTCTGCCATTGCGGGTTCTCCCGTATGTATGCTACTATAAAACCGGAGCGGGCGCAATCGGCAATTAGCCATGACCCCGGTCCGGATTCGCCTTGCGGGAAATCCTGATTTCTCCGAACCATGCTGCTTTGTTGCTGGTATAATGATGTAAGACAGGCTATGGAAAGGTGACGGGAACATGCGCGTTCAACTGGCGTTGCTTGGTGTTATTGTCATTCTTGTCGGTGCCGGGTGCGGGGAGTCGGTGCCGAGAATCGCGATTACCGAGGTTGCCGATAATGAGGACGGCACTCTGGCCGTGACATATATTGCCAAGGAGTTCTCCGGCCTTGACATAGACATCACAGCGAGCTATTCCGCGCCCGATTCCGGCTGGGGGTCGGCAACGCCCAAGAGCGGCACGGCCATCACCGAAATCACCACCTCGGACAGCGGCGTCACGCATACCTTCACGTGGGACTACAAGACGGACCTCGGCATAGGACGGCACAAGAATATTGCGTTCACAATCACGCCCTTCGGCCCGGACGGCAAGGGTCGCGCCGACGTATTCGGACCCTTCAACGTGGGACTGCCGGTGCTGTTTACAGTCAACCATAACGCGGGCACCGTCTCGGTGGTGGACATCGCGGCCGGCCAGGTAAGCTCGACCACCACGGTCGGTCCCAGGCCGAAGGCCGCGGCGGCCCTGCCCGACGAATCTAAACTTTACGTGACGAACAGCGAGGATGACACCGTCTCCATAGTAGACATCGAGGACCCGACCATCGTAACTTCTTTGACCGTGGGCGCGACGCCCGCGGGAATCGCTGTCAGCCCGGACGGTGACAGGGTGTACGTTGTAAACAGCGGGGATGGGACAGTTTCGGTAATAGACTCGACGCTGACCGTGCCCGCCGTAATCGACGCCTACGCCGTCGGCGCAACCCCGGTCGCGTGCAGCCTGACGGAGAACGGCGCAACGCTGTTCGTGACCAACAGCGGGGACAACACCATGAGTCTCCTGCTCGCGGTGGACGGCTCGCCCCTGATGGCGCCCGTGTCGGTTGGAAGCAACCCGCAGGGGGTGGCGACGGGCAGCCGGTACACCGTGGTGTGCAACTACGACAGCGGAACAATCTCCGTGATAGACAACGGCAGCATCGTGGCCGTTCCGCCGCAGGTGGCGGTTGACTCGCAGCCCATCTCGGCCGTCGTGGATGCGAAGAGCGAGTTTGCCTATGTGGCCAACTACGGCTCGGACTCGATATCGGTGGTTAATCTCGAGGCGCTGACGGTGGTCGCGACAATCGACTTGAGCAGCCTCGCCTCGGTGGGGCCGCGGGGCCTCGCGCTCGACAGCAAGGGCGAGAACCTGTGGGTTACCTACGCCCTGGCCTCTAAGCTGGCCAAGATTGATGTCGAGAGCCAGGGTGTTCTGACGTCATTCACCGTGGGCTCCGGCCCCGTGGGCGTGGCGATTCTCTCCAGGTAACTTGCCTGCGGTATCGTGCCGCCAGCGCGCACGCGCCCGATTCGTCTTGCATCGCGCGTTTTTCACTGCTATAGTACTCTCGTGCGCAGAGAGGGACTCTCGCCGTGAGAAGTGCTTCCGCAGTATGTCTGTCAGTGGCTGTGTGGATGGCCCTGTCGTCCTGTGCCGCGACAAACCCGCAGAACGGCGTCTCTGATACAAACACGGAATCGCTCCGCGAGGAATGCGTTGCCGGCGGGATGATAGACCTCGATGCCGAGATAATCCGGCTCGAATGGAACGCGAAGGCCAGCCCGGAACTCTACATCGACGTTGCCGAGCGCCTCTATCGCAAGGCCGAGATGTACCGCCTGCAGGTCGAGGAACTCGAACGCATGCGGGAGCGCGACCACCGCGAGGAATGGAAGGTGATGTGCGCGAGGGACGAGGCGCTGGAAAAAGCACTCACCGCGCTCGAGAAGGTGCCGGGCAAGGTCTACCCCGACACGGACGTAAGGCTGCTCAAGGCGCTGATTTACATTGCTCTCGAACGGATTGGACAGGCGATGAGCCAATTGGAGGAGCTTGCCGAGGACACGCAGGCAAACCCCGCGCTCAGACGGCAGGCCGGCAGGTTGCTCAGCAAGTTCGATAAGGGAAGGTGAGGGAGCGTCATGAATAAAGACCGATTCGTCGGGAGCGGGACGATGGTTCTGCTTGCCGCGCTTGTAGTGCTTGGCGCGGCAGAAGTTCTGCAGGCGGCCGAGCCGAAGTGGTCGCCCGCATGGGAGGAAGGGCTCAAGGAGGCCGAAGAGCGAAAATGTCCCGTGCTCCTCGTGGCGCCGTTCAAGCGCGGGACGCTCCAGCCGTGCGTTTTTCCCAAGGTGTTCAACGACCCGGAGGTCGTTAAAATGTGCGAGAAGTTCGCCTGCTTCCTCGCAGACGACCATCGCTTCGTGGAAATCGACAAGATGTACGCCGCCAAGTACGTTAAGGCGGACTCGGGGAAGTACGGCTCGCTCCAAATCATCTTCTGCAAGACTGACGGGACCGAAATCGAGAAGCTCCGGCTCGTGACTAACGCGCCGAAAGGCAAGCTGCTCGACAATATGAAGATAGCGCTCAAGAGCTACCCGGACGTTATACCGAAGTCCGAATACGAGACGGTGAACTCGCTGAGAAAGAGGGCGGAGCTGATGCGCTCGCTCGGCGATTACGCCGGCGCCATCAAGGAGTACAAGGAACTTGCCAAGCAGTCGAGCAAGCTCAAGTTCGTCGAGGAAGCCAAGAAGAAGCCGGAAGAGCTGGAGAAGGAGGCCGCCGGGAAGGTCGAGGAGGCGGGGCAGCACCTTTCCGGGATAGTAGAGGAGGAGAAGAAGGAAGGGCTCAAGAAGCTGGAAATCTATTATCTGGGCATGAAAGGAATGAAAACCTACGCAAAATTGAAGGAATACCTCGTCGAGGCGAAGAAGGACAAGAACCTGAGACAGCACCACAGTTGGGCCAGGAATAACGCAAAGGCCTTCGAGCAGTACGTTAAGGCTGAGCTCGCACTTCTGGAGAATGACTACAAGGCGGCGGTGAAGGCGTACAAGAAGATTACGAAGAGCTACGAGGACAGCGAGTACTACGATAAGGCGAAAGAGCGCATAAAAGAAATCGTGGACAAACTTTCCCCCAAGAAAACGACGCCGTAGGCAGAAGCGGAGGCTGGTGGGAGTGGCGAACGTCATGGCGAAATGCCCGGCATGCGGCGGCGAGCTTGTAACGCGATACTTCGGTAAGGTCGAGGTGCGCCACTGCCAGGGATGCGGCGGGTTCTGGGTTCAGAGGAACCGCCTCGGCGCGATACTACAGCGTTACATGCGCTTCATTGCGAAAAGGCGCGACGAGTCCTGCGGAATGCGGGAACGGGTGAATCCATGGGAAGTAGAGGGCACGCCGCGCAGGTGCCCCGTGTGCGCGCGCGAGATGAGGAAGCTCAACTACGCCTACAACTCGAACGTGATAGTTGACGACTGCCAGTTCTGCAACGGCGCGTGGTTCGACCAGGGGGAAATCGAGAAGATAGCCGATTTCCTGAAGAACTCCGGCATGCCGAAGCGGCTCAAGCAGGAGTTCGAGGAGATAAGGACGATATACGACCACCACGAGCGCCAGGAAGCGCTGGAAATGCTCAAGGACGTCATCGTGTGGATACTGAGCTTTGTGCTCGGTGGCGGGTTTCTTTCTTTTCGGGGTTGATGATACTCCGTCTCGCGCAAACCGCACAGTGCGCGGAGGGAACGACTTGGCCGAAACACCCATGATGAAGCAGTACAATCGCGCAAAGGCTCAGTTTCCCGACAAGATACTGTTCTTTCGCATGGGTGATTTCTACGAGATGTTCTTCGAGGATGCAAAGCTCGCCTCGCAGGTGCTGGGGCTGGCACTGACCTCGCGCACGAAGGGCGACGGCGCCATCCCGATGGCGGGCGTTCCTTACCACTCGGCGGATACTTACATCAGGCGGCTGATAAAGGCAGGTTACAACATTGCCGTCTGCGAGCAGATGGAAGACCCCGCGACTGCGAAGGGCATCGTGGACAGGGATGTCGTCAGGGTTATCACGCCGGGCACTTACACTGACGAGAAGTTCCTCGATGCGAGCAGGAACAACTACCTTCTCGCGCTCGTTTTTTCCGAGAAGCAGGCCGGCCTCGCCTGGGCCGACCTTTCGACCGGCGAGTTCTTCGTAAACGAGGTTCCTCCCGGTGAGGCGCTCGGAGAGATGAACAGGATTGCAGCGGTCGAAGTGCTTGTCTCGGAGAGCGAACGGGCCGGTAGCCTGGAGCTTATGGAGCGTCTCGGGGAGGGGCTGCCCGGCGCGGCGCTCGTGCCGCGGCCTGACTGGGAGTTCGACCGCGAGACGGGCTATCGCGCGCTCACCGGGCATTTCGGGACTTCGAGCCTCGCCGGTTTCGGGGCCGAGGAACTCGACCCGGGCATCCGCGCAGCCGGGGCGGTCCTTGCCTACCTTAAGGAGACCCAGAAGAGCGCGCTCGGGCAGATACGCAGGCTCACGCCCGTAACCCGCTCGTCGTCGCTCATTATCGACCCTAATGCGGCCCGGTGCCTGGAGCTTACGGAGACGCAGCGCGAGGGCGAGCGCGAGGGCTCGATGCTCGCGGTTCTGGATGCAACGAAAACGGCCATGGGCTCGCGCCTGCTTCGCTCATGGGTCCTCGCGCCACTGACAGACACGGAAGAAATCGAAAAGCGTCTGGACGCGGTCGCCGAACTCAAGGAAAAGAGCATTGCGCGCGAGCAGTACAGGGAACTCCTGTCGCGCATGTCCGACCTGTGGCGGCTGACAGCCCGCGTTGCTTCCGGGAGATGCTCCCCGCGCGACCTTGTGGGCGTTGCAAGGGTGCTCGGACTGCTGCCTGATATCAAGAAGGTGGTAGAGAAGCCGGGCTCGGAATTACTCGGGCGGGTGCTCGGGTGCCTTGATGTGCTGCCGGAAGTGCGAGACGCAATAGACCGCGCGATTGTCGAGAGCCCGCCCGTAAACCTGGCGGATGGCGGCGTTATAAAGAAGGGATACAGCGCCGAGCTTGACGAGCTTGTCCTGCTCAAGAAAGAAGGACGCCGGTGGATTGCCTCGTTCCAGGCGCGCGAGGCGGACCGCACCGGCATCAAGAGCCTCAAGGTCGGCTACAACAAGGTATTCGGGTACTACATCGAGGTAACGAACACATACAAAGACAAGATACCCGCCGACTACATACGCAAGCAGACGCTCAAGAACGCCGAGCGCTATATAACCGAAGAGCTGAAGGACCACGAGGAAAAAGTTCTCGCCGCGGGCGAGCGCGCCATGGCGCTGGAGCAGGAGCTTTTCGGCCAGGTCCGCGAGGAAGTAGCGCGCCATACCGCGTCGCTCCAGGAGAACGCCCGGCTTATTGCGCAGCTCGACGTGCTGTGCGCCTTCGCAGAAACGGCGGCGCAGAGGCGCTACGTCCGGCCCGTCGTGGATGACTCATTCACCCTCGAAATACGCGAAGGACGCCACCCTGTCGTCGAGCTTTACGAGGAGTTCGTTCCGAACGACACGCTACTCGACACGCAGGACAACCGACTGGCCGTGATTACCGGCCCTAACATGGCGGGCAAGTCAACCTACATCCGGCAGGTGGCGCTCCTTGCCATCATGGCGCAGATGGGTTCCTTCGTACCCGCGTCTTCCATGCGCCTGGGAGTCGTGGACCGCATATGCACGCGCATAGGCGCCTCGGACGACCTCGTGCGCGGCAAGTCCACCTTCATGGTCGAGATGAACGAGACGGCCAGCATACTGAACAGCGCGAGCAGGCGCAGCCTTATTATCCTCGACGAGGTGGGGCGCGGGACTTCCACCTACGATGGCCTGTCGCTGGCGTGGGCCGCGGCGGAATTCATCTCCGGGAAACTGGCGGCGCGAACGCTCTTCGCCACGCATTATCACCAGCTTACCGACCTCGCCCACACGTGCGAAGGCGTCAGGAACTACAACGTCGCGGTGCGCGAGTGGGGCGACGAGGTGGTGTTTCTTCACAAGATTGTGGAGGGCGCGTCCGACCGCTCCTACGGAATACACGTGGCGCGCCTTGCGGGGATTCCGCACGAGGTAATCGAGCGCGCGTCGGCCATTCTCGCGAGCCTCGAAGCGGGCTCCGTCGACGGGGCGGACCAGCCAATTCTTCTGCCTCCGGACGAAAGGCTGTGCCCGGGACAGATGACGCTGTTTGCAGGGCCCGAGGAGAAAATAACGAAAAAGCTGCGCGGCGTGGATATAAATTTGACTACGCCGGTGGAGGCGCTTAACATCCTGAAAGAATTGAAGGAGCTGCTTGACTGATTCCCGCGGGCTTTCCGTTGTTGGAAGCCGCAGGGAGCGCTTTGGGCGCGTCGGCGGTCGAAAAGAACGCGTTTCGAAAGAGAGGTTCCCGGACGGTGGGCTTCTACAAGGACAGCGATTCGAGCGTAAGAAAGGTCATAGGCAGGTATCTTGCCGAGATGCCTGCGGTAGGATTTGAGATAGCAAGCCTGTGCCGCGAGTTCTGCGGCCGCGAGTCCAGGGAGCCTATCGATTTCACGGAACACAGCCTGGAGGTCCTCGGGGAGGTAGTGAGCGGCGCCGTGCACGGCGAGAAAGATGCACTCAGGGATTCCCGGAGCACGGGCTCGTTCATGCTGAGGAACAGGCACGTCATAGGCCGGGTCGGCGCGTTTCTCGGATGCGTCGTCATCGAGAACCTCGGCGGTCGCTGGAAGCGCGAGGATGGCGGGCTTGTCGTTGGCCGCGTGGGAGGCGTGAACCTGGAGTTCGACCCGTTCGACGCAGTCATCCGCGCCATTATCCGCCCCGGGCTCGACTCGCTGGAATCCCAGTATACGCTTCTCAAGGAAGAAGTCGAAGGCAGGGGACCGAGAATGCGGTTCCGTGAGAGAGTCCTTTCGACTCTGTCCCGGCGGCTTAGAAGCGCCGGCGTGGGACGGGTTAGCGGTTTCGACGTGTTTCTCACGAACGGGACCAGGGTGCACCTCGGCAACCTCTACGCCACCTGCCTGCGCTCTCCGGAGTGCGAGGCCGAGGCAATAGAAAACTTCGTCGATGCGGTTCTCTCGCAGGCGGCGGCAGACGGCGAGATGCCGGACTTCGAGAAGGCCTGCGAAAGGCTCTTTCCCGTGCTCAAGACCACGGCGTTCCTCAGCCGCCCGCTGGGCAGCGGGACGAAGCTCTCGAACGACCTCGTCTGGGAGAAGTTCCACTGCGAGCTGGCGGTCTGCTTCGTTTATGACACGGGGGACTGTGCTCGGTTCGTCCGGGAGGAAGACCTCAAGGGCTGGGAGGCTTCGAACGATGAAGTGCGCTGGCGCGCGCTGGAGAATCTCGCGGCCTCCACGGCGCTCCTCGAACACGGAATCGCCGAAACCCGTTTCGGCAGGGCGGTCGTTGTCAATGCCAATGACGGCTACGATGCCGCCAGGATTCTCCTGCCGGGACTCAGGAATGCGCTCCTGCCGCATCTGGGCGAGAGCTTCTTGGTGGCTGTGCCGTGCAGGGATCTGCTGGTTGCGTTCGAGGACAGAAAGCGGCTGCTTTCGCTTATCAGGCGGCAGGTTTGCGAGGATGCTCACCTTGGGGCGTACGGCCTGACGGACGAACTCTTCGTCTGCGACGGTGGGGGCGTGCGGCCGTTCGGGAGCAAACTGTAGCGCCGGAGGGCGCCGAACAGGAGGGGAGAGGTGTTCAGGGAAATCAGACTCGTTGATGCGTTCACCGAGCACTCTTTCGGCGGCAATCCCGCAGGCGTTATGCTCGGAGCATCCGGCCTCTCGGATGACATGATGCAAAAGGTCGCGCGGGAATTGTCCGTGTCGGAGACGGCGTTCGTGCAGCCCGACCCCACGGGCGAAGCGCAGTTCGACGTACGCTTCTTCACGCCGCATACTGAGGTTGACCTCTGCGGCCACGCCACCGTCGCGGCTTTCTGGACGCTTGCCTCCGAGGGAATCATCGGACGGCGGGCCCAGACCACAATCTCGTCTCAGAAGACCAAGGCGGGCATCCTGCCGGTCGAGATTCACTATTCGGGCGAGGCGCTCGACCGCGTCATGATGGAGCAGGCGGAGCCACGGTTCCGCCAGACATCCATCGAGCCGGCGCAAATGGCGGAAATTCTGGGCATCAAGGAAACGGAAATCGAGAAGTCTCACATGCCCATAGAGCTGGCGTTTACCGGCCTCTGGTCACTGAAAGTCCCGGTGAAACACCGCAAGGCACTCGAATCCATCAGGCTCGACAAGCGCGCGCTCGCCGACCTGGGCTACTCGCTCGAGTTCGAGACCTGCTGCGTCTTCTGCCTTGACCCGGTGCGCGATGATGCGAAGGTGCACCAGCGCGTCTTCTGCCCGCAGGTCGGGGTTGACGAGGACCCGGCGACCGGGACCGCTTCCGGCTCGCTTGGCGCGTACTTGGCGAAGAACGGCGTGATAAACCCCGAGCCGGACGGTTATTCTTTCGTTATCGAGCAAGGCTACGAAATCGGGCGCCCCGGCCACATCTTCGTCGAGGTCTTCAAGGAGCACGATAAACTTTCCGTCCTCGTCGGCGGCTCGGCGGTTGAGGTGCTCCGGGGCATCATCCGCTGCATCGAGTGATATACGCGCAACAGTTCTATTTGGAGCTTAGCACGAACCCGCCTTCCTTCGCATCGACGAGTACCGTATCGCCTTCGGCGAACTTGCCCGAGAGCAGTTCCGAAGCGAGCCTGTTCTGGATTTCATTCTGTATGACGCGCTTGAGGGGCCGCGCGCCGAAGGCCGGGTCGTAGCCCCTTTCCGCTACCAGCTTGCGGGCCTCGTCCGTAAGCTCGATGCCGATTCTCTTCTCCGCCAGCAGCTTGCGCAGGTCGTCGGTTCTCAGCACCACAATCTGCTCGATGTCGGTGCGCGAGAGCCTGTGAAAGAGAATCGTATCGTCGAGGCGGTTCAGGAACTCCGGATTGAAGTGCGCGTTAACCAGCGCAATGACCTGTCCCTTTACATCTTCGAGGTCGTGACCGGCCGCTTCGCGGATTACATGGCTGCCGATGTTGGAGGTCATGATGATAATCGCGTTCCTGAAGTCAACGGTTCGCCCGTGCCCGTCAGTCAGGCGGCCCTCGTCGAAGACCTGCAGCAGTATGTTGAAGACGTCGGGATGCGCTTTCTCGATTTCATCGAGCAGTACCACGGCGTAGGGCCTGCGCCTGATTCGCTCGGTGAGTTGACCGCCCTCTTCGTAGCCGATATAGCCCGGCGGCGCGCCGATGAGGCGCGAGACAGTGTGCTTTTCCATGTACTCGGACATGTCGAGGCGAATCATCGCGTTCTCGTCGTCGAAGAGGAACTCAGCCAGTGCCTTGGCAAGCTCCGTCTTGCCCACGCCGGTTGGGCCGAGGAACAGGAACGCGCCCACCGGCCTTCGCGGGTCGGAAAGCCCGCTCCTCGAGCGCCGCACGGCGTTGGACACGGAGACGATGGCTTCTTTTTGGCCGATTACGCGCCTGCCCAACTCTTCCTCCATCCGCGTGAGCTTCTCCATCTCGCCCTGCATGAGCTTGACCACCGGGATGCCGGTCCAGTTCGACACCACGTCCGCGATATCCTCGGCATCGACCTCTTCCTTGAGCATTCGCTTGTCTTTCTGAAGCTCGGCGAGCTCGCCGTTGGCCTCTTCGAGCACGCGTTCCAGCTCCGGCAGCTTCTGGTAACGGATTTCGGCGACTTTCTGGAGTTCGCCCCGTCGTTCGAGCTTTTCGGACTCCATCTTCGTCTGTTCTATCTGCTCCTTCGTGGAGCGAATGCGCGTGATAAGCTCCTTCTCGTTCTGCCAGTGCGCCTTGAGGGCGCTGGATTTCTCCTTCTCCTCGGCAATCTGTTTCTCGACCTCCGCCTGGCGCTCCTTCGAGCGCTTGTCCTTCTCCTTCTTGAGCGCCTCGCGCTCGATTTCAAGCTGTGTGATTTTTCGCTCTATCGAATCGAGTTCCTGCGGCATGGAGTCTATCTCGATTCTCAGGCGGCTTGCAGCCTCGTCCACGAGGTCGATTGCCTTATCCGGCAGGAACCTGTCCGTGATATAGCGGTTCGAAAGGGTGCCTGCAGCGACAAGCGCGCCATCCTGTATCCTGACACCGTGGTGTACTTCGTAACGCTCCTTCAAGCCGCGCAGGATAGCTATCGTGTCCTCCACCGTGGGCTCGCCGACGTATACGGGCTGGAAGCGGCGCTCGAGCGCGGCATCCTTCTCGATATGCTCGCGGTACTCGTCGAGCGTGGTGGCGCCCACGCAGCGCAACTCACCTCGGGCGAGGGAAGGCTTGAGCATGTTCGCGGCGTCCGCCGAGCCTTCCGCCCGACCCGCACCGACGACCATGTGCATCTCGTCAATGAACATGATTATCTCGCCGGCGGCCTCCTCGATTTCTTTCAGCACCGCCTTGAGCCGTTCCTCGAACTGGCCGCGGAACTTCGCGCCGGCGATAAGCGCCCCCATGTCAAGCTGCACTACGCGCTTCTTCTTGAGCCCTTCGGGCGCGTCGCCGGACGCGATTCGCTGTGCGAGTCCCTCGACGATGGCGGTCTTGCCCACGCCGGGGTCGCCTATGAGGACGGGGTTGTTCTTCGTGCGCCGCGACAGGACCTGCATGATTCGCCGTATCTCGTCGTTGCGCCCGATTACGGGGTCGAGCTTCCCCTTTCGTGCAAGCTCGGTCAGGTCTTTTCCGTACTGCTTGAGCGCCTGGTACTTCTCCTCTGGTTCCTGGTCGGTGACGGTGTGCGAGCCGCGCACCTCGCGCAGCGCGTGCATTATCTTGTCGCGCGTGACCCCTGCGCCCTGCAGCATGCCGCTCGTCGATGCCTCGGTGACGGAGGAGAGTGCAAGGAGCAGGTGCTCAGCGCTTATGTACTGGTCGCGCAGCGATTCCGCCTCCTTCGACGCGGCATCCAGCACCTTCCTGATAGCAGGCGAGAGGTAGACCTCGCCCAGTGCTCCCTCGACCTGCGGCAGCTTGTTGAGTTCGTTCTCGATTGCAGGCACGAGCGCCGAAGGGCTCACCCCTATCTTGGCGAGGATGGGTCCCACGACGCCTTCGGCCTGGGCGAGCAGGGCTTTGAGCAGGTGGACCGGCTCGAGCTGCTGGTGATTGGCCTTCTCGGCAAGCTGCCTGGCCTGCTGGAGCGCTTCCTGAGACTTAATTGTGAACCTGTCAAGCTGCATTGCCCTGCCCTTTCAGCAAGTCGCGGTAGAGGCGGAAGAAGCGCCGCCTCTACCGCTTGGTGTACTGTCCCTCTCCTTCGAGAGAATTACTCGCTCTTAATGTCGATTTTCCTGGATTTCCTTGCCTCGGCTTTCTTGAGAGTGACCGTCAGGATGCCGTCCTTGTACTCCGCCTTGACATCCTCGGGGTTAAGCTCCGTGCCCAGTGCTACCGACCGCGAGAAAGAGCCGAAGGAACGCTCCTTATAGTAGAATTTCTTCTCTTCGTCCTTTTCCTCTTTTTCCTCCTTCTTTTCGCCCCGGATGAGAAGCTGGTCGCCGTGAAGCTCGACCTCCATGTCTTCCGCCTTGACTCCGGGAATCTCCGCCTTCACGACGAAGCCGTCTTCCTTTTCCTCGACATCGAGCGCCGGGAAGCGCAGCTCCGGCTCGTGCCAGCCCATCAGCCTGGCGGGCTGCCAGTCGAACAGCTTTGCTATCTCCTTGAACGGCTCCCAATTCCTGTATCTCATTATCGCCATGGCAAACCTCCTTTCGCTTAGCTTTTATCTCCGCTCTGTACTTATGCAATCAACGTGCCAATTTTCTGAGCTGGTTTCATGCAGTCATGTTGCAGAAGGTAACCCCAAATACTGAAAGGGCTTATGGCAATTTCGCCGCAGGAAGGGTGAACACGGATTGAAGCTGCGGTGCGCCATTATGGCGCACCGCGCCAATCATGCCATGCCAGCTTGGCGAGCCCTCTGTAAGCCAGACGAGCCTTATATGCGCTCATGCAGCGCTTGTAACACCTTTACAACCGGTGTCAGCTTGAATACAATGCGGCGCATGTCCGAGCCGCAGGAAGAAACCATCAACCGGGATGAAGCCGCAGAGCCTTCCGGCTCACCTCTTGCGATTGGCTCATGGGCGCTGTACGACTTCGCGAACACGATTTTCAGCGCAGTCTGCGTCACCCTCTTTTTTCCCCCGTATCTCTATCGCATATCGGGCCGGGCGGTCGATATCGGCGCTGCCAACGTCATCTCGATGATAGCCGCGGGCATTGTGCTCCCCGTCGCGGGCGCTGTGATTGACCGGACGGGCCGGGCCAAGCCGTGGCTTTTCTGGCTGACAGTCATCTGCTGCGGGGCCACTGCCACACTGTCCGCATTCGGGCCCATTCCCGAGAACGTCTTTTATTTAATGATGATGTTCGTGGTGGCGAACTTTGCCTACCAGGTGTCGCTGGTGTTCTACAACTCGCTTATCACCTCGGTGGCGCCAAAGGACAAGGTCGGCTTCGTCTCCGGCCTCGGGGTGGGCCTCGGCTACGCAGGCATCATATTCGCCTTGTTCGTAATCATGGCGGTTGTCAAGGCGTGGGGCTTGCGATACGCCTTCGCCGCTGCGGCGGTGCTGTTTTTCGTCACTGCGCTGCCGCTGTTCTTTTTCGTGAAGGAACGCAAGGTCGCTGTGCCCGAGCGCCTCGGGCTTCGCACTGCGTGGGAAGCGCTCAGGAGGGTCTGGCGCACCGACCGCTCGCTCAAGAAGCGCAAGGGCCTGCTCTGCTTCTTTCTCGGCAACTTCCTCGTCGTCGATGCGCTCAACACCGCAATCGTCTACTTCGCCGTTTACATAGAGAACGTCTTCGGGCGCTCGCTTGAGGAGATTGTGCCGTACCTGATTGCTTTTTACACGGGCGCTCTCGTCTGGGGCATTATCCAGGGCAAGGCGTGCGACAGGCTCGGGGCGAAGCCGGTCTATCTCGTCTCGGTCGTGATACTCGTGATAAGCGTGATACTGTACTCGACGCTTAGGAGCGAGATGCTCTTCTTCGGCGTGCTTATCTTGGCAGGGTCGTTTGCGCTTGCCGGGGTATGGACGGCGGGGCGCAAGATGCTCGTCGAACTCTCGCCGCCGGAAGAACTCGGCGAGTTCTTCGGGCTCTACGGCATGACGGGCCGCCTGAGCGCCTACGGCACCATTTTCTTCGGCCTTCTGGCGGACTACGCAGGCTTCCGGCTGGCGCTCATGGCGCTTCTGGTGACATCCGTGCCGGGGCTTGTGCTGCTGAGCTTCGCGAGGAAGGAGCCGCTGCAGAGTGCGGAAGAGGTGCGGCAGAAAAATTTGCAATAGCTCTTGCATGGGCCTGTTCCAGAGGTATAATCTAAGGCTCCGCACCGCGTAGAGAAGGAAAATCAAGAGCGCACGGCTGCGAAAGGAGGACGCGTGGCTAAGAAAGACGATAAAATCCTCAAGGATAAGAGACTGATTTTCTACGCCGAGGATGTCGAGAAAATCACCAAGCATCTCGAAGAGCTTATCAAGCTGTCCGACTCGAAGTCGAACATCCTGATAGACAAGGACGGCCACCTCATCAGCAAGGCGGGCCACACCGAGTCCTACGACATCCAGACGGTGAGCGCGCTGGTGGCCGGCTCCTTCGCGGCCACGAGGGAGATGGCGAGGCTGCTGGGCGAGGAGGAGTTCTCCATTCTCTTCCACCAGGGCAAGCGCGACAACATCCAGCTCACGCTTATCGGCGACCGCACCATTCTCGCGACGATTTTCGACAACAGGACGACCATCGGCATGGTGCGCCTCTACGCGAAGGAAATCGCCTCCAAGCTCGCCAAGCTGTTCAAGGAAATACACGAGCGCAAGGAAGCGCCCGCGGGCGAGAGCATCGGGGATGACTACGCCGACGAGGCCAAGGGGAAGCTCGACGAATTCTTCGGTTAACGGCGAGCCGGCCCGTTTCGGCTTCGCGCGTTAGCGAGTTGCGCGCATAAGAAACTATTCTGATACAAACCGGCCCGCCGCGAGGCGGGCTGTTTTATTTGAGAGACATGAGATGCCTGAACACGGACCCTGGGGCGGAGCTCTCTCGACTGAAGGCAGGCCCGACACGGTGATTCTCGGCGCTCCATACGACGCCATGTCCACCAACCGCAGAGGGGCGGCCCGCGGCCCGGAAGCCATCCGGAAAGCCTCCTCCTCCCGTTCGCTTAACCCGTGCACCGAGGAGGGCGCCAGCCTCTGCGAGATAACCCGTCTTGCAGACCGGGGCGACCTCGAGCTGTCGGAAGACCCTGAGGAGATGGCCAAGGCGGTCGGTACGGCTGTCAACGGGATTCTCTCGGAAGGTGCGACTCCGTTGCTGCTGGGCGGCGACCACTCCATTACGGCACCCGCCGCGAAGGCGCTCTCGCAGGCGAAGGGGAAAATCGACGTTCTGTACATAGACGCCCATCCCGACCTCTACGAGGAATACGACGGCCAGACCCGCTCTCACGCCTGCACCGGCTACCGGATAGCCACGGAGGTTGAGTTCGGGCGCTTCGTGCAGGTGGGCGTGCGCATGCCCGCAAAGGGCCATCTCGAAAAGGCAAAGAAGCTCGGCATCCAGGCGATTACAGCCTACCACCTTGTCACGCCCGAGGAGCTTCGTTTCGAGAACCTGCTCTACCTCTCCGTTGACCTGGACTGCCTCGACCCGGCGTTTGCGCCCGGCGTGGGGAATCCCGTGCCCGGCGGGCTTTCGACGCGCGAACTGCTTGATGTCCTCAAATCCGTCTCCGGGCGGATTGCGGCCGCGGATGTGGTCGAGTTTGTCCCGGAGTACGATGTGAGCGAGATAACCGCGACCGCAGCGGCGAGGCTCGTGCTCGAGATTGCCGGACTCATCGCCGGCGCCAGATAACCCGCCACTTGATTTCATCCACACATTGTGATATAATGTACGCATGAGAAAGCCGTTGTTCTTATCGGTGTTCCTGCTGCTTCTTGCCGCCTGTGGGGATGTTCAGAAAGAAGCTCCTGCGCCTGCCAGGTCTGATGCCTCCGAAAACAAGAGGAAGGCGGAGGAACTGGGCCTTGACCCCGACATCTTCGAGCTTGACCCAAAAGGCAGGCAGGAAGTGCTCGGCAGCATGCTCTTCGAGGTGGTTGAGGCGGGGAACCTGGAGGAAGCGAAAAAGCTCATAAAGGCTGGCGTTGATGTCAACACTAACATGAGCTGGAACGGCGACACGCCTCTGCATATCGCAGTAGAGGATGACAACCTTGAGATGGTCAAGCTCCTTCTTGGTGCAGGGGCGAGGCTGGACCTTGCGAATGAAGATGGACTGACGCCGCTACATGCGGCTGTATCATGCGATGAAATAGAGATAATAGAAACTCTCCTGAAGGCTGGAGCCAATGTAGCAGCCGCAGACGACACGGGTCGGACTCCTCTCCATGTTGCGGTGCGGGAATTCATGAATAAGAAGGCCTTACGACTTCTTGTCGAGAACGGCGCCGATGTCAATGCAACGGACCGCGAAGGCAAGACTCCTCTGGATGTTGCCATGGAGCACGACTGCCTTGAGGCAGTCGCGGTGCTTCGCAAACACGGCGCTCAGAACAAGGGCCTTTCTATCAATATCTTCATTGCAGCGCGCTACTTCGGGCTCGACAAGGTGAAGGAGGTTCTGGAGTCAGGAGCCGACGTGAATTGTGAGAGCGGAGATGGTTACACAGCGCTTCATCTCGCAGTATCACGAGGCAACAAGGAACTTACAGACCTTCTTTTAGCCCGCGGAGCTGAGATTGAGGTATATGAGAGTCACAACCTGATGACGCCTTTCTATTGCGCCGTTATGAACGGTCACAAGGATATTGCTGAGCTTCTCCTGTCAAAAGGCGCCGACATCAACACGGACGACCTGCACGGGAACACACCGCTTCACTCCATATCCAGTGTGGAAATGGCGAGATGGCTTCTTGAGAAGGGTTGTTTGGTGAACCCCGTCAACAGAGATGGGAAAACGCCGCTGGACTTCGCAAGTACCGATGAGATGAGGGACCTTCTTCGCAGCCATGGTGCAGTTCCTGGCAAAGACCTCACCGAAGAAGAACGTGAGTAGCTCCGGCAGAATTGGCTTGAAATTTCGGGCAGAGCTGATACCATAAACTTGCCTTAATCCCGGGTACCTGAAAGGAGAAAGCCGTGTTTCACCTGAAGCTGGCCTCGATAATCACAGCGGCACTGGTCGTTTCCTTCGCAGCAGGCTGCGGCTCGACCGGGGGCGCCATGCGAGAAGGCCCCATCGGCCCGCAAAGCAAAGAGGAAATCATCGAGAAGTACAGGATGATGGAAGAGCAGCAGGTGGCGGAGCTGCAGGCGAAGCACGATGCCGAATTACAGGCGGCGCAGGCCGGGCAGTCTACAGATGGGATGGACGAGGAATTGAGGCAGTTCGAGGAAAACCTCAAGACGAAATACGACGGCCTGAGGGAAGAGGCGAACAACACGCTTGCGGATGAAGAGCTTGCGGCAAGGCTCGAAGAAATCGAGGTGGAATACGACAAGGAAAAAGCGGAAGGCGCTGATGCGATAAGAAAGAAATACGAGAGCGCAGGCGACGAGAACGTCAAGGCTGTCAAATCGCGCCAGGACGATGAGATGCTGGCTCTCAGGAACGGCATCAAGAAGGCGATGGAAGACGAGGTCCAGCAGTTCGCGCAGGAGCAGGCTAGGCAGCGCGCGCAGCTTTCGAAGGAACAGCTTGAGAGAGAGCAGGCGAAGCGAATAGAGGAACAGGAAGTAGCGACACAAGAGGCCCAGCAGGCAGCGGCGGCGGCGCGCGCAGCCCGGGCCCAGCCGGTATCGGCGCCCGGGACGAAAGCGCCCGTCGAGCCCGTCATTGTTCCCCAACCGCCGCCCCTCACCGATATAGGGCTCCGCCGGGAAGGCGATGCACCGCTCGGGCAGAGGCGATACTATGTCCATAAATACTTCGGTACGGGCGAAGCGCAGCACGGCGTCCCACAGGCTTCGGAACTGGGCGACCGCGAGGAGCATGAGATGGTCGTCTCGGTTTGGCTGGAAGGCTCTCAGACCAGGGGCGTGCCGCGGTTCAGGCTTAACGGCGTTCCTGCCTACACGTGGCAGGAGGTCGAGGAGAGGATTGCAAGCCACCGCATGAAGCTTATTGACAAGGGGCACGAACTCTACGCGAAGGTAATCATAGACCAGCAGAAGGATGTCCCGCGCAGCGTGGTTGACGATATCCTGACCATCTGCTTCAGGGTGAATATCAAGAGAATCTCGATGGGCAACAAGGAGCCTCTGGGAGAAGAATAAAAGCTCCGACGGAATTTGAAGAACAGCCCGCCCAGGCGCCGCCGCCTGGGCGGTTCTCTGGAAGGAGGCGGTCGTGAGGGAAGAAAAGATTGTCTACTTCGAGAAGCCCGGCAGGGACAACACTGCCGCCGTGGCGGAATGCGTGACGCGAAGGCTCGGGAAGGGCGATATCCAGCACATAGTAGTGGCTTCGAACACCGGGGCGACCGCGCTGGCAATCCTTGAGAAAGCGGGCCCGGCGGGCGCGAAGCTCGTCAGCGTGACGGAGCACTCCGGATTCGACGGAGGTGACGAACTCAGGCTGAATGAAGAACACGCCGCTAAACTGAGAGACGCGGGCGTGCCGATTCTCATGTGTTCGCACGCGCTGAGCGGGGTCGGGCGGTCGATATCAAAGAAATTCGGGGGCACGACTCCGGTCGAGGTGATTGCCCACACGCTGCGCAGGTTCGGGCAGGGTACCAAGGTCTGCGCCGAAATCGCCGTCATGGCGGCGGACGCGGGGCTTGTGCCCACCGACCGGGATATTATCGCAGTGGGAGGCTCGGGCGGCGGGGCCGACACGGCCGTTGTCCTGCAAGCCGCGCACATGAACAACTTCTTCGACATGAAGATACGCGAGGTCCTGTGCAAGCCGGTCGATTTCTGATGTGCGCAAGTCTGCGGCGCTTTTTCGGAATAATCTTGTCTTGGCGGGTCAGATTCTGCTAACCTGCAGTATATGCGGTAAGGCTTTCCGCTGCGCGAACGTATTGCAGCAATACGCAATATTAAGGAGACCGTCGTGACGAAAGTTGAAGGGGCCAAAAAAGACCACAGAGTCAGGATATTTGCGCTGTCAACCTGCATGTGGTGCAAGAAGACAAAGAAGCTGTTCGAGGAAGGCTCGGTCGAGTATGAATTCGAGGATGTTGACCTGCTTCAGGGCGAAGAGCGTGAGAACGTGCTCGCGGAGATGAAGGAGCACAATCCGAATGCCTCCTTTCCGACCATCCTTGTTGATGACAGGGTTATTGTAGGATACAAGGAAGATGAGTTGAAGGAGGCGCTCGGACTGTGAGCGGCATCAGAGAAGCAATCTGGGACGAATTCAAGCGGGAAGCCGACCTCGGCGATTACAAATTCACCGACCGGCAGGAAGAGCTTGACTGGCTGCTCGACGGCCTCGCCGCGAATGTGGAGCGACACGGCTACCCGCTGTGCCCCTGCAGGATGGGCACGGGCAACATCGCGGCTGACAGGGACATAATCTGCCCGTGCGATTATCGCGACCCCGACCTCGTGGAACACGGGCAGTGCTACTGAGGCCTTTACGTCACCGAGGAGTGGCTTCTCGGGAAGAAGCCCCACAGGCAGATACCGGAGCGTCGGCAGACTCAGCCGTCGCCACCGGCGGAAGAAATCGACAAAGTCCCGGCAGGAGGAAAAACAGTGTGGAGATGCGTGGTATGCGGTTACCTTTGCGCCCGCGAGAAGCCGCCCGCGGTCTGCCCGATATGCAAGGCCAAGGCGGACAGGTTCGAAGAGTTCGGGCAGATACTCGTGACAGAAAAGGAAGAGCAGCCGGAGGAGTCCTGACCCGGGAGGCTGCGCTCCAGTCCGGTCCGCTGGTGAAAAGAGGGTGGAAACCGGAGCGCCTAACAGGGATAATAGAGGAATTGAAATAAACGAACGTCCTTTCCCGGACAAGGAGAATATTCTTGAAGTGCATATCAATATCATCGGCCCTGCTGCTGGCCTTGTGCGTGTCCGGCTGCCTGTTCGGCGGACACGATGTGGAGCCCAGGATACCCACGTTCGGCAAGAAGATAGTAGTCATTCCTTTCAGGGAAGAGAACCTTTACTACTATGAGTCCAGGGTCGGCATGCAGATGTCTACGCTGGTCACGCAGATAATCGTGAAGGAAGCGTTTGACATGAAGGTCTTGGACCCCATGCCATCCGAGCCGCTTTTGAGAAACAAGGACCCGGAAAAGATTAACTGGGGCGAGATTGCGAAGAAGCTGAAGGCCGACTACGTTCTGACCGGCAATATAACGCTGTTCCGGGCGAAGGACCCTAGGAAGGATGTGGGATTCTACCGGGGCGAGATGGTCATACAGGTCAAGGTATGGCGCCCGGACAACACCATCGCGATGATGGAAACCGTCAGGGCTAAACACCCGTCGGACAGGTTCGACATGCCGGTCGTGGTCGAGATGGATGCGACTGAGGCGGAGATACTCGGCCGCCTCAAGGCCCAGGCTGCCATGAAGATTGCGAAGTTTTTCTACGCTCATGACATGGAGGACCGTTAGGCGTCCAGCTTGTGAGGGGGGCTCGAACGGCCTATTTTGCGGCGGCGCTCAATCCGGTCTTGACTGCATCAACGGGCTTACCTATAATCGCCGACGAAGGTTCAACCAGGCAAAAAACAAGATGAAAGGGGCGTCAAGTGACCATCAAAGTCGGAATTAACGGGTTCGGCAGGATAGGGCGGAACTTTTTCAGGATAGTCCACGCGCGGCCGGAATTCGAGGTCGTCGCGATGAACGACCTGGGCGATATCCCGACGATGGCCCATCTGCTCGTGCATGACTCGGTTTTCGGCAGGTTCGGCGGCAAGGTCGAGGCCGGGGACGGCGTTCTCGTCGTAGATGGCAGGGAAATCCGGATGTTCTCCGAAAAAGACCCCTCGAAGCTGCCCTGGAAAGACATGGGCGTGGAAATTGCGCTCGAATCCACTGGCGCGTTCCGCAAGCCCGAGCAGGCCAGGCTGCACATCGACGCGGGAGCGGAGCGCGTCATAATCAGCGCGCCTGCGAAAGGGAACGTGGATGCCACTGTGGTAATGGGCGTGAACGACGACGCCCTCACGGGAGACGAGAGGATTCTCTCGAACGCGTCCTGCACGACGAACTGCGTGGCCCCCATGGTCAAGGTGCTCGATGATGCCTTCGGGGTCGAGTGCGGGCTGATGACGACCATACACGCCTACACAAACGACCAGAGGATTCTCGACCTGCCGCACAGCGACCTTCGGCGGACGCGCGCGGCGGCCGTGAACATGATACCTACGACCACCGGTGCGGCCAAGGCGGTCGGGCTGGTTATACCGCATCTCAAGGGCAAGCTCGACGGCATGGCGATACGCGTGCCGATACCGGTGGGATCGATGACGGACCTGTGCGTGAAGCTGTCCAAGGAAGCAAATGCGGACGAGATTAACGCGGCGTTCAAGGAGGCCGGGAGCAGCGTGCTCGAAGGGATACTCGAGTATTCCGAGGAGCCACTGGTCTCTTCGGACATTGTAGGAAACGCCCACTCGTGTATTTTCGACTCGGGATGCACGTCGGTAACGGGAAATCTCGCGAAGGTCTGCGGCTGGTACGACAACGAGTGGGGCTACTCCAGCCGGCTTGCGGACCTTATGGTCAAGCTCAACTCCCTCGGGTAATTCCGTGGCTGATGTCCGGACGGGGGTGGCGGATTATGAAGAAGACGATTGACGATATCGAACTTTCCGGGAAGCGGGTCCTCGTGAGGGTGGATTTCAACGTTCCTCTCGCGGAGGGCCGCATCACGAGCGACATCAGGATACGCAGGGCGCTTCCGACCATAAACAAGATTATTGAATCAGGCGGCATCCCGATAATAATGAGCCATCTCGGCCGCCCGAAGGGCAAGAGAGTTCCAGAATTAAGCCTTGCACCGGTGTGTGCGCGGCTGGCAGAGCTTCTCTGCAGAAAGGTTGCCCTGGTGGCCTGCGTGGCACCGGGGCTGGTTCCCGCGGTGCCGGCGAGCTTGCTGGAAACGGGGGCCGTTATCCTGCTGGAGAATATCCGCTACCACCCGGGCGAAACCAAAAACGACCCCGAGTTCGCCAGGCAGCTTGCCGACATGGGTGACGTGTTTGTGAACGACGCATTCGGGGCGGCGCATCGCGCGCACGCCTCGACCGCGGGAATCGCGCATCACCTCCCGGCAGTTGCGGGTTACCTCATGGCGAAGGAGATGGAGGTTCTCGGGAAGCTCCTCGAAGACCCGGAGAAGCCTTTCGTCGCGATTCTCGGCGGCGCGAAGGTTTCGGACAAGATAGGGCTCATACGCAACCTGCTGCCGAGGGTTGACGCGGTGCTCGTCGGCGGGGCTATGGCATACACTTTCCTGAAGGCCAGCGGCGTCGCGGTCGGCAGCAGCAGAGTTGAGGAGGATAAGGTCGAGGTGGCCGCCGAGACACTGCGGCAGGCTGTGGACTTGGGCAGGCAAATACTGCTGCCGGTTGACCACGTGCAGGCAAGCAAGTTCGAAGAAAACGCCGAGCCTGTAAGCGCCTGCGGCGAGATAGCGGAAAACCTTATGGGCATGGATATCGGCCCGCAGACGGTCGCTTCCTACGGGGAAGTCATCGCTTCGGCCGGGACCATCCTGTGGAACGGGCCGATGGGCGTTTTTGAATGGGATTCTTTCGCCGGGGGCACGAAAGACGTCGCGCAGGCGGTAGCGCAGTCGGGGGCCTTCAGCGTGGCCTGCGGCGGGGATTCAGCCGCGGCGATGGAAAAGTTCGGCCTGGCCGGGAAGCTTTCGTACATCTCCACCGGCGGCGGGGCCAGTCTAGAGTTTCTTGAGGGAAAAGAGTTGCCGGGCATAGCGGCCCTGCAGGACAGGTAGGCCGGCCACTGTGGCCCGGAACTGGTATAAAAGAGGGGAGAAAATATGGCGAAGGGGCAGGCGGTCGAAATCGACAAGGATGCGCTGAAGAAGATTGTGGAGGCGGACAGCTTCCTCAACATGAACGTAGAGACGAAGAAAAAATACCAGGAAATTTACGAACTGAATTGCAATATCCGCGAGCTGCAGATATACAAAATGCTGCAGAAGATGGTAGCGGACATGAACCAGCACCTCAAGGGCAGGTCGGAGAAGCTTCGCCTGTTCGACGAAGGCGAGGGGCTGTTCCTGGAACTAGGGTTGTAATAATGCGGACCCAGCCGTCATGGCGAACGTGATAATAGCCCCGTCGATTCTATCGTGCGACTTCTCGAAGGTCGGGGCCGAGATAAAGGAAGTCGAGCAGGCAGGGGCGGAGTGGCTGCACATTGACGTGATGGACGGCCACTTCGTGCCGAACCTTACGGTTGGCCCGCCCGTTGTGAAATCCGTCAGGAAGGTGACGGGCCTGTTCCTCGACGTGCATCTCATGATTGAGGAGCCCCTGAAGTTCGCCGCCCCGTTCGCCCGGGCGGGGGCAGACCTGATAAACTTCCACATCGAAGTGGCCGGCTCGCCGCAGGAGACCATTGCCGAGATTCGCCGCCTTGGCAAGAAGGTCGGGGTCACCATCAAGCCGCAAACCCCCGTTGACTCGATAAGCGGACTACTCGACAAGGTGGATATGGTCCTGGTGATGAGCGTGGAGCCCGGCTTCGCCGGGCAGAAATTCATGCCCGAGACTCTGGCCAAGGTCGCGGAACTCAGGAAGCTCATGGGACCCGACGGGCATATTCAGATAGATGGCGGAATATCCCCGGAGACAATCGGCGATGCCGCCGCGGCCGGCGCCAACGTCTTCGTCGCCGGCTCGGCCGTCTTCGGCAGGAAAGACAGGGCCGCCGTGGTCGCCGAGCTGCAGGAGCTGGCCGGCAGGGCGGCGCAAGCCTGGATGAAACATTGAGGAAATAAATGGTCTGGAGCGGTTTCAAAAAGCTGGGCCTATACAAGAAAAAAGGCTCGGAAGAGCTTGACGAGCGCTGGATGCGCTGCAAGAAATGCAGCGAGGTCGTCTACAAGGAAGACTTCGAGAAGCTGTTGAGCGTGTGTCCCGAGTGCAACTTCCACAACACGATCGGCGCGAAGGAACGTATAAAGCTCATGCTCGACGAGGGCAGCTTCGAGGAACTCTTCCGCGACCTCATGCCGTTAGACCCTCTCGAATTCAAGGGCAAGAGGGCTTACCAGGAGCGGCTCACGGACGCTCAGGGAAAGACGGGCCTTGCGGATGCCTGTGTGGTCGGGACGGGCAGCATCGAGGGACGGGACGTGGCGTTCGGCGTTACTGACCCGCAGTTCATGATGGGCTCGATGGGGTCCGTCGTCGGCGAGAAGATATGCCGGATAGCCGAGACCGCGCTCGACAGCAGGATTCCCCTCGTGTTTGTGAGCGGTTCCGGCGGCGGCGCGCGCATGGACGAGGGTATGCTCTCGCTCATGCAGATGGCGAAGACGTCGGCCGCTCTTTCGCGCCTGCACGAGGCCAGCATCATCTTCATATCGATACTGACCCATCCCACAATGGGGGGCGCAATGGCCAGCTTCGCCGCGCTCGGCGATTTCGTGCTGGCGGAGCCCGGCGCACTGGTCGGTTTCGCCGGCCCGAATGTCATCAAGCAGACGATTCACGGGGAACTCCCGAAAGGATTCCAGCGTTCGGAATTCCTTCTCGACAAGGGGTTTCTCGATATGGTGGTCAACAGGATTGACATGAGACCCACCGTAGCCAAGCTGCTCTGCTTCTGCGACCCGAGATAGCGGCACGGTGGCTGGAGGCGTGCTATGAGCGAGGACATGTTCGAGATACTTTGGCACGGCCGCGGCGGACAGGGCGCCAAGACGGCGGCGACGATGGTGGCGCACGCAGCAATGGACGAAGGCCAGTACTCCCAGGGATTCCCGGAGTACGGCCCGGAGCGAATGGGGGCGCCTATAAGGGGGTACACACGGCTTTCGAAGAATCCGATTACCGTCCATTGCAGCATTACCAGGCCGAATGCGGTTGTAGTTCTGGATCCGTCTCTCCTCGATGCGATTGATGTCAAACAGGGCACGGATGCCGATACGCTCTTCGTACTCAACACCAAGCTCGCGCCCTCGGAGATACGGAAGCGTCTCGAAATCGAGGGCGGCAGGATTTTCACCGTGGACGCCACGGGCATTTCAATCGACGAGATAGGCCGGCCCATACCCAACGTGCCGGTTATCGGCGCACTGGTCAAGGCGACGGGCATGTTTTCTCTCGAAAGCTGCAAGAGAGACATCAAGAAGAAGTTCGAGGCCAAGTTCGGCAGCAAGGTCGTTGACGGGAACATCAAGGCGCTCGAGCGGGCGCATGAAGAAGTGAAGTCAGAGGATTAGCCCGAAAGGATTCCGGACATGAGAGATTACGGCAAGCTCTATGCCTGGCACGAAGAGCCCATGGCAGGCATGATTAAGGAGCCGGGTTCCAGCGTTTACTACGAGACGGGCTCGTGGCGCACCTACCGGCCCGTGTGGGACTCCGAGAAGTGCATTCAGTGTTTCCGATGCTGGGCCTACTGTCCCGACGCCTCCATACTCGTGGAAGACGGGAAGGTCGTCGGCATCGATTACGTTCACTGCAAGGGCTGCGGCATCTGTGCGAAGGAGTGCCCGCCCAAGGCGCAGGCCATAGAGATGATACTTGAAAGCGACGCGAAGGAAAAGGAGCGCCAGGTAGCGGGCAAGTAGGCTCCGGCATCTTATTTTCGCTGTATGGAGCATCAGGAACAGGAGTCTTCAATGGGAGAGAAAGTAGCACTAACGGGAAACGAGGCGGGGGCCCTTGCCTTCAAGCACATAAATCCCGACGTCGTCGCCGCCTACCCGATTACGCCTCAGACGGAGCTTATGCACGATGTCGCCGGGTTCGTGCACAACGGTGAGATGGACACGGAACTCGTAACGGTGGAGAGCGAGCACTCGGCCATGAGCGCGTGCGTCGGCTCGTCGGCCGCCGGCGCGCGGACGATGACCGCGACCTGCGGCCAAGGCCTTGCGCTCATGTGGGAAATCGTATATATCGCATCTTCCTACCGCCTGCCGATAGTCATGCCCATAGTTAACAGGGCGCTCTCGGCACCCATCAACATCCACTGCGACCATTCCGACTCGATGGGCGCGAGGGACTCGGGCTGGATTCAGCTCTACTGCGAGGACAGCCAGGAAATTTACGACAACCTGATAATGGCCATGAAAATCGCCGAGCACCCGGACGTCCGCCTGCCCGCCATGGTCTGCTTCGACGGCTTCATTATCAGCCATACAATGCAGGTGCTCGAGGTGCTCGACCGCGAGCAGGTCGGCAGGTTTATAGGCGAGTACAAGGCTTCGTACTCCGTTCTCGATATAAAGAACCCGATTACGGTCGGCGCGCTTGACCTGCCGCCGTTCTACTACGAGCACAAGCGCCAGCAGGTCGAAGCCATGAAGGATGCAATGCCCGTAATCGAGCAGGTAAGCACGGAATACGGCAAACTCACCGGCCGTAACTACAGCTACTTCGAAAATCACAGGCTCGACGATGCCGATATAGCGCTCGTTGTTTTGAACTCGGCGGCCGGCACGGCCAAGGCCGCGGTTGACCGCATGCGCGAGAAAGGCGTAAAGGCCGGGCTGCTGAAGCTTCGCGTGTTCAGGCCGTTTCCCGAGGAGGCGATATGCAACGCGCTCAAAAACGCGAAGATTGCATGCGTGTTCGACCGCGCCGTCTCCTTCGGCCAGAAAGGCCCGCTGTGCACGGAAATCAAGGCGGCCGCCTTCGACGCCGAGCTTGATACGCCGATAGTGGGCGCAATCTACGGGCTCGGCGGAAGAGACATAACCGTCGAGGAGTTCACGGCACATATCGAAAAGCTCGCCGCTATCGCGGAGTCCGGCGACATAAGCCACGAGCCCGAGTTCGTGGGCCTGCGGCAGTAGGATTGAGACGATAACGCTCCTTGGGAGAACTGAAATGGCACCGACGCTGAAAGAGCTGGCGAAGAGAGAGAACCGTTTTCTGCCCGGCCACAGGGCCTGTCCCGGGTGCGCCGCGCCCATTGCCATACGCCACGTGCTGCTGGCAATCGAGCATCCCGTGGTCGCCACCTGCGCGACCGGGTGCATGGAGGTGGTCTCGACGATTTATCCGTATACCGCGTGGGGCTGCCCGTTCCTGCACAACGCTTTCGAGAACAGCGCAGCGACCTGCTCCGGCATAGAAACGGCCTACCGGGCGCTCAAAAAGCAGGGGAAAATCTCGGACGAAATCAAGTTCGTCGCGTTCGGCGGCGACGGCGGAACATACGACATCGGCCTCCAGTCCCTGTCAGGCGCGATGGAGCGCAACCACGACATGCTCTACGTCTGCTACGACAACGAGGCCTACATGAACACGGGCATCCAGCGCTCCGGCGCGACGCCTCGCGGCGCGGCCACGAACACCGCCCCCGCCGGCAAGGTTATTCCCGGAAAGACCCAAGCTAACAAGGACCTTACCGCGATAATGGTGGCCCACAACATACCGTACGTAGCCCAGGCGGCAGTGCACAACTGGAAAGATCTGGTCACAAAGGTGAAAAAGGCGGTCGAGAAGCCGGGCGCGGCGTTCATCAACGTCTTCGCGCCGTGCTACCGCGGCTGGCGGGCGAAGATGGACAGCTCCATAGAACTGTCCCGCCTCGCGGTCGATACGTGCTTCTGGCCCCTGTACGAGGTCGAGGATGGCGTCTTTAAGCTTAATTACAAGCCCAAGGAGAAGCTGCCGATAACGAAGTACACAGAGCTTCAGGGCAGGTTTTCGCATCTTGCCGCGCCGGAGAACGCGGGCATACTCGAGAGCCTCCAGAACGACGTTGACGTTCGCTGGGGGCGGCTTGTCCGAAGGTGCGAAGAGGATGAGGCCCTGGCTGGAAAAGAGGAAGCCGGTTCCGAAGACTGAGAATCCGGCTTCCGACACCGGCGCTTCTCGGGACTTTGACGGATTTTGCGTATGCGCAGGTCGAACAACTGGCCGAGGAAAGCTGCTTGGAGGGGACCGATGGACGCGCAGTACTCGATGACGGTTGCCCGCAGTGACGATGGCGTCTATGTCCGCATAACTGGACCGGGCAACATGAAAATCTGCCCTACCCTGCAGGATTTTGCCAAGCGAATGGTAATCGAGGGCTACACCAAGTTCATAGTTGACCTCGAGGAATGCACGACCATGGACTCCACGTTCATGGGGACGCTGGTCGAAATCGCCTCGCTCGCCCCGCCCCGGGCCGAGTCGCTCATGGTGATAAACCCCCAGGAGCACTGCGAGGGCCTTCTCGAAGGGCTCGGGCTGGACAACGTCCTGCGCATCAAGCGCGGAAAGACCGCCGTGCCCGAGGTCGAGACGGAGCCGCTGCCCGAGTACGCCGCCACGCAGATTGAGCGCATGAGGCTCATCCGCAAGGCGCACGAGAACCTCGTCGGAATAGACGAGCGCAACAAGGAGCAGTTCGGCGCCTTCCTGCGCCAGCTTACGAAGGAAATGGAAAACATGCGCTGACGCCCACGACGGCAGTCTGCATCCGGAATATTCCCATAAGATCACGCTTGCCCAACCAGTGCGTGCAATTTTCCCTGAATTTTCCCTTGACAAGGTATTATAAATACTGTAAAGTACTTTGTAAAGCAAAGTAAAGCTCGGTATCGGGAGGTCAAACTGCCATGGAACATGCGGAACCTGTGGAACAGGCGGGGCACCTGGAACACGCGGAAGCGCGTGAGAGGATGCGTGAGATACAGCGCATCATGGAGCGTGCGACGCTCTACACCCTGCTGCCGGGCCTGCCGGCAGTGATAGGCGGGGTGCTTGCGCTTGTCGGCTGTGCCGTAACCTACGCAATGATACGCTCTTTCGACTACGCGGCGCTCCTCGGGCTGTCGCTGCAGGCGCAGCTCGGCTTCTGCGTCATGTGGACGATTATCGGGATAGCTGCAATTACCCAGGACATAGCGCTCACCACCCGGGCTGCGAGGAAGCAGGGCCTTCATCCCGTGGGCAGACCGGGCCGGTTCGCGGCGCTCTCGCTTACGCCCAGCGTGTTCGTCGCCATTATCGTGACGCTGAGGCTGCTTTCGGATGCCGGGGCGGAGCAGATACAGTACATTGCGCCGGTCTGGATGATGTGCTATGGTACGGGAGTCTATGCAGCGGGCCTGTTCTCGGTGCGACTGCCGAGACTGCTGGGGCTGGCTTTCATAGCTGCCGGGGCGGCGGGGATGCTCTTCCTGGAGAGTTACGGCGTGCTGCTTACGGCGCTGTCATTCGGGCTGTTTCACATTGTCTTCGGGGTGATGGTGATTCGCGTGAACCGGGGAAGGACTTCATGACCGGGCCGATAAAGCCGGAAAAGATAGATTCCGTTATCCACGAGCGGGCGAGGCTCGCAATAGTCTCGGCCCTCGCCGTAACCCCGCAGATGAGCTTCAACGAATTGAAAATCATGCTTTCTCTCACGGACGGGAACCTGAGCGCGCACGCCAGAACGCTCCAGGAAGCCGGCTACATCGAGATTGTCAAGTCGTTCCGCGGCCGCAAGCCCTACACCGAGATGCGCCTTACGAAGAAGGGACGCAGGGCGTTCACCGACTACCTCAAGACGCTCGAGGAAGTTATCGAGCGCGGCCGCCTGCTCAACGAGGTGCGAAAGAGAGAGGATGAAAAGAAGTAGGAACTGTAAAAAATTTTTCGGCGTAAACTTTATAACACAAAGTACTTTGCAAAATATGAAACAGTCACGTTTTGTTGATGTCGGCTCAGGAGGCCGGGTCGTGTTGGCTGTGTCGCGTTAGCACCGGCTCCGGGGAGCCGGGCCGGGTTCGAAGGAGGTGAAGAGATATGCAGTATTCGCTGCTCCTGGCGCTGCCTGCGCTGCAGGAGGTGCTGGCGTCGGATTTCAGGCTTCTCAAGTACGCGCTGTTCCCGCCGCTCGGCCTGCTGACAATCGCGGGAATGACGCCGGATAACTACGATATCACAATCCGGGACGAGCATGTCGAGCATGTCGAGCTTGACGGGCATTTCGACCTCGTCGGCATGACTGTCTACGTTTCTTCGGCGAACAGGTCCTACGAGCTTGCCGACTACTACCGGCGGCGCGGCTCGAAAGTCGTCCTCGGTGGCATCCACCCGACTACCCTGCCCCGCGAGGCCGCCGAACATGCAGACGCAGTCTGCATCGGGCCCGCGGAGCCTGTCTGGCCCGAAATAACGCGCGACTTCGAGGCCGGGCGGTTGAAGAAGTTCTATCACGGTGAATGCGAAGAGTCCGCCGCGCTCGTGCCGCTGGCGAGACGCGAACTCATGAATCCAAACACCTATCTTATTCACCAGACCATGGTGACTTCGCGCGGCTGCCCCAATTCGTGCGATTTCTGCTACAAGACCAGCTTCTGGGGCAGGCGCTACTACGAAACGCGCCCGCTTGCCGGCATCGAGCGCGAGTTTGCTGCTTTCGACAGGAAATTCGTCTTCTTTCTCGATGACAACTTCCTCGCTAACAGGCGATTCGCTCGTGAATTATTTCGTTTCTTGCGTGAGAGTGGATTCGTCTGGCAGGCTTCTGCGGCGCTCGACGCGGCGGAGACGCCCGGCTATCTCGAAGAGGCGCGTGAGGCGGGCTGCCGCAGCCTTTTTATTGGGTTCGAGTCCATCTCGCGCGAGAACATGCGGGGCGCGAACAAGCGAATCAACGCCCGCACCAATTACGCGCAGGCAATCAGGCGCTTCCACGATGCGGGAATCATGATAAACGGCAGCTTCGTCTTCGGCTTCGACCACGACGACCCCGATGTGTTCGACCGGACGGTGGAGTTCGCAATCGAGAACAAAATCGAGACCGCAACGTTCCACATTCTAACGCCTTTTCCCGGCACGAGGTTCTTCCAGCGGATGGCGGCGCAGGGAAGGCTGCTTCACAGGGACTGGGACCTCTACGACACGCGCCATGCGGTCTTCTCGCCAGCTCGGATGACACCGGAACAGATCGAAGACGGACACCGGAGAGCGTACAGGAATTTCTACAGCTTCGGCTCCATCCTCCGTCGCTCATTCGGCATGCCGGGGGCGTTGAGACGAGTTGCGTACAACATCGGGTGGAAGAAGCTCGACCGCCTGTGGTCCTCCATTATCTGCAGAGGATTAGTACATTACGTCCGGCCCGTCTTCGAGCGCGTACTCGCCGGCCGCAGCCGCCCCGTCAGCGGAGAATCGCTGGAAACCACGGGGCTTGTCAGGCGTTATCAGCAGCCGTCAGGGCTGCGCCGGCGGCCACTACGAACTGCGGAAATTCACACACATGCACATCTCTCTTGAGCTTCTCGCGCAGCAGTTTCGCGGCTGCCGGGTTGAGCGCGACGCCCCCGATAAACGTAATTGGGGCCTGCGCGCCAATCTTGCCGAGCAGCGCGCCGACGCGGTTGATAACCGCCTGGTGAAGGCCCAGCGAGATGCGCTTGACGCTGGCGCCGGAAGCTATCAGCGAGACGACCTCGCTTTCGGCAAATACGCTGCACATGCTGTTTATCTCGATTGCCGAATTGGCCTCGAGCGCCATGACCGCGAATGCGCCGAGCGGCAGTTGGAGCGTCACCGCCATCATCTCGAGGAACCTTCCAGTCCCGGCGGCGCACCGGTCGTTCATGAGGAAATTCGTGAACGTGCCATCCTCGGCCAGCGTGATTGCCTTGCAGTCCTGCCCGCCGACATCGATGACGGAGCGCGCCTCGGGAAAGACGTGCCGCGCGCCCCTTGCGGCCGCGAGTATTTCGGTGATTGTGGGGTAGTCGAACTCGGTTCCGGCGAGATGGCGTCCGTAGCCCGTGGCAACGACGGCGTCGAACTCGCTTCCGTCGAGGAGCCGCGCGCAGGTCTCGGCGGGCTTCACGCCCGTGTCGCTTATGCGGAAGGCGAACCGGCCGTCCCGGAGGACGGCCAGTTTCGTCGTCCGCGAGCCTATGTCCAAACCGGCGAAGAGAGCCATTCTATTTCTTCTGCCTGACCTGTTCGAGAAAAGCTTCGAGCCGGGTTGACAACTGGCCCGTGTCCTCGCTGCCGTAGTCGGTCTCTATCTTGATGACCGGGATGCCCTCGGTCTTGAGCCTGTCCTCGACCCGCTTGTACTCGACGTTATAGCTGTGGCAGAACTGCAGGACGTAGTACACCACGCCGTCCGCGTTGTAGTCCTTCGCCAGCTCGACTATCTGGTCAATCCGCTCGTTGTTCGGCGTGAAGCAGGAGCAATTTATATCGAGGTAGCGGTCGGCGATTTCGCGCAGCACGCCGTCGCGGTCCACGGCCTTCGATTCGATGACGGCGTGGTCGAAATACCTCGTTCCGGTGCAGGTTTCTTCGACGACGACTGCCGCGCCGCTGTTTTCGAGAATGTCGTGCAGCTTCCAGTTGGGCACTGCCATTGGCGTGCCCGAGACCATGATTCGCGGCGCGCCCTTCGGGAATACGCCGGCGCCGTCCTTCACGCGCTGCTCGAGTTCCTCGCCCAGCTCGTTCATCTTCGCGGTGAAGCGCTCGGTGTCGTCGTAGAAGGCGACCTGCGACGCGAGGAGCGCGTCCTTGCCGCTTATGGGCACGGGGTCGGCCTTTCGCGTCTCGTATATGCGCTTGAGGGCGAGGCGCTTCCTGTTGTGCGCGTCGATGCGCTCCTTCAGGCCCTGAACTGACAGCTCGACGCCGCTCTTCTCTTCGAGGAATTCCGCGAGGTCGTAGATTTCCTCGTACCAGAGCCGCCTGCCGGCGTCGCTCTTTTTCTGGGGCAGGTCAACGATGTAGGTTTCCTTGATACCCTCGTTAAGGACTTCCCACGTCTTTTTCTTGCCGTCGCAGGTGGTTTCGCCGATTAGGAAGTCGGCCGCCTCGAAATAGGGGCAGATTTTCGCCAGCTTGAAGCCCATCGCGCTCTTGATGAGCGGACAAAGCGCCTGCGGCAGTACGGCCTCGCCATCGGGCACCGTAAACTGCGCACCGCCGCAGAGCCCCACGCTCAGGCCGTTCGTGGCCGTGATAAGCTCATCCGGTACGTACACGCAGAACGTCCCCGCCACGTACCCGCCGGCCGCCTTGTGGTCCAAAAGCTCCTTGATGCGCAGGCCGTGTACTTCGGAAACGACGAAGTCGAGATACTCCATCCCTTTGGGGCGGTTTTTCTGCTTGAGGTAGACATCGCCATAAATCTTCCCGAGCGCCTGCATCAGCATGTCGTGGCGCTCGAGGTCCATGCCCAGGTCCTTCCACATCGTCTCCTGACCTTCCATTCTTCACCTCCGATGGGCTTTCCGGTCAAAACGAACAGTAAAGATAAACGCTCAAAGAGAAATCCAGGTCGTTCTCGCTGGAGTCGGTGTTCTTCCAGAGAGGGAGAAGGCATTTCAGCTTGAAATCCCACGAGCCGCACAGCTTCATCTTCGCGCCGGGAGAGAAAAACATGAGCGAGCCGTGGCTGTCGGGGACCCGGACGCCGTCCTGCCTGTCGTCGCGCACCGACGTCATGCCCGATATCTCGGCGGACAGGGTGAGCCTGATGCCGGGCGCGGCGCTGTAGTTGACGCCGAGGCTCCATATCAGCTTGTCGCCCCTGTCGAGGCCCGCGCCGTTCTCGCCGCCTGTGAACTGCCAGAAAAGCGACGCGTACGGCTGAAAATCGCCGAGTTTTTGGTAGTACGAGCCTCCGGCGAGGACATTGAACGTGCCAGACCCGAGCTGCGCCTCCGGCGGGAAATAGCCGTAGGCGTCGGCCGTATCATCCTCGCCCGTGGGCAGTATGAAACCCAGACCCACGGAAAAATGCGGCTTTGCCGGGTTGGGCTTGTTTTCGGACGGCTCGGTGAGCGGCAGCTCGTCCGGCAAATCGAAAGGCGTTTTTTCCTCTGGATAAAGCTTGAAGAAATCCTCTTTGGAGGATTTCTTCTTGTCGGCGGGACTCTCTCTTCCAGAAAAGAAAACGGACAGGTCTCCGAATGCGAAGAGGCTGGCGTCGCCGACTCCGGAGAGAGTGTATTCGTCCTTGCCGAGCGTAGAGAGTCTTTCGGTGTTAATGGTGCGAAAAGGGACGCTCGCCGAGGCGCTCAGCCATGAGGAGAGAGAGTATTTCACGTTGAACGAGGTCGTTGTGTAGCTGTTCGGCCCGTTCTTGGATATTGTCAGGCTCGTCCACAGCTTGAGCCCGGCTCCCTGGCCCGCTTCTATGTCCATCATGGAACCAGCATCTCCAACGGCTTCACCTGCACCTCCCGTCGCACCTGACAGGACATCGCCGGGGCATCACCCATCATCCTGTGCGAATACCCGGTCCGCGAAAATCCAGAGAACAGAACCGACAACAGCAGCAAGCATCAGTCTGCATTTCATGTTGTTTCGCATCTTCTTTCTGGCTGCCGGATTCCGATGAGCGCTACGGCTTATAGATTTCGGCACTCCTCAGAGGGTCAAAAACCTGTTCCTGCTTGCTTGATCCCTTTCCTCCTACTATCAGCACGCTGCCATCGGACATCAATGTCGCGGTCATCTCTACTCGCGCTTCCCTCATGTTTCCCACCAGGGTGAACTTCCCCGTGGATGGGTCGTATATCTCCAGGCTCGCAAGTACCCCGTCCGTAGGGTTCTGCCCTCCGACAATCAGCACCCGGCCGTCAGCAAGAAGCGTGGCGGCGTGACTTCCTCTCGCGTCGCGCATCTTGCCTGTCGTATAGGTGAACATATCCGTCGCCGGGTCGAAAAGCTCGGCGGTGTCGAGATAATCCTTTGTCGATTTATCCTGACCGCCGGTGATAAGCACTTTGCCGTCGTTCAGAGTCGTCGCAGTGTTGCCGCTTCTCGGTGTATTCATGGGATTGACAAAGGCGGTAAAGGTATCGGCGACGGGGTCGTATATTTCACCGCCGCTTTCGAAGACCCTGCCATCCTGTAGCAGGCAGATAGACCCGGCCGCCGCGCATTGCAGGGTGGTGGTTCCGGCAGTATAGGCCCACGAGTCGGCGACGGGGTCGTAGAGAAGCCCCTTGTTTATGTAGGCGGGATGATTCCCGCAGATGTGCTCATCCGGTGGTCCAAATATCCTGCCATCCTGAAGAAGAATTGGAAGATAAGTAATCTGTCCATCGGGCGCCGGCGCAGTAGCGGTGTATTTTTTGGTGACGGGGTCGTATATCTCTCCCGCGTCAACGCCGTAGTGGAGACCGGCCAAATCGAAGACCCTTCCATCGGGAAGAAGAACCGGCTGGGGAGCACTGTAATCAAGATGATGACTATCGCCGACGACATTGAATTTCCCCGTGGCGGGGTCGTAGGCCTCGGCCCAGGTTATCTTGAAGTACTTATAGGTCCACCCGTGGGTAATCAGCACCCTCCCGTCATTTAGCAGGGTCGAGCCATGCCTCCGTCTCGGAAACCTCGTACTGCCTGCACTTGTCGTGACAACGGGGACGGCGGGCACGAACTTATGTTTTTTCTTCTCGCAGCCACAATAAAACAGCGGCCCTATTCCCAGCAGGATGCCGGCGGCTGCAGCAGGTATGATGCCGGCGCGTCTTATGTTCCAGGCGTTCCCGCCATTGGAGAAGCAGGCATTCTCCCGGTCGATGGGGAGAGAGTCCCCTATATTGCGGGGTGAACTCGCCGGGGGGTGATATTCTTTCCCCGTCTCATCCACGAAGTAATAGCCGCACCCCTCGAGCAGGTCCCACGGGTAAGCGGGAAAGACCCGGCAGAACGGCGACATCTTGCCGTGGATTGAGCAGCTCGTGGTTCCGTGCGAGCGCACGAGATGCTTGCAGTCGCCGTCGCAGGGCGACTTTTTCAAGCCTTCATCGCCCTTGATTTCGAGAGAGTTGCAGCACTTGCCGCACCTGACGCACTGGCCTTTCCTTACGAAAGTTCTCGGAATTGAAGGCATCTCTTTTCTCCTTCCTTACGGAGCGTATATCTCGGCGCTTTTGAGTGTATCGCCGTTGTTGTTGTAGCCGCCACAAATCAGGACCGTACCGTCGTTCAGCAGCACGGCCGCGTGACAAGCCCTGCGGGTCTGCATCCTGCCGACGAGAGTGAATGCCTCGGTCGCCGGGTCGTAGATTTCTATCGAGTCCAGCGCGTAGTAATCCTCGTTGTGGCCGCCGCAAACCAGCACTCTCCCGTCGGAGAGTTTCACAACAACGTGGTTCGATCTGCCTTCGTTAAGTGTGCCGCCGGCCAGGCGAAAGGTATCCGTGGCGGGGTCGTATATTTCCGCGGTTGCCTGGAAGGTGAATGTGACATCGAACCCGCCTATTACCAGTATCGTGCCATCATTGAGCTTCGTGGAGCTGCAGAACTGCCTCTGTATGACGGGATGCCCTCCTCTGCTGAAGGTCTGTGTCACAGGGTCGTATATCTCCAGCCATGCGTGGGCCGGCATGTGACACTGGCTGCAGATGAAGACCCTGCCATCGTCCATAACGACGAGCCTTTCATTTGGCGGCTTGAACGCCCAGAACATCCGCCATTCCTCGCCGTAATTCGGGGCAGGTGTATAAGTATTGGTGCTATAGTCGTAAAGCACCGCCAGTTCGCGGCTGACTCCCGGAATGCCCGCTGCCCATCCTCCGAATATGAATATTTCTCCAGACTGGAGCTTGACCGAAGTAGGTCAGCCGGCCTCTTCCGGGAAATCCGTCGGCGTGCCTATCGAAGTGTAAGTCTCCGCCACGGGGTCGAATATCTCACCCGTGCTTCCGAACGGGAGAAGGAAAACTTTTCCATCAGGCAGAAGGTGCATCTGCATGCACATGGACCTGCCGCTGGTGTATTCGCCGGCTACCTTGGTGAACTGGCTGGTCGAGGAGTCATAGAATTCTGCCGTTTTTTTGCTCTCGCCACCTCCGATTAACGCCCTGCCATCGTTCAGCATTATGACCTTGTGACCTTGCCTTGCGTTAATCATGTCTCCCGTAGGCGTCGTGACGACCGTGTTGCTTGACTGGGCCAGCAGGTCGTAGGAGCAGTAGCCCACGAGGGCTATCGCCACAACCAGCATGGCCGCGATAATACGACCTCGCACCAGCTTCATCATGCATTCCTCCCTTCGGTTCACCAGTGATGCGACGCAGACGCGCCGGAGTAAGCCCGCTCCCGCCGGGCCGGCACGGCGCGTCGCCTGCAGAGTGCTAAACAGTGACCACGCTGCCTGCCTTGAGAAACGTCTCGAGTATCGAGAACATGTTCGACACCTTGCCGACCGCGACCTTCTCCTTCAGGCCGAAAAAGTCGAGGCACGTGCCGCAGACGAGAATCTCCATGCCGAGTTCTTCGAGCTTCCTGAGCTTGTCGAGCGCCTCCGAGCCTTCGACGGCGAGCTTCACGCCCGTGTTCATGAGCACAACCGCGGAAGGGCGCGGCTGCGTCTCGGGCAGCGCGCCGAGCATCGCGCCCATGAGGATTTTCCCGAGCCTGTCGTCGCCGCGGCCCATCGTGTCTGCGCCGATGAAAACGACGGGCGGCGCGGCAGCCGCCAGGGGGCTGCAGCTCTCGCAGGTTTCTGCGGCGCAGGTGATTTCGACGGCTATCCCGTCTTCGCTCTCCGAGGCCGCCTTCGCCGAGTGCCCGCCGCTCTGTGCGAAGCGCAGCACGTTGTCCCGGGCGGCCCTGTTGTCCACGACGACCCTGATTCTGTCGCCCGCGGCGGACTCCGCGAGAGCCTCTTTCGTCTTGAGAACCGGGCCGGGGCACGCCAGCCCTCGCGCATCGATTTCCTTCACGCTAACCTCCCGCTGGACAGGGGGTATGGACCCACAGCATTAATTCTGAGCGATGTACTCAGGAAAGCCAATTGGAAATGACGATAAGGGGGGCGCCGCCTATCAGTCCGCACCTATTTCCACACACAAGTTTATATGGCGGTCTTCAGGAACGCTTCCGCCGCAGGCGTGAGCGTGTGGTGCATCTGGTATATGCAGTAGAATTTCCGCGTTATCGAGAACTCCTTGACGGCGAGCGTCTTGAGCTGGCAGTGGTTGCAATCGGCTTTAACCGCGATGTCCGATATCACCGAGACGCCCAGGCCCTCGCGTATTCCCTGCTTGATGGCCTCGGTCGAACCGAGCTCGGCTACCAAGTTGAACTCTCTCTCCAGTGACACATGCTGCTTCGAGAGCGCATCCTCGAACGCCGCCCTCGTGCCGGAGCCGGGCTCGCGCAGCAGGAAAGGCTCGCCCCTGAGCTCGCTTACGGACACGGAGCCCTGCTTCTCCCATTTGTGGCCGGACGGCACTGCGACGACCAGGTTGTCGCTTACCAGAGGCTTCGCCGACAGCACCTTGCCGCGCGGCTTTCGCCCGACGAAGCCTATCTCAAGCCTGCCCTCGCTGACCTCGCCGATTATCTCGCCCGAGTCGGCGACCTGGACCACCGTCCCTATAGAGGGGAACTCCTTCCTGAAGCCGGCGACCATTTTCGGCACGATGTAGACGCCGGGGATAGTGCTTGCCCCTATTGTGAGCCGCCCGCGAAGCAGCCCGAGGTACGAGTCGAGCACCTGCTGCGCCTCGCCCCGCAGGTCTATTATCTTCCGGGCGTACTTGTAGTAGATTTCGCCCGCTTTCGTGAGCTCGACCCTGCGCCCCACCCTGTCGAACATCTTCGTTCCCAGCAGCTTCTCGAGCGAGCTGACGTGCTCGCTCACCGTGGGCTGCGTCAGGTAAACGGACGCAGCCGCTTTCGAGAAACTCTTCTTCTCCGCGACCCTGCAGAATATGTCAAGCTGCCTCAGGCTGATTCCCTCTTCCGCCGGCTTCATTCCAGTCTCCTTGCTGCTGTATCGGCTTCATTATACCGCCAAAAAACCTATTCTGGCAATAGGTTTTTGGCGATAAATTCCTTGCACCGCCCCATCGAGGCATCATGCTGATGTTTGCAGCGCGGGAACAACATCATATATATTTATAGATGTAGTCCGGTTTCTTGTCGAATCAGGAGGTACAGGGCAGTCAATGCGCGACCAAATCGAAAGAAAGGCGCTGCTTGTAACAGTGACAGCAATTACATGTGTCGCAGCGGCCTTCCTCCTCAAGTTTGCCGGCTGGCCGTTCGACGAGGTCGTATCAGAGGAGCCGCAGACAGGGCAGGCTCCGTGCTGCGTGAGCAAGATTCTAATATATCCCGATTCGCCTGTTCTGCAGGCCTCATTGAAGGGTGATGTCGAACTGCTGCGTAAGTTAATTGCCGAAGGCCATGAGGTCAATGTAAGTGATTGGTTGGGCTGGACGCCGCTTCACCAGGCAATGCATTTACGGAATCGGGAAATGGTCGAAGTCCTTCTGGCGGCCGGTGCAGATGATGAAGCGGTTAACCACAAGGATATTTGCCCTCCCGATTTAGCGGTGGACGAAGAGATGAAGGAGCTTTTTAAAGTTCACGGAGCTTACCAAGGCAAGAAACCGGCTGAGAAGAAGAAGTAACTGCTCCGTTCACCGCTCAGTCGAAATCGGTCTCCATTCAACGCTTTTCTAAGGCGCATTTTTGGGATGTTTTTTCTGCTTGACAGGCCGGGGAGGGGGGATGTAGGATGCGCGGGCCGGGATGTGACGGCACAACACATTCGGAAACAAACAGGGTGCAGCGCATCGCTTGCGGGAAAGGAGTGCGCAATGGACAGGCCGGCTGATGCCAAATATACCAAGACGCACGAGTGGGTCAAGGTCGAGGGCGATATCGGTGTGATTGGGCTTACGGACTACGCGGTCGAGCACCTGAGCGACCTCGTGTACGTGGAGCTGCCGCCGGTGGGGACCCAGACGAAGCAGAACGAGGCTTTCGGCGAGATTGAGTCGGTGAAAGCCGTGGTTGACCTGAATTCGCCCATCACCGGCGAGATTACGGAGATTAACGAGGGCTTGCCGGACCAGCTCGAACTCCTTTCCGACGACACCTTCGGCGCCGGCTGGATGATTAAAGTAAAGATGGGCGATGCGGCAGAACTCGAGAATCTCATGGATGCAGAGGCGTACAACAAGTTCTGCGAGAGCGACGAGGCCGAGCAGCGATAACCGTGCGGAGAACATGCAAGGCGGCTTTTATACGAGGCCGCCTTTCTTTACTTATGGACGAAGGGAAGCAGTAGAATGGACTACATAGCGCATACCGGGGCGGATGTGAAGGAAATGCTCGCGGCGGTCGGCGCGAAGTCGGTCGAGGAGCTTTTTGACTCCGTGCCGGAGAAGGTCCGGTTCAAAGGCGGGCTGGACCTGCCGAAGGCGCACTCGGAACTCGAACTCGTCGAGAGCGTCAACCGGCTCGCATGCGCCAACGCGCAGGCGGGGGGCGAATACGCCTGCTTCATGGGCGGCGGGTGCTACGACCACTACATACCGGCATTGATTGACCACCTGACTGGCCGCGGCGAGTTCTACACGGCCTACACGCCCTACCAGGCGGAGGCATCGCAGGGCACGCTGCAGAGCATCTTCGAGTACCAGACCTGCATGTGCGAGCTTACGAGCATGGACATATCGAACGCCTCGCACTACGACGGCGGGACCGCCGTCACCGAGGCGGTGATAACAAGCACCTACTACGCCAGGGGACGAAAGAAGGTTGTGGTCTCCGAGGCGCTGCACCCCGAGTACCGCGAGGTCATGAAGACATACACTGCGCCGCTGGGGCTGGAGCTTGTAGAGATTCCTGCGGGCGATGGCGTGACCGACATGGCGAAGCTCGAGGCCGTGGTCGATGACGGCACTGTCTGCGTCGTCGTGCAGAACCCGAACTTCTTCGGCTGCGTCGAGGACATGGACGCGGCCTCGCAAGCCGCGCACGGCACGGGTGCGCTCCTCGTGGCGTGCGTTGACCCCATATCGCTCGCCCTGCTGAAGCCTCCGGGCGAATACGATGCGGACATTGCGGTCGGCGAGGGGCAGCCTTTCGGCTCGGCAATGTCTTACGGCGGGCCGCACTTCGGATTTTTCACGGCGAAGGAGAAGTACCTGCGCAAGATGCCGGGCCGGATTATCGGCGAGACGGTGGACACGGAAGGGAAACGTGGGTTCGTCATGGCGCTCCAGACGCGAGAGCAGCATATACGCCGCGAGAAGGCGACCTCCAATATCTGCACCAACCAGGCGCTGAACGCCATGCGCGCGCTCGTCTACCTCTGCGCGGTGGGAAAGCGCGGTCTCGGGACAGTCGCAGAACTCTGCCTGCAGAAGGCGCACTACGCGGCGGACCGGCTTGCGGCGAAGGGCGTAGAACTCCCGTTCGGCGCGCCGTTCTTCCGCGAGTTCGTCGTGAAATGCAATAAGCCTGCAGTAGAGGTAGTGAGCAACCTCGCGCAGAAGAAGATACTCGCCGGACCGGCGCTCGGGCGGTTTTACAAGGGAATGGAAGACTGCCTGCTCGTTGCGGTAACAGAGAAGAACACGAAGGCCCAGATAGACGGCCTGGTCGAAGCGCTCGCATAGGGCCTTTTGCGGAGAGAGCAATGGAAGACGAGCTGATTTTCGAGAAGTCACGGGAAGGGCGCATAGGATGCGCGCTGCCGGAGCTTGACGTGCCGGCGAAGAAGGTCGGGGAGATGCTACCCGCTTTAGCGCTGCGGACTTCCGAGCCGATGCTGCCGGAAGTCGGCGAGGTGGAGATAGTACGCCATTTCGTGAACCTCTCGCACAAGAACATAGGCGTCGATACCAATTTCTATCCTCTGGGCTCGTGCACCATGAAGTACAACCCGAAGGTGAACGAGACGCTGGCGGCGCTGCCCGGCATGGTCAAGCTGCACCCGTACCAGCCGGAGGAACTCAGCCAAGGTATTCTCGAGATGATGCACCACCTCGGGGAGTACCTCAAAGCCATATCGGGCATGCCTGCAATCAGCCTTCAGCCCGCGGCAGGCGCGCACGGGGAGCTTGCCGGCGTTCTCATCATGCGGGCGTACCACCTGGACAGGGGCGAGAACAGGACGAAGATGCTCATCCCGGACTCCGCGCACGGCACGAACCCGGCCTCGACCGCAATCTGCGGATTCAAGCCGGTGGAGGTCAAGAGCGACGAGCGCGGCAACGTTGACCTCGACGACCTGCGCGAGAAGTGCGACGAGGAGACGGTGGGGCTCATGCTGACCATCCCCTCGACGCTCGGCCTGTTCGACGAAGGGCTGCCGGAGATAGCCGAAATATTGCACGCGAAGGGCGCGCTTCTCTACATGGACGGCGCGAACCTCAACGCGATAATGGGAATCGTGGACTGCGGTGTGGCGGGCGTGGACGTCATGCACTTCAACCTGCACAAGACGTTCTCGACGCCTCACGGGATGGGCGGCCCGGGCGGCGGGCCCGTCGCGGTCGCGGCGCACCTCGCGGACTTCCTGCCCGTGCCGCTGGTCAGAAAGACGAATGAGGGATTCCAGCTCGACTACGGCGTGCCGAAGACAATCGGCCGCGTGAAGACGTTCTACGGGAATGTGAACGTCATGCTCAAGGCGTTCTGCTACATTCTCTCGCTCGGGCCGGAGGGGACGCGCCGGGTCAGCGAGATGGCGGTACTCAACGCCAACTACCTGATGGAAAAGCTGAAAAAATACTACTACCTCAAGTACGACAGGCGGTGCATGCACGAGTTCGTCATTTCGGGCAGATGGCAGCTCAAGGAGCACGGCGTGCGCACGCTTGACATCTCGAAGCGGCTGCTCGACCTCGGATTTCACCCGCCGACGAACTACTTCCCGCTTATTGTCGATGAAGCGCTCATGGTCGAACCGACCGAGATAGAAGACAGGGAAACGCTCGATGCATTCATCGGCGCGCTTGTCCAGATTGCAGCCGAGGCGAGGGAGAATCCCGAGCTTGTCAAATCGGCGCCGTTGAGCATGCCTGTCAAGCGGCTTGATGATGTGAAAGCCACGAAAGAGCCTGTCCTGCGCTACAGGCCGCCGCAGTAGAAACTGTTACTGGCGGGCGAGTTCGCGCAGGTGGCTGAGGAAGCTTCGCACCGAGGAGTCGTGCGGGCGCACGCGCGCGAGCCGGCGGTAGAACTCGGCCGCCTTGCGGTATTCCTTGAGCGAGTATGCGGCATTTCCCGCGCCGCGCAGCGCCGCAGCGCTGTCGCGGTCGATGCGAAGAGCTTTCTCATACCAGGTCAGGGCGTCCTGATATTCTTTCCTGTCGTACTGAAGCCTGCCGGCGGCGATGGCGGCTGCGGCGAACGTCGAGTCGGCTTCGAGGGCTTTCCCGTACGCCGCGAGCGCATCTTCCGCGTTCCGGCGGCCGGCGAGCGCATCGCCGAGCACCTTGTATGCGCGGGCCGAGCCCGGGTCGAGCGCTACGGCGAAGTCCGCCGCCTGCTCCGCTTCCCTGTACATGCGGGCCGAAATGTAAGTGGAGGCGAGGTTGAGGTAGGCCGATGGGTCTGAGTCGCCGGCATCAATGGCTTTCTGGAAGTAGCTGGCCGCGCTCTGGTGCATGCCCCTGGCGCTGTAGAGTTCTCCAAGGCGCCTGAAACTAGACGAGGCGGTGGACCCGAGCTTGACGGCAGCCTCGTACTGGTCGATGGCCGCGTCGAGGTTTCCGGAGGCGAGGAGCGCTTCGGCGTATCGCGCCCGGAGGCCTTGGTCCGCGGGCTTGCGCCTGACAAGCTCCTCGAGGATTCTGCGCGCCCTGTCCTTCAGACCGGCTGACTGGCACACGCGCGCCAGAGAAAGACGGATTCTCGCGTCGTCGGGCGCGAGGCGCGCCGCCTCGTCCAGCGAGGACGCCGCGGCAGTGAGGTCGCCCGCCCTCTCGTAGAGCGTGCCGATAATAAACAGCGTCTCTGCATCTCCGGCGCGCTCGCCGAGGCTGACGAGGAGCGATTCAAGCGCCTGCCTGTCCTCGCCCTTTGCGAAATAAACCTTTCCCAGGCTCTGCAGGGCGAGCCTGTAACCGGGCTTGAGCTTCAGGGCTTTCCTGTACGAAGCTTCGGCTTCCTTGAAGCTGCCGAGGCGGAAGTGAACGGTGCCTATGTTGTAGTGGATGGGCGCGTCCTCGCCCTTGAGCAGGGCCGCCTCGAAATAGCGCAGCGCATCTTTGTAATGGCCTTTCGCGAAATGTTCGTTGCCCCTGTCGAAGAGTTCTTTCCTGGAGAGCGAGCCTTCGGACTGCGGTTCGGGTTCTTTCTCTTCCTGCGGCTGCTCCGGCTCTTCGGGGACTTGCACCTGTTCGCTCGATTCGGCGGGAGCCGGCTTTTCTCCGGCCGGGCCGGGCTCCTCCGGCGCGGAAGCGCGTTCTTCGATACGCTGCGGCGAGCTACACGATACATTAAACAAGAGCAGCGCGAGGACGAGCAAGCAAGCACTGAAAGTCCTCTTATGCGCCGTCACTTCCCGCCTCCTTCGCGCCGCTTGCGGGCGAACTCCGCCGCTTCTTCGAGAATCTGCGGGCGGGCGTCGGTTCGCGAGATGATGGAAATAGGCTGTATGTCGGCCGGCAGGAACATGGCGAGACGCTCGAATACGGCGCCCGCCGAGACATTATCGCCGGCAAGGAGCCTGACGAAGGGGTGCTTGATAGGGGAGTCATCGTGTATCTTGTTGGCGGCTATCTTGAAATTTTCGAGATTCTTCGTAGCCGTCTTCCTGTCGGGCTGCCCGTCGCCGGAGGCGCGCACGTAGTCTATTTCCATGATTGTGTCTTCGTTCTCGTTGTAATATAACGCCTCGTCGTCGTTCAACACGCAAATCATGTAGGGATAAATCCTGAATTCGCCCGCCTCGCATATCTCGAGCTTAACGTAAGAGAGCTTCCCTTCTGCGGTCAGCCCGGCCAGGTAGACGTAGCTGATTTTTTCCTTCAGGAACGCCTCGAACAGGAGGCGCGCCTTGGCCCAGGGGAGTTCGCGGTCGCAGAAGAAGAGGCAGCCCTGCGACAGGTGGTCGCGGGGGACGTTCTTGTCGGAGATTCCCTTGACGGTGACATTGCCCTGGGCATCCGCGTAGAAAAATCGCTCAGCGTCCGGGTGCCCAGGCGCAGGGGCGTAGTGCGGGGCCTGCTGCAGCTTGGCGCCCGCGGCTTCGGCTTCGCGCAGATGATAATTCTCGAGCGCTGCGGCCATGCCGTCGGCAAGCATCTGCCGCACGACGCCTGTTTCGCCGGCTTCAAGCCTTGTGAGGTGGGATATGGTGAACGTGCGGCTTCCGGCGTAGAGAAGCAATGCGAAGCTCGCCAGGACAAGAACGGCGAGTATGGTGAATCTTACAATTCTCATTTCCCGTCGGAGCCTTTCGTGTTTTCGGAACTTTCGTTGTCGTCCGATTCAAGGAGCCTTTTCGCTTCTTCTGACGCGGGGCCGGAATCCTTCGATGCCAGCTCTCGGAGAGCTTTCTGCGCGTCGGGCGAGCCTATCCTGTGCAGGCCCTGAATCGCGATGACTGCGTGGCTTTCTTCCGATGCCGCTCCTGCGATGCTCGCGAAGTACGCGGTACACTGCGGGTCAGCGATATGGGCGAGCGCCAGGAGCGCGAAGTTGCGGACCATCGCGTTCTGTGCCTGCGCGAACTCCTTCTTGAGGGGCTCAATGGCCCGCGAATCCTTTATAAGGCCAAGCGCCGCAGCCGCGTTGGTCTTGATGCCCCAGTCGCTCGAATTCTGCAGCACGTCAATGAGAACCGGCACGGACGATTCGTCGGGCAGCGCCACGAGCCCGCTCGCGGCGGCGCGTCGGACAAGTGTATCGGTCTCGGACTTGTCAGTCAGCACGTTCTGGAAGATGCTCAGGGTCCTGCGGTCTCGCAGCCGGGTGAGGATGAAAAAATAGCTGAATTTCAGGCTTTTGTCGTCCGTGCTGGCCGCTGCAGTGCTGAGGTATTCGAAAGACTCGTCCGGCTTTTCGCGCATCGCGGCGCTCAGCAGGGCGATTGTCAGCTTGTCGCTGCCTTCGATAGCGGCAATGAATCGACCCGCAAGCTCCGATACGGGCAGCGCGGCAAGCTCTCGGACCCGGCTCTCTTCCAGCTCTATCCCTTCGCTGTAAACCTCCGAGAAGAGCGCCTTCTCGCTCTCGTCTTGCAGCTTCTCGATAAGCTCGCCCTTCTCAGTCAATCTTCTGGCCGCCTTCTCTTCGAGGGCGAGAATTTCCTGCAGGAGCCTGTCGGTTTCAGGGCGCTCCCGGTCAACCTGCCTGACGAGCCGGTTGTGTTCGCGCACCATGTCGTTGATGTCCCTCTGCCTGCCGTAAAGGCTCGATATAATGAGGAACGTGAGCACGGCGAAAATGGGAATCATCGTGGCAAACAAAATGTAGCTTGCAGACCTGTTCACGCAGAACTCCAAAAAGCCAACCGCAGGGAATGCAGAGTCCGCAGAGGAGCGAATCCAACCTGTCTCTCTGCGTCCTCGGCGCTCTCTGCGGTTCTTATTTCCGGGAGCGGTTTGTTACTTCTGGGCGTCCAGTATCCGCTCGATTATCTTGTTCTTGGAGCGGCCGGTAACGTCGAGTTCCTTCCCTATTGCCCGAAGCTCATCCATCGTGAGCTTCTCCAGCTCGGCCTTGGTGTGCTTCTTGCCCTCTTTCTTCTCGGCCGGCTTGGTTTCTTCGGCCTTCTCCTCGGCCTCTTCCTTCGGTGGGGCTGCCGGTGAGGGCGGTACCTCGAGGGCCTCTTCTTCCTCGTCGAGGAACATTTCCTCTACCTCGTCGCCGTCAACCTCTTTTCTCAGCAGGAGGTACGCCTTGGTCCTGGCCGAAAGCCAGTAGGCGATGGCGGTCGCGTAGATGAAGAGCTGCGCCAGCCACAGGAAGACCTTGATTACAGCCGCGGCAATCTGCATTGTGACGCGGGGAGCGGGCTCGATGCCGAGTTCCTGCACTATGCTGGTCCATGACTTGTTGCTCTGGAAATATTTGCCCATGGGCGCATAGGCTTCCGAGCCGAAGCCCCACGCGACGGCTTTCCTGGCGACGTCCTGGAACACCTCGCCGAAGTACAGGAAGACAATGATAAACAGCAGCGGCAGGAATGTGTAAAGCAGCGTCTGCCACGGCCTGCCGAGCACGTAGCTGTACGAACGCGAGATGGCGTCGAACGAATCGACCTTATCGACGCCTATTGCCGAGGAAATCATGTTGAAGCCGAACAGCAGGCCCGCGAGCAGCAGCGTGATAAGGAACGCCGCTACGAAGATAAGCAGGAAAACGAATATGAGAACGAGCTCTCCCGCGTAAGGGATAAAGCCGAGTATGAACGTGGCGAGCACGCACATGAAGAACGATGCCGCCAAGAAAATCGCTATGAACAAGATGGCCAGGAAATGATTGGCCCAGGTCTGTGCGCCGAAGTTCAGGCCTTCCCGGAGCGTTATTGATTCATCCCGGGCAATTCTGTAAGCTGCGGTCCTGTTTATGGCCCCGGCGAAGAACGACCAGATAAGCAGGAACCAGACCCCGAAGACGATGTACTGCCACCAGCTCGGCGTTCTGAACTGGCCCTCGCTGAGAATCGTATCGCGGTCAACCTTCGGGTCGTCTATCTGCTGTTTGTAGTAATCTTTGTATGCCTTGCTGATATTCTCTTCGCGCGCCAGGGACATAGGCAGCAGAATCTCGTCCATCGGCGCCGCCATTATGGGAAGCGTGCGCACGGCCTTGTTCCTGAGTTCCAGGACGACCTTCTGGTAGGCGGTTTTGTCCTGCATGGCAACACCGAGGACATGAGAACCCGCGACGAAGATGACGTAGGCCATGAATGCCAAAATAATCGCATTGAGGCAGAAAGGCACCTTGATACCCTGGAAAATCCCCCTGTCCTCCTTGCTGAAGTCTTCCATCTAATCCTCCCTTCGGAAATCGCTTATCTTCTCAATGGACTTCTGCCTCTTATGCCGGGCCTTCGTCAGCTTCCTCGTCAAGCTTGTTGCCCGGGATACGGTACTCCTCTTCCAGCCAGCAGTCAAGGTCGGCAAGCCTGCACCTTTCCGAGCAGAACGGCTGGTACTTCTCCCCGTCCGGCGAATCCGGCGAAATCTTCCTGCCGCAATATCTGCATTGGCGGGGTTTCGGTTCTGAATCGTCCTTCGGATTCTCGCCAGACACGGGTATCAGGAGTCCTTCTTCTCCCTCTTGTCTTCTTTCTTGTCCGAGTCGGAATCTTTCTTGCTTGTTTCTTTTTTCTTTGATGAATTGCGTGATACGCTCTTTGACTTCTTATAGTCGGTTTCGTAGAAGCCGGAGCCCTTGAAAATCACTCCCGCGCCGGCTCCAATTTTGCGCCTGACCTTTCCTCCGCACACCGGGCACTTCTTAATCGGCTTGGCGGTAATCGATTGAAAGCGCTCGAAGTTACCGCCGCATTTCTCGCATTCGTATTCGTAAGTCGGCATTCTGTAGTTCTCACATGGTAGCAGACGGCACAATCATTTCAACAAAAAAGCGCCCGATTTTTTATTCCCGGGGGTCTTCGGGCTCCCTCGGCTTCCGGCTTACGATAACCCTGGCGGGTCGCAGGACTTTTTCGCCCATCATGTAGCCCCGCTCCATCTGGGCGAGCACGGTGTCGGGCTTCGCTTCGGCGGACTCCTGCACCATGACGGCTTCGTGGTAACGCGGGTCGAACTTTTCGCCCACGCTTTCGAAAGGCTCGATGCCCTCGCCTGCGAGCACCTGCCTGAAGTGCTTGAGAACGAGTTCTACGCCCTTGAGCAGGTCTCCTTCGGCGCCCGCTTCTTCCGGCACATCCTCGACCCGCCGCGACGCTTCCAACGCCCTTTCGAGGTTGTCGAGAACGGGCAGGACCTTCAGGAAAGCTTCGCGCATGCACGTCCGGTGCTGCTCTTCGCGTTCGCGTTCAATCCGCTTCTGGTAGTTGAGGTACTCCGCCTTCAGGCGCTGGAGCGTGTCTACCAGCTCGTCGTAGTCGCGTTCCGCCTCGTCGGCAGCGCCTTTCTCCCGCGCGGGCGCGTCCGCTGCTTCGTCGGGGTCCTTCTTTTCTTCCTCGTTCTGCCGCCCGCCGGAATCGTCCCTGGTCACCGGGATATGGATTGAGCGTTTCTTCTTGGCCATTCCTGTTCCTCAGCTCAGGACTTCGAATCCTTCTTGTAGTGCTCGCGGAGTTTTTTATAGTACTGGACCTGCTGGGGACTCTTGTTTCCGGCCTCCAGCTCGCCGAGTTTCTTGACCAGCCTGCGGTGCTCTTTCGAGAGCTTCTTCGGCACCTCGACGATGATGCGCACGAGCTGGTCGCCTTGGCCGTATCCGTGCACGTTGGGAAACCCCTCGCCTTTCAGCCTGAGTATGGTGCCGCTCTGGGTGCCCGGGGGCATGCGCATTGTGCGCAGTCCGTGCAGCGTGGGCACCTCGATATGCTTGCCGAGAGTCGCGTCGGCGAACGAGACTGGTACCTCGGCTATGAGGTCGTCGCCCCTGCGGTCGAAGAGCGGGTGGGGCTTGAGCGAGAGAAAGCAGTAAAGGTCTCCGTTGGGACCGCCGAACTGGCCGGGCTCGCCTTCTCCGGGAATCCGCAGCCTCGTGCTGTCCTCGATTCCAGGCGGGATATTGACGGTTATTTCGCGCTCCTTCACGGCCAGCCCGGTGCCCTTGCAGTCTTTGCAGGGCGTTTCGACAATCTCCCCTCTTCCGCCGCATTTCGGGCAGGTCGAGCGGATGGTGAAAAAGCCCTGCGAGCGGGTGACTTCGCCGCGCCCGTTGCACATGGGGCAGTTCGTCGGTGATGTGCCCGGTTTGGCGCCGGTGCCCTTGCAGGTCTCGCAGTATTCGGAGCGTCTCAGGACGATGGTCTTTTCGATGCCTTTGGCGGCCTCCTCGAACGTGATGGCGACCTCGCATCGCAGGCTCGCGCCCCTGGCGCGCCTGCCGGCCGCGCGTGAGCCCGTTCGCGGCCCGCCGAAGATATCCCCGAATATCGAGCCGAGACCAGCTCCGAAGATATCGCCGAAGGCGGCGAAGATATCGTCGAAGCTTGAGAACGTCCGCGTGCCCACTCCGCGCAGCCCTTCGGGCCCGAACATGTCGTAACGCTGTCGTTTTTCGGGGTCGTGCAGGACATCGTAGGCTTCGGCTGCCTGCTTGAATCGCTCCTCGGCATCCTTGTCGCCGGGGCAGCGGTCGGGATGGCACTCGACGGCGAGCTTGCGGTACGCCGACTTAATCTGGTCGGCCGATGCGTCGCGCGGAACGCCCAGAATTTCGTAGTAATCACTGGTCATGACGGCCCGCCGCCTTCTCAAACCAGCGGAGGCGGTCTTTACCGCCTCCGGGCCGGCGCGCCCTTTAAGCGCGCCTGCGCTTTCGTGTCAGGTGCCGCGACGTCCGGGCTTACCTGACGACTCCCTGTATGGTCTTTTCCTTGTCCTTGAGTTCGGTAACGACGGTCATGGTCGTGAGCATGAGCGCGGCGACCGAGACGGCGTTCTGGAGCGCGATACGCGTCACCTTCGCCGGGTCTACCACGCCCGCCTTGAACATGTCCTCGTACTCGCCCTTCGCGGCATTGTAGCCTGTGTTCCCGCCGCGGGACTTGACCTCTTCCACGACGACCGCGCCGTCCTGCCCCGAGTTCTGGGCGATAGTGCGCATCGGCGCTTCGAGCGCCCTGACCAGTATGTCGGCTCCGACTTTCTCGTCGCCGCGGAGCTTCTTGCGGACCTCATCGACCGCCTCGATGCATTTGAGGCTTGCCAGGCCGCCGCCCGGGACGATTCCTTCCTCGACGGCCGCGCGGGTCGCGTGCAGCGCATCCTCGAGCAGCGCCTTGCGGTTGTTCATCTCCGCCTCGGTCGCGGCGCCGACCTTGATGACGGCAACGCCGCCGGCCAGCTTCGCGAGGCGCTCGTTGAGCTTCTCCTTGTCGTAGTTGGACGTGGACTGCTCAATCTGTTTCTTAATCTGCTCGATGCGCTTCTGGATGTCGGACGGCTCGCCCGCGCCCTCGACTATGGTGCACGATTCCTTGTCCACCGTCACCTTCTTGGCGCGTCCGAGTTCCTCGAGGGTCACGTTCTCGAGCTTGATGCCGAGGTCCTCGCTTATCATCTTGCCCGCTGTCAGGATTGCGATATCCTGCAGCATTGCCTTGCGCCTGTCGCCGAAGCCCGGCGCCTTGACGGCGCAGATGTTGAGGATGCCCCTGAGCTTGTTAATGACGAGCGCCGCCAGCGCCTCGCCCTCGACATCCTCCGCGATGATGAGGACCGGCTTGCCGGCCTGGGCCACGCGCTCCAGCAGCGGCAGCAGGTCGCGCAGGTTCGAAAGCTTTTTCTCGTGGATGAGAATGTAGGGCTCTTCGAGCTCGGCGGTCATGGTGTCGGCCTTGGTGGCGAAGTAGGGCGAGATGTAGCCCTTGTCGAACTGCATGCCCTCGACCACTTCGAGGGTCGTCTCTGTGGTCTTGGCCTCTTCGACCGTGATGACGCCGTCGTTCCCGACCTTGTCCATCGCCTCGGCCAGCAGGTCGCCTATCTCTCGGTTGTTGTTTGCGCTGATGGCGCCGACCTGGGCGATTTCTTCCTTGTCCTTGACCTCGTTCGAGATGTCCTCGATTTTGTTGACGGCGGCCGCGACCGCCTTTTCGAGGCCGCGGCGGATTGCCTGCGGGTTCGCTCCGGCCGCAATGACCTTGACGCCCTCGTCGAGAATGGCCTCGGCGAGAACCGTCGCCGTCGTCGTGCCATCGCCGACCGCGTCCGAGGTCTTCGATGCAACCTCGTTGACCATCTTGGCGCCCATGTTCTCGAACGGGTCTTCGAGTTCGACCTCTTTCGAGACGGTGACGCCGTCCTTGGTGATTGTCGGCGAGCCGAAGCTTTTCTCGATGACCACATTGCGGCCCGTGGGGCCCAGCGTGACCTTCACGGCGGCGGCGAGCTGCTTGACGCCCTTCTGGAGCTTGCGCCGCGCCTCCTCGTCGAACATAAGCTGCTTGGCTTCCATGGAAACCTCCGAATCTTCTATTCAAATTTTGCCAGAATGTCGCTTTCCCTCATTATCTTCAGCTCTTCGCCTTCGACCTTGATGTCGTTGCCGCCCCACTTGCCGAAGAGCACCATGTCGCCGACCTTCACCGACGGCGGCATGCGGTCGCCGCTCGAGAGCAGCTTGCCCGGCCCCACGGCGAGGACCTCGCCCTTCTGCGGCTTCTCCTTGGCTGTGTCGGGCAGGACTATCCCGCCCTCGGTCGTCTCCTCGCCCTCCATCGGCTTGACCACGACGTAGTCGTCAAGGGGCTTAAGCTCGATTGCCATCTTTTCCTCCCATCTATCCATGATTCTGCTTTATTTTCCTCGCTGGCCGGCTTAATACATTCCACCCATGCCGCCCATGCCACCCATTCCACCCATGCCGCCCATGCCTCCCATTCCGCCGGGGGGCATGCCCGCGGGCATTTCGTCTTCATCCTTGGGCAGCTCGGTAATCAGGCAGTCCGTGGTAAGCAGCAGAGACGCCACGCTCGCGGCGTTCTGGAGCGCCGAGCGTACGACCTTGGTCGGGTCGATTATCCCCGCCTCGACGAGGTCGCAGTACTCCTCTTTTTCCGCGTCGAAGCCGAATCCGTCCTTGCCGTCGAGCACCTTGCGCAGCACAATCGGCCCCTCGTAGCCGGCGTTCTCGACGAGCTGCTTGATTGGCGCGAAGAGCGACCTGCGCACTATATCGACGCCGACCGCCTCGTCTCCCGCCGCCTTGACGCCGTCGAGCACCTTCGCTGCTCGAATGAGCGCCACGCCGCCGCCGGGCAGGATGCCTTCCTCGACCGCCGCGCGGGTCGCGTGCAGCGCATCCTCGATGCGGGCCTTGCGCTCCTTCACCTCGGTCTCCGTGGCGCCTCCCACGAGAATCTGGGCCACGCCGCCGGCGAGCTTCGCGAGGCGCTCCTGCAGCTTCTCGCGGTCGTAGTCGGAGTCGGTCGTCTCTATCTGGCTCTTTATCTGGGCAACGCGAGCATCCACGTCCGACCGCGCGCCTGCTCCCTGGACTATCGTCGTGTTCTCGGAAGTAATCGTGACTTTCTTGGCGCGTCCAAGGTCGCTTATCTCGATGGAATCGAGTTCAATTCCGAGGTCCTTGAATATGGCGCGCCCGCCGGTGAGTATGGCGATGTCTTCCATCATGGCCTTGCGCCTGTCGCCGTAGCCGGGCGCCTTGACGGCGGCGGCGGAAAAAGTGCCGCGAAGCTTGTTCACGACGAGCGTGGCCAGCGCCTCGCCCTCGACGTCCTCGGCTATGACGAGGATGGGCTTGCCCGCCTTCGCAATGCGCTCGAGCAGCGGAATCAGCTTCTTGATGTTGGAAACTTTTTCCTCGTGGATGAGGATGTAAGGCTCTTCGAGCGCGACTTCCATGCTGTCGGGGTCGGTAATGAAGTGGGGCGAGAGGTAGCCGCGGTCGAACTGCATTCCCTCGACCACCTTGAGTTCCGTTTCGAGGCTCTTGCCCTCGTCCACCGTAATTACGCCGTCCTTGCCGACCTTCTCCATGGCATCGGCGAGAAGCTTGCCGACGGTGGCGTCGTTGTTGGCCGCGATTGTCGCGACCTGCCCGATTTCCTTCTTCCCTTCCACCTTGTATTTCTTGCTGATGTTCTCGAGTTCGCCGACTATTGCCGCCACCGCCTTGTCAATGCCGCGGCTCAGGCTCATGGGGTCCGCGCCCGAGACGACGTTCTTGAGCCCTTCGACGAATATAGCCTCGCCGAGAATCGTCGCCGTGGTCGTGCCGTCGCCAGCCACGTCGGATGTCTTGGACGCGACCTCCTTGACGAGTTGCGCGCCGAGGTTCTCGTACTTGTCTTCGAGACTGATTTCCTTGGCGACGCTGACGCCGTCCTTCGTGACGGTGGGACCGCCCCATCCCTTGTCGAGCACCGCGGTGCGGCCTTTCGGCCCCAGCGTGACCTTGACGGCGCGGGCGAGCTTCTGCACTCCGGATTTCAGTTTTTCCCGCGCGTCCTGGTCAAACGCGAGTTGCTTCTTAGCCATGCCTGCCTCCTCCTAACCCAAACGATGATAAACGCTTATCTTTGTTCTCCAACGCAGTCTGCGTACAGACGGCGAAAGGCTTGATGATAGCAAAACAAGTGCCAATATCAAGACTCGTCATGCCCTATTGCGATAAGCCATTGCAATATAAGAGGTTGCGCTGCCTGAAAGGGGTGAGCGGGTTCCAGAGGGAAGTAACCGCTTCCGGTCATTCTGACAGATTGGCCTTTGACGGGCTCGCCGGTGCGCCAAAATGGCAGACCGGCCCTGCCCTACAGGAAGTTGATAATTGATCGCTTTAATGCTATAATTACTAATGCACAGGTCGGGAGGGCAGGTTTTGAAAAAGCTACCCCAGGTATTTCTCGTGCTTACAGCGCTCGGGCTGGGCGTGATGTACGGCTACTACGATTTCCGGGTCGAAGGAGGTTATCGCGGGAGCTTCCTGGCTCATGTCGGCGAGACTATCGGCAGATTCCGGCGAAAAGCCGGAAAGAGCTTAAGCCCGCGGCATAAAGCTGTGCGGCCAAAGTCGAGAATTGCGGAAGCAGACCGTCCGAAGATTAAACACCCCGAAAAGGAACAGGCGCCTGTCGAAGGTGAATATGCCGAAAGAGTAATCAGGCCCGAACGTGAAAAGACTGATATGCCACAAGTAGCCGCCCCTCCGTACAAGGCTGAGCTTGACAGGGCAGACGAAGTCATCCTGGCTGCCTCGACCTACTACCAGTTGGCAGTAATGAAGGAGGAAAAGCGCCAGGAATACGCCCGCAAGATACTCGATAGCACCGAGGATACGCTTGAGATGCTTGACGACCTGAATCAGAAATTCCCCGGGCGACCCGAAATAGAGGAAAGGCTGCAGGAAATCTTCAGACTGAGACAGTTTGCAGCAAAGGAACTCGGCGCCGGGTAGCCGGATGGAAAGGGCGAATGAAAGGGCTTACGCATCTTGTAGTGCTGCTTGCGGTCGCCAGCCTGTTCGTAATTCACATGCAGGAGAACCCAGCTCTTTGGGAGCAACTTGCTACTCCGAAGGCTGAGCGGGAAGCAGACAACAAACCGGTCAATCTTCAGAAACCTGCCGAAAACGAAAAGAGCGCAGAGGAACCGGTGGAAAAAACTCCGGAGAAAGACGAGGAACCTCGTTATAAAGCCACGCTCGACGAGGCAGACCGGTGGATTGGGAAAGCTGCTTACGAATACTGGCGCTGCGCGGCGGCGGAAGCGAAGCACCGGGCAGAGCATGCCAACAGGCTGCTCGAATACACGGACGAAGCGCTTAACGTGCTCGACTGGCTTGACACGGTGTACCCCGACCACCAAGACATCCAGGAGAGGATGGAAGAGACATATAAGATGCGGCAGGCTGCGCTGAGATTCGGCGCTGGCGAATAGGCCGAGGGATAGGCTCGCCTACTTCCCTTTTTCTTCTTTCGCCTTCTCCACCTTCAGCTTGAGCGTGCCTGTCTTCACTTCCGTTCTAAGCCTTTCATTGAGGTTCTCAATCTCGCCGAGGTCCATTGTTACAACTGCATGAACTTTCCACGTGCCGGGTTCGAGAACAAGCTTTCCGTCGCCTTCCTTCGCGATTTCCGGGTTCTTCCAGCCGTTCTCCAGGGAAAGGTCGGCCATCTCTTTCGGCTTGATACTGACGCTTTCTTTCAAACCCCCAAGCGCCTCGAACTCGACGGGCTCCTTGCCTGCCTTCTGGAATACCAGCTTCACCCGCGTCTCATTTTCCAGCGGCAAGGCCGGTTTTGACCCGGTATTTTTCAGCTCCAGCGAGAGGCAGAGTTTCTCGCCGTGCTTGACTTTGTCGCCATCAGAGAGCAGCCGCGCTTCGAGCCCCAACTTGGCTTGCCCCCAGGCGCCTTTGACTTTCTTGGGTACCGGGCCGATGTAGTCGGTGCTTATGACCACGTCATCGAAGTAGACCTTGTTGACCTTCTTCGAGTTGTGCACGTAGAGAAGCAGCCAGAAGCAGTTGAGCTTGAGCTTGTCGGTCGTGCGCCAGCGCATCTCCTTGAAATGGCCGATAAGCTTGCCATCAATCCAGAACGCCTGCTCGCCGTCCTTCTTGCCGTCCGAGTTTGCCTTGACCATCATCTCCATGCAGTACCAGCGCCCGCGCTCTATCAGGAACTTCTTCTTCGGCCTGAACGCATTACCCCAGTACTTGTTCATCTTCGGGTCGATTTTCATGTCAGGGAAGTAGCTGTAGAAGAACATCTCACCCGGCGGCGGGTTCTTGCCCCAGCTCCGGTCCGGCTCCAGCCCGGTGGTGAAGAAGTCATCCCCGTTGGGCTTTAGTCCCGCCTTCCCGAAAGCCGACCACTTGTTGTCAGCTTTGTTTGCCAGCATGTGGACGAAGTGCATGTGGTTGCCCTGGTCGAAGTCCTCGGCGAACTTGCAGTACCACCGTGCGTGAACCTTGTCGTAGCCCGGCATGAACCACTTGACCAGCTTGCTGCCCGTGCCCTCGCCTACCGCCGCGGTGATTACGACCGCGCGCTTGCCGCCATGCACGTGTTTCGGGTCCGTCGTGTAAGCTATCTTCTTGGGGTCGATTTTGCCGTCTCTGTCCCACTTGTCGAAATTCCCGCTCTCGAAGTCGTCCGCAAGGATAATCTTCTTGCTTTCTTCCTGCGCCTGCATGCCGCCCGATGTCAACAGGAACAGAGTCAATATGGCGAGTGGAACGTATTTCAGTTTCATTTCACAGCCTCCGCAATGCCATGGGAGAGATATCACAATAATAGGCGCTTTGCCAGCCTGTTTTATCACGGATTTTCTGCCTGATTCACGCGAATCGCGGCTGCCTGTCGCGCGTTATACTCATGAGAGCTTGAACTGCTTGGGGAGGCAACATGGCGTCACTTCGAAGAAGAGCACTGATTTTCGCTGTTTTGCTAACTCTTTTCTGGATTGCGGCAGCGCTGTTCGCGCAGGAGAAGCCGGACCCTCCCAAACCAGGGCAGCAGCCGCAGCAGGGTGAGAAAAAGGATGACGAGAACCAGCCGCCAAAGCGTGAGAGGCAGAGACGAGGACCGAGGGTGCCCCCGGACCTCGAAGTCAAGCGCGATATCGAGTACGGCAAGGGCGGGGAGAAGTCGCTCAAGCTGGACATCATCCAGCCGAAGAAGAAACCGGAAAAGTCCATGCCGGTGCTTGTCTTCATTCACGGGGGCGGATGGCGAGGGGGCAACAAGAACGGCGGCGTCAGGAAGCTCATGCCATTTGCGCGTCAGGGCTACTTCTGCGCGACGATTGACTATCGCCTGAGTAACGAAGCGAAGTTCCCGGCCCAGATAGAAGACTGCAAGTGCGCAATACGCTTCCTGCGCTCGAAGGCGAAGGAATACAACCTCGACCCCGACCGCATCGGCGTCTGGGGCAGCTCGGCCGGCGGCCATCTCGTGGCGCTCCTTGGAACCTCCGGTGGCGTGAAAGAACTCGAGGGCAAGGGCGGGCACGAGAAATTATCGAGCAAGGTGCAGGCGGTCTGCGACTGGTACGGCCCGACCGACCTTGTGAAGATAGTCGAAGGCGGGAGCCACGCCAGGGCCGGGAATCCTGTCGAACTGCTGCTTGGGGGGCCTGTCGAAGAGAACAAGGACAAAGCAAAGCTCGCAAGCCCGGTGACGCACGTTGACAAGAATGACCCGCCTTTCCTGATTATGCATGGAGACAAAGACCCGCTCGTGCCGCTCTCTCAGAGCAAGCTTCTCGATGAAAAACTCAAGGCGGCAGGTGTGGAAACTGAGCTTGTGGTTCTCGAAGGCGCGGGCCACGGCGGCTTCAAGTTCAATGCTCCCCAGATAAACAAAAAAATAGCCGGCTTCTTCGACAAGCACCTCAAGAAAAAAGCGAAGGATAAAGAAGAGAAAAAGCCTGACGAACCAACCCCGCTTGCACCGCCGGGTGAGTCGGAGACTCCCGAGAAAGAAGAAGAGAAGCCGGCAGGCGAAGATAAGTAGGTTCGCACCTCGTGCCTCCGAAGCGGGAAAACGTCCGAATTTCTCGCTGTGTGACAAGCCTGAATCTGCTATCATGGTGGCCTCTCGGGGAGTACGGGATGAACCGAAGGCTCACAGCATATCTGGTTGCGCTGTTTCTCATAGCTGCGCTGGGTTCTGGCTGCGCGGATTTCAGCGCCTACATGAAGGACCGCGGCAATGACCTCGCCGACTGTTTCACGCTCAGGGTCGGGCGGGGCTACGGGCTCGGGGCGCGCTTCCAGGTCACGAACTACTTCGGCGCTGCCGTCGGTTTCTCGCAGGAGCGGAAGACCGGGTACTTCGGGCGCGAACCCGTGGAGGTCAGCGGTTTCTGGGCGGGCATGCCCGTGCCGCAGATTGTCTCGATAGTCCCTTTTCTTGCTGCGCCGATGTCGGGCGTGTCGAGGAAGGAAGTATATTTCACGCCTCTCGAATTTCTCAAAATGTGGTTCACGATGGTGCTGACTACCGAGTGGGCATCGTACGAGAAAGGCCTCATCACCGAGTCGGAGCGGTTCCTCGGCGTCAACCTGGCGGAGTTCACCGAGCCGGGCTGGCTCGACCCGCCGCCCCCGTTCATCCGCGAGAAGCTCTTCATAGAGTTCGGCGTGGCGCTCTTCGCGGTCGGGTTCGATGTCGGCTTCAATCCGGCCGAATTCGCCGATTTCCTGCTCGGCTGGTTCGGCCTCGATCTGGCCGGCGACGATGCAGTTAAGGAGAGTGCTCCGTGACGGCTCGCCCTAAAACGCGATGGTGCTGCGCGGCTGCCGTGCTGGCCGTGATGTTCTTCGGCGGGGGCTGCGCCGGTTTCAGGGACTACATGAAGAAGCGCGGCAACGATCTCGCCGACTGCTTCACCGTAAGAGGGGGCTGGGGCTACGGCTTGGGCGTGCGCGCGCAGGTCACCAACTACTGCGGTGCCTCCCTCGGAGCATCGTTTGCCGAGGAAAAACACGGCTACTTCGGGCGCACCAGCGTCTACGCGGAGGGAGGCTGGGTCGGGATGCCGGTGAATCAACTGGCCCCTTTTCTCGCATTCGCACTTGGGGCAAGCGGGGATGGCTCGCCGTCGCTCTTCTTCATAATGCTGCTCAGTCCGGATTGGCGTATCTATGATAATGCCGGGCTGCCAAGCAGCTTCAAGCTGTTCGGCTTCGATGTCGGCGGTATGGGCTATCGTTCGCGCATGGAGCCGGAAACGCCGCTAATCAGGGAGAAGTTCTTCATTGAGGTCGGTGCGACGCTGATTGCGGGCAGCTTCGATATCGGATTCAATCCGCTCGAGTTCATAGACTTCCTTCTCGGCTGGGCCACGGTTGACATGACGGGCGACGATGTGAAGGTCGAGAAGAAGACACCCGATTTGCCGCCGCCCGTTCAGGGCTTTCCCGAATCGAAGGAGGAGCCGTGAGCTGATTTTCCGCTCATGGCGCTTGTCACAACTTTGCATTGAAGCTATAATCCCGTGGGAGTTGAGGGTTTCTGCCGGGCGTTTGCATACTGTACGGAAGGAGACGGCATGAGTAAAATCCCGCCGGTGTTTTTCCTCATTGTCATTATTTGTTTCTTCCTGCCATTTGTGAGGATTACATGCAACAATCAGGAAATAGCCACCATGACGGGATTCAAACTGGCTACGGGTGGCGAGATTGAGCTCAAGGGCCCCCAGCTTCCGGACTCTATGTCCGAAGGCAAGATAGAAGGCTCGATGGAGTTCAAGCCGGAAACGGGGCAGCAGGACCGCAACCCTGAGATATTTGCGATTTTTACCCTTGCGTGCGCTGTTATTGGCTTGATTATCAGCATCATTATGATGAAGAAAAAGTCGATAATTCCCGCCGTTATCGGGGTAGTCGGATTCATTATGCTTCTGCTTCTCAAGTTCGACATGGATGGCGACATGTCGGATGAGGGGCAGGGTATGATTATGCTTGAGTACATGTACGGATATTGGATTGCGTTTATCTGTTTCATCCTTGCCGCGCTGGTCGGTGTTGCAGGATACTTCAGCGGCAGGAAGACGGCCTCGTCTGGTTGAAGCAGTTGCTGATTAGCCGACCGTGCAGTGATGGCTTGACTCAATGCTTGACGCTTCCGAAAAGCCCTGGTGAACGGGGCTTTTCTCCCGGTGGGCAATGAACAGACTTGACTGGAGTGCTCAGGTATCGTAGTCTGGGTGCACGACCCGGCCGGAGGCAGTTATGGACCAGTTGACACCCGAAGAGCAAAGAGCCCAGGAGATGTACGCCCGCCTGGTGGCGACGGAACTCGCCGGGGGAAAGAGCAAGGCCAAGATAGCTGAAAAGCTCATGCGCGAAGGCTGCCCCGACTACCAGACCGCCATAAGCTTTATAAACGATGTCGAGCAGGCAATGAACGAGTATGGCGTGACTCCGGAGGGTCGCGCCAGCGCCAGTCTCGGCATGATGTTCGGCGGGTGCATTGCGGTCGTTATAGGGCTGGCCATATCGATAGCTTCGTACCTTCTTTCCGCGTCGATAGGCGTGCCGTTCTTCGTGGTTGCGGGCGGCGCAATAATCTTCGGGGGAATCTCGTTCTTCCGCGGGCTGTTCGGATACCTGACCAGCAAGCACTGATGCCTACTGCCTGTGAATCAGTCCCCTGAGCGCTTCCCTCGCTATCCCCAAGGGCCGTATCTGCATCAGCTTGCGCAGGCCGCCCCGCAGCTTCGGGGTATACAGGCTTGACTCACCCTGGAGCCAGAGCTTCCTGCGAACCCGGCCCGCCCTTATATCGTCCCACTCGCGGCGGAGGCGCTTCTCTTCCTTGCTCCGGACGCGAGGCGCAAGCAGGCCGTGCTTCTCGTGTACACGGTTGAGGGCGATTGCCGCCTCGTAAGTCGTGTCCACGAATTCCCGGCGGCTCATCCACCGGGTCGAATAGCCCAGCGTCCCGGCCCAGGTCGGCTTCCGTGCGAAGGAAACGCAGTCCTGGAGATTCTTCACGGAGTTCTCGTAGCCGTATTTCTCAGGATTCCTGAACGCGCGCGAGCCCGGTTCGACGAAAGGCAGCAGGGGCGAGATAAACGGATAGAACTTCCTGTCCTTCCCGAACTTCGACAGAAGCTCGTCGCAGTATGCCACCGTGTCCATGACGGATTTCCTGTCCTGGCCGGGCAGGCCGATTCCGAAAAATATCCTGACAGAGCTGCAACCTGCATCGAGCGCCCCTCGAATCGTGTCCTCGACCTGCGCGCTCTTATATTTGCGGCCAAAACTGTAGCGGATGTTGTCATCGTGCGTATCCACCGACATCTGGAATATCACTGAGCTTGCCGCTTTTACCGCCTGCTCGAAATACTCCTGGGGGGCCGGGGCCATTGTCTCGATTATCAGCGGGTTGCGAATGCCCGACTTGCCGTAGAGATGGAACACCTCGGCTGCGTAGTCTTCGCCCGGGTCGCGCAGGTCGCCCGCGAGGAAGAAGCGTGATTTGAGTATCCCCGCTGCGCCCGCGACATCGCGCATGAGGGCTTCCGGTGACCTGACGGCCATTCGCCTTCGGTTGCACATGGACGCATACGCCGCCACACTCCCGCCGCAGAAGACGCAGCCGTGGGGACAGCCTTTCTGCGTTATGAATGCGGCGGAAGGATTAAGAAGCCAGTCACGGTAAGGAAGCGCCCAGAGCGGACCCGGCGGGTCGAGCCTGCGCGCGCACGACCGGAACACCCAGCCATAGTCGAGCGGGAACTCGTCAAGGCTCTCGGGCACGTGGGTGATGCCGCTCGTGCGGATTTCGCCGTTTTTGTCGCGCCACGCGAGATTAGGCACTTCCTCCAGCGGCGCGCGCCCGCGCAGTGCCTCCAGGAGCCTCAGAAACGGATATTCGGCGCAGTCGCCGCGTATCACGAAGTCAACCTGGGGATATTCAAGCAGCTCTTCCCAGAAGCACGAGGCAGACAAGCCGCCCATCACTACCGGCATGGTCGGGGAAATACGCTTGATTGCCGAAGCAGTTTCCAGCGCGCCATCCGCGTTCGATGCCCACTGCAGGTCGATTCCGGCGACCCGCCCGCGCAGAAACGCCGCGAATCGCGCGGGCCGCGCCCACGGAAACAGCGAGGACGCAAGCGCTAGATTCCGGATTGCGACCGAGAAGCCGTGCTTTTCGAGATACGCCCCGATTGAGATAAAACCCAGCGGGTAAATCTCGACCGCCGGCGTGGAGGGCACGGAAGCCGTTACCATGCCGTGCATGGCGAGCCGTGCAGGACTCATGAAAGTGGAAGGAGAATGGATAAGGACGAGATCGGGCCGGCCCATGCGCACCCCTCAATCGCCAGCCGCGTCTGGTACTGCCGAAGGCGGCTCTTTGCCGGATGCGTCGCCTGCCAGTTCCTTGAGAATCTTCCCGACGCTCGCCAGCGCCACGAACGCCGCTGCGGCGAGCACAACCCAGTAGGCAAGCGAGTTGACGCCGGAGCCCTGGGCCTCGAGCCATGCGGCCACATCCCTGGCCGCCTGGACTGTCCAATTGATAAACACGTCGAGGCGGAGACGGACTATCACGTCGAGGCACACTCCGCCACAGATAAGCGCGAGCGCCATGGACGCCGCGTTGAAAGCGAGAATCGCCCTGCCCTTGTCCGAGGAAGAAGCCAGAAGCCTTAGCGCGCTCAGAAGCGTTATCGCGGCAATAGGGGCGGCAAGCACCCAGTATATTATGCCGAGCGAGGCTATCACGCCGAGAATGATTGTCTCCGCAAGGAGACACGCGCTGAAGAGAACTCCGAGTACCGCGGACTGGAACGGAGTCGGATAGAAAAGAAATGCCTTCTTCTCACAGCGCGGCCTGCCTTTCACGACAGAAATGGGGTGAGCCGGCATGTAGACCATTATATGGGCAGCCTGCCACGTAAGAACTATTCCCGCGAGGAACCACGGCATTGGGCTGCTGAACAGCGTTTCGGGCGATATTGCCGCCCAACCGCCGACCGGGAACAGAGCGATTATCGGCGGCAGCGAGAGATAACCCAGTGCATCGCGCAGGACAAGGCAGTAGAACACGCCGAGGAATTCGGCGATTAGAAGCACGAGGAAAGCAGTCGTTCCGAACACTGCAAGCGTTATTACGAGCGAGCCTGCCATGAGCAGCCCGGAGTATGCGAGCGCGAAGCCCGAAGGCACCCTGCCGGCGGGAATCGGCCTGTCTGCCCAGACCGTGCGGTCGCGCCTCCTGTCCACCCAGTCGTTGAACGAGTGGGTCGCCGAGACGGCGAACGCCACTGCAATGATTCCGAGAAGCAGGACGGGCGGCGACGGCAGGGCCGCGGGCGCCAGGACCGCGCCTATCCCGACCGTCGGCATTCCCATGACGACCAGAAACGGGCGCGTTATTTCCAGGAGACCTTCGAGGAAAGCGAGCTTCCTGTGCCCCCCCGTGCCGGGGAACGCGCCATGCCCCATCAGCGCCCTGCCCACGGCTGGAAAAATCTCTTTCGTGTCGATGCTCAGCTTCAAGATTTGCCTCCGTAATATTTACCAGGCGGCAATATATCACATCCTGCACCGTGATGGAAGGCGCCCGGATTTTTCGGAGGAATTTACATTTTTGATTGACATATACCGATGCCGGGGTGTATATTTATGCAGTTAAGGAGGATTGACAGTGTTGCTGCCGAATCACGGAAACAGTTGCGCATTTGCCGGCCTGTGCTGGTGGTGGCGGAATCCGTGATTTGGTAGTGGGCCTGGTTGAGCCTGAAACCGAGAGTATTGAACCCGTTATCAAATCGATTGTTTTGGTAACGGGCTTTTTGTTTTCGGAGGTTAAAGATGTCTGACAGCGGGAATATCAAGATTGAAGGAAGGTCGTACCGGGTTTATTCCATCGACCTTCCGGCCGACCTCGAGACGCCGGTGTCCGCCTTCCTGAAGCTGCGAAAGATAGGCGCAACGTTTCTGCTCGAAAGCGCCGAGAACGTGGACAGGCTCGGGAGATTCTCTTTTCTCGGTTTCGCCTCGAACCGCAGCCTCACGGCGGATGGCGCGAAGACGGTCTACAGGGACGGCGCGAACGAGCTGGCGGTGCAGACCGACCCGCTTGACGTGCTCAAGGCTGTCCTCGGCGCAACGAGGCTGGAGCAGCCTACGCCGAGCCTCCTCGGCGCGGCCGTGGGCTATATCGGCTACGACTACGCCCGGTTCATCGAGGAACTGTCCGCCGTGCATCCGAGGGATGCGGGCGCGCCGGTATGCGAATTCAGCTTCGTCGAGTCGCTTGTAGTGTTCGACCACTACCTGCGGAACATGACCGTCTATTCGCTCGTTCCCGAGGGTGGGGGCGAGCCGGCGGCCTTCCACAAGGCAGTCCTTGAAGCTCTCGAGACGCCGCTTGCGCGAAAGCTCATCTCGAAGGGCCGCGCCGGAGTCGAATTCGAATCGAGCACTTCGAAGAGCGAATACGAAAAGATGGTTGCCAGGGCCAAAAAGCACATTTACGATGGCGACTGCTTCCAGATAGTGCTTTCGCGCCGCCTGCAGACCGAATGCGCAGTTGACAGCTTCGAAATCTACCGGCGCCTGAGAATGGCCAATCCCTCGCCCTACATGTTCTACCTCGATTTCGGCGACCGCAGAATCATCGGTTCCTCTCCGGAGATGATGGTAAAACTGACGGGACGCAGGGCGCTTATCTCGCCCATAGCGGGCACGCGGCCCAGGGGCGCCGACCTGAAGAAAGACAGGGCGCTCGAAGCCGAGCTGCTCGCCGATGAGAAGGAGCGCGCGGAGCACACCATGCTCGTGGACCTCGCCCGCAACGACCTCGGGCGCGTGTGCGAATATGGCTCGGTGAAGGTCGAGGATTTCATGCGCGTGGAGCGCTACTCGCACGTCATGCACATCGTATCCGACGTCGAGGGAAAGCTGCGCGAGGGCAGCGACCAGTTCGACCTGTTCCGGGCCTCGTTCGCGGCGGGCACCGTAACGGGCGCGCCGAAGGTACGCGCAATGGAGATAATCGAAGACCTCGAAAACGCACCGCGCGGCGTCTACGCGGGCGCGGTCGGCTACTTCTCCGTCTCTGGCGACATGGACACTTGCATCGCCATCCGCATGATGCAGACAGATGGCGACACCGCCTGCCTGCAGGCGGGCGCGGGAATAGTCGCCGACTCCGACCCCGAGCGCGAGTATCTCGAAACGGAGAGCAAGCTTGCCGTTCTCAAGGAAGCGGTCGAGTCCGCCATGGAGGATGCGAAATGATTCTCATGATAGACAACTACGATTCGTTTACCTACAACATCGTTCAGGCGCTCGGCGCGATGCGGTCGGACATCGAGGTGTACCGCAACGACAGGATAACGGTCGAACAGGCCCGCGCGTTGAAGCCCGACTGCCTTGTCATCTCGCCCGGCCCCGGCAGGCCGGAGGATGGCGGCGTCTCGAACGAGCTGATTGAAGCGCTGCACGGGGAAATCCCGATTCTCGGCGTCTGTCTCGGCCAGCAGTGCATCGCGCACGTTTTCGGCGGCAGGATAGTCAATGCGAAGAAGCTGCTTCACGGCAAGTCATGCCGCATCTACCACGACGGGCGCACCATATACAGGGGCCTCCCGAACCCCATAACGGGCGGGCGCTACCACTCGCTGGTCGTGGCCGAGGACTCGCTTCCCGAGTGCCTCGAAGTATCCGCGTATACCACGGACGGCGAGATAATGGGCGTAAGGCACAAGGAATATCCGGTGGAAGGGGTGCAGTTCCATCCCGAGTCTGTCTTGACCGGCATGGGCAGGCTGCTGTTCCAGAACTTCCTGAACATGGCGGGAGGTGGAAAATGATACGCGAAGCGCTCCAGAAAGTGCTCGGCGGCGGAGACCTTGAAGAGAAAGAGGCGGCCGCCGTCATGACCGAGATAATGGAAGGAAAGACAACGCCCGCCCTGACCGCCGCGTACCTCGTGGCCCTGCGGTGCAAGGGCGAGACGATAGGCGAGATTGCGGGCAGCGTGCAGTGCATGCGCGAGCACGCCGTCCCGGTCGAGATAAGCTGCGACGCAATCGACCTCTGCGGCACGGGCGGCGACGGCAAGGGCACGTTCAACATATCCACGACATGCGCCTTCGTCGTCGCGGGCGCGGGCGTGCCCGTGGCAAAGCACGGCAACCGCGCCGCTTCCAGCGACTGCGGCAGCGCCGACCTGCTCGAGGAACTCGGCGTCGCGGTGGCCCTACCCGCGGCGCAGGTTGCCCGTTGCATCGAGGAGGTGGGCGTGGGATTCATGTTCGCGCCGCTGTTCCACCCGGCGATGAAGCACGTCGCGCCCGTGCGAAAAGAACTCGGCGTTCGCACGATTTTCAACATTCTCGGCCCTCTCTCCAATCCCGCCGGCGTTCGCAGGCAGCTTGTCGGCGTCTTCGACCCGGAGCTTCTCGGTAAGTTCGCCCACACACTGCACGAACTTGGGGCTGAAAGCGCCGTGGCGGTGCACAGCGAGGACGGCTATGACGAAGCGACGACGACGGACACGTGCAGGGCGGCTGTGCTGCGCGCGGGCGAGGTGTCTTCCCTGACGGTCGAACCCGAGGGGCTGGGATTCGAGAAGGCCTTGCCCGAAGACCTGAAAGGCGGCTCGCCTCAAGAGAACGCGCGCATTACAATGCGAATCCTCGAAGGGGAAGAGGGACCACGAGCCGATACGGTGCTTCTCAACTCCGGTCTGGCTCTCTACGCGGCTGGAAAGGCGGACAGCATAGAAGACGGCGTTGCGTTTGCGCGCGAGTCGCTCGCATCGGGAAGCGCGAAAAAGGCTCTTGAAAAGCTTGTGGAACTCTCGCAGGCACTTTCGAAGGAAACAAAGTGAAACCGAAAGAAACAGGCACGATTCTCGACAAAATCGTGGCACGCAAGGCCGAAAGGCTTTCAGCAAGCAGAGAGCACTTGCCGCTGGAAGCAGTCATGAAGGCCGCCGCGGAAGCGCCTGCGCCGAGGGATTTCCGCTCTGCGATACAGCGGACAGATAGCATCAGGCTGATTGCGGAAATCAAGAAAGCGTCGCCGTCGAGAGGCGTTCTCAGGGAAAAGTTTAATCCCGCGGAACTTGCCGCGAGCTACGAATCCGCCGGCGCGTCCGCCATCTCGGTCATCACGGAGGAGGACTTCTTCCTCGGCGCTCCCGATTATATTATGCAGGCGCGAAGCGCGGTCACTCTCCCGGTTTTGAGAAAGGATTTCATTTTTGACCCGTACCAGCTCTATGAGTCTCGTGTGCTTGGAGCGGACGCGGTGCTGATAATAACCGCCATCCTTGAAAAGGATGCTATGTCCAGGTGTATAGGCCTTACAGGACAACTCGGGATGACAGCACTGGTTGAGGTTCACGATGAAGATGAACTGAAGCAGGCGCTCGGCTGCGGCGCCGATGTCATAGGCATAAACAACCGCGATCTCAGGACCATGGAAGTTGACGTAACGACGGCAGCCAGTCTTGCGCCACTTGTACCCGATGGAATTCTGACAGTCGCGGAGAGCGGCATACGCTCGCGCGAGGATGTCGAGATGTTCGAAAGACTTGGTGTGGATGCGCTGCTCGTCGGTGAGGCTATTGTTGTGGAAAAAGATGTCGGGACGAAGATAAAGTCACTGTTGGGGAAGTCTGACTGATGCTCGTAAAGGTCTGTGGCATAACGAATGTCAAGGATGCGCTGGTGGCGGTCGAGTGCGGCGCCGACCTGCTCGGATTCGTGTTCGCGCCGAGCCAGAGGCGGATTTCGCCGGAGGACGCAGCGAGGATAACGAACCTCCTGCCGCCGCACGTCGGGAAAGTCGGAGTGTTCGTGAATGAAGATGCGAAGCGGATAAGGGAGACAGCTATGCTCTGTGGGCTGGACTTTGCCCAGCTTCACGGTGATGAGACTACCGGGTTCGCGCGTAGCCTGTCAGTTTCCTTCATTAAGGCTTTCAGGGCCGGAGATGACAGCGTACTTGACAGAATTGCCGCATTCGGCGAAGAGATGTTTCTGCTTGATGCATATGACCCGGACAGAGTCGGCGGCACCGGTAAGCTCGTCAATCTCGATATTGCGGCGAAAGCGGCGAAGCTCGGCAGGATGTTCCTCGCCGGCGGGCTGAATCCCGACAATGTGGCGCAGGCGATAAGAACGGTCAGGCCTTATGGCGTCGATGTTTCCTCGGGGGTCGAGAGCCTGCCGGGCAGGAAGGACCACGACAAGGTGAAAAGGTTCATTTCGGAGGCGAAAGGATGAAGGCTCGCGTGAAGCAGTGGTACTTCGGGGAATACGGCGGCCGGTTCGTGCCGGAGACGCTGCAGGCGGCGCTCTACGAGCTTGACGGCGCGTACAGGACGCTTCGCCGTTCGCGGGAGTTCCGGCGGCGGCTTAACGGCCTTCTCAGGGACTATGCGGGCAGGCCGACCCCGCTCTACCTCGCGCGCAACCTGACCCGCCGCTGGGGAGGGGCGAAAGTCTATCTCAAGCGCGAGGACCTCTGCCACACGGGAGCGCACAAGATAAACAACTGTATCGGCCAGGCGCTTCTGGCGAAGCATCTCGGCAAGGAGCGCATCGTGGCCGAGACCGGCGCGGGGCAGCACGGCGTGGCGGCGGCGACGGCGTGTGCGCTGCTGGGCATGGAGTGCGTCGTTTACATGGGTGCAGTGGACATGGAGCGCCAGAGGGTCAACGTCGAGCGCATGCTGCTTCTGGGCGCGCAGGTCGTGCCCGTCACGTCCGGCTCTCAGACGCTCAAGGCCGCTATAAACGAGGCGCTCAGAGACTGGGTGAGCAACGTCCGCACTACCCACTACATCCTCGGCTCGGTCGTCGGTCCGCATCCCTTCCCCCGGATTGTGCGCGACTTCCAGACGGTCATAGGTCGCGAAACGAAGCGCCAGATACGCAGGGCCGAGGGCAGGCTGCCTGACGCGATTGTCGCGTGCGTCGGCGGCGGCAGCAACGCAATCGGGATTTTTCATCCCTTCCTGAAAGACGAATCTGTGAAACTCTACGGCGTCGAAGCACAGGGCGAAGGTGCTTCAGACGGCCAGCACGCCGCGACTCTCGGCCTCGGCAGGCCCGGGATTCTGCATGGGGCGCATACCTACCTGCTGCAGGACGGCGACGGGCAGGTGATGGAGACTCACTCGGTCTCGGCGGGGCTCGATTATCCCGGCGTCGGGCCGGAACACAGCCATCTTAAAGAAAGTGGCAGGGTTACTTACGTCAGCGCGGGCGACGACGAAGCCGTTGCTGCCTTCGAGGAACTTTCGGCAGCCGAGGGCATAATCCCGGCGCTCGAACCAGCCCACGCCATCGCTTACGCGCGGACGCTCTGCGGCACGCTCGCACCGGAGAAGGTCGTTATTGTGAATCTCTCGGGCCGCGGCGACAAGGACCTCGAAACGGTATTCCGGTACAGGGAACAGAGGAATGCAGGCAAACAGCTTAGCAGAGACGTTTGAAAGGCTCTCAGGCGAGAACAGGTGCGCCCTGATGCCTTACTTCATGTCGTTCTACCCGGACGCGGAGGCTTTCAGGAGCCTGCTCCTCGCATCCCGGGATGCGGGCGCGGATGTAGTCGAGGTGGGCGTGCCGTTTTCCGACCCGATTGCCGACGGGCCGGCAATCCAGGAAGCCGGGCAGGTCGCCCTCGCACAGGGCGCGACGACCGCGAGGGTGCTGGATCTGCTTGATGAAACGCGCGCTTCGCTCGGGGTACCGCTTGTAATAATGACGTACTCCAATCTGATCCTCGCTCACGGCTCGGAACGGTTCTTCAGGGATGCCTATGATGCGGGCGTGAGAGGGGCGGTCATACCGGATCTCAGCCTCGAAGACAGCGCGCAATTCGCAAAAGCCGCTTCAAAGAGCCGCGTGGACCTGATACAGTTTGTAGCCCCCACGACGCCAGCGGAGCGCCTGGGGAAGATAGCGAAGCGCGCGCGGGGCTTCACATATCTCGTCTCGGTCACGGGAGTGACAGGCGCGAGACCGGGGGAAGGCTTCCATCTCGGAAAGTACGTGAAACAGGTCCGCGAGGCGATTGCGCTGCCCGTCTGCGTCGGTTTCGGCATTGCAACGCCTTCGCAGGCGGCCGCGGTCGCGGGTTTCGCCGACGGCGTGATAATGGGCAGCGCCCTGGTCGAAATAGTCAGGGAGTACGGAGCCGCCGACGCGGCGGAAGCCGTCGGCGCGTTCCTGAAAAACATCAGACGGGCGATTGACAGCGCAAGAGGTGCATCATGCGGGTCGTAATGGAAAAGGATGCGACGTTCAAGGATGTCGGGCAGGTGATAATGCTCATCGAGAACAAGGACCACCGCCCCTTCGTCGTCAGGGATGGCGATGTAGTGACAATCTGCGTCCCTTCGATAGACGACGAGGACCTTTTCGCCGAGATTAAGGCCCTGCCGAAAGTGAAGAATCTGCTTCCTTTCTCGAAACCTTACAGGCTGGTGAGCCGGGAGTTCCGCCAGAGCGACACGGTGGTGGATGTCGGCGGGGTGCCGGTTGGCGGGGAAGAAATAATCCTCATGGCCGGGCCGTGCGCGGTCGAATCGCGAGAGCAGCTTCTGGAAGCGGCCGGGACAGTGGCCGAGTGTGGCGCGAAGGTTCTGCGCGGCGGCGCGTTCAAGCCGCGCACCTCGCCCTACAGCTTCCGCGGGCTCGGCGAGGACGGGCTGAAGCTGCTCGCCGAGGCGAGAGACAAGTTCGGCCTCAAGGTCGTCACGGAAGTCATGTCGCCCATGGATGTCGAGCTTGTGGCGAGCTATGCGGACATAGTGCAGGTGGGCGCGCGCAACATGCAGAACTTCAGCCTGCTCGAACTGCTCGGGAAAATCGAGAAGCCCGTCCTTCTAAAGCGCGGCATGATGTCAACGATGGAAGAACTGCTCATGTCGGCCGAGTACATAATATCCGGCGGCAACTCCAACATCATCCTGTGCGAACGCGGCATAAGGACGTTCGAGAAGCACACGCGAAACACGCTCGACATAACCGCCGTGCCCGCGCTCAAGACCCTGTCGCACCTGCCGGTCATCGTTGACCCCAGCCACGCATCGGGCAACGTGCGCTATATCGAGCCGCTTGCGCTCGCGGGAGTCGCGGCGGGGGCCGACGGGCTGATAATCGAGGTCCACCCCTGCCCCGACAAGGCGCTCTGCGACGGCAAGCAGAGCCTGACGCCTGGCGGGTTCACGGAAATGGTGAAGAAGCTCAAAGCAGTCGCTGCAGCAGTCGGCCGGCGAATGTAAATACGCGCACAGCAGGAGGACAGCCTACTCGCCTTCTTTCTTCCCGCTTTCGGCGTCTTTCTCTTTGCGTTCCTTCAGGCTCTTGTCTATCAGCTCGATTACGCCTTTGATTTTCTGCTTCATATCATCCTCGATGCGCGCGCTGTCCAGCACGCGCTTGAACTCGCTTTTCGCCTCATCGAACCTGTCCATCATGACAAGCACGATTCCCTTTGCGAAAGGGACGGCCTCGACCGCGTAATTCCACGCCACGTCGCATCTTATTAGCTCCTTGAGCGTTTTTTCGAAGTAAAGTTTCCCCCTGCGGCGGCACTCTTCGTTCTTCTTTTCGAGTTCCTTTTTCTCCTTGTCTGACAACGTCGCCGGGCTCTTGAGCCATTCTCCCATGGATTCGCCGGCTGATGCGCCAAGGCTCTTCTGGAAATCGGTCTGGCTCTGCTGCATGTAACTGAGGCCTTTCCAGTACAGCATCTGCGCGTAGGTATAGCGGTGCTTGGGCGCCTCCGGCGCGAGCTTCAGGGCTTTTTCGTAATGCTTGATGGCTGTATCTATGTCACTCTGCTCGCAGGCCTTGTCGCCTGCCTTTACCTCGTTGAACGCGGCAATTGCCTTCTTGTAGGAAGGCATCGGTTCGTCGGCGGCCTCCTCCGGTTCGCCTTCCGATTCCTCTTCCATATCCGGCTCGGGCGTTTCCTCAGGAGAGGGTGAGGGAACGTTTTCTGTTTCCGGCCCGTCGTCGGCTGCAGCGGGTGGTTCTGCTGCCGGAGGCTCTTCCTCTTTGGGCTCATCGGCAGGCGATGACGTGTCACGGACATCCCCGGCCTTCGGCTTCTCCTGCGCCATGCTTGCCGGGCTTTCCGGGTCGGGTTCGGGGGCGCATCCTGCAGACAGCAGGCACGCCGCCAACGTGAGTGACAGCAGTATCATCATCTTCATCTATGCCACCTCTCCTAATGCACGGGTAGTGACCAAGCGGGATTATACAGTTTTCCGAGACCAAAGCAAACGTTACGGCCCGGGAGATGAGACGACCAGATATGAGAGAAGAGGCGTCCGCAGGGACGCCTCTTCGTTATTCGGTCGGGGAACAGGCTACTTGCCTTTCTCCTGCTCCTGCTCTTGCTGGACCAGCCTCTGGTACTCGGCCATGACCTGGGCGAGCCTCGACTGGATTTCCGTGAGCCTCTTGGCGAGCGACTGGAGGGGATAATCCCGCGAAACCGCCATCATTTTCTCCTGCGCTCTTCTGGCGATGTCCTCGCGGAAGTAGCGCGAGCCGCTGCGCCTGGCTTGGTACAGGCTTTGTTCCGCCTGCTGCACGAGGTTCTCCGCCTCGCCCAGCGCGACCGAGCCCGCCTTTTCGAGTTCCTGGAGGTACTTGCTCGACTGCTCGATGTAGGGGCTGTCAATCTTGCCGGCGAGCTTGGCAATCTCCTCGAGAATCTGTATCGCCTCGCGCATGTGCTTGGCATCCTTGAGCTTCATTGCCTTTTCGTAGTACTTCTTGACCGTTTTGAGCTTTTTGTTCTGGTCGTCGTTCTCCTTGGCGGCGTTCTTGAGAATCGTCGAGAGCTTCTTCAGGTCCTTCTCGCTCGTGACCTTGGCAAGCTCCTTGAGCTGGAAGTTCAGGAGGACGATGGCGAAGCTTCCCGGCGGGATGCTGTACTTCTGCGTCATCTTCTCGTCGTCCCCCGAGACCTTGACAACGGCGAACTTCTTGGCCGCGCTCTTGACGGCGGAACTCTTGAACCTCTTGGTCTCGGCATCCTCGCACAGGCTCTTGTCCTTGTCGCCGTAGAAATAGAGCAGGACGGGCTTGTAGTTCGTCTTGGCCTGGCTTACAGCCTCGTCGAACGAGACCCATTTAAGATTCTCATCGCTTCCTGGTGTGAATTCCTTGTCCTGTGCCGCGGCGTGCGCGCACAACAGCGCAATCGCCATGGCGGCTAACGCCGCCGATACTGCCCGCTTCATTGCTGGTACCTCCTCGAAAAACCGAGCTTTGAGCTTCTTGTGTCCCGCCTGATGATTATACGCTTATTTTGACGTACGGTAACGAAGTTTATTGTCATCTATGCGTAAAATCTACAGCCCAAATTCGCGCGCAGCCTCGCCGAAACCGGCCATTGAGCGCTCGATTACCTCCATCGGGATGCAGTAAGAAATCCTGAAGTGCCCCGGAGCGCCGAATCCCCTGCCCGGAACCACCAGCACCCCCCTGTCCTTCAGGAAGTTGACGAACTCCAGCTCGTCCTCGCACGGCGACTTGGGGAACAGGTAGAAGGCGCCTTCCGGCTTCACCATCGAATAGCCCATCTCGGAAAGGTTCTCGTAGAGGAAGTCGCGCTTCTTCTCGTAGTCGGTTACGTCTACCGACTCCTCCTGCAGCGACGCGACGGCCCTTTGCATGAGCGCGGGCGCGTTTACGAACCCGAGCGTCCTGTTGCAGAAAATCATCGCCGGCATGAGCTTGTCTATGTCGGTGCAGTTCGGGTTCGCCACGATGTGGCCTATGCGCTCGCCCGGCACGGCCAGGTCCTTCGAGTGCGAAGTCACGATGATGGAGTTGTCGTACAGCGGCAGTATCGACGCGGCCTTCTTTCCGTCGTATACGATTTTCCTGTAGGGCTCGTCGTTTATCAGGAAGATTGTCTTTCCCATCTCTTCCTGCTTGCGCTTGAGGACTCCTGCGAGCGACTTGAGCGTGTACTTGCCGTACAGGACGCCCGTCGGGTTGTTGGGCGAGTTCATTAGCACGGCCTTGGTCTTGTCCGTGATGGCGGCTTCGAGGCGGCTGACGTTTATGCTGAAGTCGTCGTTCGTCTCGACCACGGCCACGCTGCCGCCGTGGTTGTCCGCGTAGAACATGTACTCGACGAAGTACGGCGCGAAGATTATCACCTCGTCGCCCGGGTCGAGAATCGACTTCAGCACGACGTTGAGCGCACCTGCTGCGCCCACCGTCATCACAATGTGCTTCGCTTCCACCGGGACATCTGCCTCGTTCTGGTAGTAGCGCGAGACAGCCTCCCGGCAGAAGTCGTAGCCCGCGTTGGGCATGTAGCGATGCATTCCCGGCTTGGGCTTGTTGACAATCTCCGCCAGCCTGTCCTTGAAGGCCTTCGGCGGCTCCATTACCGGGTTACCCAGCGTCAGGTCCTGGACGTTTTCCGCGCCGCGCTCCTTCTTCAGGCGCAGGCCTTCCTCGAACATCCTGCGTATCCAAGAACTCTCCTCCATGAACTTCTCAATCTTCGATGATATCGCCATGATGCACTCCTGCGCTCTCTGTAGTCGCATACTGTGTACGAAGACTAACTTAACAGACACTCTCCCGCCATGTCAACCCCAAAGCACGCACCGCCGCCCGGGCGCTTCTCAATTATTTGGGCCAACTTGGGCAAACTTCCCCGTTGCCCCCACGAGCCAAATCGTGTATATTGCATTATTGTGCAATAATGCAATATACTTGTTCGGTATGCTTGTGTAGGGAGGTCAAGGATGTTAAACGAGGTCAGTCGGCTCTTTCGCGCACTGGCCGAGCCTAAACGACTCAGGATGCTCAAGCTCGTTGAAGCAGGCGAGACCTATGGAGCCGAGGTCGCATCTGTTCTTGGTATGTCTTATTCCACCGCTTGCCGCCATTTTACCAAGATGGCTACCGTAGGTCTTGTTGACGCACGCGAGGTTGGAGTGCGCATATTCTATTCAATCGCTCGTGGGGCAGAACCTGGTGCGAAGCTGGCCCGGATGGCGTGCGCCTTGCTTGAGGATGACGACCGTATTGCCAGGGACTTGCGCAGGCTTGCAGAGGAGAAGAGAAAGCTCACCAAGCGGTCGGATTGACGGACGCGCCGGCATCACGATTCTGGTTGCCTGACCCGGACAGAGACCAGCGCATCACTGCTTCCACACAAAAGGCCTAAAAACATATATGCGAATATGCTAACATATTCGCATATACTTGCGCCGGGCCTTTGGGGGCGAGGGTAAGACAAAGAACTCAGGGGGGCGCGCTATTCGGATTTGCTTTTCTCGTACCACTTCTTCCACGTCTCGTAATCAGGCGGGAAATCCTGGCCTGTCAGGCTTTCCAGCGCATTTCGAGCGTGCCACTCTTCCCGGTGCTTCTTCAGGGCCTCGATAAGATGCGGGATTGCCCTCGCGTCTCCCAGCTTGCTCAGTGCTTCCGCAGCCACAGCGCGGGACGACCAGTCCTCGCGCTCAAGCATCTTGATTAACGGTTCCACCGCCCTCGTATCGCCTATTAGCGCCAGGGCCTTTGCAGAAGTTCTTCTTGTCGTGTCATCCTCATCATCCAGCCTAGCGATAAGGGCCGGCACAGCTTCCGTAGCGCCCATTTCGCCAAGCGTGGTTATAATCTCTATGTGATTCAGGGATTTCTCGTCCTCGAGTACTTTAATAAGCGCTGAAGCAGCCTTCGTCCCGCCTATTGCGCCAAGCGCTTCGATGGCGCTTCGCTGGACAGACAGCTCTTTGTCGTCGAGGAGTCCGATAAGCCCTTCCACCGCAGCCGCATCTTCTGCTGCTCGCAGGGCCCGTGTAGCCGTCTGGCGCATTTGAGGTCTTTCGTCTTTGAGAAGAAGTATGAGCGACTTGACGGCCCGCTTGTCAGGCTTCCAAAACAGACGTTCCGCAGCCGTGAGACGCACTTTCCACCAACTATCCTTCAGCGCCTCGACAACTCTGTCCGCCGCGTCCTGCGAATCAGATTCTATGAGAGATACAAGCTCTTCCAGCCGCGTGTATCGTCCGCCTCTGTCATCACCCGTGATATCAAAGGTGAACCAGCCAAGCAGGAAATCCAGAATCTCGAACGGGTTGACACCCAGGTCAAAGCCGACCGCACCGACGGTTGCGCTGACCTCCATGAACCCCTTCTCCCTCAAGGCGGGCAGGTGTGGCTCCATACAGAATTTCTCCAGACCCTCCATTCCGGCGGTGTTGAAGCCGAATATGCTCATGGTCTCGGGCAGCGCCTTATCCTCGTACTGACGCAAGTCCGTAACGACGAAGAGAGCAGGTCCAAGGTAAAGTATGGGCAAGAACGCCCCGAACTGCGTCAGCGGGATGCCGACCCAGCTTCCCGTTCCCTCGATAGCCGTGCGGCCGATGTATCCGACCTTCTTCTCATCGTAGGCACCTCCGATTGTTACGCTTATCAGGCTTGTGGCCTGCACGCGCACTCCCAGGCCATAGCTGAGACCGACTCGTGCCGTAAAGCAGTCGGCGAGGTCGTTGCCTCGGTCGCGCATGTAAGTCTTGAAATCAGCGCAGCCTGCGCCAAACACGGTGACAACAAACAAGGACAGGATGAGCTTCACTTTCACGGCTGGGCCTCCTGTTTTGCCTCAGGCACCGCATCGTCACCCGTGATATCCAGCGTTGTCCATCCCAGCAGGAAGTCTATGAACTCAACCGGATTGAATCCGAAATCAAAGCCGACTACACCCAATGTAGCCCCGGCTTCGATGAAGAATTCTTTCCTCAGAAACGGTGTAGATGGTTCTCCCTCATCGGAAGAGCCCCATCTGAGGAAACCGAACAACCATAATCCTCCTGGCAGCGGTTCTTCTTCGTATCCTCTGAGGTCTGTCGCGACCAGGAACAGGCCGAGAATCGCCTGCATAGGGTCGCTGTCCACATCGGCGAAGAAGACACGCGGAGAGAGAATCTGGAGGCACGGTATTCCCAACCACATCCCTTTCGTGTCCACCGGCGTGCGGCCATAGTACCCCACCTTACGCATCTCCCACGACCCGCCGACCGAAACGCTCAGGTAATTGGTAAATTGTGCACGAGCGCCGGCACCGAAAGCCACTCCCGCTCTCGCTGTGAAGCAGTCGGCGAGGTCATTACCGCGGTCGCGCATGTAAGTCTTGAAATCTGCACAGCCTGCGCCAATCGCAAGCAGCAAAAGCACAACCAAGATGTAGAGTATTCTTCTCATCGCGGGACCGAGAAAGGCTGCTGCCCTACGGGACGTTCCTCGACCGGTTCCTGTTTCTCCGGCGGAGGTCCGTATGTCCTGATGTCATCGCCGGGGATGTCTATTGTCACGAGGCCGAGAATGAAGTCTATTATCTCTGCTGGCTTCAGGCGCAACTCAATTCCAATATAGCCGATGTGAATGTCAAAACCTATGTCGAGAACGCCACCACTCATTTTCCTTCTCGTTAAGACAGCATCTTCACTTTCCACGAACTGGTGTGGGAAGCTCAAAAGAGGGTTGAGTATACCCCCTTCACCGCCAACACACGGCATTCCAAGAAATGTTAGCCATGGAAAGCTCTCGTTGCTGAAATTGATTTCATTGCCTGAGAGTAACGGACTCAGGGCAAGAATCGTGGATTCAGTCGGTCCCGACGAAGGTGAGCCATAGTAAAATGCGTATCGTCGGCCCTTGAGATAACCGCCCCCTGCCCAGGCAAGCCATGTCGCCTGCGCATCGACCATGAAACCCGGGCCGACCGTGACGGAGCCGGCAATGCAGTCTGCGGCATCGCGCAGCCTCGCACTGGCGTACTGGCATCCACTGTCCAGAAGAAGCAGCGATAACAAGAAGATGATGATTCCTTGTCTCATGGCGTTCTCACAGTGACCGAAAGAATGCTACCTGCCTCCCGGCTGGCCCTGGCCGGGGCCGCCGGGGGGCGTGCCTCCTGGTCCGAACATGCCGGGGCCGGGCATGCTCTGCTGGAATTCTTTCCATTCCTCTTCGGTCATCACTTCCTTGAGCTTCGCCTCGGTCTCTTCCATCATCTGGCGCATCTTCTCCATGGTTTCACGCGAAGGCTGCCCGCCGCCCTGGAATCCTTGGAACAGCTCGGCCACCTTCTTCAAGGAGTCTTCTATTATGTGGTTTACCGTTTCCTGCTTCGCAATATTCCAGTTCTTCTTCTTGGCGAATTCGTTCAGGCGGGCATTTATCATGTCCTGTGCCATCTTCTGCATGCCTGCCATGTGCTCCGACATCTGCTCCCGGCGCTCTTTCTGGCGCTCTTCTTCCCTTTCCTTGACGACCTTCTCGACGATGTCTTCTATGCCCGCAGGGGCTGCATCGACGACTGCCGCCTTTTCGCCGGGCGCAGCCTGCCCCGGGGCGGCTTTCGGCATTTCGCCGAGCTTCTTTTCGAGCGCCTCGATGCGCCCGCTGAGAGCGAGAATGCTCTCGTTCAGCGAGTCCATCGCTGCGGCAGAGTCGCTTTTCGACTTCTCGACAGCGCTCTTCAGGCTCGCGATTGCGGTCTCATTGGCTTCTATTCTGCTTTTGTGGTCTCCTTCTTGCGCAGTTGGCTGCAACAGGCAGACTGCGCCCGCGCCGACCGCCGCCGCCACGATGACTCCAATGATGAACAGTACTGCAAACTTCATCCCGACACCTCCCTCGTTTTCATTTCCCGGCCCCGCGAGCTTACCACAACGTGCGGGCGGAAGCAAGTCTCCGAATTCTGACATAATCTGCTGACCAGGAAAATGTTACGAGGCGCGACTGGCTTGACAGGCATAAGTAGATTCGCAGCATTTGTAAATGCTTCTGTAAGCCAATTCATTATTTTGGTGGTCAATGGCGGCGCGTAAGTCATTTGTCGGCAAGAAATTGTGTCATGTGAGACGATTAGCGTGACATGCCGAAGAGTGGTTTTTAGAGGAGATTTCTTGTAAAAATTTGACGTAAGTCCTTTGACAGCACCAAAACCGTTTACAACGACAGTTTCGAGTTTCGGGTTACGGGTTGCGAGTTAAAGACCCGAGATACTTGCTCATGGTTGTGGGTTTCAGGCGGTGGGTTACGGGTTCTTCTTATCGCCTTACGTAATTCTGCTTCGCAGAATGACTCGCGGCGAGCTGGCGCTGGGATTATTCATCGCCTGTCGTACGTTCCATCTTCGATGGAGCCGTACTTGCGGCGATGTGGCGCTGGACTCGTACTGCGCCACAGGACTGCGCCAGATGAATGTAAGAAATTTGTAATAAAGATGGGAAGAGTAGGTTGCCGGAGCGTGTTTCTTGATGTAGAGTCATCAGAGTCCGCTTCATTACTTAAGGGGGGTAGGCTGTGAAAAGGGCGATTGGGCTAATCCTATGCGCCGTGCTTCTGCTGTCGATGTTCTCGACGGCGGGCGCCGGCGACAAGGACTTCGACAAGCTCAAGAAGAAGCTTGTCTCCGCAGTCACTTCGGAGGACGGGGACAAGATAAAGGAGGCGCTTGTCGATGTCCTGTGTTACGGCGGGGCCGACCCGGTCAAGCTGATTGTCACGATTCTCGAAAAGATACCCAAGAGCAAGACTGTCATATACTGGCAGCTTGTCAAGGGCGTCTGCACGGTGACGGACGAGCAGGCCATGATGGCGCTTGCCGAAGCGATTGTCAAGCTCAGGAAGAGCGCGCTGTCGCGGGACCTGCTGTTTGCGCTGCAGAACAACCGCTGCAGGAACGTCGCCATAGTCCACCAGGCTGTGCTCGAGAAGTGTGGCTACGACATGCAGAAGATGGCCATCGAGAGCCTGGTGAACATGGAGGAGGAAGTCTCTGTCGAGGCGCTCATAGCGGCCCTGCGCAAGGTCAAGGACCGCGCGGTCCAGGCGGAGATAGTCGATGCGCTGAGAATGCTCACGAGAGCAGACTGCGGCACCAGCGCGGAGGACTGGGAGAAGTGGTGGAGAGTATCGAAGGAGCAGGGTTTCAGCCTGGGCGAGAACGAGAAGGCCAAGAAGGGCGGCTACACCGGCACGGTGGTCGATGAGCTGGAGCGCTTCAGGCGCGATAAGATGTTCGGCGATGAGAACATCAAGCTCAAGGCGCTTGTCATAACCGACACCTGAGCGCCCGAGAAGCCGTGGAAAGGCGCCGGCGGCGCCATATGCTTCGACCACATAGAGGATGTCCTCCGCCGCATGAAGGTGGAGGTCACCGTCATTCTCAGGAAGGACTTCTCCAAGCCGGATTACAAGATACCCAAGGATATACTGGGCGTGTTCGTGAACTGCGTGCAGATTCACGACCACTGCATCTGCCCCGACTGCACACCGGGCAAGGGAAAGAAGGACAGGCTGTTCCCCTGAATATGAGCCAAGGACCCACCGGTGCACCGTGCGTGCAACCACAAGCTCAGTGATGCAGCCGTCAAGAAACTCAAGGAATATGTAGAGGCCGGCGGATACCTCTTTACGGAAGACTGGGGCCTCACCGACATACTGGCGCGGGCTTGGCCGCAGCTCGTCGGGCCGGGCTCGTACCTGCCCGAGGGCGAGGTCGATGTCGCGCCCGCCAGCGGGGCGACGACGCACCCGCTGCTTCGCGGCGTGTTCGTGTCGGCCAAGAAGATAATCAAGGAAAGCGACATCGGAGAGAAGGAGGCAGGAAGCGGCAAGGGCGGCCCAACGACCGTTTCCGAGGATGTCAGGAAGAAAATCGAAGAGAGCGTCAAGAAGCCCGACAACAAGTGGAAGGTTGACGACGAGAGCCCGTATATCGAGGTCAAGGACAAGCGGAAGGTCACGATTCTCATGGCGTCGCAGAAAGTCGGCGACATGACGAGCGGAAACAACACCGTCGCGCTGACCTTCGGCGGCCCTTATGCCTACGGCAAGGGCGAGGCGACGGGCGGCAAGAAGAACCGCACCGGGCTCCGCGACGACGAGGAGTCGAGCGGGATGGGCAAGCGCATCCCCGGCGTGCTCAAGGGACGCGTGCTGCACGTGCTTTCCCACTTCGCGCGCCAACACGCGAAGGAGGATGAGTTCGCACTGCAGAACCTCGCGCTCAACTTCCTGCTGGAATCGAGAGCAAGAAGGAGTATCAGGAAGGCCAAGTAGACCCTAACGTGATTGAAAGAAAGCCGGCTGTTGTGCAGCCGGCTTTCTTAATTGACCGCTTGATTGAGGCGGCGCGCCTGTGTAGCATGGACGCGGAGGTGTGTTCTTGAGACTGACAGCTTTCCTGCTGGTTTTGCTGCTCGCGGCCGTCGCGCTGGCCGACAGGATTATCCTCAAGGATGGCCGGGTCTTGGAGGGTGAAATAACTCAGGCCGACGAGAAGAGCGTGACAATAAAGCTCAGGCTAGGCGAGGCGACGTTTAGGCGCGACCAGATAGCATCCATCGAGTATGGCAGGATCAAGAAGCCGGACCCTGCGCAGGAGAAGACCGGACCGAAGCCGTACCCGCAGCCGAAAGATGAAAAGCAGGTTCTTGTCCTTATAAACAAGTACCTGCGCGAAAAGGACGAAGCCGCGCGCAGGCGGCTTGCAGAGGCGCTCCAGCCGGTGCTTGAAACCACTCCCGAACTCGTGGAGCGTGCGGCTGCCGGATTCAGGGAATACCGTCCCCGCAAGAGAGGCCACAGCAGCGGCAAGCTCGAAGTAAACGGCGTAAAGACGGACTATGCGCTTTACGTCCCGGAGGTGTACGACCCGAAGAAGTCGTGGCCGCTGCTCGTGGCGCTGCACGGCAGAAGCGGCAGGGGCCGCGATTACGTCAAGTTCTGGCATTATCCCGTCGGGAGCGGGGTCAAGCCGGGCAACATTGACAAGTTCCAGCAGGCCGAGAAGCACGGCTATATCGTCGTTGCGCCCACCGCGACGGAGAAGTGGAAGTGGGGGCCGGGAAAAGAGGCGGCTGAGCAGGTCTTCGCCCTTATTGAGCGGGTCCGGGACCAGTATCACGTTGACCCGACCCGAATCTACCTGCACGGGCTGTCCATGGGCGGTTACGGCGCGTGGCATCTCGGGCTGCGCTACGCCGACCGGTTCGCCGCAATCGAACCGAGGGCTGCGGGCTACGACTTGCGGTTTCTTGTCAACGCGAAGAACCTGCCCGTGCGCATTACGCACGGAGCGAAAGACGAGAAGGTCCCGGTCAAGCATTCGCGCGATGCGGCGGCGAAGCTCAAGGAACTGAAGTACGACCACGAATACGGCGAGGTTCCCGAGGGCAAGCACACGTTTCTTGTTGACGAGAACAGCAAGGTTCTCGATTTCTTCGACAAGCGAAAGCGCGTGCCCTGCCCCCGCGATGTGGTATGGCTCGCGGATTCGACGGCTTACGGGCGGGCCTACTGGCTCGAAATAACCAAGTTCAGGACGCCCGGCTCCGCCAGAGTCGAGGGAAGCCATGACCCGAAGACGAACGTCATCGAGCTAAAAACCGAGAATGTCGCCGAGCTGACCGTTTTCCTCAATCGAGGCATGGTTGATTTCACGAAGCCGGTGATTGTTAAGGTCAACGGCGAGGAGAAGCACAAAGCTATAATTAAGCCCTCAGCCGCGGTGTTCCTCGAAATACTGCGCACGACGCGCGACGAGGCGCGCCTCTTCAGCGCAAAGCTCTCGTTCCAGTTGAACGGGGACGGAGGCAAATAGTATTGACGGCCTGCTGCAGAACGATGGTTTGACAGCTCTATTATTGTGCGTTCGGGACTCGAGCTTAGCGACTTATCCTCGACTCTATCATTTCGAGCAGCTTCTGGAGTTTCTCCATCCGCTCGCTTTCTCTTTCGTAGCTTTCCGATGCGCCTTGGCGGAAATAATCGACGTACCAGCCGGGAGCAATCATTCTGTCCGAGAGCCGATGCCTCGCCCAATCAAGGATACCCTCAAGATACCTCTCGTTTGAGAAAATGCCGTCGGGATGATAGGCGGCGTGGCGCAGCAATTCTTCTTCCGAGATTATCCGCTGGCTGGCAAGTCGCATCTTCTTTACAAGCGGCTTCACAATCTGCCACTTGGCCGAGTCAATGAAGGTGCTTTCCAGCCTGTCGGCGGCTTCCTCGTGCAGCAGTAGCCAGGGAAGTCCCGCTTCGAGGATGTCAAGCCTGTCCTCCGGTACGAGTTTGCTCTCCAGTTCGTCCCAGAGGCGGTCAACTTTATCGAGATAGTGAATGACGGTGTCTCTCACTCCGTGACCCTTCATGCTCCGGTCAAGCTCGCTGTAACACCAGTCAAGCGCCAGCATCATCCGTTCCGCATCGAGCGAGCCGTCTTCCTTCACGGCATCAAGGAAACGCCTGTGGAAATCCGATATCCCTTCTCGAGTAAGAACTTCAACCTTCGGGGGCATCTGATCAATTATCCTGACATCACTGCAGGTCGCAAGGTCAAGCAGGTACATGGCAAGCAGGCATGGAATGTCCACCGACATCACGATTCCGGCTTCAACGGCCGAAAGGTCTCCAAGTGCTCCGACGCCGCCCCGTTCCGGAAATGGGCTTTTGAACCACATGGCCCTACGCACGGCGCGTGACTTGACAAGAATGACAACCAATAGAAACGCGGTGACGATGACGCAGAAGATGATGATAGAACCTGCTGTCCCCCGGTCGATGGATGACAATATCAGCGGTAAAGCTATAACGGCTTCACACGGCAAACAGCACCTCCGTGTGCGGACTTCCGGCGATGATAATGACTGCTACACTGCTGTCAAGCCCTGTTTTTCACGAATGCGGTCGGGCGCACTCCGGGCGGGCATTGGCAATCAATGATATTGACTGCGTGCAGGCTGGCGGCTATGATGCCCGGGGAGGCGAAATCCCGCGGTCTGCTTGTTAGGAGAGCCAGCCATGAAGAAATTGCTCATCTCTTTTTTCCTGTTTTCCGGAATCATGCTGCTTGCCGGCTGCAAGGAAAAAGACGATGACGACATCCTTGTCTACCTTTTGCGACCTGACGGCAAGTACGACCTGAACGTTGACACAAACCGCGACGGGGTCGTGGACACGGGCGGAACGGAGGACTTCGGCGAGAGCAACTGGAACGCATCACACGGCGCGGTCATGGTCTACAACAACGACGATGATGACAGCGACACCAGCCGGGACCACGCGAACACCGAGGTCGATGGTACAAGTGACGAGCCCGACCTCGCTGAAATCCTGGTAAAGCAGATAGCGGATATCGGGGCGGGCTCTTACGCCACGATTGGCATTGATACCAATTCAGCGGGCTACGTGCGCCTGTTCAAGCACGACGGGGTTAACTGGAACCTGTTCACACCGGGAGTCTCCACGATAAGCGATACCGAGTTGGCGGCAGGGAACGTCCTTCTCGGCATTGAATCGTGTCATTACGCCGAGACGGCGGGCGCGGGCGCTGGCCTGTGGAACGGAGAGACTACGCTTGCGCTGTCAGTTCGCGATGCGGGGAACAAGGAACTTGGCAGCGACAAGCTGGTTCTGAGAACTGCGCCGTTCCTGCTGCATTCCAACCTTGATTATCCGGAGCGGATATACATCTGCCAGACTGCAGACAACTCCGCATTCGTGTCGGACATGACGAGTGTCGCTTCCACAATAGGGATTCCGCTGACCGTTATCAACAACGCGGACCGCTGGACGCAGGACCAGTTCGAGATAGGTTTCGTGGACAGGCCAACAGGCAACAATCCCGTCGTGCTGAACTCACCACGCAATCCCATCGGATCTACCCTTATTAATTACGCGTGGAACTATATGCTTGGTCCCGACTTCGGCTGCCTGCAGTACGGCAGCGATTCGGGGGAATCTCTCAATTCCTTCGGGAACCTCGATTGCATGCCGCCTACCAGGTCGTATCCCCTGGGGCGCGTGATTGTCGGGGGAGCCGGGTCGAGGCGCATGGAACAGGAGATACGCGACTTCCTGAGCGCCCAGGCCATACAGGGACCGGTCTACGAGCTCGACACGACGTGGCTCGCCGTCGGACACGTTGACGAAATTATGTCTTTCATGCCGGCGACGAACTCGCGCGGCTGGGTCGTGGCGTGGGCGGACGTTGACTGCGCGCTTGATATACTGGAGTCCGTGCCTTCGGGCACGCCGGTGTTCGCCGGGACCGGGGACGACACGACGGCGGGGGCAATCCTCGCGGACGCCGTGGTAATGGATGTCAGCGACCAGGTACAGTCGATACTGGATACGCTGAGAGGCCGGCTGAAAATGAGTTTTGGGCTCAAGGAGTCGGATTTCGTAAGGATTCCCGTATTGTGGGACATTGACCCCTACGTGGGCAGTGTCGCGGCATACACGGCCGGCGCCGTGAACTGCATAGTCGTCAGGCCCAACGTGATAGTGGCAAAGCAGCACGGCCCGGAACAGGCGGCCCAGGACCTGTTCGAGCTTGACATTACCAACAAGCTCGCGGCGCTTGGGCTGACAGCTTACTTTGTCGAGGACTGGTCTTCATATCACGTCAACCTGGGCGAGGTGCACTGCGGCTCCAATGTGCTTCGCACACCACCAGCAACTCCGAAGTGGTGGACAACCGGCAGGTAGGAGATTTCAGATGAAACATCTCATACTGATTGCGATCTGTCTTGCCGCGTTCGCCGCACCTGTTCTGGCTCAGGATGCGAAGGAGCAGGTGGATGCCGTTATCGAGCGCATGAAGACTGCAACGGGCGAAGAGTACCTGAAGGCTCGTACGGAGGGAATCGCCCTGGCGCCGCAGGCGAAAGAGCATCTCGAGAAGAAAGCGGCAGCGGAAAACTGGAACGGCGAGAACTGGCGGGATGCGCTGTTCGCTTCTCTGCTGCTTGGCTGGTCGCAGGATTCAAAAGCGTTTGCGGGCTGTTACGAACTCAAGGGTATTAAGCCGGAAGAGTATCGCAAACGGGCATTACCCGTGCCGGGCGTTCACAGGGAGCTTGTCAGGCTCGGGAGGGACGCTGTGCCCGCGATGCTCGAGATACTTATGAAGACTCTTGACAGCTATCCGCTCGGCACGCCGGAACCTGGCACGGGCGCGGATGCGCAGGCCGTCGAGGCCGCGACGAAGGCGAGAAAAGCTGAACGCGCGGCGCTGCAGGCGGGCATCATTGGGGCCCTGGCGCGGATTGCTGACAGCCGGGCGGGGAAATTCCTGCTGGAGCTTTTGGAGAAGGGTGGGGATGACGAGCTTCGCGCGGCGGCTGCGGACGCAGCGGCTATCTGCGCGGGCAAGAGTGCCGTTGCTGTTCTTGCGAAAATACTTGCCGACAAGGCTGCGGCCGAGAGCCTCCGAACGGCATGTGCGCATGCACTTGGCTTTCCCGGCGGGCAGGTGGCCCTCGATGCTTTGAAGAAAACTCTTTCCGACAGCTCGGCTTCGGTGAGGCAGAGCGCGGCCAAGGGGCTTGCGCGCATGACATCGCTTCGGCGGTGCAAGGCCGGAGGCGGGCTTACGAAGCCCGAAGTCCAGACTATGCGACAGGCGGCGGCTGCGGCACTTGCCGATAGGCTCGCTGCGGAGGGTGACGAGAAGGTCAGGCAGGAAATAGTCCAGGCACTTGGCCGAATTGCGGATGCGTCAATACTCGATGCTCTGAAGCAGCTTGCGCAGGAGACGAAGGACGAGTCGGTCAAAGCCGCCGCGGAAGACGCCGCCGAGCGCATTTCGAAGAAGTCCACGCCGGGCGTAACCTCGGAATAAACAGTAACTTGATGGAGAACAACATCGAGCAGAACGACGCGCAGAAACCGCGGGCGGGCCTGTTGCGGCGGCACAGGGAGCTTGTCGCAATCCTGATCGTCTCAGCCATTCTGCGGGCGCTCCTTGTGTTCGAGGTCGCGGGCGGGCCATGCTGGCGCCAGTACGAGTGGAAAGATTGCGACATGAACTTTTTCCACGCGGGCGCCAGAGAGATAGCATCCGGCGATGTACTTCTCGACAAGCCTTTTCACCCCTACCACAACTGGCACGCGATGTTCGGCACGCTGGAGGAGTGGCAGGAATGGTACGGTGGGAAACGATACTACCAGGACCCCGGCTACTACTACCTAGCGGCGGTATTTCATGCGCTTTTCTCCGATGGGACAAGCGGGGTTAAGGTCTTCCAGCTTCTCCTCGGAGTGGTAACGATATTGCTTGTCTATGCCGCATCATACAGGCTGTTCGGGAAGAAGGCGGCGGTCGTCTCGGCGGCGTTGCTTGCGCTTTGCGGTCCGCTCTATTTCTACGATATCCTGCTGCTTCGGGCGACGGTACTGACGTTTGCCACGGCGCTTTTCGTGTTTGTCGCAGGCGAGGCGTTCAGGCGCGACTCGCGCGGCTGTTGGGCGGGCGTTGGCGCGGTTCTGGGATTCTCTTTCCTGCTCAAATCGACCGCGCTGCTGCTTGTATTCGCGACGGTCGGAGTGCTGCTCTGGTTCGGCAGGCGTGAACTGAAGAAATCGGCGGTCAAGGTGGCCCTGCTTGTGAGCGTCTTCGTGGCTGTCCTCGTGCCCCTGTTTGTAAGAAATGCAGTGGTTGGAGCGCCGGTCTTCTCGTTTAGCTCCGTGGGCAGTGCAACGTTCGTCTTGGGGAATGGGCACAACTCATCCGGGGACGGGCTTGTGATTCCTGACGAGATGGGCAAGATAATGCGCAAGACGGACGGCGCTTTCTGGCCGGTGGTGCGTGAGACGTACGCGACACACGACTCGTTCCTGAGCATCGTTGGGCTATGGTTCTCCAAGGCGTACTACTTTTTCAGGAATTTCGAAACGCCTAACAACGCCAGCTTCTATGCCTACAGGCAGTGTTCATGGGTTCTGAGCTTCATGTTTATCGGCTTCTGGCTTCTGACCCCGCTCATGGCAGTTGGCCTGTATGCGGCATTCAGACAGCGGGAATCGGCGGCCCGGGTGTGGATGCTTATCGGAGTAATATTGTCTCTGCTGGCGCCAGCGGTGTTCTTCTTCTTCGTGTCGCGCTATCGCCTGCCCGCGGCGATCCCATTCGCAATCTTCGGCGGCTGCGGTGTCGCCTACGTTTGGGAGAAAGTCAAGACGAGGGATTACCGCGCCACCGGGATACTCGCGGCTGCAGCGGTTGTTGCGGGGATTTTTTTCAATGCGTGGGCGCCGAGGTTCCCGGGAATCCGGAGCAGCGATTACGGCGCGCGAGCTATATACCACTTCAACAGGCGCAACTTCAAGGCGGCAGCGACCGAGCTTGAACGGGGAGTAAGGGATTATCCGAAAGATACTGCGCTCAACGGCTATCTCGCCCTCGCGTACATGGCGCTGCGCCGGGACGAAGAGGCGATTACGAGAATGGGTCTGATTCTCGACAGCAAGCCGGAGGATGTCGTCTGGAGGTTCAGGCGAGCGAATCTGCTCTACGAGCACAGGCGGTACGCGGAGGCAGCGCGCGACTTGGAAACAGTTGCATCAACCAGAAGCGATGCGCCACAGGGCAAAGAGCTACTGGCAAAGCTGGCCGAGTGCTATGCCAGGTCGGGAGAGGCGGGCCGGGCGCGGGCGATTCTGGGTCGCTACCCGGGGATTGCGCAGCTCCTTCCACCGGAAGTTCTGCGCCTGATAAGAGAATAGACCTTTCAGCCGAATGCGGCGGCGTGCTTGACGCGACGGCACCAGCCGCATATAATTCCTGCACCACTACCGGAGCAGCTACTCGGAGGGAAAATGAAGTTAGCGGGATTCATCCTTGCCGCTGCGGCGATAATGCTTGCCTCGTGCGAACGGGCGCCGGTGAAACCGCCGGAGGGCGTCGTCAGGATACCGGGCGGTAAATTCTTCATGGGATACGAGGATGGGAGCGCGGACGAAGAGCCGGAGCACGAGGTCGAACTCTCCGAGTTTTACATGGCTGTCACCGAAGTGACGAATGCGGATTATGAGAAGTTCGACCCCACACACAGCGCATCGCCGCTTTCAGGCGGCGGCGACATGCCCGTATGCAACGTTTCCTGGCAGCAGGCGAAGGACTACTGCCGGTGGCTCAGCCGCAGCAATCCGGGTACCTACCGGCTCCCGACGGAAGCGGAATGGGAATATGCCGCGAGGGGGTCGAAGGGCTATCTCTTCGGATACGGCGATACTTATTCGAAAGCCGAAGCCGTGACTGACGCCGAGGGGGCGGAGAGCGTCAGGAAGTTCAAGCCCAACGGGTTCGGCCTGTACGGGATGTCGGGAAATGCCTCGGAATGGGTTCATGACAACTACGATGCCAACTACTACGGGAAGCTGAAGGACCGAGTCTCTTGTGACCCGGAAGGCCCGGAAGGCAAACTGCCCTCGAAGGCGATAAGGGGAGCATCCTTCCTTGACAAGGGTGATGACTGCAGGGTCACGAGGCGCAGGTATGCTTCGCCCGGGTCGGCGCAGGACCACGTCGGCTTCAGGTACGTCTGGGAACCTTAATATAGAGGAATTCTATGGCTTTCAGAACGAGATGTCCGTCATGCGGCACGCTGTTTTCCGCGCCGGACGAGATGATACGGATGGAAATCAAGTGCCCCCGGTGCAAGTCGCTGTTCCTTGCGGAGGAGGAGGCCGGGGCACGTGAACCAGAACCGCTTCGACCCGAAGACGCGCTGCAGCCAACACTCACGCCGCAGTATTTCTGCAAAGTTTGCGGCGCGGGCTTTGTCGAAGAAGACATTCTCGACGGCATCGCGGTGAGGCGCCTTGACGAGGTCTACTGCCGAAAACATTTCCTCGAGAACTTCCCGAACGAGTGCGAGAAGCACCCCGGAACGAAAGCGGTCGCATACTGCTCCCGCTGCAGGATGCCCCTGTGCGAGAACTGCGTGATAGAGCTGCAGGATGAGAAGCTCTGCAGCAGGTGCAAGAACAGGGTGCTCGGCGAGCTTCGAGGGGAATATGCGCCGGGAGAACCGGCTGATTTCGGAAGACCCGGCCTGCCTTGGGAGCAATCCGGCAGGAGCTTCCCGGGCAACATGCTCGAGACGATAAAGGACGTGCTCTTCACTCCGGGCTTCGCATTCGAGAGAATGCGCCTGAGGGGCGGATACGGGCGACCGCTCCTGTACAACTGGTTGCTTACGGTATTCGGCGCTTTTGTGTCAATGATGTGGCTGATGCTCGTTTTCAGCAGCGTCCAGCCGACATGGCCGGGCATCCCGGAAGATGCAAAGGAAAGCATGACGGCGGGATTTGTCGGGATTATAGTCTTCGCCCTGATAATGCCGTATATCATAGCTGCGATATACCATGTGAGCCTGATGCTTGTCGGAGGGGCGAAACAGGATTATGAATGCACATTCCGCGTGATTGCATACAGCATGGGGTCGCTGACGATTCTTAATCTTCTTCCCCTGGGCTGGGTGCCGATTCTGGGCGCGTTCTGGTCGCTTGCGGTCATGATTTGGGCGATTGTCATAATAATCACCGGGTTTTCGCGGGCCCACGGCATAACCGGCGGCAGGGCTGCGCTGGCGTTTTTCCTGCCGTTCATTCTCTGCTGCGGCATCTACATAGCGATATTCGCGGCGGCGTTCTCGTCGGCGAGATTCTGAATAGGGCGTGCCGCGTTACTTGGGCACTTGGAAGTAGAGGACGGTTGGCGCGCCGTTTCGCTCTATCTCAACCTGGAACTCCGTTTTATCTCTCAGGTCGTCATAGAGCCCTTTGCCGTAATTCCACAAATCCCCGGTTGAGCCTTCGAAATCCTTGAAATCCCGGCCGTTAACGGCGTATATCTCATCTCCAACTTCAAAGTGAAGCCTGTTAATGATTGAACTCTTGTCTATGCTCACAATCTTGATAGCCTTGGAGCCATCAGGCTTTTCCATCACGACAGCTTCTACCTGCTGCAGGGCATCGTAGACTTCCCGGTAGTTATCCCCGTACTTCTCTCTGAACTCGCGATTGAGCTTCCAGCCGCTGTATTTGGGATTCTTGGATCTTATTGTCTTATACGGGAGCTTGGGTGACGCAGCAGCGGTATTGGTGCTCCCAGAGCGACCGCTCCGGCCTGTGCCGCCGGATGAGCGACCTGAAGTTCCTGAGCCCCGGACTGCGGAGAAATCGCTCCGTCCGCCTGCGGGCGTTGCGGCTTTCGGCTGCAGCTTCTGGACTTTTATGGCCTCGTCAGGGATAGGACTCGGCTTCCAGTAGACCATGACAAGCACGAGTAGCGCCATGACCACTGCGGTAAGAATCCATACGAGCTTCTCGAAGAACTTCAACAGGAATCCTCCAGTTGACGCCTTACATTACTTATACCCTTCCGGACGGCGCCGGTTCAACCGAAGGCTTACTTCTTTTGCTGCTGTTTCTCCGCAGCCGGTCGCATAAAGATAAGAATCGGACTTGCAATGAATATGGATGAGTAAGTTCCCACTACGACGCCTACGAGCATCGCGAACGTGAAGCTGGTGATAGCCTCCACGCCCGAGAGGAACAGCACAAGCACGACGATGAACGTTGTGAAGCTCGTAAGAATCGTACGAGACAAAGTCTCGTTTATTGAATCGTTTATCACCTCTGCATAGCTTTCTTTGCCCTTTCTGGCGTCGTACTGCTTCCTGCGCAGGTTCTCGCGAATACGGTCGAATACGACGATAGTGTCGTTCAGGGAGTATCCAACGATTGTCAGGAAAGCTGCTATGACGGGCAGGTCGATTTTCATTTCCACCAGCCCGAACATGTCAACGAGCGATATCACGCCGAGCGCGATTGCAACGTCATGACCGAGCGCAAAAACGGCAGCGAAACCGTACTTGAGTTCGAATCTCACCGCAATGTAAAGAATAATGCCAATCATGGCGAGCGTGAGTGCTACAACGGCTTTCGACTTGAGGTTGTAAGCGACGGAGGCTCCAATAGCGTCCACCCGGGGGAACGATTCGCTCAGCCTGACGCCCTTGGTGTTCTGGAGCTGGTTCTTGATACTGCTTACGACCTTCTCGATTGGCGTGTCCACGAGGTCAAGCTCTCCGGTTTCTATACGCAGGCGTACGAATTCATCGAGACCGGCTTCCTTTATCTCGGCGACTTTAACGCCCGCACCGGGGTAATAGCCCTCGCTGAGAGTCTTCTCAGCCAGTTTGGCCAGTTTTTCCGGCTCGTCCGTCTTCCTTATATATGCATAGATAACGGCTTTGTTCTTTCTCTCGAACTCCTCCTGTTCCTCCTGCACTTCCTTGGATGAATCTATGCCCGTCGGTGCAAGCCTGCCTTCGAACGCCTGCTCAATCCGCTCGTGGAGCACTTCCTGGAATTCCCTCTTGCGTTTTCCTTCTCCCGTCTTCTCGGGAGTCTCGACGGTGCGGGTTCTGATAGTGAAAGAGACCGCAATGCCCTGTTGAGGCTTCTCGCCTGCGAAATCCATGTAGGTTGCCACGACTTCGGCGTTCTCAAGGCCCTCGATTGAACGGACCGTGTTCTTGACCGCCTGGATGGGCTCGGGCTTTCGCAGGTCTATCTGGAAAAGGCTACCGCCGGTGAAGTCTATGCCGTATTTCTCATCCCCCCGGCTGAAGAAAAGGATGAGTCCTCCCGCCATCGCCAGCATTGAGATTACAAACGCAACGTGCCTCGCCTTGACGAAAGCCACCTTAGGCTCGCGCAGAATCTGAAGCATCTTGAGTTCCGTAAGCACCCTTTTGCCTATAAGGAAGCCGAGGAAGGCCTTTGTGACGAAGAGTGCGGCGAACATAGAGCAGAGTATGCCGATGGATAAAGTGATGGCAAAGCCCTGAATGGGGCCAGTTCCCGCCCACAGCAGGATAAGAGCCGTGAGCAGCGTCGTCACGTTGGCGTCGAATATGGTCCAGAACGCCCGGGCGAAACCGGTCTCCGTGGCTTGCCGCAGGGACTTGCCCTTCGCCTTTTCCTCGCGTATGCGCTCGAATATCAGGATATTCGCGTCAACGGCCATACCGACGGTCAGGACAAGACCGGCAAGACCGGGAAGCGTGAAGGTTGCTTCGGAAGCCGCGAGCGAGCCAAGTATCAGGATTATGTTGATGATAAGAGCGAGATTGGCCACCATTCCCGCCGCAAGGTAATAGACCCCCATTATCACCAGTACGATACACAGAGCCGTGATAATGGCGATAATGCCGCGTTGGATGGCCCGTTCGCCGAGCATCGGGCCGAGCGAGAACTCGCGGTCGAGAACCGGTTTCGTAGGCAGCGAGCCGCTCTTGAGGATAATTACCTGCTGCCTGACTTCGTCTGGCGAGAACTTGCCCTTGATTATGCCGCTTCCACCGATTGTGTCTTCAATGCGCGGCGCGGACTGCATTGTGCCGTCGAGAATGATTGCGAGGAACCTGCCTCTGTTTTCTTCGCGCGTGAGTTTCCTGAACAGGTCGGCGCCTTCCGAGCCGAACGTGAATCCCACAGCAGGGCGGCCCCAGTCATCCTGGGTCGGGTAGGTTCTTGTAAGCAGCCCGCCGCTGACGCGGTCAGTCGTCTCGATAATTACCTCGATGCGTTTTTCCCTGATGCCGGTCCCGGCGATAATGTCGAAGAGCGCCTTCCAACTTTCCACAGGCTCGCCGGTTTCGGTTTCGCCGCCTTCCATCTGGCGGATGTAAGGGACGACCATCTTCTCCGGAACAAGAGCGGGCTTGCTTTCCCTGAGCCTCTTCTTGTTAAGGACGGCAATCTCTTTCTCTTTCTTTCTTACCTCTTCGATTTCCTTCTCCGGGAAGAGGTAGGGGTCGCCGCCGGTCTGCTGGGCGACGAGCGCGAACCACAGCACGCCCATACGCTCGACTATGCCCTTGATTTCCTCTTTTTCTGCTTCGCTGCCGCCGGGAAGGCTGACTATGATGTGATTGCTCCCGGACGACTGTACTTTTATCTCTTTGAGGCCGACCGAGTCTATTCGCTTCTGTATAACCTCGATGGTTTCGTTGGTCAGGTCTGCGCTCGGAAGGACATCCGAAGGCACATCCAGCCTGTACAACAGCTCGAAGCCGCCTTTGAGGTCGAGGCCGAGGTTAATGCCGGAGAGGGCGAAGAAAAGCAGCCACAGCGCGACAAGGATGCCTATGAATGTGAATTTCAGTCCTGCGTTTTTCTCCATCTCCCGTTCCTTGCTTAGTTTACGGTGTGTCGCTTGGAAGTGCTATTATTTGCCCTCTGCTTCCTGTTCTTCCCTGGGCGCGACCTGCGCGATGGAAGCCAGGTTGACCGTAATCTTGACATCCTTGTCGTCGTCCACCTTGAGGATTGCCGTGCCGTCCTTTACCGACATGATTATTCCGTGCATACCGCCCGCCGTCACAACTCGGTCGTTCTTCTTGAGTTCCGAGAGCATGGCGCGATGCTTCTTGTCACGCTGCTTTTGCGGCAGAATTAGAAAGACGTACATAATTCCAAAGAGTATCACGAAGAGAAATATCGTCGGCATGGCGCTGCCGCCGCCTCCGCCTTGCCCCGTCGTCTCGCTGGCTTTACTCGCGACAGGCTCTGCCTGCATAAGAAATCGGCATATCAGTTCCACCTGGCACCCCCGAGTGTTGTTTCCCCCTCAAAAAGTCCCGGTATTATAGCAGAGGGCGCAAGCCGGGCAAGTCTTTTTTCACCGGCACGCTGGTTGCGGCAATAGGGAATCGGTCTGTCATTTCAATGTTTCGTAGACCACGTTGCCGCTGAATACGGTCAGCTCGACACCGGTAGAGAGGATTTCCCGCAGTTCCATCTCGAAGAAGTCCGGCCTAAGCGCCACGAGGTCGGCATCCATGCCGGGCGCGATTATCCCGCGCCGATTCTCGGCATAGGCAGCGTAGGCGCCTTCCGCGGTGTAGCAGTTAACGGCGGTGGGAAGGTCAATCTTTTCCTCGGCATACCAGGAGGTGCCGTCGTCTTCCGGCTCCCGTGCGCATGCTGCAAACAGCCCGAGCATGGGGTTGAGGCGCTCGATGGGGCAATCTGTGCCGAGGGCGATTCTCGCGCCCGATTCAAGCAGGCTGCGCAGCGGGTAGGCGTATCTGCACCTTTCGCCCCAGTATTTTTCAGCCGTCTCTCGGTCGCCATATAAGTGAACAGGCTGCATACTGGCTATGAAGCCGCCTCTGGCGAAACGCCCGACGTCCTGCTTGCGCATTAGCTGGGCATGTTCCACTCTATGGCGGATTTTCCCGTTGACTTCTCGTGATGCTTCGAATGCGTCCAGTACTTCTGCAACCGCCCTGTCTCCTATCGCGTGGATGGCGCACGGGATACCGAATCTGCTGGATTTCAGCACTATTATTTTGAGTTCTTCGCCGTGGACAACCGGGATTCCGCAGCCTTCTGAACCCTCGTATGGCTCGAACATGAACGCAGTCTGCCCGCCGAGGCTGCCATCGACATAGAGCTTCAGGCCCATGAGGCTGAGCCTTTCAGCCAGCAGGGGGAACCTGAGCCCGCCCTGCTCAACGCAGGATTTCAGAAAATCCTCCGGGTTCTCGGAATATGCACTGACTCTGAGGCCGAGCATCCCTTCGCGTGCGAGTTCCGTCAGGGCGGTAATCTCGGTCCTGCCTGCAAGAGTGACCACCGAGGTCACTCCGAGCTTGTATGCCTCTTTGACCGCATCGAGGATGCTTTCCCTGGTGGTCGCAGCATCCGGTTCCGGCCTTACCTCCTTAATAAGACTGATTGCCCCTTCTTTGAGGATTCCGGTCGGCTCTCTGGTCTCGTCACGTTCGATTTCGCCGTCAGATGGGTCAGGCGTTTGACGTGTGATGCCAGCTGCGGCGAGCGCGGCGGAATTGGCCCACATGATATGCCCGCACCTGCTTGAGAATGCTGCAGGCTTGTCGGTGATGACTGAGTCGAGCTGCTGCCGGTTCGGGAAATGTTCCCCCCAGAGATTCTTGTCCCACCCCCGGCCCATAAGCCACGGCTCTTTCTCGAAGCGCGGCAGCGCGTGTCTGATTCTCTCGAGAGCTTCTTCGAGAGTCTTTGAACCGGCAAGGTCGATTCGCCTGAGGCTCTGACCGAAAGATGCGAGATGGAGGTGTGAGTCGCAGAATCCGGGTATCAGCACTCTGCCACCGAGCTCGATAACTCTGGTCCGGGCGCCTGCGAGTTGCCTGATTTCCTTGTCGGGACCGACTGCGAGAATCTTCCCGAACTTGACTGCGACCGCCTGCTGGGCTGCCAGCGGTTCGCCGTACCTGAAAATCCCGGCATTATTCAGAATAAGGTCTGCCTCGAACATTCCTGCCTCCATGCACTGCCCGAAGCATGGTAGCACACTCTCATACTTCCATCAAGACTGCACGGATTGCCATAATCGGCAAGCAAAACGGAATTGACTTCTAACGCTCGTTTCTGCATTATTATAAGTTCTTGTTCGAACGAAGGAGACTACGCGCGTTAGATGTGAAGTCGTGGCGAATGGCTGAATAGCCAAAGCTGAAGGATAAAAGTGAACGAGACAAAACTATACAGAAATGACTGTCGGTTCTTCGTCGGCGAGAAACCTTGTGCACATCAACGGTCTTGCCAACACTGCCCGGAATTCGAGCCATTTGGCGAACGCGTGCTCATCTTGAAGTTTGGCGCCAAGGGGGATGTCCTTCGCAGCACGGCACTTCTTCCCGCAGTGAAGCGAAAGCACTCTGGCAGCAGCATAACCTGGGTTACAGAGACATCCTGTGTTCCGCTGTTAGAGGGCAACCCTCTTATTGACAGAATAATGGTCTTCAGTGCCGAGACATCGGTCATATTGGGTTGTGAGCGTTTCGCTGCTGTTTACTCCATGGACAAGTCCCCCGTGGCAACTTCACTGGCTCGCATTGTGATGGCTGGCGAAAAGACGGGATTCACATGCACCGACCAGGGTGCTCTTGACATCTTCGGGCCGGAGTCCGAGTATGCTCTTCTGCTCGGAATAGACGATGAACTGAAATTTCACAGGAACACCAAGACCTATCAGGAATATATGGCGGAAGCGCTCAGTCTTGACTACCAGAGAGATGAAATGACTCTTGTTGTAGATAAAGCGGATTCCGATTATGCAGAGAGACACCTCCGGAAGCTGGGGATAATCGGCGACAAGCGCAGACCGGTAATCGGGCTGAATACAGGAGTAGGTACTGTTTTTGCCACCAAAGAGTGGCCTGCCGAAAGATTCGTCGAGCTTGCGGCGAAGTGCAGCAGGGAGCTGGACGCGGTGGTGATTCTGCTTGGTGGACCCGGAGAGGCCTCGCGCAACGCTGATATAAAGGAGAAGGGAGGCTCTCTTCTAATCGTCGATGCCGGCACGAATCACACCATCAAGCAGTTCGCAGCCATAGTGTCGTTCTGCGATGTCGTCGTGACATCAGACACGCTTTGCATGCACGTCGCTGTGGCGATGAAGCGCAACACGGTTGCTCTGTTCGGCTCGACGTGCGAGCAGGAGATTGACCTCTACGAGCGTGGCGTAAAGATATTCAAGGGAGTTGAATGCTCTCCCTGTTACAGGAGGCACTGCGACCAACAGAAGTGCATGAAAGCCATATCGACGGAAGAGGTCTTCGAGCACGTTCGCCGTCTGACGGAACGAGGGAAACGGTCTTGAAGAAACTGGAAAATGAAAACACAGCCAGTCTGATTGAGTATGTGGAGTGGGATTCTCCATATAATCCCTTCAACAGCAGCAAGGTACTTCTCTGGCGCAGCCATCTTGAAGCAATAGCTCGCGGAGAGTTCCTTCCTCCTGTGTCCGCCGACATTGACCCCTCGAATTACTGCAACCTGGATTGCTCGTGGTGTATTCAGGGGAAGTACCGCAAGTCCAACGAAAACATGGTTCCGCGGGAACTTCTGCTCAAGCTGGCCTGGTTTCTCGGGGAATGGGGAGTAAAGGGAGTCTGCATTGGGGGAGGCGGAGAGCCGCTGACCAACACGGCGGTTCCCGACCTCGTGCGCGAGCTTGCGTTATCCGGTGTGGAAGCATCGCTTATCACAAATGGCACGCTTCTGGCAGAGCCGGTTCGAGAGGCTCTTGTGGAGAATGCCAGGTTCTGCGGCGTGTCAGTTGACGCAGGCAACGCCCAGGACTGGGTCAAGGAGAAGAAAGCGAAACCCGAACTCTTCACCCGGCTCATAACGAATATGGAGGAATTGGCCAAGCTTCGAGACAGCCGGAACTCCCGCCTCACAATCGGCTACAAGATGGTTGTCCATCCCGCCAACTACAAGGGAATACTGCAGGCTGCGAAGCTGGCTAAGTCGATAGGAGCGAACGACTTTCATGCTCGTCCGGCATATCTGCCGGACCCGACAGTGTTTACAGCCGCCATTACGGAAGCCGTCAAAGAGCAGATTATAGAAGCTCGTGCTCTTCAGGACGATACTTTCAGGGTTTACGGCATAACCCACAAGTTCACCCCCGACTGGCGCAAGAAACTCAACTTCACCAAATGCCTGGCGACGCCTCTGACGGCGACCTTCGGAGCAAACCGCAAAGTGCATATCTGCTGCGACAGGCGCGGGCAGAAGGGGATGGTTCTGTGTTCCTATGACAACTTGGAGGATGTTATCGCGGCATGGAATGGTCGGGAGCATCATGAGCTTGTGGATGCTATTCGTATAAGCGAGTGTCCGCGATGTACCTTCGCACCATACAACGAGATAATGGAGAAGGTCATCCTCAGAGACTCGATGTACAAGAACTTTATATAGCTATATGCGCATTCTCGTCTTCACGCAGTACTATCCGCCCGATTTCGGCGGCAACGCCATGCTGATGGACCAGCTTTCCCAAGACCTCTCAAAGATGGGGCATGAGGTTGAAGTGATAACATCATTTCCTCACTATCCGTCGGGAATTGTTCCCCATAAGTATCGTCGGCGTCTCCTGCGCGTTGAGAGGAACGAAGAAGTGAAAGTAATACGCACCTGGCTCTATACTTCGGCGAAAAAGACTTTCCGGAGAAGGCTGGCAAACTACGCCAGCTCTGCGGTCTTTTCCCTGGTTGCCGGGCTCTTTACGAGAAGGCCGGACGCCGCAATCGTTTATACGCCGCCACTTTCTCTGGCTGTTGCGGCAACTATCTCGTGCAGCGTGAGGAGAATACCGTTGATTGTCAGTGTTCAGGATATTTTCCCTGATGTCGCGGTGAACCTCGGTGTCGTGTCAGAGAAGTCGCTTCTCGTAAAGGTGGCCCGGATCTTCGAGAGAGCAGTGTATAATCAGGCGTCCAGAATAGCGGTTATCGGCGACAGTTTTCGAGAGAATCTGACGCGAAAAGGCGTTGCCAGTGAAAAAATTGAACGGATTTCGAACTGGATTGACACGGACTTCATCACGCCTAGGCCGAGAGACAACATCTTCTCGCGCGAGCACGACCTGAATGAAAGGTATGTAGTGCAGTACGCCGGCAATCTCGCACTAACCTCGGGCGTTGAATCGGTACTGGAATGCGCCAGGCTGGCCAAGCAACATAAAGACATCCTGTTCCTGTTCGTCGGTGACGGAATTCTTAAAGAGGGCATGCAGAAGCGCGCAGTTCAATCCCGGATGAAGAACGTTATGTTTCTACCTTTTCAACCATACGAAAATCTGCCGTTTGTTCTCGCGTCAGCGGATGTGTGCTTGGTTACTCTTGGCGCAAAGGCTCACGCAACTTCCGTACCCGGTAAGTTATACACGATTATGGCTGCAGCCAAGCCCGTTGTGGCTGCGATAGATTCATCGAGCGAAACAGCACGGCAGGTTGAAAGCGCCGGATGCGGGGTTATAGTAGCGCCCGAGTCTCCGAAGGCAATGCTCGATGCCATCTTGCAGCTCAAATCGAGTAGCAAAAGAGCTGGTGAAATGGGGAAGCGCGGTCTTCAGTGCGTCAGGAAAGAATATTCCAGGCGTAGCGCAACGGAGAGCTATGAACGCCTGCTGAGAGATGCCCTTGGGACTGGCAAACTATGAACCTTGTCTCAGGATTAAAGTGCCGATGGTCTTGAGTAATATCACTGCGTCAAGGATGAGCGAGCCTTCCTGGATGTAGTACAGGTCGTACTGCAGCTTCTCGATAGCATCTTCTTTCGAGGCGCCGTAGCGGTAAATCACCTGCGCCCAGCCCGTAAGACCCGGCTTCACCGTGTGGCGAAGATGATAGTAAGGAATCTCCTTCGCCAGTTCGGATACGAACTCCGGGCGTTCCGGCCTTGGTCCGACGAGAGCCATGTCGCCGCGAAGGACGTTGATGAGCTGAGGCAGTTCGTCAATACGCGTGCGGCGGAGGAGTCGGCCGAGGAGAGTAACGCGCTCGTCCCCTTCCTGCGACCAGACTGCGCCCGTATGCTCCTCCGCGCCGTGAACCATGGACCTGAACTTGATTAGCTTAAAAGCCTCCCCGTTCAAGCCCACTCTTTCCTGACGGTAGAAAACGGGCCCCCTGCTCGTGACCTTCATCAGAAGAGCTATGACGGGGAAAAGCCAGCATGTCAGTAACAGCCCTATGGAGGATATAGTTACATCGGCCAGCCGGCGCAATTGCCTGATATGAGGTCTGTATATTGCGTCGAAGCCGCGCTCGTCTATCAGCCAGCTGTCCTCGACGTGATAGATGGGAATCTTGCCCGCCAGGTCCTTGTAGACGCTGCGCATGTCCAGGACTCGCTTGCCGGACATCTTCTGCGCAAGGACAGCTTTCAGGAGGTCCTTGTGCCGTTCGTGCGTTATAGCCATGATTAGAGTCGTGACACCGTGTTCCTCGACGAGGCGGTTAATATCGTCGCGCGTCCCCATGACCTTGTAGCCCAGGACATCCTCGTCTTGCATGGCGGGGTCGTCGTCAATGAGCCCGATGATTTCGTAGGGGTGTTTGGCTTCGTGCTTTTTGAATTCTTCCAGCAGGGCATGAGCTGCCCAGCCCGCGCCTATAATAATTGCGTTCTCTTTGCGTTTGCGCCGGTAAAGGACCGCTCCGTATGTCTTTCGCCATGCAAGACAGAGCAGGAAAGAAAAACCAGCGCTCAGCAGCAGAATCTTACGGCCCTGCCGCCAGCTTGGGAGGAAAAAGTAGAAGCCTGTTACGAGAACCGCACCGAAAGCTGCAGCAAGCAGAATCTGTATAGTGTCTTTCTGGCCGTTTCGTCCAACCTGCGGGTTGTATAAGTCGAAGACATAGAATGACAGCAAATAGGAAAAAATAGCGAAAGAGGTCGCACCTGTATATTCGTCCACCAGGAACAAAGGAGATATCGGCGTGTAGGCGTGCAGCCTGATAACGTATGCAGCGTAGAAAGCCGCCGACAGAAACAGCAGGTCCACGACGAAAAGGAGGACCTGTTTCCCTGTTACCGGCAGGCCGAAGAATCTATACATCCTGTCTTCTCTTGGCGAATTCTAGGGAGAAAAATCTCAAGAAAAAAATAATTATTCAACTTTAAGCAAATAGAATAATGCCGGAGTACCGCTAAGTCAACATATATGGAGACGTGTTATTTGGCAGTGATGCCGGCATCACTGCCGCCCTTCTCTTCCCGGACATAAACCGTCCTCTGCGGGAAAGGAATTTCTATTCCCAGTTCGTCGAATCGGTTCTTGACCTTTCGGCGGAACTCGCGCATGGCGTCCCACTGCTTGAGAGGTTTGGTCTTGGCCGTGACGCGTATGGTTACCTGTGAGTCGGCCAGGGCTTCCACTCCGGTAACCTGGGGCTCTTCGAGCAAATCGGTTGTCCACGGTTCGTCGGCATAGAATTCTGTGCATAAAGCCTTGAGCGTTTCAATAACCTTGTCTACGTTCTCCTTGTAGGCCACGCCAACCTCGACCAGCATGCGCGACCAATGATATGTCATGTTGCTGACGGACTTGATTTCACCGTTGGGTATGAAGTGGATAATGCCCTGTATATCCCGCAGGGCGGTAATGCGAAGCGTCATCTTCTCGACCGTGCCCGACAGGTCGCCCACTTTTATCACATCGCCGACTCGGTACTGGTTCTCGAGCAGTATGAAGAATCCGCTGAGGAAGTCCTTGACCAGGCTCTGCGCCCCGAAGCCGATTGCCAGACCGGCGATTCCCGCGGCCGCGAGGAGCGGGCCAATCTGGATTCCGACTTCGGCGAGAATAAGGAAAGCGGCAACAGTCACAATCGCGATACTGATGAAGTTGTTGGTGATTCTGGCAAGCGTCTTCGCCCGTAGTTCCCATTCGCGTTTTTCATCTTCGCCCGGGCGTTCGATTCGGCGGATTATTCTGCGAGTGAAAAACCGCAACAGCATTACGGCGATAAAACCGCCGATAGCTATCAGTGCAATTCGAATTGCCGGCTCGTTCAGATACTGCTTGACTGTCTCCCAGCCAAGGATGGCGGGCAATGTCTCGCTGAGATTCACGGAGTACCTCCCCGGAAAGCATATTTCCGCAGGGGCGCGGTCGATTCTCCGCGCTCCCTAGCCCAACACAATTAACAGAATGCAGGAGCCTTGGCAAGATAAATACGGCATACGGCAGCGCACGTCGATTTGGACTCACCTTTATATTTCGTTTGTACGAAACTTATGCCGGCAGTATCATCAGCCAAGGACTCGCGAAATCGGCAGATAAGCAGCAGCGGGAGCGGATGTGGCTAAAAAGTCTTTCGAGCGAATAGGCAACTTCCTGCGCTTCACCCAGATAGTGGATGGCAAGGAGCGCGGGTTTGAGTTCTATCACGAACCTTTCGAAGGCGGCATCGAGGAGAACATTGAGCTTTTCGGGCGGATGTACGAAAGCGGCATACCGGGTCGCATGCAACAGGGCGTAAACCTCCTGGCTCAGTCCGGGGATGAGAGGGCAATCCCGCATCTTATCAAAGCTGTAAGCGACAACAAGTTCACGGGTCGCTCGATTGCCGCCGCAGGGCTGGCCAACTATCCCGGCAATAAAAAGGCGATGAAAGCGCTTGTCGGGACGTTTACAAGCGGCGACTACATGCTCACTCTGACAGCGATAAAAGGCCTGGCAAAGCTCGGCATGCCAAAGGCAAAGAAGCCTGTTCGCAAAATCCTTGCACGCTGCCTGCGGCGCGAAGAACTCTTCCGAAGCGAAGAAACGTCCGGCCCTGCCGCCGTCCTTGCGCTTGCATGCATTGCGTCGCTTATTGAACTCGGTGATGATGAACATAGACCGCTCCTGCTCAGGTTCCTGGGGCACCCGATGTGGGAGGTCAGGTACCACGCCGCCAAGGTGTTTGCCAAGTTTCCCGACAGAAATGCCGAAACGCTCCTTCGGAGATTGCTTACCGATGCGAACGCACTCGTGAGACTTTCGACTGCTGAGGCGCTGATAGGCATGGGCGATAAAAGCTGCTATGAAGTTATCAGGAAGCTGCTCGATGAAGGGGAGCAGACGGTCCATGCTGCCGCCGTTGCGGCATTGACGGGGCTTAAGGCGGAGCAGGCGCTCGACATGATGGAGCATGTGCTGGAACGCGAGAGTGACCCGGGTCTGAAGCTGGAGATGGTTAGCAGGCTCAGGGAGAACGGACGTGATACCGGTCTGGGCGAGCTGAGGGACGGGCTGGAGCATGAGAGCCCGTTCATAAGACAGACTGCGATAAAGGTTTCGGGCAGCCTCGGCGCCGAGCGAGAGCTGTCACTTCTTCGCGAAGCGCTGAGGAGCGAGCCGGATGAGTTCCTCAAGACCGAGATAGAAAAGATACTCCGAAAGCACCGCGGGCAGGGAGAATGTTCTTGATAAAATCACTGCCCTTTGCTAATCTGCATCCGGCGCGTGGAGTAGAGACGATGACGGACTCCGGCAGCATTCCATCCATCCCGAAGAAGCTTGTAATATCGTGCTGCGGGTGGTCGCTCATCGGTGAAATACTCCTGTCGCTCTTCCCCGGACCCGACAATTAATATTATATTCTCACCCGAGACAACGATTGCTGCAGACCAGTTACAGGAGGTGTGTCAATGGCTGAAGAAAAGAGACCGACTTTCAAGAAGATTGCCGCTGCCAAGACCATGAAAAAGATAATGGCGGAGCACTTCTACGATGCCGACAAGGCCGCCAGGGAAGGGCAGCCGAAAGTCGCCTGGTGTACGAGCGTCGGGCCGGCGGAACTCCTCAACGCCATGGGATTGCTCGTTTACTATCCCGAGAACCACGGTGCCATGCTCGGAGCGACGCGCATGGCAACCGAGTTGATACCCGTGGCCAACGCAATCGGCTACTCCCCTGATATCTGCTCGTATCTCACGAGCGATGTAGGCTCCTACATCAAGAAAGAGACGCCACTGCAGAAAGCCTACGAGGGAATCGAGGGTGTGCCGAAGGCCGATGTCCTGGTTTACAACACCAACCAGTGCAGGGATGTGAAGGACTGGTTCGAATGGTATGGCAGGGAGTGGGATGTACCCGTCGTGGGGATTGAAACATACCGCAACGTGGGGGATGTTACCGAATCCCACATTGCGGGCATTGTCGGGCAGCTCAAGGAAATGGTGCCGGTGCTGGAGGAGGTGTCGGGCAACAAGTTCGACATAGACCGCTTCAGAGAAGTTGTGGGGCTCTCCAGGCGATGTTCGGACCTGTGGAAAGAAGTGCTCGACACGGCGTCCGCCGTGCCTTCTCCTTTCACCTTCTTCGATGGCACGATTCACATGGGACCGGCAGTGGTGCTGCGCGGGCTTCCCGTCGCCAACGAGTATTACGAGGAGCTGCTTCCTGAGCTAAAGCAGCGAGTCCGGGACGGCGTGGCGGCAATCGATGGAGAGAAGCACAGGCTCTACTGGGAAGGCATGCCTGTCTGGGGTAAGCTCAGGGACATGTCCACCATGTTCATGGGACTGAAGACCTGCGTGCTGGCTTCTACCTACTGCAATTCGTGGATATTCTCGGCCCTCGACCCGGAGAAACCGTTCGAGTCAATGGCGCGCGCGTATACCGAGCTATTTATCGTGCGCGACGACGACTACAAAGAAGGCTATATAAGCCGCATGCTCGATTTCTTCAAGTGCGATGGAATTATCTACCACGACGCCAAGACTTGCCCGAACAACACGAACTGTCGCTACGGCATGCCCCAGCGGCTTCAGGAGAAGACGGGCATTCCGTTCGTGATAATCGCCGGCGACCTGAACGACCTGCGATGCTACTCGGAAGAACAGTCGAATACCCAGGTCGAGGCTTTCATAGAGCAGCTTGAAGAGAAATAGCAGGATGACTGACAAGTTCTATTGCGGTGTTGATGTCGGCGCTTCGACCACGAAGGCCGTGATAACGAACGCTTCCGGCAAGGTGTTCGGCAGGGCCGTCGAGCGCTCGGGGATGGATTTCGCCGAAGCGTCACAGGCGTGTTTCGACACGGCGCTGGCCGAGGCGAAGCTGAAGAAAGACAGTATCACGCGCGTCATGTCAACGGGATACGGAAGGCAGAACGTGCCGTTTTCTGACGGTCACAAGACGGAAATCGCCTGCCACGCCCGCGGATGCTACCAATACTTCCCGCGAAGCATAACCGTCGTTGATATCGGCGGGCAGGACAACAAGATAATTCACATCGCGGCGTCCGGCGCAAGGCAGTCCTTCAAGATGAACCGGAAGTGTGCGGCAGGCACGGGGGCTTTCCTCGAGGAAATTGCCTCGCGCCTCAACCTGCCGGTCGGCCAACTTGAAGGGCTCGCCCGGCAGTCAACCGAGGAGGTCGCACTTGGCTCTTTCTGCACGGTATTCACGCAGACGGAAATTCTTGCGAAGGTTCGCCGTGGGGCGAAGGTGGAGGACATTGTAAAAGGAGCGTTCCGCTCCGTCATTAAGCGCATTGTCGAGATGGACCCTCTCGAAGGCGAGGTCGTGCTGACTGGAGGTGTCGTGGCGCACAACCCGGTCATCGCGGACATGTTCAGCGAACAGCTCGGGCGCAAAGTGCTTATCCCGCCTGAGCCGCAGCTTACCGGCGCCATAGGCGCGGCGCTATATGCGGGAGAGGAGAAGTAATGAAGCATGCCGTTCTCGCGGCGTTTCTATGCTCGGTGCTCGTGACGGGCTGCTCCCAGTATATTGTGAAAGTAAGGCTGTTCGACACCAACAGGAAACCCGTCATGGATGCCGGGATAGCCGTCAGGGGCAAATACATAAGCGGCTACAGCGAGCGAGGCGGAAGGCGACAGCCCGTCCTGAAAGAATTCAATGCCATGCGCAAGTACTCCTACGGAGAAATGGGGTTCGGCGTCTGGGGAATGCCCGACTCGTTCCAGGTTTCCGCCGATGCGCCGGGATTTCAGAAGATTGTCGGAAGTGTCACGCGAGCCATGGAGGACGGGCTTCTGGAATACAGGGTCCGGGATGTGAATGCGCCATACTCCTTCAGCAGCGTGCTTGTGACTGTAACGGGCAGCAAGAACATTTTTATCGATATATTCCTGCAGGCGACGGGCGGGCGATGGCGCTGAAACGCGTGCCGGGCTTTGCAGGAACGGGATGACGCGCAAGGAGAAGAGAGATGCTTACGCCACTGTTCAAGCCAAAGGCAGTAGCCGTTATAGGGGCTTCCAACAAGAAGCTGTCGATAGGCTACAGGATTGTCCAGAACCTCATGGATTATGGCTACAAGGGCCCCATATTCCCGGTTCACCCGAAAGACCCCTACACAATCAACTTCAAGGCTTACAAGACGATTCAGGATGTGCCTGACGAGATTGACGTTGCCCACATAGTCATTCCGGCGAAGTATGTACCGGCCGCTATGGAGGACTGCGGCAAGAAAGGCGTCAAGTTTGTAATCATCAATTCCGCCGGCTTCAAGGAAGTTGGCGGCCCCGGCATCGAGCTGGAAGAGCAGGTCGTGGCAATCGCCAAAGAGCACGGCGTTCGAGTCATAGGACCTAACTGCCAGGGCGTGATATGCTCCGACCCGGAAGTGAGAGCCTACTGCAACTTCACCTTTACTTACCCCACGCCGGGTAACATAGCTATCATTGCACAGTCCGGAGGCGTGGGCGAAGTTATCAACCAGCGCTTCAGCGAGCTGGGCGTCGGCGTCCACATGTACGCCTCCAACGGCAACGCCTGCGACGTGTCGATTCCCGAGGTAATCCGCTACTGGGGCACGGTTGACGAGGTGAAGGTAATCGTCGTCCATATAGAAAGTCTTTCGGACCCTGCGGCGTTCCTCGAAGTGGCAGCCGAAGTTGCAGCCAAGAAGCCTGTTCTCGGCATGAAAACGGGCCGCACGGCGGAAGGAGCCAAGGCTGTGGCTTCGCACACCGGCGGTCTTATGGAAAAGGACATCTCGACAGAGCTTATTTTCGAAAAGGCCGGCGTTGTCACATTCCGCGACGAAGAGGAGCTTGTACAGGCGGCATGCGCTTTCTCGACGCAGAAGCCGCCGAAGGGGAGCAGCGTCGGAATTATAACCAACACGGGCGGCCCGGCCATCATAGGGACTGACGAGCTGATTGACGCGGGACTGAAGATACCGCCGCTTTCGGAAAAATCGGAGGCTTTCCTTAAGGAGAAGCTCTACGCCGCCGCATCGATAAATAATCCCATTGACGTGCTCGCGACGGCGAATGCCGAGCATTTCCGCGCCGCCATGGATGCCCTGAACGACGACGAGGGAATCGACAGCATCTTCATGACGGTCGTTACGCCCTTCTTCGTGGACAACGAGGCTGTCGCGCGCGAAATCGCTGCGGTGAATCAGGAAGGCAAAAAGCCTGTCGTAGTCAACCTCATGACCGACAGGCGCCAGTGGACAGGACCGGCGAACATACTCAAGGAGGGCGGCGTGCCGGCGTACAGTTTCCCCGAAACGGCCGCGCGGGCGCTCGTCGCGATGAGCGAATACTCCCGTCTCAAGTCGCGCGAGCCGGGCGAGGTCAAGAAGTTCGGCGATGTGGACCAGGCCGCAGCCGCGGGAATTCTGGAAAAGGCTGTAGCGGCGAAGCGCGGATTTCTCACCCAGGAAGAAGGCTACGCCATCCTCGATGCGTACAAGATACCCGTGGTGCCCTACACCGTGGTTGATTCGGCCGACAGCGCGGCAGCGGCTGCGGACAAGCTGGGCTATTCCGTCACGATAAAGGTTGATTCGACCGAGGTGGTGCACAAGTCGGACGCCGGCGGGCTGGCGCTCGATGTCAGGAACGACGAGCACCTAACGAGCGAGATGGCCCGCATGAGCGATACCTTCAGCAAGCTCAAGCCCAAATGGATAATCCAGAAGTTCATGCCGCACGCGACCGAGGTCATTGTCGGGGCCAAGGAGATACCGAACCTCGGACACGCGGTCGTCTTCGGGCTGGGCGGGATTTTCGTCGAAGTGCTGAAAGATGTCTGCTTCAAGCTCACGCCCGTGACCGACCGCGAGGCGCGGGAGATGGTCTCCTCAATCAAGGGGCACCGGATACTGGAGGGAGTGCGGGGCCGGAAGGCGGTCGCTCTGGAAGCCTTATACGAGATAATCCAGCGCACCTCGCAGATGCTTGTCGAAAACCCGCAAGTCAAGGAACTCGACCTCAACCCGGTGCTGGCGTTCGAAGATGGCGCTTATGTCGCTGATGTGAGAATAAGGATTTGAGAAACTCTCTCACAGTGACGGTGTGCTTGGTCTGGGCCATTATTCTCCTGTCTGCTCTCTGCGTCAGCGCAGATGAAGAAACCAAGTGGGAATCTCAAGGCCCGTATGGTGGCTTGATATGGTCGATACAGGTTGACAGCAAGGACTCCAAGCGACTGCTTGCCTGGACGACCGGCGGCAGCTTCCTGTCAACGGACACAGGCAGCTCCTGGAAGCGCATATTGCCACCCGAGGGTGCAGACCATATCAGGCGAATCGACCTGATTGCGGGCAGGTTTTACTGCGGACACGAGGACAGCATCTTCGTAAGCGACGACGGCAAAACCTGGAAGGAAGAAGTCAACCTCGGCGGCCATATATGGCAGCTTACGCACGAACCAGGCAAGCCCGATAAGCTCTGCTGCCTGTTTTACAACCAGCTGCCTTCGGAGACGTCCCCCATCTGCTTTGCCAGGAAGATGGACGGGAAGTGGGAGACCCATCGCATAGCCGATATCCCCGACCTGCCCGCAGGCGGGTTCGGAACCCAGTTCATCATTAGCCCTGCTGACCCTTCCATTATACGTATTTTCATCATGCTGTGGGGTTCCGGAGATAAAACGCTGGCGTACGGCAGCGATGACGGCGGCAAGACATGGAAAGATTGGACTATAAGTGCACACATTACATCTGTCGCATTCTCGGCTGCGGAGGCCAAAACAATCTATGGTGTTGCATGGAATGACAAAGGCAGGATAAAAGGCTTGATTAAATCGACCGATGGCGGCAAGGACTGGAAAGTTCTGAGCGATGACAAGCGGATAAGCAGTCTGCGAACCATTTTGCCGGTGCCCAGGACGGGTGAAATGCTTATCGGCTCAACGGACTGCGGGCTGTTCAAGACACGTGATTATGGAAAGAATCTTACAGAAATCAACAACGGGTTGTACAACAAGAACGTATCAGCGCTGGCTGCTGACCCGAACGACGGTAACGTTCTTTACGCAGGTACTCAATGGGGGCTCTATAAGAGCATTGACGGGGGCAAGAGCTGGAAATGGGCTTCCGAGGGCATTGCAGGATGCCAGTCAACGGGGTTGCTGACATTTCCCGACGACCCCGACAGAATCGTGGTTCTGGAGTACCACCAGGGACTTAGAGTCTCGTCTGATGGAGGCAAAACGTGGAGCAAATGCGCCGAATCCGAAACACTCAAAGGCAAGCCCTGTGACGCATGGGGCGTTGGAGACAAGACCGTCCTTCTCTTGAACACGGCGCAGGGATACGAGTTATTCGTCTCTGGAGACAAGGGTGAGTCCTGGAAAAGCCTTGGTAAATTGGAGAAAGAAGATTATCCCCTTGCCATAGCTTCCGAGAAAGAGATGTATGGAATGCGCAGGGGGGGATATCTGACCAAAAGCACCGGCAGCGTAAGCTGGAAGGTTCTCACAAAGCCGTTTCCCGAGAGCAGGGAAGAAATAAAGCGGGTGCTTCTGCCTCGCGAGAAGGGCTGTGTTCTCGTTATCGGGGAAGATGAGATAATCAGGTGCGACTCCTCGAACGGCAAGCGTCTAAGCATTATTAAGGTACCCTCTAATCTTCACCTCCTGACGTACGGCGCCGTGCTTCAACCTTCGGATTCTCAGACGCTGTATCTCCCGGACATGAAAGGAGATATCTACAAGCACAGCCTCCAAACCGGGCAGTGGACGAAGCTGTGCAGTTATAATTACGGCAATAAGCCGTTCAACAACTGTCATATTACATTCGACCCGAGCGACAAGAAGACGATTGTTGCCGCTTACAACAACGGGCATATCGTGCTCTCGAACGATTCGGGCGAGACCTGGAAAGCGCTCAAGCCTGCATTGCCGTTCTTCGCCATCCGGCATGTGGCAGTCACTTCGAACCACAAGCTTGTCGTTTCTGGAAACGGCACGGTCTACACTCTTGACCTCTCCAAAGCGAAATGACACGGCTGCTTCAGCGTGGCCCTACATTCGACATGTACTTGACTGAAATCAGGGGGTCTGCTATGCTGCAGGCGTCTGACTGATACGGAAAGGAACACAAGTGGCAGTAGTAACACCGACGAAGCTGCGCAAGATAGACGACCTGAACAGCCTTCTCGAAATATCGGCCGCAATGAACGCCGAGAAGGACCTGACCTCTCTGCTTTCGCTCATTGTCGGCGAGACGAGCAAGGTGCTCGAAGCGGAGCGCACGACTCTGTACCTCTACGACCCGGACCGTGAGGAACTATGGTCCTTCATTGCCCAGGGCAAGGGCGTGGGTGAGATTCGCCTGAAGCTCGGGCAGGGCCTCTCGGGCTACGTAGCCCAGTCGAAGGAGTCAATCAAGATTGACGATGCCTACTCCGACTCGCGTTTCAACAAGGAGATTGACAAAAAAACGGGCTTTACTACCCGCAACATGCTTGTCGTGCCGCTTCTCAACCTCAAGGATGAGGTTGTAGGCGTCATGCAGGTGATGAACAAGAAGGGCGACGAGCCTTTCTCCGACGCAGACATGGAGCTTCTGCACGCTCTCGCCACGCACGCTGCCGTTGCGATTGAGAAGCAGAACCTGTACGAGGAGAACGAGAAGTTCTTCCGATCGGTGGTGAAGGTGCTGGCGGCTGCGGTGGATGCGCGTGACCCGGTGACAGCGGGTCACTCCGAGCGTGTTGCGCGATACTCGTCGAATATCGCCCGGGCCGTTGGGCTAAAGGGGGATGCACTGCGTCTAATCGAGTATGCGGCCCACCTGCACGATGTCGGCAAGATTGGCGTGCCCGATGCGGTGCTCAACAAGCCGGGAAGGCTTGAACCGGAAGAGTTCGACAAAATGAAAAGCCACGCTTCGCGCACGCGCGAGATTCTATCTGAAGCCTATTTTCCCAGGGGGCTGCGCGAGATACCGGGAGTCGCGGGCAGCCACCACGAGAAGCTCGACGGCTCCGGCTATCCGGATGGGATTTCGGGGGAGCAGTTGAGCCGGATAACGAGAATCATGGCGATTGCGGATATCTACGACGCGCTCGTAGCACAGGACAGGCCGTACAAGCCCGCCATGCCTCAGGAGAAGGCATTTGCGATATTGCGTGAAGAATCGGAGAAAGGCAAGCTCGATTCGGAGCTTGTAGAGATGTTTATCGGGGACAGGCTGTATGAGATTGACTAAAACCGGCATGATTCTGGGACTGGCGCTGTTGTTCCTGTCGCCGGCCTACGCACAGGAGGAGCCCCTGCAGAGAGAGGGTGATGCTGCCGATGCCGGCAAACTTGTCGCGCAGCTCAACTCGCGCTTTTTCGGCGACCGGTTAGGCGCAAGGACCAGGCTCGAGGCTATGGGCCAGGCGGCGAGCAGGGAACTTGTCGAAGCCCTTAAAAGCGATATCGCGGGCGTGCGCGCCGGCGCGGCTCTCGTTCTCGCCCGCATGAAGGTCGAGGATGCGATTCCGGAGATTGTCAGTTTGCTGGAAGACCCGTCGCTGGAGGTCCGGCGAAGGGCGATGGAGGCTGTAAGCGAACTCGGAACGCGGGCCGTCGGACAGCTTCAGAAGGAACTCGAAGGTGCTAGGGGACGTCGCAAGGAACTAATAGAAAGATTGCTGGGCTATGCACTTGAGAAAGCCATAGCCGACTACATACAGAAAATGATGATAACCGAGCAGAAATGCCTCTACTGCCCCGGCCCCGTCGAAGAACTCAAAGAGCTGGGTCCCGGTGTCCTGAAAGCTCTCGAAGAGCTTTCAGACTGGCACCGCCAGCCATCCGCGGTCATAAGCTACTGTGCTTTAAATACGATAGGCGACCTCGGAGACCCTGCAGCGAAGGATTTTCTGAAGAAGATGTACCAGCAGGCCCTGTCCGAGAAGCCCCAGTCGATGGTCTTCCGCGCCGGCGCCGCCATGGCGCTTGCAAAGCTCGGCGAGCCTAAATACGCCGAGGAAATCATCAATGACATCAAGCTGAACGTTTATCCTTCTATCGGGGAAGCGGGGAAACACTCTTCTCTCGGCGCCACGTACCTTGAGATAGGAAAGCTCGACGAGGCGGAGAAGGAATTCAAAGAGGCGAAAAAGCTTGGACCGGCTGATTCTGCATACACGTTCAGGCTGGGATGCGTGTACGCCTTGAGAGGAGATGCAGCGAAGTCCGTTAATTGCCTCAAAGAGGCAATCAAGAATGATGTGGTCAAGCCGGAAATGCTCAAGAGAATAGGGTATTTCAAGAAGATATACGCAAGCAAAGAGTGGAAAGAATTGATCAAAGAGGTGTTGGAAGAGGAGAAAACCGGCAAACCGACCGAGGAAGGCAAGGCGAAAGAAGACAGCAAGAAGGGCGAAGTGGTTATTTGCCCGAACTGCGGCAAGCCTGTTGGGAAATCCGCCGCGAAATGCCCCTGGTGCGGCGAGGAACTGAAGAAAAAATGAGATACGAGGAGCCGGTATACAGACCGCCGTCGGAGGCCGGGAGCCTGCTGATTCAGGCGACTATCGGCTGTCCGCATAACAAGTGCACCTTCTGCGGCATGTACAAGGGCAAGAAATTCCGTATCCGCAAGATCGAAGAAATCAAGGAAGACCTGCGGGCGGCGCGAGACTTTTACGGCGAAGACAACATTCGCACAGCCTTCTTTCCCGACGGAAACACTATTATCATGCGCACGCCGCAGCTCGTGGAGATATTCAGCTATACGCGGGAGCTTTTCCCGAAGCTCGAAAGAATCACGTCTTACGGGTCGGCGAAGTTCATAATACGTAAAAGTTTGAAGGAGTGGAAGGAACTCAGGGAGGCCGGCCTGAGCCGGATACACGCCGGCATCGAGACCGGCGACCCCATGCTGCTGGAAAAGATAAAGAAGGGCGCTACGCCGGAGCAGATGGTCGAGGCTGGCCGCCTCGTCAAAGACGCGGGCATGGAGTTGTCTGAGTACATCTTGGTAGGAATCGGCGGCAAGGAACGAAGCCGCGAGCATGCGCTGGGAAGCGCGGATGTTCTCAATCAGATCGACCCCGACTTCATAAGGCTGCGGACCTGGGTGCCAGTCCCGGCCGCGCCGCTCTACGAAGATTACAAGAGCGGAATTTTCGAGTTGCTTGACCCCTACGATGCGCTTCAGGAGGTTAAGCTGCTGCTGGAAAGCCTTGAGGTGACATCGTGGTACCTGAGCGACCATGTTTCCAACTTCGCGAACCTGAACGGGAAGCTGCCGGGCGCGAAAGATAAGATGCTGTCTCAGATAGAGCAGGCTCTGGGCATGCCCCGCGAGTATTTCCGCGACCAGATAATACACCATCTTTAGGAGAGTTGCTTGCGACATAAAAAGCCGATGGACCTGAGGCAGCCGGAGGAACGCGCGGTACTCGTGGGCGTCGAGCTTCCCGGCCGACGGCACAGGGGCGCTCTCCTCGCCGAACTCGCACAGCTTGTGGACACTGCTGGAGGCAGGGTCATAAGGGAGCTTACCCAGCGCCGGCAGCGCGTGGACCCGACTTACTACCTGGGAACGGGAAAGGTGGAAGAGCTCAGGCTGGCCTGCGAAGAGTTGAAACCCGACCTTGTTATCTTCGACAACGACCTCACGGCCGCGCAGGTGCGCAATCTTGAGAAAGCAGTCGGTATCAGAGTTATCGACAGGTCCGAGCTGATTCTCGATATCTTCGCTCTGCACGCACAGACGGCGCAATCGAAGCTGCAGGTGGAGCTTGCCCGGCTGGAATACGAGCTGCCGCGGCTCAAGCGCATGTGGACACACCTTTCGAGGTTCGAGGGAGGAATAGGCGCCAGAAGAGGTCCCGGCGAGAAGCAGCTCGAAGAGGACAAGCGCGTTATCCGCAACAGCATTACTACTCTGAAGAGGAAGCTGGGCAAGATTGAGAAGCACAGGGAAAGGGAAGTTGCGGCACGAAGGGATGAATTTACCGTCTCGCTTGTGGGCTACACGAACGCCGGCAAGTCCTCGCTGCTCAACAGGCTGACCGGCTCGAACGTACACGTTGACGACCAACTCTTCGCGACACTTGACACAAAGACCGCCCTCTGGGACCTCGATGGGACGCGCGTGCTGCTATCCGACACGGTGGGATTTATTCGGGAAATTCCTCATCACTTGATTGCCTCCTTCCACGCTACCTTAGCGGAAGCGACCGAAGCCGACCTGCTGCTTCACATCGTGGATGCCTCCGACCCGGAAGCAGAGTACATGATAACGACGGTCAAGAAAGTGCTGCATGAACTCGGATGTTCCAAGAAGCCCATCGTGCTGGTCCTTAATAAGATGGACGCCGTCAGTGACCCGGTGGAGCTGACGATTCTGGCCAAGGTCGAACCGAGATCCGTGGCGGTCAGCGCGATTACCGGGCAGGGGCTCGATAAACTGACGGAGATTGTCCGCCGGGAAGCGGAATCGCACTGGGAAGAGGGCACTGCCGAGTTCTTTGCGGGAGATGGAAGACTTCAAGCGCACTTGAGGGACAAGGGCGATGTCCTGTCGTGCGACTACAACGGCGACAGAGTGAAACTTCGTCTCAGACTTCCCATCAGGGAAGCGGCAAAACTGCGGAACCGCCCGGGTCTCATATGGGAACCGCTGAACATGCAGCGGCCAGTTCTACAAGAGGGCGAATCGGCAAAGCCGGCATGAAAGCTCTCAGAACATGATAAAACAGAGCATGTCCTCCGGGAGGTGAAGGTTGATTAGATACCGGTCAGGCAAGCGCATTGCCAGGGAGAAGCTTGCAGCGTTGTATAAATCAGTAAGATGGCTCCACTGGAAAGCGCCTCAGAAGCTTCAGCAGGCATACTTGAACTCCGATTTCGTCGCCACGGCATGGGACGGCGACCGGCTGGTGGGCGCGGGTAGGATTATTACAGATGGCTTTTTCAATGCCTATCTGCCCGATATAGCGGTTCATCCCGACCATCGCGGCGGGGGAGTGGGAAAGAAGATGATTGCGCTGCTGCTCGATAAGTGCAGGGCGTACTACAACATCACGGTGGTGGCCGAAGACAAAGCTGCAGAAAGCTTTTTCCGCAAATGCGGCCTCTCGGATGAGAGAAAAGCTTACCGCATTATGAAACCTCTTTCCTGACAGGCTGAAGCGGCCCACACGCAAGCAATCTACTTGCCGGTTCGCTCGTCCTGTTTCTTCTCCTTCTCTGTAAGCTGCTTTAAAAGTTCCTCGACCGTCGCCCTGAGTTGAGGGTCGCGCTCGGTAAGCTCATCGTCCGGCGATATATCTACGTAGATGTCCGGTTTGACGCCTCCGCACGTTTCGAGATTCAGGTTCTTGGCGGTGTATACTCCAACGTAGGGCGTACGGATAGAAGAACCATCCATCAGTCGGTAAGAGCCTGTGGCTATCACGCCCCCGCCCGTCGGAACTCCGACGACCTTTCCGAGACCGAGGTCCTTGAAGCCCTGCGGAAAAACTTCGGCGTCGCTGAAGGAGTTCTCGTTAATCATGACGACCTTTGGCCCGAAGAATCCATCTCCCGGCCGTCGCCCGGGAATGGAGCCCCTGGTGACCCACCTGCCGTACATGCGCCGTTCCAGTACGTCGAGGAGCTGCTGGTCGATGTTACCGCCGCCGTTGTTGCGGACATCTATGATGAGCGCTTTTTTCAGCCGGAACTCTATAATCTCTCTCTTGAATCGCTCCAGCCAGCGCCCCGACATGGACGGAATATGCAGATAGGCGATGCACCCTTCGGAGAGTTTGTCCACTTTCTCGCGGTTTGCATCGACCCACTCGTAGTATTCGAGACTCATCATGCTTCTATAGCTGTCCAGCTTGACGGTGCTTGTCCGCTTTTCTTTCCCTTCCGGGTCGGAGCTGACAACGATGTCAACGCGCTCGTTGAGCGGGTGGTTTAGAATTTTCCAGTAATTCTCTGGTACTTTCAGCTCCTTGCCGTCGATTGTGACTATGTAGTCGCCTTCCTTGACATCGACCCATTCCTTGTCGGCGGGGCCTTTATTATATATATGGCCGACCTTATAGAGACCGGTCTGCGCATCCGGTAAAATCTCGAAGCCGGGACTCATGGTAGTGTATCCCGAGCGGTTTCTTCCCGTGTTTGCATAGAATCCCATGTGCGATGCATTGAGTTCGCCCAGCATTTTGTTGATTATCGAGCCCAGTGTATTCTTGTCGGTTACGGAAGGCAGTGCGGCGGCGTACTTCGCCTGGATTCCTTCCCAGTCCACTCCGTGCATTTCGGGGTCGTAGAAAATATGTTTCATAATACGCCAGCACTCGTTGAAAACCTGTGCATACTCGGCGGCCCTGTCAATCTTGACTTGAACGTTGAACGATATTCTCTTTGCTCCGCCTCCGGTTCTGGGCATTCGAAACAGGGAGCCGCCAGAAACGTAGTAGAGATATTTGCCATCGGGGCTGAATCTCATGTTCCTTATATCCCTGGCGGTGCCGAGCTGCTTGAGCTTCTTGCCGTCATCGAGGACGCTGTAAATAATGTTGACCTCTTCCTTGCCCCGCGGCTCTCGGATAACGACAACTATGCTGGAACCGTCCGGCGCGACTGCCAGGCTTTGCATCCTGCCGGGAACTCTCAGAAGTTGTTTCATCCGCTTTTCTATTCCCTCGAAGTCTATTTTCACCTCGGGCAGCTTCTTCCCGGGTTTTGGCCCGGGCTTATCCTCTTTCTTTTTTTCCGTTTTCGGTTCATCCGGCTTCTTCTCTTCGCCGTCTGGTTTCTCCTTGTCATCAGGCTTTTCTTCTTCAGGCGGTTTCTTGTCTTCCTGCTTCTTTTCCGTTTTCTTTCGTTCTTCTGCCTCTGGGTCATCCGGGTCAATGTCCAGGCGTGCCAGGTCAACGCTATAAAGCGCAAGGTCCCAGTCGTCGTTTATCTGGGACAGGAAATATATCTTCTTTGGAGTGAAATGAACCGCATACTCCTCGTAGGGCATTCTGTCGAGAATCAGATGTTCCTCGGGATTTTCATCGACAGCCGATATAACGAAGATATCCCCCCAGAAATCACGATTCTCCTTCGTGTACGCTATCCACTTGCCGTCGGGCGACCAGCGTATGTTGCGCGGCCTGCCCGGCTCCGGCTTCATGATGAGGCGTCCCTTCTTCTCTTCGACGTCGTATATCCAGAAGCTGTGGTCGCTTTCAATAACGCTTATCATCTTGCCGTCCGGAGACCAGTCAATCTCAAGCTTCCTGGCATTCGTGCTCGTGAGTTCCTGCAGGTCGGTCCCGTCTGAATTGATGATGTATACCTGTTCCTCGCCGGACCTGTCGGAGATGAAAGCGACCTTCTTGCCGTCCGGATCGAAAACGACGTACCTGTCGCGAGATGGGCTGTCAGTCAACTGTACGGCGCGGCCTTTGTCTGTCGGCACAACAAACACCTCTCCATGTACCGAAATAACCGCTTTCTTGCCGTCCCCGGATATGTCGTAGTCATCCACGCCGGAGAATTTCTTGTGTTCCACGGGATTCTCGATATAGTCGGTGTGCAGCTTAAGGTCTATTGTGGAATATCCCCCATTCTTCACATTAAATTTATACAGCTCGAAATCTCTCTCGTACACAATGGTCCCGCGGTCCGGCGAGATGGAAGGATACTGCACTCCCTGGCCCTCGTGTTTGGTTACCTGGACTGCTTCCCCGCCCTCAACAGGGGTCTTCCAGATATTGAAAGTGCCGTCCCTGTCGCTTACGAAGTAGATATCCTTGCCTGAAATCATCGGGGAACCATCATGACCGTCGAACTCCGTCAGGCGGGTGAATTTCTTCTCTTGCGAGTCGAAAAGCCAGACATCCGCGTTATTAGAGCCGCGGTAACCTTTTCGGCCATAACTGGGATAGTGGCGATTGAGGGCTATGAAGCGACCGGTCGAGTCAAACGAGGCGTTGTAGGCGGTTCCGCAGGATATTCTCTCCGGAAGCTCCGCTTCGAGAGAGACTTTGTATAAGCTGCTCCTGTATTTCCGGTCCCTGCTTGAACGAAATACTACATACTTGGAATCCGGGGTCCAAGTAATAACGTAGTCGTTTGTCGAATGGCACGTCAGCCTCTTGGGCTTTCCTCCGCTGACAGGGATTACATAGACGTCATAGTTCCCTCTTCGGCTGCTCGAAAAAGCAATCCATTTCCCGTCCGGGCTGAATTTCGGATAGATATCGGACTCCTCATGGGCAGTCAGTGGCCGCGGTGTATCCTTGCCTTTTTCCAGCAGCCATATTTCGCCGAGATAGCAGAATGTCAGCGCTCCATCGTGGTAGTCGGGATACCTTATGAGCTTGGTCTTATCTGCCAGAGCCTCTTCGGTGGCGAATACGACAAGAATCACTATCGCCACTAAAAGCACTTGCCTCATGTTCTCCCTCCATGGTTCTGCTGAAAAAGACTTCTTGTGATTCAAACGATAGCCGCGTACCGAATCTCGCAGCAACTGTACAAAGCTGCACAGCCTTGAGCTACATCTATACTACGCTTTTTTCCTTGAGTCGTTAGGTACGAACGGACTCGACGAATGCGAGGCCGACTGCAGTAAAAGTCACAATAGGCAGCCAGGCGGCGGCTATCGGAGATATTTTTCCGTCAGCCCCCATTTCGGCGAAGAAGAAATTGACTACGAAAAACGCGCTGGCCACGGCGATACAAACGGCAATATTGAGGAGAAGAGCCTTGCGACCGGTCCGAAGTGCGAAAGGCACTCCAAGCAGCAGGAGCACGAAACAGGACAGGGGAAATGCAATGCGCGAATGGAGCTTTACCCGGAGGTGCGGAAGGTATTTCTGGCGCTGGTACTGCGAATTGAGCTGTTTGAATGAGAGGTAGTTGACATCGCGGTCCGCGCTCTCCACGTCGCTGGGCACGATGTCCGTCTTGAACAGCCAGCTCTTCATGCTCACATAAGGCAGCCTCTGGCCGGTTGAACGGTCCACCCAGACCTGAAGCATCCCGTGCTCATCATGCTTGTAAATCTGTACTCCGACAAGAAGCCATGCTTTTCGCGCGAAGTGGGCCAAATCGGCGTGTATGCGCCATCTCTTGTCGCCGCTGGGGTAGAAGGCGGTTACTACGACCTCCTCCATTCTCTTGTCGTAAGGGAAGTACTTCGCGATTCTGAGGACATTGCCTTCCGCATCGGAGAGGACGATGGAAGAAATAGGCTTATGCCTCTCCATTCGCCGTATCGTATTGGCCTGGGTCGGGACAACGAATTCCTGCACTGTCGCCATCACGATGGCTGCTACAAGAGACAGAATAACAATTGGCTGAAGCACCCTGTAAATGCTCACGCCGCTTGCGCGAAGCGCCAGGAGTTCGTTGCTCCTGTTGAGTCCGCTCAGGGTGAACATGGAAGCCATCAGGAACGTTCCGGGTGCAATCTGGTAGTAAATCATGGGGATGGATGCGGCGAGGTAATTGACAAAACTGCGCAGGAACGAGTCGCCCGACAGCATTCGGTCCATATTGCTAAGCGTGTCCACCAGGACAAACAGCGCGATAATGGAGACGAGGCATATGGCGTACGATGCCAGCAGGTGTTTCAGAACGTATCTGTCAACTATCTTGACGGGACCCAAATCAATCTCCGCTTTTCACGGACAATCTGATAGATCTAATTCAAAAGAACACGTTGCTACAGCTACTTCTCGAACAGTCTCCAGAAGAGGAACACTCCGACAAAGGCAGTTAGAATATCACCGAGCCACATGGCAAACCACGGGTCGAGGCTTCCCTTTTCCGCGAAGGAATTTCCTGCCATGCTGACGGCGAAGTACGTTAGCATAACCGTCATAAGCGCAGCGAAAGCCGGCACCAGCCTGACCCTGCTTTTGAGCAGCAGCGGCATGGGAATGCCCACGAGCAGAAACAGGAACGGCGTTAGAGCCGAAGCTCCCCTGTTGTGATATTCAATCATAAATTTCCTCTTGAGGTACTCGACTGCGTTCACGTTCTCCGCAATCTCCTGCTTTTCCTTCGCGGTGCCTGCTTCGGCGAAAGCAACTTCCAACGAATCGATGATTTCCTGCAAGCTGCTGGTTTCGTCATTGATTTTGGCGAGCGTGAGGAACTCGGGGCGCAGCTTGGTACGCTGGCGCATAGGTACATATATCGAGTAATTCTCCGAGACCATCTCGCCGTACGACGCTTTTCCTCCCTCGCCGTAATGCGTTATGCGGACATCCTCGAGGGCGATTATGATGCTGGTCTCGTCCCTGCTGAGCCATACCCGGCCTTTTCGGGCCATAATCTCGAATGGGAGTTCGGGGTCGTCCCTGAATACCATAAGGCCCCCGAGCGTTTGCCCGTCATATTCCTTGCAGAACACGTTGTATCCCGGCAGCTTGAAGTATTTGTTGCGGCCTTTCTGGAGAGTAAGTATCTCGCGCGCGAACGACTTGAGAACGTTGCGCCTCATGTAGTCGCACACCGGAAGTATCCGGTCATTGAACACGTATAGCCCCGCCGAGCACAGCAGCGCCAGCACGAGCAGCGGTACTGCTATTGTCCCCAGATGCACGCCACAGGCCCTCAGTGCGAGTATTTCCCTGTCGGTCTCCATCCTGCCGATGGCAAGCGTGACCCCGACGACCATGGAAAGAGGCAGCGTGAAACGGATGATATAGAAAGCAATGAATGGAGTTATGCGCAGAAACTGTGACAAGGTGACCCCTTCGCGAGTGGCGGCAACGCTCGAGGCTACGAAGAATATCGCCGTGAAAACGAGCAGGGCGAGGAGAAAAACGCGCAGCGTGTCAATAATCACGTATTTTGATATGGTTTTCAACAGCCTTCACCGTATTCATATTCAACTCGCAGCAAAAGCACCTTTTGCGTCTTCTCGCCCAGCGCAAAACGGCTGTCAGACCTGCGCCCGATAAGCCAGGCTATATCTCCATTGGCCGTTAATACCAGCTGCCGGCGCTTTATGCGCAAGGGCACTTTCTCATTGGTCAGGAAATCCGACACCTTTTTCGTGCCGCCAAGTCCCAGCGGTTTAAAACTGTCACCCTGAAGCGCAGGCCGGATTCTCAATTTGTCTCCGACCTTGTCGGCATCCAGTGCCTCTTCCGAAGATGATTTCGACACTTTAAAGCGTTCAAGGTCAAAATCGCTCCCGTCTACAATTTGCGAAATTATCTCCACCCCTGCCCGCGCTATTTCCGTTGTGCCCGGTACTTCGATATCGACTTCCCATTCCTCCTGTTCATCCGGGAAAGGAAGGCGCGTTATAAGCAGCCTGTCAGCCTCGAACTCCACGCTCAGCCCCGCTCCGGGCTGCAGCCTCCCGGCTGTACGACCCTGCCGAATTGCCTCTTCAATCGGTTCGAATCTGGCCGATGTCAGGATTCCCGGGAATCCCAGCGAGCTGAATGCTTTCTCCAATATTCCATACAACAGGTAGCTGTCAATGGTTTGAAGCCCCGGAAGATTGAGATAGACGATTTCAGGCGAAGTCTCAAGCACGTTCTGGGCGTATGCTCTTTCTATCAGGGGCAGAAGCGCCTCCGACGCCGTCAGCGCCGACTTAGCAAGCCGGGCCAGCGTCTCCTTTACGGCAGGATTATACTGGCTTTCCAGCAGGGGCAGCAGATTCGCCCTTACGCGGTTTCGCAGGTAGGAAGTGTCAGTATTCGTCTCGTCCGTAAGCCAGGTCAGCTTCCTTTCACTCAAGTAAGGCAGAATCTGCTCCCTGCTTACTTCCAGCATTGGCCTTATGAGGACGATCTTGCTCTCGGGTGATATTGTGCGAACAGGCAATATGCCAGCCAGGCCGTTCAGACCCGCGCCGCGCAGGATTCGCATAATCACCGTCTCCGCCTGGTCGTCGAGATGATGCCCTGTAGCTATTGCCGAAGCACCGGCACCTGCCGCCACTTCTTCCAACAAGCGGTAACGGGTGCTTCTCGCCGCATCTTCGATACAGAGACCTTCGTTTGCCGCGACAGAGGAGATATCAGCTTTGCGAAGCTCGAATGGTATTCCAAGGGATTCAGCGTGCTTGCCGCAGAACTCGGCATCGGAACCCGAGCACGGCCGCAGCATATGGTCCACGTGACAGGCTATAAGACCAATGTCGAGCTTCCCGGCGCCAATAAGACCGGACAGAATTTCGAGAAGACAGAGAGAATCAGGCCCGCCGGAGAATGCTACAAGGACCTTGCTGCCCGGCTCAAGTTCGAACGCGAGCATGCTCCGGCATACCGTTTCCGTGATGTCATGGCTTGTTCTCTGCCTCACAGCCGGATTGTAGCACGCGTACCCCAGGCGGTCAACCGCGCCGCCGCCCCGCTGCCAATTTGCTTGCAACAATCCTCGCGCACTGCTACATTACGCCGTTCAGGTCGTAATATCCGAACTCACGTGGGTTTAGCTCTTGAGAACGGGCGCCAGGATAATCAGGAATTTCTTCTCGCTCTCGACAGCCGCAGTAGTGCGCCGGGGCCTGAACTTCGCCATTTCCATCTACCTCGCCCGCGTCCTCGGCGCCTCTGGCTTCGGCCTCCTCGCCTTCGCCCAGGCCATAATGGCCTACCTGTCGCTCATTGCATCTCTTGGTCTGCCGACACTTGGAGAGCGCGAGATTGCGCGTTCGCGTGAGGATGTGCCGAAGTATGTCAATGCCATCGTGCCGCTTCGGCTCGTTCTCGGCCTGGGGGCATATCTCCTCCTCATTGTGCTTGTACTGATTTTCTCCAGGGGCTGTTTCGCGAGCCTTTTCATATTGCTTTATGGTCTCGTTTTGATTGCAGGGGCTTTTAATCTCGACTGGGTCTTCCGCGGCACGGAGAGAATGCAATTTCTCACTGTCTTCGAGCTTATCTCAGGCGCAATCTACCTGGCGCTAATACCGCTGCTTGTCTCGGGCTACGAGCGGCTGCCTCATGTCGCGTTAGTAGTGCTTCTTTCTCACTTGGTCGGCGAGCTGATTCTTGTTACATATTACAGAAAGCGCTTCGGGCCAATCAGGCTTTCCTTAGCCCTACCGTTCTGGAAGAAACTCCTCAAAACCTCATTGCCTCTGGGATTCTCCTTCTTGATGGGAATGCTTTACTTCAATTTCGACATCGTGATGCTCTCGCTTATCAAGGGCGATACAGCGACAGGTATCTACAGTGCTGCGGCGAAATTCATGATAATCGCGCTGCTTGTACCCAACCTGCTGGTTGACAGCGTATTTCCAGCTGTGTCGAGACTCTACAAGGAGGACCGCGAGAAGGCTCTGCGCCTTATCAGGCTTGGTACGAGGCTTCTGTATTCGTTTGGGATACCGCTGGCAGTGGGAATCTGGCTTCTTGCGGACGACATCATTGCCCTTTTCTACGGAACCGGGTATCATGCATCAGTCTGGCCGTTGAGGATTCTCGCGCTGGCAGTCGGTCTTATGTTCATGTCCGGCATGGCTAAGCACTTCTTTGTTGCAATGAACCATGAAATGAGATTCTTCGCGGTTATGACGGGCGCGACGATAGTAAACATAGGTGCAAACGCGGTATTGATACCAATGTGGGGCCCAGAGGGTGCCTCTGTTTCTACTGTCACGGCAGAGGTTTTTGCCGTTGGGTACTGCTTGCTAAAGGTACGAGGCCTTCTGGAGAGACGTCTAATTGGAGTTCTTGGCGCGTCGTGTGTGATGGGTGCTGTTATAGTTCTTGCGAAGTCTCTAAGTTTTGGTCTTACTGTGTTATTGGGGATTCTTGCATACTCTATTGCGGTTCTTGTATTTCGTGGAATACGACTTGTGGATATTCGTCATGTTGGAAAACAAGTCTTTGGCTAAGGAAGCGTCACATTTCTTGTCCGAATAGGTACGCCACATGGCAAGAGAGAGATGTCCAGTCTGTGATAATGGTTTTCATGCCAGGCTACCATACTGCATAGACTACAAAGAAAAAGAACATTGGATTGTCAAATGCACTCGTTGTGGTCTTGGTCGGCTTTCACCAATGCCTAGCGATGAAGAGATTTCAACATTCTATGAGAACATCGATTTCTTTGAGGAAATGTATGATACTGAGGGCATTGTGTCTTCAAAGAGCATTGACCTGTCGTGGAAGGGTGCTCCGTCGGTCCCGCTGAGACTGGTGAGGAGATTCTCAGTAGGGCGGAAGTTACTTGAGATTGGAAGCGCCGGAGGCGCAGCATTGATAACCTTTGAGCGGGCCGGCTTCGACGTTACAGGTGTTGAGACAAATGACCAGATGGCGAAACGTAGCCGCAAGTATCACAGTTTGACAGTGCACTCAGGAAGATTTGAAGACCATGATTTTTCGGAAGAGACGTTTGATGTAATTTATAGCAGACATGTAATTGAACATGTTGCGCGCCCTATGGATTTCATGTATAAAATCCGGCAAGTATTAGGGAAGAACGGCGTGGTGCTCTTGGAATTCCCGACTGAGTTGAATACGCCCTTTTCGCGCCTCAGGCAAGTGATTGGCCAAGTGTTGCATTCGCGAAGCGTTCCTTACCACCTATACTACTTCGATGGCCAGAGCATCTGTTACCTGCTGCGACGCTTTGGTTTTCGTGTCCTCTATCTCCGTCTATGGTCCAATCTCACGGCTCAGTTCATAAGGGAAATGATGAAGCAAGAGAAGGTAAGAGCGCTGAGTAAGTTGTTTAAGCTTACCGTGAATACAATTGCGGCCATGGTTTCGAGAGAGTTCGCTGTTACCGGGACAGTAGTTGCGAGAAGAACATCATAGGTTGGACTTGCAGGACTTGGTTAAACCCACAGATTAGTGATAGTAATCGGCCGATGGAAAGAGATGCCAAGCAAAGCAAAGAAATTGATGCAATCCATCTGGTCTCCGTCGTCATAGTCTCCTGGAACCGCATGGAGGATATCAGGCGGTGCCTGGAGAGCATTCAGAGGTCAACATACCCGAGCATTGAAGTCATCGTCGTTGATAACAACTCAACTGATGGCACGGTGGAAATGCTCGAAAGTGATTTTCCACAAGTTCGCGTTATTGCCAATGCTGAGAATCGGGGGGCATGCGCAGCGAGAAATCAGGGTTTCGCCGCGGCGAAGGGTGACTACATCGTGATTCTGGACGACGACTCTGAAATTGGGACCGACTGCCTGCCCCAGGTCGTCGAGAGATTTGATCAGAAAAAAGATATCGGAGTGTTGACGTTCAAGATTGTGCGCACCCACGACGGAGGTGTGTCAACACAAGGCATGAAAGGGGAAGTCTGTGCATTCTGGGGTTGCGGCGCCGCTTTTCGCAGGGGAGTTGTGCAACAGGCGGGCGGGTTCAGAGAAGAGTTGTTCGTGTTCTGCGAGGAGTACGACCTGTCTGTCAGGCTTTTAAACCATGGATTCAAGATTTTGTACTGCCCGGACATAGTGTCTGTGCAGCATGTCACGACCGACTCAGACAGGCACACTAATCGCAGGGCAATGCTGTGGACGAGAAACTACCTGTGGGTTTATTCGATTTATTTTCCATGGGTCAAGTCCATTGTCTTCTGCATTCGCGCCATGGCGGCAGTCTTAAACGCAAGTATCAAGCAGCGGACCCTTCCCGGGTTCATCCGAGGGCTGTGGCATGGCGTCTGGGGGTTACCTCGCGTACTCAGAAACAGACAGAGAATAAGAAGGGTCACATCTGATTTCCTATGGAATCCCGATACTCTTCCAGACCAGTACAACAAGCCTCTGTACCGAAAGCTCTTAAGGAAACTAAGGTCTCTTTGGTAAAATAACTTGCTTCCCTGACGATACTCCAGTACTTTCCTTCTCCATATGCACGAAGGCCTGAGAGTTAGCTCCTAATCCAAGCAGGCAAAACACCAATACACCGACAGAGGACCCAAACGACGATAAAGCATCATCAATCAATGCATGGATTAGGAAACCAACAATAATTGAGAAAGAGGCGAGTGCCAAGATATTGTCTTGCAGGTTCAATGGTTCTCTCAACGTTCGGTAAGCGCCTGCTGTTCCCGCTATCAACAGCACAACAAGCAGCACAAGACCGACTGCACCTGTCTCGTTCAGTATAATTAAATAGCTGCTTGTTCCGAGCCGGATATCCCATTTATACTGGTGGATGGGATGTCTGACTTTGGCACCCAATCCTGTGCCGAGTATCGGGTGCTTGCTCCACTCGCGCAGCCCACTCATCATGGTGATGCTTCGGGTAGAAGTGAATTCAACGAAGCTGCGCGGTTTGCCTGAAGCAGTTCTGATTTTCAAGACATCGGACGTTGCCCACCGGGCTGAGTCATCTGGAAATGCAAGTATGACTGCACCGGCAACAAGCAGAAGCCCGATAGCTGCAAGCCTTAAAGCTCTTCTAATAGGCGCGTGTTTTGTGAAAAGAAAGAACACGATCAAAGCAATTGTCAACGCAAGCAAAGGCGCTCTGGCCTTAATGGCCAGGAGCATCACTGAGGTAACAACGGCCAGCAAGGTCCACACAAGCTTTGTTGTCCGATTTGTTGCGCAGAACATAAGAGCAATTGAGAAGATCACAACCGGTGCTATGTTCTGGGCAATTGTGCAAGGATTACAGTAATCCCATCCGGGCTTGCTGGCGGAGAACAACACAGTAGGATGGTAAAAAAGTTCGGCGAACACTGTTAACAGAAGCGGCAGAATGCTTAGTATATAGGAGAAGACAATCTGTTTTCGAATATCTGCGTGGTTAATAAATTGGGGTATCATAATGAACATCAGCATCCAGCCTACCGATAGGCTTCCGGCGACCAGTAGGCTCATGGCGGGGTCTACGGCGGTAAGCACAACTACCCAGCACCAGGCAATCAGCGCAATTGGCCGCCAAAATACCTTGAGCGGTCGGAGGCGCTGACCGCTAAGCTTCAGATGCACCAGTGCGATGAAGATGATAAGGAAACAACTAAAAAAAAGTACCCATCTAACCGTATATGCATAACTACCAAGGAATTGCGAAGTGATGAAACGCCCCGAAGCCGGGAAAAACGCCAGCATCATCGCCATGCCAATTTTGCCTCTTAGGGCAAAGAAAAGCGCTATGCCGGCATAAAGCATTACCGCCACACACAACGCCACCCACAATAATAGGTTAGTAAGACCCAACATCCATACGAGCAGGCTGTTACCTGTTTATCTCGCCCTCCCGCGAAGGCCCCTGAATACAAAATATTTAACCATCCAAATAGGCCACTGAGCAGATAATGTTTCGCGCCTGAGCCAGAATTGACTGCCTCCCGAGAGATTGGGGCCCCGCCAGGTGCTCAGAAACGCCCTGTACCCGGTACGAGAGAGAACATTGTCCCAAGAGCCATTAGCAATATCGGGAGGCGCTTTGTAAGGGAATGCAAAGAAAGATGGGCTGATATTCAATCTGTGCTTTATCACGGAGCCGCATTCTTCCATTTCCCGGGCTGCCGCCTCCGGGCCCATTTTCCATAGCGGGACATGTGATATGCCGTGACTCTCAATAGAATGACCTCGCTGGAGCAATTCAGCCAGGTCTTCCCAGGACATGGGCTTGAGGAATCCTCTGAGATGCAAAACCCTTTTACAGATTGACAGGGCAAGTGCAGTATTGTTAGAGCTATCCGCAAAGTCGGTGTAGGCAAAAAAAGCAGCTTTAATGCCCATCTCATCCAGAACCGGCAGTGCATTCTGCATCACGTTTCTGAAACCATCATCGAAGGTGATAACACAGTATCTGCCTGCCGGTCCGCCGGCTGTGAGATACTCGTATGCCTTTTCGAGGGAGATAAACCGAGCATGTTCAGTAATTGCTTCTATTTGGCTTCTGAAGTTGGCCACTTGGTCGGGAAATACATAGTGGTAGTTGAGGATTCGAACTTCACACTTATCGGTCAGAGGTGAAGAGTGGGATGCCCGGGAGAAAAAACTTGCACAACGCAGAAACACCTTGCGGCCAAAGCTCCGCAGTCTGAAACGCAGGCTGCGAGGAAGAATATCCGCTTCCCGTCGAGCTTCGTCAATCATGGGCTGCACTGCGATTTCCGGGCCTCCGGGTTTGCCCGTTACCTGGTGGAGTATGTCCGAGAACAAGCAGGCACCTTTCTCCGGTGTATGACCTTCTACGCTTTTCCTGGCATTGCCGGAGAATTGGGGTAGCTGTTCTCTTTTATCAAGAAAGAACTGAATGGCTTTGGCTGTTCCTTCAACATCTCCCGGTTCAACAATGAAACCGTTATACCCGTTCCGAATAAAATGCAAAGCAGCGCCACAGGCGGTCGTAGAGATTACCGGCAAGCCAGCGGCAAGGGCCTCGGGAACAACCATGGCCCAGCCATCGTGGCGGGTAGGAAGCACAAAGAGATCAGAGTTATTGAACGTGTGATGCACCTCGTCATATGGAACGTGACCGAGAAATTGGACATCATTACCAAGTAAAGACTTCGCTTTGTGCTCAAAGTCATCTCTGAGTGCGCCATTTCCGATGATTCTGAGAAAGATTTCTCCCTGTTTCAGTTTTTGAAGTGACTTCAGGAGAATATCAAGGCCCTTTCTTTTATCATTGAGTTCTCCAACGAAAAGGAGCCGCAAAGGGCCGGTAAGTTGTTCGTGTTGGCGTATTGCTTGGAATCTTGAAAAATCACAGTAGAAAGGGCACAGGTAGAGAGGCACTCCATAATGCGCGACTTGTCGCCATCTCTTTTCGTGCCCCATGGCGAGAATCGCTAACGGTTGCCTGCTAATTGGCGCAATGCCAATAGACTTAAAAGCGCGGATGAAAGCCTTACCCCTGTCAAGACGCGGTACTTCGTTCATGTAAACCCAGGGCTTGCCAGCAAGAGAAAGCCATCTAACGATTATCTGCGCTATGGGATTGACAAATCCAGCAGAGACAACAGTAATATCGCATTTCTTGGCAATAGCCTGAAATATACCCGTGTTAACAAGCAAGCCGAGTTTATTGAAAGGGAAATCGCGTCCTGATAACACGGTAGTTCTAATATTAGGGATACGCCTGACTCTCTTCATAAATCGTTTATTGGCGGGGAGTAGATAGAAGAGGTGCACATCCAAGTCATCCCGGCGTGAAATAGCCTCAATAAAATCGGTCATATGAGGGCTGGGTGTGTCAAGTATGAAGTTGACCCTGACCATATGAGTCCACCAGTATATCTCAAACCCTTGCCACGCACCCGATATACTTGCTTGGTGCGCGCGAAGTTCCCTGGAGTTTTGCGAGCATTAGCAACAGCGGGACGATAACAGGACGGAGCTTAAGTCCCGCAAGCTGCTGCAGCCTCAGGAGCGCACCGTGTAATCCGCCCGATGTGTACTCGCTCTTGATGTTCTTAAAGCCGGCTACTTGGAGCACCTTGGCCAGGGAGTCAATCGTAAAGAGATTACGGTCTCCTGGTCGCAACTTGCGCAGACTCGCAACATGAATGATGACTGCACCACCGTTTGGGTTTAGTGCTCTGTGAATCTCTCTTAATATTATCTGGAGACCTTCCACAAGCTCGAGCACTTCTATACAGGCCACTAAATCCACGGAACCTGTCGGCATGGAGGCAATGGCATCAAGTGCGTCCGCTTGCCTGAATTCTATGTTCATTCCTCTTCTTTCAGCTGTTTCATTGGCATCAAGCATGAGCTTCTTATCTGTGTCTATGCCGATAATCTTGGCTTTGGGGAAAAGTCTCGCCATTGCAAAACTCTGCAGGCCAACGCCACAACCGATATCGAGTATAGACTGAGGCGAGAACTCTTTGAGTTTTTCCTGCATCCAGTGCCACCTTACATGCAGGGAAAGTCCGTAGAAGCCAAATATGCGAAGGTAAATGCGGTGTAAAGCGTTCCATCGTTTGTAGAAAGCATACTCATAGCCAAAAGGCTTATGTCGTGGCGTATGCCTCAATTTGGCCCTTTCTCTATGCTCGCAACGACCCTCGGATAGGCATTGCTGGCACATCAATGCTTCAGGGATTTCTCTGCTGAATATAACAAGCTTGCCGTTGATGGTCAAGAAATGCTCAGACCAAGTCTGTCCTAAGTTGCATGGACCGGGAGTATACGTATGCATCAAGACAAATCTTGAATGTATTGGAATGGATATTAGTCGTGATAAAAATCGGGGCGACTGGATTCGAACCAGCGACCTCAGCGTCCCGAACGCTGCGCTCTAAACCAAACTGAGCCACGCCCCGTCTGTATCTTAGACGTCTTTCCCCCAGCCTTCCTGCCCGATAAGCGGCACGAACGCGCAACCCTCCATCTTCTCCTCGTAGAAGCTCTCGCCCCTTCTGGTCACGCGCACCAGCTCCTGGTAGTGCCGCGAGCCGACCGGTATCACCAGCCGGCCCCGCTCGCCAAGCTGGGCCTTCAGCGCCTCCGGCACCCGCGGCGCACCCGCCGTCACCACTATCCCCTCGTACGGCGCGTGCTCCGCCAATCCCACAGTGCCGTCGCCGACCATGAATTCTACGTTCGCATATCCCAGCTCGTCAAGCACTTTCCTCGCCTTATCCTGCAATGAGGCGATTCTTTCCATCGTATAGACCTTCGCCACAAGCTCCGCCAGCACGGCCGCCTGGTACCCGCTGCCCGTGCCCACCTCCAGCACCACATCCCGCCGCCCCGGCATCAAGGCCGCAGTCATAATAGCCACCATGTACGGCTGGCTTATTGTCTGCCCCTCTCCTATCGACAGCGGCCTGTCCTCGTAGGCATGGCCCCGGCTGCGCTCATCGACGAACATGTGCCTCGGCACCTTCCTCATGGCCGTCAGCACCCCCTCGTGCCTCAGCCCGCGGGCGGCTATCTGCCGCTCGACCATCCTGTGCCGTACATCCTCGTATTCGTCAGCCACGCCTGCCTCCGGCACCATTATACGCAGCTCCCTCCCCACTGCAAGCCCTATGCGCAACAGGCTTGAGACCCGTTCTCCGTAGCAGAATTACTGCGAAGGGTGAACTTGAGGCGTGAGGCTTGAGTACTGGCGCTGCCTCTGTGACCTCTGCCATCTCATCTTCCCAACCAAAAGAGTGCCTTCTCTGCGGTCCTCTGTGCCCTACTACTCTGCGAAGTGGCTCTTCGCTACGTAGCACGAGTCCGCGCCTCTGCGGTGAGATTACAGCTTGTAGATGGAGTTGGTGCTGTCAAAGGACTTACGGCGAGTTTTTACAAATCGGCGCAGTTCCGGTTCAGCGCCGAATCGCCGGGGTTTGGGGTCGCGTAGCGGGGGCCCCAAACGAAAGGCGATAAGTCGAATCGTGAATCTCGTTTGTAACAAGAATCCTATATCCGACAAGGGTTTACGTCATATTTTTACAAGAAATTTCCCCAGAAAACCCCTCTGCAGTATGCCATACAATTCAGCCAGATAGGCGTAACATCCTGCTGTCAAGAGAGTTGTGGCAACAAGCATCCTCGCTGGAGGCGGGCCGGGATTTGTAAATTGCTGTAAGAACCTGTCCAAAATCACTACACTTCAAGCGCGATGTCAGAACTCAGAATACAGGAGACAGAACACAGGCGGCGCGCAAGGCATTGCACACCAAGAAGTTAGGAGTCTTTGGGGACATGATGCTTGATTTGTAGCGTGTAAGCAAGGGGGATATGGAAACACCGGAGATATGGGGAGCGGTATTCCCAGACTAACATGGCCTGCCATCTCATACGTCGGAGTTTGGCTCCATCGTATTTGAGGCCGCATCCTCAATCAGCGACAGCACAGGGTAAGCGGAATTGTAGTGCTTGTGCAGGAAGAGGGGATCCCGCTTTCCGTAGAGGACTTTGCCGACCCTGTCCGCAATCGGTGTCAGCATCCGTTCGTGGGCGCAGAGTACGGGCGAGACGGTGTTTACCGAGCCGGTCGTCTGCCAGTTGAGGCAGCCGCAGGAGTTGTTGCACCTGTCCTTTATCGCGCAATCCTCGCAGACTTCCTTCTCCTTCTCGGAGGCATCGTGGATGCGCATTCTCGCCTGCTCATCAATCCCATCGCGGACGTTCCCGATACACCATGAACTTTCCGGACCCGCTTTCGTGAACTGCACGCACGGATAGAGATAGCCCTGCGGGTCCACTGAAATCTGCCTGCGCGCCAGCTCGCACCGCTCCTTGCGATAGCAGTGGCGGTTGATGTGCGATGAGAGCTTCACCTCGAACGGACTCAGGTAGAACTTCCTGCCCTGCCGCGTCCACTTCACGTAAAGGGCGCCGAGGCGCCTGTACTGGCGGGCAAGAACTCGAAGTTCGGATTTACCCCAAGGCGCGGCGTAGTTGAGCGAGACAATCAGGTACTTCGCGCCCAGCTTGAGAAGGAAGGACACCGACTCCGAGAAGTAGCGTGCGGTGTCCGGATTCACCACCATGAGAACGCTGGCGTACGGCCTTACGGCGAGGAGGAGCTTGAGCTTTTCGAGCAGGAAGTCGAACGTCGGCGACCCGTCGGGAAAGCGCCTGTGCCTGTCCTGCGCCTCGCGTACCCCGTCGAAGCTCATGGCTACGAGGATGTCGTTTCTGACCGAGAACTCGAGGAACTCCTCGTCGAGCAGCACGCCGTTCGTCGTAAGCTTGAAGTGGAAGCCGCCCCGGCGCTGCGCTTCCATCTCGCGGGCACGCCGGACGGTCGCGGCTATCAGGTCCTTGTGAAGGAGCGGCTCCCCGCCGAAAAACACGATGCCGCACGACCCGGAGTTCAGCCTCGCCCCGAGCTCCAGCGCCTCGTACGCCACCTCCCGCGACATGCCGTCGCCGGGGCGGGGCGGGGAATAGCAGTACGAGCACCTCATGTTGCACGAAGTCGTGAGGTGCAGCGTCAGGTGCATATCAAATCGCCCCTTGTGCCTTGAGCCAGTCCACGAAATCCCTGACCTGCTCGCGCAGCAGCTTCAGCGACTCCTGTCGCGCATCCTCGTGCTTCTGCTTCAGTATCTTCTTGATTTCCTCTTCTTCGAGGCCTTTTTCAATCAGGTCTCCGGCAAGTGACCTTCGAGGGAAGTTGTTCCCCGGGTCGTAGAACGTGCCGAAATACACTTCCTTCTTGCTTCTCTCGCTCACATATTTCGCCAAGGCATTGGCTGAATGTTTGAGCCTGTATTCACCAACCGAGGAGCCGATGTATGGCCACGGATACTGGCGGTGCGATACGAACTCAACAGCGACCTTGTGTTCCTGGTCGAGACCGTCCAAGCAGAGAGGCTCGGCCTCCTTGTACTCCTCCCAGGCCTTGTCCATGTCTCCGCGAGACTTCTTCGCCGCCATGAACTTGAGGAGCTTCTCGTACTGGCTTTCATTCTGGAAACACAGGGCCGGTGACCCGAAATCAGGTGGGGGTATCATGACATCCCAGGGCGTATTCCTTGCGGACAGCGTGACGCCATGCTTCTTCATCTCCTCTGCAATCACCCGCATGGCCTCTTCCTCGGAAAGAAAGACGGGCGGTGACACGACGACGCAGCCGTCTACAGCCCTACCATCGCCGTGTTCGAAGATCGGCGCAACCCACTTGCTGCCGGGGAACTTGTCTTTGAGTTCATCTCTTTCATCTACCTGCGACTCAGCAGGCGGCTCCTGCTCAGCACGGCTCGGCGAAGCGCAGCCGAGAGCATTCGCGGCGAGGAAGACGGATACCGCGCTTGCCATAAGGCCGGTTTTCCATGCCGCGGGCAAATTGCGTTCAAGAAGTCTCGGTTCTGACAGAATCTGCAGCTTCGTGGGGTATGCGGGTATCCTGCAGCGCTTCAGCGGTTTCGGATTCAATGTCAAATCGCTCCCTGTGCTTTGAGCCAGTCCACGAAATCCTTGACCTGCTCGCGCAGGAGCTTCAGCGACTCCTGCCGCGCCTCCTCGCGCTTTTCTTTCAGTATCCGCTTTATCTCTCGATTTTCCACGCCTTTCCTCTCAAGCTCCCCATACAGCGATTCCCGGGAGCGGTTGTTCTCAGGGTCGTAGAAGATACCAAAGAAGGCATTCCTCCGGCTTTTTCTGCCCACCAGCTCAGCCAAGGCATTTGCTACTTTCTTGAAGTTGTATTCAACCCCCGTTCCAGAACCATAGTTATTAGCATGTTCCCAACATGATATGAACTCGACAGCAACTTTCCGCTTCGGGTCGAACCCGTCCACCATCAGGGGCTCGCCTTTGAGGTGCTCTCGAATCAACTTGTCGTGTTCATCGGGGCCGAGCCTTTCCATCGCTTCCCAGAGTTTCTCGTCAACTCCTTCATTCTTGAAAGGAAAGTCATCCGGCTTGATAACTACATCCCAGGGGACATCTTTCTCCGAAAACTCAATCCCGTGCTTGCGCATTTCCCTAGTGATGACCTGGAAGGCCTCTTCCTCAGAGAGGAAGGCAGGTGGAGCCACGACTACGCAGCCTGCTATGGCTCTCCCATCGCCGTGCTCGGAGATGGGTGCGACTACCAGTCCTTCCGGCAGCCGTGTGGAAGGCTCCTCACTAGTGCAGCCCATCGCGTTTACCGCGAGAAAGGCAGTAACCGCGCCCGCCATGAGGCCCGTCTTCCAGCCCAGCGGGATGTTTTTCTCGAGCAGTTTCGGGTCTGCGAGAACCTGCAGCTTCGTCGGGTACGCGGGTATCCTGCAGCGCTTCAACGGTTTCGGATTCAATGTCAAATCGCCCCCTGTGCTTTGAGCCAGTCCACGAAATCCTTGACCTGCTCGCGCAGGAGGCGTATGGAGTTCTCGCGAGCTTTCTGAATGGCTTTTTCGCGGAGCCGCCTCATTTCTTCCGAGCGTGTGCCTCTGACGGGCTTGAAATCAGCATAGTGGAATGGGTCGTAGAATGCCCCGAAGTAAATACCCTCCTTCTTCTCCTCCCTCACTCGCTTTGCGAGGAACGCAGCCGTCTCCTTGAAGTCGTAGGACTTTGCGCTGGCCGACACACCCGGCGGAAATGTGAAGCCACCCAGGTCGTCGTGTTCCGATCTTGATACGAACTCGACAGCTATCTTGCGCTCAGTATCAATGGCATCCACATTGAGAGGTTTGCCTCTGTCATAATCTTCGACAGCATCATTCTCCTGTGTTTCGCGATTGTATTTCCTGTAGCGGCGTGGAATTACTACATCCCACTGTGCATTGCGCTCGGAGAGTTCAATGCCTTGCTTACTCAGTTCCTCCGAGATGACCTGCAGAGCTTCCTCTTCGGAAAGAAAGACCGGGGGTACCACGCTTACACAACCGCTTCCTCCTCTGCCATCGCCGTGCTCGAAAATCGGGGCGACTATCGAGCCGGTGTTTTCGACGGGGGAAGGTTTCTGGGATGAAGGCTTGTCGGAGCTGCAACCGAGGGTGTTCGCAGCGAGGAAGACAGACACTGCGCCCGCCATGAGCCCCGTCTTCCATGCCGGCGGGATGTTCTGCTCAAGCAGCTTCGGGTTTGCGAGAATCTGCAGCTTGGTGGGATACGCCGGCACGCGCGACCGCTTCACGTGTTTCGCCTTCATCCGGGGGCCTCCTGAATTGCACCAGAGCGCCGTTACTACCATTTATACGACTCAAGGCACGTTTTCCTTCCATAAATCCAGTCAAATATGTGCTGGAGGGAAGTGAAGGACTGGCGAAAGACTCTCAAGGTGCCATAGGTATCCGTTCTTCCGGGATAGTCCCGATGCCAGTTTCCACTCTCACCCGGCCTGTCCTGCGCATTCATACGCAATCAAGTATTGTGTTGTTACCGGTGGTTGAAACGGTGCGGGCGGGACGGTATTATGGGGAAGTATCGCGGGTTGGACAGCGGGGTTGGATATGCCGAGGATAGGGGCTGGAGAGTACAAGCAGCGGGTCGGGCGCTGCGTCGAAGCGATGAAGCAGAACGGCATCGACTGCCTTCTGGTCCTGCCGGGGTCGTGCTTCACTTATTTCACGGGCATGAAGTTCATGCGCGAGCGCTACCGGCTGCTTGTCGCGATTCTCACGCGCGAAGGCAGGCTGATTCTCATGGGCCCGGCCTTCGAGGAAGCGAAGATGGGCAGCGGGCCGGTCGAGGCCGAAGTCCACACGTGGACCGACGTGGACGACCAGTACGCGCTCGTCGCGCAGGTCATCGAGAAAGAATGCGGGGCGAAGGCGAAGAAGGCGAAGCTCGCGCTGGAGCTTACCACCAACTACTACCACTACAACGCGCTCGTCAAGGCGATGCCGGAAGCGCGGCTGGCGGACCCCGTGCCCGTGACCGATGCGGTCAGGGCGATAAAGAGCGAGGCGGAGGTCGAATGCCTGCGCGAGGCTGCGGCGCGCACGCGCGCGAGAATGGAAAAAGTACCGGGCCAGCTTGCCGGGGGCGTGACGGAACTCGAGTTCTCTAAAATCTACGGACCAAGCGCAATGGTCCAGTTCGGGCTTACGACCTCGATGCCGAACGAGATTGCGAGCGCGCGAAAGCTGCAGGACGGCGACGCAGTCGTAATCGACGCGGGCGACCGGGTCGAGGGATACCGCTCGGACCTGACCAGGACGTTCTTTTTCGGTGAGCCTTCGGCGAAGATGCGCGAGGTGTACCGCATCGTAAACAACGCGGAGCTTGCGGCAATCGAGGCGGCGAAGCCGGGCGAGCCCGCGGAGATGATAGACCTCGCGGCGCGGGCCGTCATCGAAAAGGCGGGCTACGGGGAGTATTTCACGCACCGCGGCGGGCACGGTCTGGGGCTGGATTTCCACGAGCTGCCGATATGCGCCGAGGGGAACAAGTCGCCTCTGGAGCCGGGGATGGTGCTGACGGCGGAGCCGGGAATCTACCTGCCGGGCGAGTTCGGCGTGAGGCTCGAGGACGACATCCTGATAACCGGCGCGGGGCACGAGCTTCTGTCGGAACGCGGGCCGCTGTATCTCGATTAGAGCCTTTTCTGCAGGTTTAGCATGTCGCCGCGGTCGAAGCCCATGCGGTCGAAGAAGCGCAGCAGCGAGCCTTCCTTCCAGTTCACGAGGGTGTAAACTACGGAGACGCCTACCTTCTTCATGCTGTCGAGCAATTCGCGCACCAGGAGCGGGCCTACGTTCTTGCCCTGGTATTCGGGGTCCACGCCGATTGTGTGTATCCAGCCGACTTCCTCGGGCACGCCGTATTCCCAGCCGGAGGATTCGCCTATTATGAAGCCGACGACCTTGCCGTCAATCTCGGCGACGAGGGGCGCGATGCCGCTGCGCTGTTCGAGTGCGGATATCTTATCTTCCCAGTAGGCGGGCCTGGCTGTGCCGAGGATTTCCTGGTCTATGCGGGATATGTCCTTGAGGTCTTCCGTCTTCATTGGCCTGAGCTTGACCTGTTCCGAGAGGTCCATCACTTACCTCCGTGTACTTCTCTGTGTTTCACTGTCTGCAGTTTACTATTTTATCTCTTTATCGGCAAGGTCTTTAGCAAAAAGTGCGGCGCCGAGCGCGCCTGCGAGCTGGGTATCGCAAGCGGGCGCGAGGGCTTTCAGGCCCATCTCCCGCTCCAGCCTGGCCATGACGCCCCTGTTCTTGGCGATACCACCGGTTACGCCGAAGTTCGGCTCGACGCCGAGGCGCTTGAGCAGGGTGAAGACCCGGTGCGCCATGGCGGAGCAGTACGCGGCAGCCACCCTGTTTGCGGGCCATCCCTCGCGCAGGAGGCCGGACGCCTCGGATTTCGCGAATACGACGCAGGTCGAAGAAACGGGAGGCGGCTCCTCCTCGACCGTAAGCGAGACATCGCCGATTTCGCTTATGGGAATGCCGAGCAGGTCGGCGAAGACTTCCATGCCGCGGCCAGTGCCTGCGGCGCACCTGTCGTTCATGAGGAAGGAGGTGACCTTGCCGCGCTCGTCGCAGCGGATGGCCTTGCAGTCCTGGCCGCCCATGTCGAGGACCGTCCGCAGCGACGGCCCGTAAATCTCGTTCGCGCCGCGGGCATGGCAGGATATTTCGGTTATCGTCCGGTCGGCGAACGGGACGTTGACGCGCCCGTAGCCGGTGCCGACGACGTATCGTATCTTTTCGAGCGCGAGGCCGGTGCCTTCGAGCGCCCTGTCCATGGCTTTCCGGGCCGATTCCGGGCTGTCGGAGCCGGTGCGCACGTTGGAGTAGCAGAAGAGCCTGCCGTCGCAGCAGACGACGGCCTGTGACGAGACGGACCCTACATCGACTCCGGCCGTGATAAGCCCGGCGTCTTCCCATGTCATGTCGGGGCTGGTCCAGCGGCTCTCGGTCCATCTCCAGAATTCTTCTGCCACGGCAGCCTCTTCAGGTTTCTACTGTTCCGCCTGTTTTCCAGCAGCGGCGAGGGCCGCGCCGAATGCGCCGACGAACTCCGGCTCATCCGGGACGAGCATTTCGGCTCCGAGATTTCGCCCGAGCGATTCGACGAAGCCGGCGTTCCTTGCGAGCCCTCCCGCGAGCGCGATTTTTCCGCCGGCGCCGATGCGGCGCGCCATGGACGCTATACGTCCGCTTATGGAGTCATAGATGGCGCGCGCGATATCTTCCTTCGGTGTTTTCGCGTGAATCAGGGTCACGACCTCGCTCTCGGCGAAGACGACGCACTGGGAGTTTATCTGCACCATCCCGGTCGATTTGAGCGAGAGTGTGCCGAGTTCTTCGACTGTGGTTTCGAGCGAGCGCGCCATAGCCTCGAGAAACGCGCCCGCGCCGGCCGCGCACCTGTCGTTTACGGCGAAATCGACGACCCTGCCGCTCTCGTCTATCCTGACCGCCCTGCCCTCTTCGGCACCGACGTCGATGATAACCCGGGCTTCGGACAGCAGGGCGTGCATTCCCCCGGCGGCTGCAGCGATTTCCGTTATGCTGTCCGGTATGAATGAGATACGCCTGCGGCCAGCGCCGGTGGCGGCGATTTTCTCGATGTCGTCGCGGCTGATACCGGCTTCCTTCAATGCGGCGTTGCGGGCCGCATTGACCGAGCTTTCCGTGTCCGTGCCGGACGGTTCCATCGCCCTGCCGATGATTCGGCCTTCCCTGGCAATGACAGCCTTGACAGTCCGGGCGCCGGCGTCGATTCCTGCCGTTATCATGTCGAGTTCCCGAAGACGCGCCGCAGGCGGCGCGGGTAACCATCCCTACATGACCGTGTTTACAACATCTGCGTCTTTTTCGCAAGTCCGTTGCCGGTGCGCTTTTCTGCTTGAAGGTTTTTTTCGGGCGCCTTAACATGGAGCGGCTGGCGGAGGAGATTGCTTGAATTTGAAAAGAACTGCCGCATTCGCCGTTGTCGTGTTTATCCTGCTCGCGGGAGTCGCGCTCGGCGTGCAGTCCGCGCGCAAGGCGGGCTTTTCCAACGCCCCGGATGCGGGCGAGAAAGCCAGATGGAACGACCTTCGCGTCTTCTACGGCGCGGGACGCTACGCCTTCCGGCAGGTTGATATCTACAAAACGCCCACTTCCGAGGAAGGCAGGTTCTACATTATCCCGCCCTTCTTCGCGATTGTTTGCGCGCCGGTCGCGGCGCTGGGGTGGAAAGCGTTTTACATTATCTGGTTCATCATCTCGTTCGTGGGGATAGCCGCTTCCGCTGCGCTGTGCGTGAAGATTGCGCAGCCCGGCGCGAAGCGCGAGGGACTCATCCTGCTTTCGGGGCTGGTCCTGCTGCTTTGCGCGAGGCCCGTAATCTCGGACTTTCAGAACGGGCAGGTGAACTCGCTGATATTCACGATGGTGGCGGTATCTCTCTTCCTGTTTGTTCGGAAGCAGGACGCGGCAAGCGGGATAATCATGGCCCTCGCCGCCTCGATAAAGATGACAGCCGGCATCTTCCTGCTGTATTTCCTGCTGAAGGGCGCTTTCAAGACAGCAGGCGGCATGGTGCTCGCGCTTGCGTTCACTCTGGTGCTTCTGCCAATGTTGTGTTTCGGACCGTCGCGCGCTTCGAACCTGTACTCGAGCTTCTATGGCAGGATGGTCGAGCCGTTCACTTCCGTCACCGACGCGCCGGAGGTCTACTCGGAGGCGGGCCAGTCGCTGCGGGCAGCCGCCGGGCGCTACCTGACCGATACCAACGCCGCGCATCACACCGACTACGAAATCAAGGTGAACTTCGCCAGCCTCCCGGAGGACACGGTCTGGAAGATGGTCCTCGCGGGCTGTGTCGCTCTCATAATTGCCACGGCGTTATGCGCGCGGGCCAATCCCGCCAACAAAGAGAGGAGGGACCTGACGGCCCTCGAGCTCGGGGCAGTGCTGCTTCTCATGCTCATGGTCTCGCCCATGTCGCGCAAGGCGCACTTCGTAGCGCTGCTGCTGCCCTTCGCCGCCGGGGTGGGATATCTGATGCTGTACCGCAGTGACCCGCAGCGCCGCAGCCGCTGGCGGATCATGCTTGTTACGCTGGCAGGTGCGTTTGTGGTCTTCAACCTCACCTCTCCTGACGTAGTGGGCAAGAGGCAGGCAGCGCTGCTGCTGGCCTACTCATCGTTCTTCTTCGCCACGTTCGCGTTGTGGGTTGCCTCGTGTCTGATTCTCGCAGGGCCGAAACGCAGGGCCCGCGCCGTCTCCGGCGATGTAGGTCCGCAGCGGACAGGGACTCATTCCCTGCCAAAGGACAGCACGTGAGCGAGGATGCCGGAAAAACCGACTGGTCCCAGGAACGCTGGAGGAGAATGCTCGTGGTCCAGCGCAAGTTCCTGTGGCTCGATGACACGCTCGAGAAGCTTGCGGCATGGCTCGGCATGAAACACGGCATGACGGTGGTCGATGTCGGCTGCGGCCTCGGCTACCTCGGATACACGTACTGGCCCTACTTCGGGCGCGGCGGGCGCTACATCGGCGTGGACTGGTCCACCGGGTTGTTCCGGGAAGCAGCTAAAGATGCCCGGAAGTGGGCGCGGAGGGGTAAGGCGTTTTTTCTTGCCGGTAATGCGCTCAGGCTGCCTTTCAGGGATGGTTTCGCAGATATCGCCACGTGCCAGACCCTGCTCATGCACCAGCGCAGGCCGGAACTCGTCCTGACGGAGATGGCGCGCGTTGTCAGGCCCGGCGGGCTCGTCGTGTGCAAGGAGCCGGACAACATATCCTCGATGATGGCGAAGAAGCACAGCTCACTGCCGGAGTTGAGCATCGAGGAAGAGCTGCTCGTGAGAAAACTGGCGCTGGTCGGCAACAGGGGGCGCATCAAACTCATGAGGGGCGACTGGAACATAGGGTCGAAAGTCCCGATGATGATGAAAAAACTGGGGCTTGTCGATATTGATGCCCGCAACAATGACAAGGTCAACCTGATGCAGCCGCCTTACGAAACCCCGGAGCAGCGGCACAACCTGGAAATGGCGAAGCACTTCCTGGGCATAACCAACGACCGGAAGGAGCGCAACTTCTGGAGAAAGAAGCAGGAAGAAGAGTTCCTCGCGGGCGGGGGCGACCCGGAGGAGTTCAGGCACGCCTGGAAAATCTACGGCAGAATGAGGCGCACCTGCCGACGGCAGATCGAGAAAGGCACGTACTTCAGTTGCGGTGCGGGCTTCTTCTACGTGATAAAGGGCAGAAAGCCGCGGTAGCCGGCAAGCGCTATTTCCCGTCCCCCCTTATCGAAGTCCTTTCCGGACGGATGAACAGATGCCGCCGAGGGGTTCCGATCATGTCAACTGCAGACTATGATGTGATTGGTGAGTTCTCTTCACAGAGCGGATGAAACAAGTACGCCCGGTGCGACTCGAACGCACGACCTTCTGCTCCGGAGGCAGACGCTCTATCCAACTGAGCTACGGGCGCACTAAGCGTCTGACTGGTAGCCATCCCCGATTTTAGCGCAGAACCGGGCACATGCAAGGATATTCCGCCCCGCCTGCGCTCGCCCCGGCGGCTACATATGCGACTCGCTCAAATCGAGGTGCGTCTGTTCAATCTCGACGAAAGCGGCGAAGACTTCTTTCACCCTTGGCTCATTTGCCGCCTCGGCCGCCTCGCTGTAGTGCTTTATGGCCCGAGCCTCGCGCGCGTGCGCATCCTTCATGTTCTCGAGCACGCTGCCCTTCGACAGCTCCGGCCTGTGGCTGACGGAGGGCTTGTCAACCCTGAGGAGCTTCACGATAGTCGAGGCGTGCTCGGCCTCGACCTTCGAGATTGCCTTGAACATGGCGAACGCCTCGTGGTCCTTGCCCTCGGACTCTTTCGCGGCCGCGAGATAGAACTCGGCATTCGATACCTCGAGGCCCAGCGCGCTCTCAAGATTCGCCTTCGAGACGTCGGAGAGCGAGTCCACGACAGGCTCGACCCAGTCCGCGGCTGGGATTATATACTTGCGTTCCGCCCCGCAGAAGGGGCAGTGCGACGGCGCTTCCGCTCCCACGTAAGGGTCGCCGCATATCCTGCATCGCCATACCTTCATTTTCAGTCCTCCCCTCTTGTTCGCACTGACAGTTAGCCTGTAAAGATACACAACTGCCTGCGGTATTTTCAAGTTTGTTTAAGCCGGCGGATTTCACAAGAAATATCTGTAATATTGAGAAACAGTGCCCGGGAACCGGAGTTATAATGTCAGATACGAGAGAAATGTCTTAAAAAACCGGGAGGAACCTGGATGAAAAAGCTGATTGCGTGGGCGATTGTGGCTGCGCTGGTCGCGCTGCCTGCCGCCGGGGCGATAGCCGGACCGAAGAAGAACATCCGGCGCGCGAGAAACTGGGAAAAGAAAAGGGAAAATCAGGAAAAGAAGCTGACCGCCGAGGAATACTACGAAGAAGGCGTAGCGCTCGCCAAGCAGAAGAAATACGAGCTGGCGGCGGAGAAGTTCAAGCTTGCCATAGAGGTGAAGAACGACTTCTACAAGGCCCACCTCGGGCTCGGCGAGATGAACTACCACCTCGCGCGCTACGGCGATGCCGAGAAGAACTTCAACAGGGCCGCGAAAATCCAAAAGGATGAGCTTGAACCGAGGCTCTGGCTCGCCCGCTGCTACGAGCAGCAGAAGAAATGGGACAAGGCGGTAGAATTTTACCGCAAGGCCGCGGCCGTTGACGGCAAGTCGTACGTGGCCAGGCTCGGCCTGGCTGTAGCCATGTTCGAAAAGGGCGACATGGCCAATGCGGAGGAAGAGCTCAAGACAGCCGCAAAGCTCGACGGCAAGCCCCTGAACGCGTATTTCTACCTCGGCAAGGTCTACGAGAACCTCAAGCGCTGGGATGACGCGGTCACGTACTTCAAGAAGGTCATCAACATCGACAGGAAGCACTACGAGGCGCGCCTGCGGCTCGCCATGGCGTTCGAGAAGCTCAAGGATTACCACAAGGCGATTACCGAGTACAAGTACCTCGGAAACTCGGAATGGGTGTTCGCGCTCGACGCGCTGAAGCGAATCGCGGAACTCTACGAGGCGTACCTGAACGACATCGAAAACGCCGTTATTTTCTACGAGAGGTATCTCAAGAAAGTTGCGGACGCGCCGGTCGCCGACCGCGTAAAGAAACTGAAGGCGGGCGAGCCCGTCGAGCCGCTCAAGGAACTCACAGAGAAGAAGGAAGAAGCAAAACCGGCAGAAGGCGAAAAGCCGGCCGAAGAAGCCAAACCCGAAGAAGAAAAGAAGCAGGAACCGCAACCAGAAGGATCATAGCAGGTTCAGTCAAGAAGCGGCGGCGTCAGAACGGCCGCCAGTGAAGGTAGAGCAGCCAGAGCGCGAATCCCATCGCGAGCACTCCGATTGCCGGGCGCGCAAGCCTCAGAATCACCCTGCCCATGCTGCCTTTGAAGTACTGGCTCGACAGCACGAGACACGCGTGCAGCGGCGAGAGCATGGTGCCCATGAAACCCGCCGTGAAGGCGAGGACGATGTATGGAATCGGGTCCGCGCCGACGGCGGGTAGCGCCAGCAACAGCGGGAAGGTCGTCATGCAGTAGACTATCGTTATGCCGGCGACGAAACCGATTACGAACGGCAGCACCGTAACGACGATGAGCACAGGGAAGTCGGAACTCTTGAAAAAGAGTGATATCTCCTTGACCGCGCCGCTTTCCTGCAGCATCTCGCCAAAAAGGATTACGCCGTAGGCCATGATTATGAAGTTCAGGTAGTGGGTCGAGGTGAGGATTTCTTTCAGAAGCCGCGGCAGCCCGACATTCCCGCGGGCAAGATTCATTACGACGGCGTAGATGAGGGCCGCGAGCATGGACCACAGAAGCGGCACGCCGGCTGCGAGGTAGAGCGCGATAATCAGCATGAACGGCGACAACTCGAACAGGAACCGTCCGACCGCCCTGCGCCGCCCGGTCGCGGGCGGCGCCGCGCCCTCGCTGACCTTTACGCCGCGCATCACGAACAGGAATCCCATCGCAATCGCCATGATTGACAGGGGGAACATCATGAGAAGAAGCTGCTTGATTTCGAGGCGCAGCAGCGTCGCCGTGTAGATAATCCCCGGATAGAGCGGCCAGGAATATTCCCAGATGTGGCGGAACCAGTGGTTTACCTCGACCTTCTTGTGCTCATCGAGAATGAGGTCACCCGTTGCCGCCTGGACCATCGGCGCCGAGAAAAGCGCGCCGCCCGGCATCGGCAGAAAACCCACTATCGCAGGCAGAATCGCCGAGGCAAGCTTGCGGTTCGTGACGAAGGCGCGAAGCGACTCCGTCAGGCGGCTTATCTGGCCGGATTTCTCCAGCACCATGGACAGCGCGAGCACCTGCGCGATAAGCAGCACGAACGCGCCAGTGTCCTTCTCCCAGCATATTTCGAGTACCGTCCTGCCCGTCCAGATGGGACCTCTCTTGAAGAGGAATGCGACGAGCACGGCGCCGGTTATCATGGAGATGCCCAGCGGGACCTTCATGCGTATCATGAAGACCACGACCGCAAAGACCCCGAACACCTTAAACAGGGGTATCATCTCTCCCAGCGTCTCGAACAAACCCTCTCCCTCTGGAAACCCGGGAATGCATCAGCAATGCATATCTATACTATAGGATTGATGTTGTGTTAGCTACCTTGTGATGTTTATAGGAATGTTAGAAAAAAATGGGAAGTGATCGGATTCGAACCGGTAGCCTGCTGCGTGCAGGGCGCCTGCGTCAAGGGGCGCGGTAGGTTTCGTTATTTATGCGAAGCTCGGTCACGTAGAGGTACTTGACGCCCGAGGGGCAGTTGACATTGGTGCCCTCGTACTTGGCGGACTTGACGTTGACAATCATGCCTTTGAGGTAGATGCCGCAGCCTTCGCAGGCTCCGCGCAGGGCGCTGTCAATTTCTTCCGAGGCGCCGACGGTTATGAACGAGACAGTGTGCTGATTCAAATAGGGCGCGGCGCAGCCGTGTTTGCGCAGAATCTCTTTCGCTTCATCGGAGAGCCTGGTCTTGTCCGGCTCGCCTCCCGACTGCATGGCGAGTTCTATGCCGGGTTTGCTCCATACAATGCCTGCGCTGCTGGCGAGAACGCCAAGCATCGGGTGGTCCAGGGTATCCGAGCCGATGAGCAGGCCTGCGATTTCATAGTTTTTTATCGGGGAGAAGACCCACTCGGCCTCGCCTGTTTTCTTCTCGATGTCTTTCTGCCCCCATCCGACAGGCGTCTCCTGCGGCACGAGGTCGAAGTCAATGCTCCTGGAGTTGAGGTCAATAGTGTAGCCGGGACTACAGCCGATGAGGGCAGCAAGAACGGCCAACGCCACTGCACCGAAGGCTGTTTTTGTCATGGGACAGGTCCTCTCGTTTTCATGGTGGAGGTGATCGGATTCGAACCGACGGCCTACTGCGTGCAAGGCAGTCGCTCTCCCACTGAGCTACACCCCCGCGGCCTCCGGCCGAGACAGTAGAAAGTTAAGCAGTAGAGCAGGAGAAGAAGGCCGCAGCTCTACTTTCTACTCTCTACTTACCCGGCTTGCTGCTTCATGAATATAGACGCAGAACGAGGTGCTTGTCAAGCGCACAATGCAGGAAAAGACCGTGCCTCTGCGGCACGGTCTTCGTTTTCTCTGCCGTCCGGCGCGCTATTTCTCGGTCAGCTTGAACGACTGCACAGCCTTCTCGAACTCCGCCGCGTCCGCATCGAAGACGCTGGTGAAGGCCTTGAAGCTGATGACGTAGATGCGCATGCCGGTCGCTATGACGACGACCCTGTACTTGTAGACGGCGCCGGACGAGCCGCCGACGTTGCCCCTGCCGCCGCGCTTGTCCTCGTCCGAGTAGGTTACCTCGGCGGTCTTCTGGCCGTTTACGACGCCTTCCTTCAAATCGACCTTCGAGTAGCCGCGCAGGAGCTTGTTGCGCATCGACGCGGCGTAGGTCTTGGCATCCTGATTGTTCGAGTTGGCGTATACGAGGACTTCGAACACGGAGTTCTTCTTGACGGCGCCGGTCTGGAAGCCGGCCTCGCTGCCTTCGCTGGTGAAAGACCAGCCAGCGGGCTTGGATATCTCGAATCCCATGGAACTGGACGTGAAGGTGTCACCCTTCGTCTCGCCCGCAGGCGGCACCGACAGGCCGCTTATGAACTTCCTCCAGCCGTCCTGGAATGCCTGGATGTCTCCCACCATCTGCTCGAACTCGGCCGTGAGGTTTGTGCGCGAGCGCCCCATATTGCGGCCGCCGGGCTGGTTGCGCCCGCCAGGCTGGTTAGCCCCGCCGGGCTGGGTGCGCCCGCCCGTCGTGTACGCGGCGCACTTGTCGAAGAACTGGCTCAGGATTTTGCCGTACTTGCTGCTGCCCTTCATCATGAAGTATATCAGGCTCCACGCGTGCGCCTGCTCGACCGGCCCGAAGCGGTTGCTGTTGCGCCTTATGAGCTGGTCAACCGGTATGAAGTTGCCCTGCGCGATGGCCGCCTTGAGCTGGATGAGCCGGTCGCGGGGCAGCTTGCCCATCTTGACGCTGCCCGACTCGGCGACAATGACGCTCTCGAAATACACGCAGAATCCCTCGACTATCCACGCGGGGGCGGCGCTCATGTTCGCCATGATTGCATCGAGGTACTGGTGGCAGCCCTCGCGCGCCAGCACGGAATCCGTCGTGCCGGAGCCGTACATGCCGCGATACGAAGTGACTCTTTTCGACTGGCCGTCGTAGAATCCGCCGACATCCTGCCTGCGGCCCGTCTCCTGCATGAACTCCTGCTGGTTGCGGTAGAGCCAGACGGAGAACTTGCCCGTCGAGCTGGTCTTGTAGCCCTTGAAGACTTTGCGGTACTCACCGAAAAGCTCTTCCATGAGCTTTGAGTAGCGCCGGCTGATTTTCTTGCCGACGTTCGTCATAATGGAGTAGTGGGACGATTTCGCCTCGTAGGCCTGGCTCCACGGCACGCCCGGATCCTCTGCCTTCGTCTCCTCGACCTCCGGCTCGGCTTCCTCTTCGCCTTCGGGTGTTTCTTCTTCGGGACCCTCCTCCTCGGCTGTCATCTCGTCGTATTCTTCCTTGGTGAGGAGTTTCCCGTTGTAGGGGACGTAGCCTTTTGTCTCGATGAGTTCCTTGATTTCGTCGGTATGCACCCATCGCCCGCCGTAGTAGACGTAGCCGAGTTCGACCCGTGCCCCGTGGTGGCCGGGGTTGAGCTTGAGCGTCTCGCGGAACCGCAGCTCCGCCTGGGCGGCCAGCCCCTGCTCCTTGCACCACTGGCCGAGCTGGTAATTCGCCTCGGCATCCTCCCTGTTGATTCCGGCGAGCTTTTCCTTGTAGACCTCTTCGATGGTGGGGGTCTTCTCGACCTCCTTGACCTGCTGCCTCGGGATAACCTGGATTCCGTACTTGGTGGCGATTTTGACTTCGGTCTCGGTGTCGCTTATGACCTGGCCCTCGATTTTGCCGCCATCCTTGAGATGGATTACATCGCCGAAGGCCAGCGCAGCGCCGGCGACCATAACGCATACCAATAGCACGGAAAATCTAAATGGAGAATACATCCGTCCCTCCTTCTGGGTGGGATTGGAAAGGCGCCTTGTCTTAGTCAATATTAGCACAAGATGCCGTCCTGTCAACCGGAAAACGGCTTAAATCCTGCTACATGCCGCCCGGCATCTCTTCTTCGGGCGCATTCAGGGGCTGCTGCGGGAGCAAGTCTTCGATGTAAGTGACCGCCGGGCCGGGCGCATCCTCACCCGGCGGCGCAAGCTCCAGCGGCGGAAGCTGCGGCAGGAGCACGCCAATGCCTTCGAGTTCGCCGCGCATGGTGGCGATGCTGGTAATGACACGCTCGAGCTGCTTCTCCCTCTTGCCCCAGAGCTTCGCCATCGCCCTCTTTTCTCTGTCGAGGTCCTCTTTCATGGCGGCGAAGGCTTCCACCATCACCTGCACCCTCTGCCGGAACTCGGTGCCGGTGAGGTACCGGTGCAGCGACTCCATCTTCTCGCCCGTCCTGACGGCGAGCCGCTTCTCGCTTGCGACCCGGATGAGCATTTGCCTCAGCACCGCGGCCAGCGGCGTTACGGAGACGTAGTCGCAGACCCAGACATCTTCGAGCGTTCCGAACCGCCGTATTCCGCCCGGCAGTACCTCGGAGGCGATGACGGCAAGTTCCGCCTTCTGGCGCATCTGGTCCTCCTTGAGCTTGTCGAGCCATGCGGCGTGCCATGCCTTCGTGCGCTTGGCTTCCCAGATAATGGTGCCGCAGTGCAGCCCCGATTGGCTGCAGACCTTGTGCAGGAGGTCCGCGCCCCTCGTGCCCTTGGGCACGCGCTTAATCTCGTCGTCGGGGAACGCCTGCCGGAGAGTTTCTTCCAGGTCGAGTTCCAGGACTTCGCCCTGAAGCTGCTGGGAGCCCTGCTCCGCCTTTTTCTGGGCCTCGGAAAGCTGGTTCTTCAGGTCTTCGATTACCTTTTCCTTCTGGCGCAATTCGAGCCCGTGTTCCTGCCCGAGCTTTTCCTTGAACTCCTTGCTGGCCGCATCGAGCTTTCTTTCCAGTTCGAGGTCGAGATTTTTTTCCTTCTCCTCGACTTCGCGCTGGCGCTTCCTGAGTTCGAGTTCCGTCTTCTGTGCCTTCTGAAGCTCCTCGCCCTTCTCCTTCACCTGCTGCCTGAGGTCTTCCATCTCGACGGCGAGCGATTCCCGCGCCTTCTGCCGCGCTTTCTCTTCGAGCGCCTTCACCCTGCCGTCAAGCTCCTTTTCCTGCTCCTGTAGCGAGCGCTCCCTGTCGGTAAGCTCTTTTTCGAGTTCGAGGCGCATCTTCTCCCTGGCCTCGTGGGAGAGTGCCTCCGTGAGAGGAATTTTTTTCTTGCAGTAAGGACAAATTATTACCTGCTCTGCCATGCGCTTTTCCTTCCCGGTGTTTCGGGTGAACCGAACCGGTGCATGATACACCGAGGGTGGCGGTGTCTTCAAGAGCGTTTCTGCGCGGGCTGCCTGTCGCGCACTTGACGGCGGGGCCTGCTGCCCTTAAAATGTGGGGCATGAAGAGGCTGATTGTCACGTTCTGCGTGCTTCTTGCCGCACTGGCGCAGGTCCGGGCGCAGGAGACGCAGGAAAAGCACCTCGACATCATATTCTTAATAGATGCGTCCGGCTCCATGCGCATCACCGACCCGCACGATTTCCGCAAGGTGGCGGTGAAGGCGTTCGTGGATATAACGCAGGACCGCGGCGGCGACAGGATTGCCATCCTGCAGTTCGCGGGCTGGAACGAGACTTCGAAGAAGGGCGCAGTCCTGTTCCCCCTGATGGAAATACCATCCCAGGAAGGCAAGCGCGACAAGCTGCTCTCGCTGGTTCGCGAGACGGTCGAGAGCAAGGTCGGCGCGTTCGGCAAGGGCACTGACTTCAACTTCGCCTTCGAGAAGGCGCTCGGCGAGATTCTGGCAAAGCGCAAGGAGGCGAAGAGCGATAACGACGCCTGGGTCATCCTGCTCACCGATGGCACTACCGACGTGAAGGAAGGCGGCGACACGAGGAAGGAATACGTCGAGGCCGCGGGCGGCGATTCGCGCGCCGCGCTGAACAAGGCAGCGCAAAAGCACTTCGGGGAGAAGGTCCTGCCCGGCCTCGCGGCGCGCAAGGACCTCCACATTACCTGCATCAGCTTCGCGGACGGCGAGCCCAGCCCGGAACTCAAGCTGCTCGAGCAGAAAGCGGGCGCGAAAGTCATCCGGACCAAGCCGGAGGCGCTTCGCGGCGTTTTCGTCGAGGCGCTTGCCTCGCTGCCGCGCGGGGTCTACCGCGACGACCTCACGCGCGGGCTCGGCTACAGCAGGAAGGAGCTTGCCGCGGGCGAGAGGGATGTGACGAATTTCAGGATTTACCAGGGCACGAGCGTAATGCGGGCGCTTGTCTGCGCGGATAACAAGGAGTTCGTGCTCGAAATCGGCGCCACGTCGCGCGAGCTGCTGCCAGACCCCAAGTCGGTGAAATTCACCGGCGCGGGCGAAGCCTACAGGGTCATCTCCATGACCAACCCGAAGCGCGGCCAGTACAGGCTATATCTCAGGAACGAGTCGAAAGAGAAGATGGCCTTCGAGACCCTCTTCATAGCCCAGTTCGGCTGCCGGGCCGCCGTGTCGCTGGAGTCGGCGGACAAGCTGGAGCCGGGAAAGGATGTCCGCGCCATCGTCTCGCTCGGTGATAAGGGCAATTTTATCTCCGACCCGCACTTCCTCAAGGACCTGCAGGCCGTGGTTAAGCTTAAACTGCCCGGCGGAAAGGAACTCGAACAGAGCCTCAAGTTCGCCACCGCGCCGTTCTCGAAGGCGGAAGTGAAGTTCACCGTGCCCGAGGACGCGCCCGGAGGCGAGGCGGTCGTCGAGGCCGCTTTCAGGGCGCTCAAGCAGACAATCAGTGGCGAATACGCCTTCGCATCCGCGCCCGCGAAGGCGAGTTTCAGGATTCTCGGCGAAGAGCCTGTCATAGCCGAAAAGCCGCCGGAGCCGAAACCGGAACCCAAACCGGTCGAGCCTGAACCGGAACCCAAGCCGGTCGAGCCTGAGCCGGAACCCGTGAAACCTGAGCCTGTGAAGCCTGAGCCAGCGCCTGTGCAGCCTGAGCCTGAACCCGAGCCGAAGCCGGTGGAGCCTGTTCCACCGCCCGTTGTTGAGCCAGAGCCGGAACCAGAACCGAAACCGGTCGAGCCTGCTCCCCCGCCCGTCGTTGAGCCGGAGCCTGAGCCGCAGCCACCTGAACCGGAACCGGAGCCTGTGCCCGAAATCGAGCCAGAACAGCCGGAAAAGCCCACCAAACAGGTTGAAGAGCTGGTCGCGGCGGAGACGGAGCGCAAAGGCGGCTTTCCGCTGTGGGCTTTGGGCGTCGTGGCAGCCGGGGTGGTGGCGGTCGTGCTGCTGGTGCTGCTGATTATGTCGGGGAGGAAGTCTGCCGGACCACCGGCGCCGCCTGCTATCGACTTCGGCGACAGGCAGCTCTGGAGCGCAACCGGGGATGCGCGACTGCTGGCCGACTTCGGCGAAGGGAGCGAAGTCACGGGCACGCCCGAGATTCCAAATGCCATCGCCTTCAGGATGACGGGCAGCCCCGAGGCGCCTGTCTGCCAGATTAAGCCGGGGCCGGAGGGAAAAATCTACGTAAACGGAGTGCCTGTCTCAGATTGGGCCGACCTGCCTCACGGTGCGAAAATCGAGGTGGAAGCAGCCGGCAGGCCCGAAGTGCCGGTCTTCAAATACACCTACTTCCAGCGCGACCCGACCGCCGCAGAGACCAAGACGGTCGTGCCCGTACAGCGCAAGCCGGAAAAGCGCAGGGCATCCACCGTCAAGCCGGAAGACATCTTCCCCACCGACGTCCTCGAAAAGGAAAGGCTCAAGGGCGGCAACCTCCCCGCCCCGTCCGACGATGACGAGCTTATGATTTACGACGAAGAGTAATCCGAAGACCTGCCAACGGCCAGCAGGCTTGAGACTTGAGGCGTGAGGCTTGAGTGATGACGCTGCCTCTGTGACCTCTGCCATCTCATCTTCCCAACCAAAAGAGTGCATTCTCTGCGGTCCTCTATGCCTCCTCCGCGCCTCTGCGGTGAGATTACATCTTGTGAGAGGAGTTGGTACTGTCAAAGGACTTACGTCGAGTTTTTACAAGAAAATCTTCCATACAACTACACTGCAGTATGCCATTCCGAACGTCCTTTATGGCGTAACATCTGGCTGTCAAAGAAGATGCGGCGACAGGTGTCCTCGCTGAAAGCTGGCGGGGTCTTGTAAAATGGGTTACAAATCCGTAGACCGTAGACAGCACACCGCAGACAGGCAACGCGCAAGATATTGCTCACTAACATGTTAAGGAGTCTTTGGGGACATGATGCTTAATTTGTAATTTCGACCGGCCAGGTGCGACGACAGGTATCCGTGGGAGCAGGGACTTTCATGTCCCGTCTGGTGGAATTAAGTATTGTGTCCCCAAAACTCCGATGTGTGGGTTTATAAACTCGCAACCCGCAACCTTTTTCTACAGTGCAGCATAATTTTATGTTACAATACATTCGCTCATGGACCGTCCAATACGGGTGACATGATGAAGAAAGCATTCGCCATTCTTATTCTCGCATTAATCCTGCCCGGCTGCGGCGGGAAGGGAGCCGAGGAGACAAATAAGCCTGGAGAGGTCGCCGGAACTCCGGAAGACCTTCTCGATGCCGTCAGCAATGCAGACCTTGATGAAATCAGGAAACTGCTGGCTGGCGGGCTGGATGTCAACTCGGGGAACGAAGTCGGGACGACTGCGCTGCATCTTGCGGCGCTTGACGGGGACGCCGAGGTGCTGCGCCTGCTTCTGGAGAGCGGCGCTAACCCGAACGTCAGGGACAAGCACGGCGACACGCCCCTGCTTATTGCTGTCACGCATTCGATGATGGATGCCGTGAAGCTGCTTCTCGAACACGGCGCCGACCCCAACTCGAAAGACGTGGATGGCAACTACATTCTTCACATGGTAACGGATGACGGGTATGGTGGAGTCACGCGGTTGATGCACATAATCGAATTTAGCATTCCCAGACTGCTTATTGAGCACGGTGCTGACGTTAATGTCAAGGATAAGACCGGGAATACGTTGCTGCACAAAATCCTTGGGGATATTGTGGAATACGACGACTTCAAATTCCTGCTATCCAAGGGTGCTAATCCCAATGTCCAAAATTCCAAAGGTGAAACTCCCCTGCACATTGCTACGAAGAGTGAAATTTGGCGGCCCGTGAAGTGGCTGCTGGAAAGCGGCGCCGACCCGAATGCCAGGGACAAGGAGGGCAAGACACCGATTGAGAAACAGGCGGGAGAGGATTATTTCGGATATTGCCTCGCCCACCTGCGCAAGCACGGCGCGAAAACCACGAAATTCTCGACCGACATTGTGAAAGCAGCCCGCTACGGTGACACAGGCAAGGTGGAGGAGTTTCTCCAATCCGGCGTTGATGTCAATACCAAGGATGATTCTGAGCGCACCGCCCTGCACTACGCGGCCCAGCACGGGGACAAGGCGCTCGTGTTGCTGCTTCTCGCCTACGATGCCAATGTGAACGCGCGCGACTACCGTGCGACTCCCCTGTGCCTTGCGGCCGAGATGGGACATACCGATATTGTGGATATTCTTCTCTCGAGGGGAGCCGATTTGACGCAGCTTGCGACTAACGGGTGATGAATCCACGAGACTGCGCTGCACCTCTCGGTCGGAGGGGGGCATGAAGAAGTAGTAAAGATTCTTGTGAACAAAGGCATAAGCCTGGACCAGATAAACGGAGCAGAGCAAAGGACGGCCCTGCACGTGGCAGTGGTGAGGGAACGTGAGAGCATTGCCTTGTTCCTCATTTCCAGCGGCGCAAAGGTCAATGTGAAGGACTGCTACGGGTGCACGCCGCTGCATGACGCGGCGGAGAAAGGGCTTCCGGCTGTGGCCGTGGCAATGGTCTCCAAGGGAGCCAAACTCGATGAGACCAGCTTGTACAGCGGCATGCCGCTCCACCGCGCCGTTGCAGGCCGGAGGGAAGTCGCGTCGGGGATGGCGGGTATCGTTGACCTTGATGAAGCGGAGGCCAAGGAAAAGAATCCCCCACCTCAAAAACCGTTCAGGCCCGGAGCGCTGGAAGTGGCCAAATTGTTACTCTCTAAAGGCGCAAAGCCGAACGTCATGAATCCGGACGGCCAGACGCCGCTGGATATGGCGCTTGGCATGAAGGATGACGAGATGGTCAAGCTGCTGCGCTCCCACGGCGGCAAGCCGGCCAGCGAACTCAAGAAAGAAACCCCGCCTGAAGGAAAAGACGAGTGAGAATACTTGCCGTTCTTATCACACTTTCGATGTTTATCTCCGCCTGCGGTGCGCAGAAGGCCGACGAGTCCGGGAAGAAGCTGGCGAAGGCGTTTCTGGAAGCCGCCAAAGCCGGCGAACTCGCGAAGGCCAAGGAGCTTCTTGCCAGAGGGGTTCGGATTGATGCGAAGGATGAAGAGGGATACGCGGCTCTTCACTGGGCGGCAATATACGGCCATGAGAGGATTATCGCGCTTCTCCTTGAGAATCGAGCCGAAATTGATGCGAAAGACAAGAACGGCCAGACTCCCCTGTATCACGCAGTTTCAATGAACAAGCCTGAGATAGTCAAAATGCTGGTGGCCGCAGGGGCAAACATCCATGATAAAGACTGGTTCCCGCTGAGCTGCGCCACCCAGGGAGGATTCTCTGAGATATTCGACTTCCTGCTTGCCGAAGGGGTGGATGTCAATACACAGAGCAAGTTCGGCTGGGCTCCGCTGCATTTTGCCTCGCGTGGCGGTCATCCCGACATGGTAAGGCGTCTTGTCGATAGCGGCGCGAACGTCAACGTGGCGGAGCAGCACCTGGAAACCCCGCTGCACTGGGCCGTGCAGGGAGGCGAGACGGAAACAGCGAAAATCCTTCTTGCCGGCGGTGGCGATGTGAATGCCACGACCGACCACGGCTTTACCCCCCTGCATTGGGCCGGAGACCCTGAAACTGCAAGGCTCTTGATATCCGAAGGGGCGGATATTGAGTCCAGGGACGATAGTGGCGTAACGCCGCTGAACGAGGCTGCATCAAAGGGCTTTGCCGAGGTAGTGCGAGTGCTGATTCAAAAAGGTGCGGACATTCACACGAAAGACAGTCTTGGCGCAACCCCGCTGCACTGGGCGGCCTTCGAGGGGCATGCGGCGGTTGTGCAGTTGATGCTTGATGCCGGGGCAAGTGTACTTGCGACAGACGGCAGGAGCAGCACACCACTTCACTGGGCCTGCAAGGCACGGGGCCTGGAACCTGCAAAGCTTCTTATCGGCAAAGGTGCAGATGTCAATGCGAAGGATAAAGACGGCAAGACCCCGCTTGACGTGGCGATTGAACAGGATAGCGAGGAACTGCTGAAGCTGCTGCGTTCATATGGGGGCGTATCGGGCGGGGGCGAGGGGGCAAAATAGTCCTTGCAAGGGCATACCGCCGGGCTATAATGGCGAAAACCTGTTGGGAAAGGCACCTTACCGCATTTTGCCGAGGCTGGCGGGGACACTCATGGCGGACGACACCGCGCAGCGCAGCTCTGCTGCTCAATTATCCAGTCCCATGGAAAAGGACGGCACGGAGCAGAAAGCCGGCACACCTGAGGCTGCAGGCGAGTCCCTCGAGTGGACGAGCCACCTTCTCGCGCGAAATCCCGCCAGGGGCATGATTCCGATTGCAATCACGGTGCTTTTCTGCGTCGTAGTGTGGTTCACGTTCGAGATATGGCTCTATGTCGTGCTGTCGGGGGTGGTGCTGTTTTTCTCGATGGCGCGGTTTTACTTCCCGGTTCGCTACAGGCTTGACGGCGAGGGCGTCAGAGTGCGGTTTCTCGGCAGGGAGAAGTTCAGGCCGTGGTCCGACTTCCGCAACGTGTACGTGCACGCGGACGGGCTGTTCCTGGCGCCGTTCGAGCAGCCGAGCAGGCTCGACGCTTTCCGCGGAACAGGGCTGAATTTCGGCGAAAACCGGGATGAAGTCGTTTCCTTTGTGAAGAAGAGGCTGAAACTTGCTTGAAAAGCTGAAAGCCGGGCTCAAGCATGCTTTCGCTGTGGAGCAGCCGGGCTACAAGTTCACCGAGGAGGAGACGCTCGTCGTGGACAAGGTGGCGCGTTTCATATCGAGTCGCCGTCTTGCCGCGCCGGCCATCCTTTTCGCCAAGTCGGCGGCGCCCATGAACATGCTGGGGAGCCAGCTCATGGTGTTTTTCAGGCCGTTTGCGAACATGGTGTTCAACGACGCGGAGTTCAGGGAGTTCGCGGCATTTCTCGAACACAGGAACTCGGTGGAATTTCTCGTGACGAGGATAGAGGAAGCGGAACGTAAACGGCTGGCAGAGAAAAAGGAATCGGGCGAGGCAGCGACGGAGAAGAAGGTTGGACAGGGAGCTTAACATAATACTCGCCACGGACTGCGGCTCGACAACGACCAAGGCGATACTTATCGAGAAGAAGGGCGACGTCTACCGCCAGACGTACCGCGGCGAGGCGCCGACCACGGTCGAGGCGCCGTTCGAGGATGTGACGAAGGGCGTGCTCAACTCGATAGGCGAGCTGGAAGACCTCTCGGGCCGGAAGATGCTCAAGGATGGGAAGATAATCATCCCCGCCGAGGGCGATGCGGGGGTTGACATCTACATCTCGACGAGTTCCGCGGGCGGCGGGCTGCAGATGATGGTGGCCGGCGCGGTGAAGATGATGACAGCCGAGAGCGCGGAGCGGGCCGCTCTGGGCGCGGGCGCTATCGTCATGGACGTGCTCGCGTCGAACGACAAGCGACCCGCCCACGAGAAGATAGAGCGCATCCGCAGGCTGCGGCCCGACATGATACTGCTTTCCGGCGGAACGGACGGCGGGACGGTCACGCACGTCGTCGAGCTGGCCGAGTTCGTCATGGCGGCCAACCCGAAGCCGCGCCTCGGCATGTCGTTCAAGCTGCCCGTTATCTACGCGGGCAACAAGGATGCCAGGGAGAACATTCAGGAAACGCTCGGCGAGATGACGGCTTTGAGCATCACGGAGAACATCCGGCCCGTGCTCGAGCGCGAGAATCTGCAGCCTGCGAGGCAGGAGATACAGAAGCTTTTCCTCGAGCACGTGATGGCGCAGGCGCCCGGCTACAAGAAGCTCATGGGCTGGACCGGCGCGCCCATAATGCCGACGCCCGCGGCCGTCGGCGAGATTATGCAGACCATCGCGAGGCTCAACGACATAAGCGTAATCGGGGTGGACATCGGCGGCGCGACGACAGACGTCTTCAGCGTGTTCGGCGAGATATTCAACAGGACGGTCAGCGCGAACCTCGGGATGAGCTACTCAGTCTCGAACGTCCTCACGGAAGCCGGAATAGAGAACGTCGTCAGGTGGCTTCCGTTCGGAATCGATGAGGAGGACATTTCCAACCGCATCAAGAACAAGATGATACGCCCCACGACCATACCGCAGACGCTGCGGGAGCTGCAGATAGAGCAGGCGATAGCCCGGGAGGCGCTGCGGCTGGCCTTCACGCAGCACAAGCTGCTCGCGGTTGGCCTGAAGGGCGTGCGCAGGGAGAGGACGATTTCCGAGGCGTTCGACGAGACCGGCTCCGGGGAGAGCATAATAGACATGCTCGCGCTCGACCTGGTCGTGGGCAGCGGCGGCGTGCTCTCGCACGCGCCGAGGCGCCAGCAGTCCATGCTGATGATGATGGATGCCTTCCAGCCGGTCGGGGTGACGCGCCTCGCGGTGGACTCGATTTTCATGATGCCGCATCTGGGCGTCCTCTCGACGGTGCACGAGAAGGCTGCGGCGCAGGTCTTCGAGAAGGACTGCATGATAAACCTCGGGACGTGCGTGTCGTTCGCGAACGCGCCCAAGCCGAGCGGCGAGGCGCTTCGCTACAGGCTCGCAATGCCGGACGGCAGCGTGATAGAAGAAACCCTGGCGTCGGGAGAGCTTGCGCTGTACAGGCTGGGAGTCGGGGAAGAGGCCGAGATAGAGCTGCACCCGGCGCGCGGATTCGACCTCGGGGCGGGGCGCGGCAAGGACATAAATGCCACCGTCCACGGTGGGGTGGTCGGGGTCGTAATCGACACGAGGGGAAGGCCGCTCCAGATTCCGCAGGACAGGGAGGAGCGCGAGGAAGCGATAGCGAAGTGGAACGACGCCCTGGATATTTACCCGAAGCTTCAGACGGCGGCGTCTTCATAGAGGGGTTTCAAGTTGGCGTATGCTTATACACCGGGTTTGAGAGTGGCGGAAGTCGCCGTGCTCAGGAAAGAGAGAATCCTGCCGCTCGAAGGCGATGTCACGACGAAGGTCGGCGACGCCGTGACCGCGGAGCAGGTGGTGGCGAGGACCAGCCTGCCCGGCGCGGTCGAGACCGTAAACGTCGTCAACAGGCTCGGCATCGAGGCCGAGGACATCGACCGCTACATGCTCAAGAAGGAGGGCGACGCCGTCGGGCGCAACGAGCCCATTGCGCAGAGCAAGAGCCTCTTCGGGCTGTTCAAGACGAACTGCCCCAGCCCGCTCGGAGGCACCATCGAGAAGATATCGAACGTCACCGGCCAGGTGCTTATCAGGGGGCCGGCGGTGCCGGTAGAGGTGAAGGCGTACGTTGACGGCAAGGTGGTCGAGGTCATCGAGAAGGAAGGCGCCGTCATACAGACGAAGGCAATGTTCATACAGGGCATCTTCGGCATAGGCGGCGAGCGCAGCGGCGTGCTGCACATGGTGGCCGGCTCGCCGTCCGAAATCGTGGAGGCCGGCGCGCTGCAGGGCGACCTGGCGGGAAAAATAATTGTCTGCGGGTCGTTCGTCTCGACGGAGACGGTGCGCAGGGCGATGGAACTCGGCGTCACCGGCATCGTCACGGGAGGCCTTAGCGCCAAGAGCATTAAGGACATTCTCGGCCATGACATAGGAGTCGCGATAACCGGCGCGGAGGACATACCCATTACGGTCGTCGTCACCGAGGGCTTCGGTGAAATCGCCATGGCCTCGCGCACGTTCGACCTGCTGAAAGAAGCCGGGGGCAGGAAGGCATCCATAAGCGGCGCGACTCAGATACGCGCGGGAGTTATCAGACCGGAGATAATCGTACCCCACGTGGAACACGCCGACCTGGTCGAGCAGGCCGAGACGGAGAGGGAAGCGCTCAAGGTCGGGGACCTGGTGAGGATTATCAGGGAACCGCATTTCGGCGGGATAGGAACAGTTACCGCGCTGCCGGCTGAGCTTACGAAAATCGAGACTGAAGCCAGCGTTCGGATTCTCGAAGTCGAGCTTCAGGATGCCGGCAGGGTTACGATACCAAGGGCAAACGTGGAGCTTATCGAAAAGTAGCGAGTCTCGGAAGGGAGCACCATCATGCGAACAGGGAGGCTTGTTTTTCTTGCGGCACTTCTCGTGCTCGCCGCCATCCCGGCGCTTGCACAGGGGCCCGGGAAGCCGGCGGATAAACCGGCCGGGAAGGCGCCGCCGGAGAAGAAGGCCGTGGCGGTTCCGCCGCTTAGCGTCACGGAAGTGAAGGCGTACGACACGCCCAACGACGCCGGCAGAAGCATTCTCGTGACCTGGCGCATCTGGCCGGGCGAGACGGCCGAGACGGAGTATCTTGTGCTCATCGCCGATGCGAAGGAAGGACCGTACTACGAGGCTGCGCTGGTGGCGGGCAAAGCCGGCCTGAGCGCGGACAAGCCCGTTTACTTCGGCTTCTCGGCGGAGAACAAGAACTACCACTACGCGGTCATCGAGCTGCACGACATGTGGCCGCAGACGCCGCGCGGCGGCGCGTACAAGGGCAAGGACGTCCAGGAATACTTCTTCAAGGTCGCCCTCGTGCACGGCGGGCAAAGCGTGGAGTCTGCCATCGTGACCGCAGCGTCCACGCCGAACCTGTTCGACACGAGCAAGCTCAACAACTTCATACTGATGATAATATTCGGCGTCGTCGTGATGCTTTTCATACAGCACGCGAAAAAAAATCCGAACCTCTTCATCAGGAAGATAAGCGGTCTCGATGCAGTGGATGAGGCAATCGGGCGCGCAACCGAGATGGGCAAGCCCATCTTCTATATCACAGGCCTCTTGCCCATGAGCGAGCTGCCCACGATAGCCTCGGTCAATATTCTCGGAAGGGCCGCGAAGATAGTCGCCGAGCACGACACCATCCTGAAAGTGCCGTGCTACGACCCGATAGTGATGTCGGTCGCGCAGGAAGTGGTGAAGGACTCCTACACGAAAGCGGGCAGGCCCGACGCCTACCGGGAGGAGAACGTCTTCTACGTCACCAGCGACCAGTTCAGCTACGTCGCGGCGGTGGATGGCATGATGTTCCGCGAGAAACCCGCGACGAACTTCCTGCTGGGCTACTTCTACGCCGAGTCGCTGCTGCTCGCCGAAGCAGGCGCGGCCGTGGGCGCGATACAGATAGCAGGTACGGATGCCCTGGCGCAGCTTCCGTTCTTCGTGACGACGTGCGACTATACGCTCATTGGCGAGGAGCTTTACGCCGCGAGCGCGTACCTCTCGCGCGAGCCGGTGCTGCTGGGCAGCCTGCGCGGGCAGGATATAGGAAAGGCGTTCCTGATGATAGTCCTCGTCGTGGGGACGGCGCTTACGCTGGCGGGAATCCCGTTCCTGAAGCACCTGCTGACGCCATTCTAATGTAAAAATTAACGTAGGGGGTGCCCTTATGGTTCTCTTCAAGCGGCAGATTCCGCTCCTAATCGCGTTTTTGCTCGGAATCTCCATGCTCATCCAGTACTACATACCCCACAGTGCATCCCAGGAACTGCTCAGCGAGTTCACGACCTGGGCGATGGTAATCGGCGCCTTTGCGCTCGTAATCGGCCTGAGCAGCCTGCTGCATATGCACGTAGGCAAGATAAGGCGCCAGGTGCCGGGCTGGGGCTACAGCGTCGTTACGGTTGTCGCGCTCGCCATTACGGCAACGATAGGAATTTGGGCCGGCATGCTGAGGCCCGAAGCGGGCAAGCCCGTGTTCGGCTCTGAGGCTCCGCAGACGCAGTGGATATACATCAACATGATGTGGCCGCTGGGCGGGACGATGTTCAGCATCCTTGCCTTCTTCATAGCTTCGGCGGCGTACAGGGCGTTCCGGGCGAGGACGTTCGAGGCGACAGTGCTGCTTATTGCGGCCATGATAGTCATGCTCGAGGTGGTGCCGATAAAGATATTCGCCGCAATAGGCATTCCCGAGGTGAACAACTGGATATTCACCTGCCCGAACATGGCGGCTCAGAGAGGTATCATGCTCGGTGTGGCGCTGTCAATCGTGGCGACATCGCTGAGAATAATATTCGGAATAGAAAGAACTTATCTCGGCGGAGGTGATTAAATGGCGAAATCATTCCTGGAGAAGATGCAGGCCATAGACAGGAGAATCATATTCCTGTTCGTGGCCGTGGGGGTGATAATCCCGCTGGTCTATCCCCTGAAGCTCGGCGTTACCGTTACGAGCAGGGTTCGGAGCATCTATGACAAGATAGAGAAGCTGCCCGAGCGCTCACCTATTCTCATCGCGGCGGATTTCGACCCTTCCGCCGCGCCGGAACTCAATCCCATGCTGGAATCGGTGGTGAACCACTGCTTCAGGAAGAACCACAAAGTCATAGTTGCGACTCTCTGGCCCGGCGCGGCCGGCCTGATAAACAAGGCCCTGGAAGAGCAGTCCAAGGAATACAAGAGAGTGAAGGGCGAAGACTATATCTTCCTCGGCTTCAAGGCGGGCGGAACGGCGGTCGTCCTCGGCATGGGCCAGGACATGAAGAAGGCTTTTCCCGAAGTTGACAACAAGACGTATTCCGACATACCGGTCCTCAAGGGAGTCAACAAGCTCGCGGACTTCTCCTACGCGGTGGCGATTTCAGCCGGCTCGCCGGGAATAGACAACTGGGTCATCTACGGTTCGGAGAAATACGACTTCGACATCGGGGGCGGATGCACGGGAGTAATGGCGACGCAGTACTTCCCGTACCTGCAGGCCAAGCAGTTGAACGGGCTTATGGGGGGTCTCAAGGGCGCCGCCGAGTACGAGGAACTCACGGGGCGGCGTGACAAGGGCAACGCGGTCAAGCGAATGGACCCGCAGGCTGTGACGCACATAGTGATAATCGCTTTCATCATTCTGGGCAACATCGCCTATTTCGGGACGAGAAAAAAGGCCAAGAGTTAGGGGATTCCAGATGCAGAAGAATCGTACGGCGGTAGCGGCCCTCGTGGCGCTGATACTGTTCCTCGTCGTCAATGACATCCAGATATTCAGGCACAAGCTCCACGTGTCACAGGACTCGTTCTGGACCGGCCTGGGCATCATGGTGGGCGCGGGGCTGACCCTCGCCATGTACTCGTTCCTGTACAAGGACAATCCGGTCTTCAAGTTCGCCGAGCACCTTTATATCGGGGTTTCGGTAGGCTACATCATCGTCATAACGATATACGATACTCTTATGCCCAACTTGTTCACGCCCCTTTTCAATCCGAACCCCGGCGAGAACCCGAAGTACATCCTGATAATCCCCTTCGCTCTGGGCGTGCTGATGTTCTCGCGCTTCGTGCCCAAGTACGCGTGGCTTTTCCGCTGGTCGATTGCGTTCATCGTCGGTTTCGGCGCGGGGGTCGCGATTCCGAATATCATTAAGGCGAACATACTCGTCCAGGCGCAGAGTTCCATGGTCTCCGTAACGGACGGATGGTCAACCACGTGCGCCATCATTGCGCTGGTCGGGGTCGTGACGGTGCTGCTCTACTTCTTCTTCTCGCTCGAGCATAAGGGCGCTGTCGGCAGGATATCGAGAATCGGCGTGCTGTTCCTGATGATATCGTTCGGTGCATCGTTCGCTTACACGGTGATGGGGCGAATCTCGCTCTTGATCGGCAGGGTGAATTTCCTGCTCAAGGACTGGCTGCAGATAGTCGAATAGCGCACCGGGCGAAGACTGCCTGGAAAGAACAAGAGGCTTTCTTCAAGAAAGCCTCTTTTCTTTTCCGTGCTAAGGTCCCGGTCTTATTCCTCGACCGCGAGCACGTCGTTCGGGCATTCGTCCACGCAAGCGCCGCAGTCAACGCACTCATCGGGCTGCGCGATGACGACCTTCTCATCCGTGACTTCGAGAACCTCGCAGGGGCAAACCTCGACGCAGGATTCGCAGCCCGTGCAGGCATCCATTGCTACTATCTTGACCGTCATGCCGATCCTCCCGCAAAAGAACGTTCCAGTGGGACACCTTGATAAAATCGGGTTAACTGAATGCGGATACTTTTACGCGCGGGCAAACGGGTTGTCAAGACTATATTTCGCCGATTTGCCAAAAAAAGTCCGCGGCCTTCGGGCGGGAGACGACGTAAAAGAAAAAGCCGGGATAATCCCGGCTTTGTTTTTCGACACCTGCATCGTCCGCGGCACGGTCAGAGCCGCGTTAATGCCCGCTCAACAAGCGGTAAGCAGGCGCCTGCTACTTTTTCTTCTTCTTCGCGGTTTTCTTCTTGGCTGGTTTCTTCTTGGCCGTTTTCTTCTTGGCCGTCTTCTTCTTCGCCGCCTTCTTCTTGGCCGGCTTCTTCTTGGCCGCCTTCTTCTTCGCCGGCTTCTTCTTCGCCGCCTTCGCCATACTCACCTCCCAACTTACGGGCCTGTGTGCCGCGCACTTTGCGCAGAACATGTTTTCTTTTCTGCCGAATTATAATACGTCAGATGAAGTTGGCAACCAATTTTCGTTTTGCGCGATGAAAAAAGAAAAAAAAGTTGAGAGCATCAACGATGATGTTTTTAGATGAAACAAATGTGTAAACGGCTGCAGGCCGTGTGTTTACTGGTTTGCAAACTTATAGCCGACTCCGAAAACCGTGACGATGAACTTCGGGTTGTTCGGGTCGTCTTCAACTTTTTGTCGGAGCCTGTTGATGAAATTGTCAACCGTTCGCGCTGTGCCGTAGTAATCGTATCCCCAAACTCTGTTCAAGATGGTGTTCCTGTCGAGGGCCTTGCCTTCGTTTTCGATGAGGAATTTCAGGAGCTTGAATTCTCTCGCGGACATCTCCACGCGTTTTCTCCCGCGCCTCACGGACTGACCGCGGAAGTCCACGACCGCGCCGCCGAACGAGTAGCTCTCGTACTTGTCCTCGTGCCTGCGCTTCCTGCGAAGGACCGCGTTCACGCGCGCGACAAGCTCCTTCACGCTGAATGGTTTCGATATGTAGTCGTCGGCGCCGAGGTCGAGGCCTTTTATCTTGTCGGACTCCTGGCCTTTGGCGGAAAGGATGATGATGGGAGTGTCCACCTTGTTCTGCTTGAGCAGCCTGCAAATCTCGAAGCCGCTCACCTTCGGCAGCATTATGTCGAGGATGATGAGGTCCTGGCTTCCGTCGAAGGCGAGTTCCAGTCCTTTTTCGCCGTCGGACGCGGCGGAGACGTCGAAGCCTTCGTATCGGAGGTTCCTTTCGAGGCCGGCGAGAATGGCGCGGTCGTCCTCGATAATGAGAATTTTTTCCGCCTTGTCATCGCGCCGGCGGTTGCTGTTTTTCGCCTTTGCGCCTGAACTGCCCATAAGCTTCAAGCCTCGGTTGTGTCCGGAAGTTTCAGCACGAGCGTGAACTTGCTGCCTTCGCCTTCCCTGCTCTCCACTTCGATTGCGCCACCGTGCGCCTCGGCGACGTACCTGCTTATCGTCAGGCCGAGGCCCGTCCCATCTACTTCGCGCGTGAGGGTGTCATCTACCCTGTAGAACTTCTCGAAGATGGACTTGAGTTCGCGCTTCGGGATGCCTATACCCCTGTCCTCCACGCTGACTTTCACGGCGCCCTGCCCGGTCTGCGCTCTCACCCATATCCTGCGGTCTTCCGGGCGGGAATACTTGTATGAGTTCGTCAGCAGGTTCAGGAGGACTTCGCCGATGGCGTCGGGGTCCATCCTTACGCGGGGCAGCTCGTGCGGGACGTTGACGTACACTGTCGCCTCGTATCCGCGCATCTGCCGGCGGAATGTCTGGAGGGAGCCAAGGATGACTTCCCTGATGTCGGCCAGCCTGAAATCGAACTTGCGTTTCCCTTTCTCGATTGCGCGCAGGTCGAGCACCCGGTCGATGAGCCTGCTGAGGCGCTCGGACTCGGTGACGATGGTTTCGAGGCACTCCCGGGCATCCTTCTCATCCTTGACGCGGCCTTCCTGCAGCGTCTCGGCGAACATGCGAATGGAGGTGAGCGGAGTCTTGAGTTCGTGCGTTACGTTCGAGACGAAGTCGCTCTTGAGTTCTGCGGCGCGCATAGTGCGAATCACCGATATGTAAGTCACTATCGCCCCCGCGATGATGCCGCTTATCGCGAGCCCAACCGCCCATACGTAGATGTTCGTCCTGATGCTCGAGAGCGCCGCGAGCGATTCGTAGCCCTTGAGGTACGCCTCGGCGCGCAGGCCGGCGAGGGGCTCGGGAAAGTTCTTAGAGCCGAGCTGGTACGAGCCTGCCGCGGACGCTTCTCCGATGACTATGCCGCGCTGCGCATCCGCGACCAGTACGCCCACATCCTCCCGGTCGGCCAGCCTTGCGGCTTGCGGCCCTATGATTTCGCGCTCGACATCTCCGGCGGGGATGAGGGCGCATGCGAAATAGCCGCGGCCCGAGATTTTCGCGGGCGCCGACAGCGCAAGGAAGTCTTCTCCATCGCAGGTATATGCCGCGAGGCCATCTCTCGTGAATGCATGTTCCCGGGCGGTCATTTCGGCGATGTCGGCCGCCCATGTTTCGTAGTCTCGCCTCCGGCTGACATCGTCGATGACCTGCCGCAGCCGCGACTTCTGGCCCGGGTCTGCCGCCGCGTTCTTAACGGCGCTCTGTGCAAGCTGGAGCAGGCTCGCATCCAGGAATGCCGCTTCTTCGACAGTCAGCTTGCCGCGATGTTCAATGGTCTTGGCTTGGGCAGTCTCGATGGTCTCGACGCGCCCGGCAAAATCCGGCAGTTCGGCAGCTATCTGGGCGACCCTCAGCGCGGCGGCGGGCCCTACCAGAAGGCCGTTCTCGTCCCGCATGTCTCCGTACCTGTTGCAGGCCTCCCGGTAACTTTCAGTAGCCTCGGGCCAGCGTTCTCTCTTTGCCAGCGTCCTGGCCACGCCGAGAAGCGCCGATGGTTTCAGGTTCGCCACCGCGGGGTCTTCCAGCACCTTCCGGTAAGCGGACTCGGCGGCCGCGAAGTCGGACTGGACGAATTCAAGGTTCTGCGCTTCGTGAAGTGCGTCGTAAATGTCCGGCTGCGAAGGCAGCAGGAGCGCCGCTCCCCCAGATGCGGGCACGGCGGGATAAACTATTTCGCCGTTCTCCCGCAGCAGCACGAAGCAGCACACGCAGGCGCGCGATGAGCGGACGGTACCGAGAACGCCCTTTGTATCTTCGGGATTCTCCAGCTTGCCGACCAGGGCTGCCATCTCGTCGCGGATGGAAGTCAGCGTGGACATGGTCGCCTGGACCACGCGGTCGGCCGTGACTATTCCCTCGCGGCGGATTCTCTCCTGGACCTGTGCCCGCTCGGCGCCGATGGCCCATATCGCGAGAATGCTCAGCAGGACGCTGGGCAGTACAATCGCGACGAGAATGACCAGCACGATTCTCGCCTCGCTCGGTATCGACCTCAGCAGCGACTTCATCCGAAATCCCCCGTAAGCAATATTATAGGGCGCTGCCCCCGTGCTGCAAGGCCAAAGACCCGGGTGTTTCCCGCTGGCGGTTGACAAACCTCAGTCCGGCTGTATTATTAGATGGCCGCCAGGAGCGGGATTACCGGGATTAGGCGGGGAAAAGGGAAGCATGGCCGGGACCGACGAAAAGCTCTTCGCCAAGCTGGCTGTCGAGGGCGGATACGTAACCCACGAGCAGCTCAGGGAATGCCTGCAACTCCAGGGAAGTTCCGGAGAGAACAAGACTCTCTGGGAAATCATGGTGGACAAGTCGTATATTGATGCCCACACGACCAACAAGCTTCTCGAAAGAGTCGAGCGACGGCAGGTGACAGTCAAGGCCAAGCGGAAAGTCGAAAAGTTCTTCGGCGACATCGCGGTATCCAGAGGATTCTGCACTGCGGAACAGATGGATGCGGCGATTGCCGAGCAGAAGAATCGCATGGAAAGCGGCCGTAATCAGCGCCTCGGCGAACTCTGCGTGGAACTGGGCATCATGACGGCCGAGCAGGTGGCCCTGGTGCTCAGCGAGCAAAACCGCAGCATCCTCGTCTGCGATGGCTGCGGCGCGGCTTATGGCGTCGAGGGCTTCCCCGCCGGCAAGCGCTGGCGGTGCAAGGTATGCAACGCCATGCTTGAGGTTCCGGGTGTGCCCGGATTCGCCTCGGTGCCGATTGACCAGCTTCTTTCGGAGCAAATCGAGAGCAGCCCCCGCGAAGAGGTCGCGGCCGCTCCGCCGGAGGCGAGCAAGCAGCCTGCAAGGGCCGAGAAGACGAGGTTTGGCAATTACTATATCATCGGCAAGATAGCCCAGGGGGGCATGGGTGTAATTTACAAGGCGCGCCAGCGCGGTCTCGACAGGATTGTCGCCCTCAAGGTGCTTCTCGCGGGAGAGAGCGCGTCGGAAAACACCATCGAGAGATTCTACCTCGAGGCCAAATCAGCGGCGAAGCTGCGTCACCCGAATATCGTGCCCATACACGAAGTGGGCATCCACGACGGCAAGCACTTCTTCACCATGGACTTCATCCACGGCGAGAACCTGCGCCACATTGTCATCAACCAGAAGGTTAACCTCCACTGGGCGCTCGAAGTCACCGGCAAGGTGGCGAAGGCGCTGCACTACGCCCACGAACAGGGAATAGTCCACCGGGATGTGAAACCCGAAAACATCATAATGGATGATACCGGCGAGCCCCAGATTACGGACTTCGGCCTCGCCAAGGACATCGGGGTTGACGCCAACCTGACCCGCGCCGGCGTGGTAATGGGCACTCCGGCCTACATGTCGCCGGAGCAGGCGAAGGGCGAGCGCGCACAGATAGACCACCGGACCGATGTTTATTCGCTCGGTGCCGTGCTCTACGAGCTGCTGACGGGGCAGCAGATGTTCGAGTTCGAGGGGCCGATAGGGCTGAACTCCCTGCTGAAGACCATCTCCGAGGACCCCGTCCTCCCGCGCAAGATAAACTCCAGAATCCCGCGCGAGGTCGAGACGATAGTCCTCAAGGCGATTGAGAAGGACCCGGAACGCCGATACTCGGGCGCGAAGGAGTTCGCGGACGATATCGAGCGCTACCTGACGGGCGAGCCCATCCTGGCGAAGCCGCCGAGCTTCTCGTACAGGACGTGGAAGAAAATCAAGAAGTACAAGGTCGTCTCCGTGTCCATGCTGAGCGCCATCGTCGCCATAGTCGCGGTCGCCGTGTACTTTATCGGACAGCGCCTGGAGGAGAACCGGCGCATAGACAGCCAGGTCCATTCGTATATTGCGGAGGCCCGACAGAAGTACAAGGAGACCGATTTCCTGGCTTCCAAGGAATATTTCAACAAGGCCCTTACGCTGCGACCAGGCAATCAGGACGCGCAGTTCGGGTTGAAAAAGGTCGAGCTTGCGCTTGAGAAGGAAAAAGAGCTGAAGGCGCAGCACGATGCGGAGGAACGGGCCGTAACCGCGACCAAAAAGGGCAACGAGCTTCTGGAGAAGGCAGCCGCAGAGCTTGCCGCGGGCAGGCGGGATGAAGCAAAGACTATCTTCTTCGAGGCAATACGCAACTTCGACAAGGCCCGGATGGATAACAAGGACAACAAAGACGCCAAACGGGGCAGGTACGACGCAGCGCTCAGACTCGGGCGGCTTTACATGGAGGACAAAGACTACGGGGTCGCCGCGTTCGTCTACTCGTTAGCCGAGGACCTCGGGATTGATAACAGGAAAGCGGAGGAGCTTGTCATCTCGGCAAGAGATGCGCGCCAGCGGATGCAGGAGTTCGACAGGATGCTCAGCAAGGCGAGCGAGCTTATGACATCCGGCTTGTGGGAGGAAGCCCTGCTGCAGCTTCAGATTGCGGCCGGGTTCGAGGGAATCTCCGAGGAGAGAAGGCAGGAAGTGATCGAGCAGATACGCGAGGCATCGTATTCGATGTACTTCTGGGAAGGCGAGGCCGAGCGCAAGAAGGGCAATACCGATGCCGCGATTAAGGCTTACAGGGAAGCGGAAGCGTTTAAGAGAACTCCGGAGGTGCTCGAGAGGCTCAAGGGCGTGCATTATGCGGACCTGCTCCGGGAAGGCAACGAACTCCTCGCCCGGGCGGAATATTCTGCCGCGATAGAGACTCTCGAAAAGGCGAGACAGTATGCGAACGAACCCGAGGAAATCGAGAAGCTCGTGCAGCGATGTAAAGACGCGGGATACAGGCGCTCGATGGAGCTGGCAGCGGCGGCCCGGACCTCGCAGAGCTGGGAAGAGTCTTTGTCGCAGGTTTCCAAGGCGCTCTCGCTCAAGCCCGATGACGAGCTGGCGGCGCAGCTCGCGTCAGATGTATGGGCCGCGAGCGGCTGTCCATCTGAGATGGTCTTCGTCTTCAGCGGGAAGTACCCCATTGGTTCCGCCGTCCTCGATGACCGGAACACCCCGTGCAGGGAAGCCCGCCTGGATGGTTTCTACATCGACATGTTCGAAGTTACGAACCAGGAATACAAGGAGTTCTTGGTGTCCAAGGATTACACAAACCAGAAGCACTGGGACCCGGAGGTCGCAGGAGAGATACTGAGCTTCAAGGACAGGACCGGCAAGCCCGGTCCCGCTGCCTGGGAGAACGGCACTTTCCCGCCGGGGAAGGAGGAATTTCCCGTCACCGGAGTGTGCTGGTACGAGGCGAAGGCGTACGCCAGTTGGAGGGACATGCGCCTGCCTACCGAGGAGGAATGGGAAGTTGCGGCTTCGTTCGACACCATCACCGGGCGCAAGCGGATTTACCCGTGGGGCGACGACTGGAGCGCGACGAGCGGAAACCTGAAGGATGACGAAGTCACCAAGGTCGGGTCGTTCCCCAAGGATGTCAGCCCGGCCGGATGTTTCGACATGGGCGGGAATGCCTTTGAATGGACGGATTCCATCTACGACAAGGAATATCGCGTGATTCGCGGCGGGAGCGTAGGATTGAGCGAGAGTACGCTCAAGCGCTTCGCGCGGACGACCAAGAGAAAGTGCCCCAAGCCCTCGTACAGGTCGCCCAGCACCGGTTTTCGCTGTGCGAAGACTCCGGAGACGCCAAGTGTCGGGAAATAAACTCTGCATCGCCGCTCTCGTGGCTCTGACGGCCGTGGCCGCAGGCTGTTCTTCTTCGCAGTGGCGTCGCGCTGTCACCGAGGATAAGCGCCTGCGGCACCTCTCGGAGATGCCAGCACCCCTGCCGCTGAGGGTGGCGGTCGGGAGAGTCACGCTGCCCGAGCAGCGCGACTCGAATTCCGAGGAAGTCCAGGAACACCACCCAATAGCATGCGAGCCCGGACAACTGTTAGAGTCCGTCGTCAATTCGCTCTCGGCATTCCACGTGTTCGAGGAACTCAGGCCTCTCAAACTTTCGGGAGAGGGCGACCTGGACGCGAAGATAATGAAAGAGGCCTGGGAACGCGGCTACGATGCCGTCCTGACCGCGGATTTCAAGGAGTTGGAGGTCTATTACGACGGAGTCAACGGCTGGTACCTGCCCAATATCATAAACTGGCTGTTCCTGCTCGTCCCATCGTGGTGGGTCAAGGACGAAGTATACGGTGCGAGGGCGAGGTTCGAAGTCTTGCTGACAAGCGCGAGGTCGGGCAGGGTCCTCTATCGAAACGAGCTTACCGCGGAGTTCAGGAGGAGCCTCAACGACTTCCAGAGGGGTTGGCAGCTTTTCGGCATATTGCGGGTGCCCGGCTCGCTCGGCGAGTCGAACTGGCGCAGCATCAGCAAGCACCTCCTGCCCGGGCTACTGAGGGAAATTCAGGTGCAGGTTGTCCTCGCCCTCGCGAACGACTTCCGCAAGGCGACGCTTGCGCCGGAGTTCGAGCGGCTGCTCGAGACGAAGCTGGGCGTCGTCGTCGGTATCTCGCGGCACAAAGACTACGGCGTACCGAAGCTCAAGTACACGGAAGAAGATGCCCTTTCCGTTTACCGGTTTCTTACCGGGCCCGAGGGAGGTGTTCCCGGGCGGAACGTCACGCTGCTGACGAACGAGCGCGCATCGAGAAGCGAAATCCTGGGCGCCATCGATTGCCTCGCCGGCAAATCGAGGCCGTGCGACTCGGTGGTGCTTTATTTTGCCGGATACGGGGCGGTCATCGCGAAAGGGACCGGCAAAGAGGACGATACGAAAGCCGGAGCTTACATTGTTCCCTATGATGCCGACCGCGGCGATATCGCCGCCACGTGCATTTCACTGGACGAGTTAGAGCGGAAAATCGCTAAGGTGAAGGCCCGTGAACTCGTCATCATACTGGATACGGGCTTTAACGGGGATGCGGGAGCCCGCGGTCTCGAAGGCGCGGGCGAGGTCCGGGAGCCTTTTCAGGAATTGCTGAAAAGCCCCGGCCGCTTCGCCCTGTTCTCGGGCCAGTCCGGCGAAGGTGCCGCGGAAGTGGATGACCACCGGCACGGCATCTTCACTTTTTACATGCTGGAAGGTCTCAAGGGTCCCGCGGACGGCGATGGTAATGGAGCAGTTACTCTCGGTGAGCTGCACGAATACCTGAAGGCCAGGGTCGGCGAAGAGACTGAGATGGAAGGAAGCGCCCAACACCCGAAGCTCCGGGGCGAAGGCGCCGGGGAAGTTGTTCTCAAGGGCGCGAATTAGCGTTTTTACGTTGCGGGGAGCTGCCTTGATGAAACCGGTGGCGGTTGCTGCGTTTCTTGCTCTTCTACTGATCGCTTCCGGCTGTGGGAGCGCGGTCGCGGGGGCGGTGTGGTATTTCCTGCCCGAAGAGAAGGACGAAGAACCTGTAGCGCAGGAAACGATTGTTGAGCCCGATGCCCCGGTCGTGATAATTCCAACTTTGTCGGGCGTTTACAGCGGCGACCTGGACATCAACTACACCCTCACCGACCAGGACAGCGACAGCGTGGATGTCGTTATTTATTTCTCGCTTGATTCCGGCGCCAATTACACCACCGCGGCCACGGAATCGCTCGACCCCCGCAGCGAAGGTACTTCCGCGCTGACATCCAGCCCGACCGGAGTGAATCACCTCTTCGTATGGGATATGCTTACCGACGTGGGCGTCGGCAGGGTGGATACGGTGCGGCTGAGGTTCACTCCGTCGGACTCGCTGACCGGAGCGCCGGCGGAGACCGCCGATTTCGTGGTGGACAACACGCCGCCCACAGTGCAGATAAAGGAATTCACGGGCGTCCAGTCCGGCGAGGTCACGGTGGCTTACCGGATTCTCGACGGGGCAAGCGACCTCACGGACATAGAGGTCGAGTTCTCGACAGACGGCGGCGTCAGCTACTGGTCGGCCACGGAGAATACAGCCAGCTCCTTCACCGAGGGCACGACCGGTCTTGCATCCTCGCCTGGCGGCACGCTTCACATATTCGTCTGGGATTCTGTGGCCGACTGCGCCGGATACCGGTGCGCGCCCGAAGAGCCGCTGGTAAGGATAAGGATTACGCCTTCGGACCTTCTGCCGGGCCTGCCTGTTTCGACCGAGGATTTCGCCCTCGACAACAACGAACCGCCAGCCGTCGCGGTCCAGACGCCGCTCACGCCTCCCGCCAAGAAGGGCAATGTCACGATAACATATACCCTCAGCGACCCCGAGGCCGACACGTGCTCGATAAGCGTTCTTTATTCTGCGACGAGCGGTCTTACCTGGGGGCAGGCAATCAGGGGCTCGGGTGGCGACCCGGTCACGGGCCTTTCAAGCTCGGTTACGGGAACTACCCATACCTATATCTGGAACTCCATTGCAAACCTTGGCTATTGCTCGGAGACTCAGGTCCTGATTGCAATAATTCCCCGTGATTTCAAGGATGGTACGGGAGGACTTTCGGACTTCTTCGCGGTTGATAACAATCTGGCACCTTCCGCATCTATCATGACTCCCGCTGATGTCCAGAGCGGGAGCTTCTATATTCTGTACTACCTGTTCGATGGCGGCGGCGATATCATCGAGATTCAGGCCGATTACTCGCCCGACGGCGGCGCGAACTGGTATCCCGCAACACTCGATGCCTTCGCGCCGGAAGGGACAACCCCGCTGGCTTCCGCGCCGACCGGCTATCCTCACATCTTTCAGTGGGACAGTGACAACCCGGCCGACATGCAGGGACAGTATTCCGACAGGGTCATCTTTCGTATAAAGCCGACAGACGAGTATGCAAACGAGGGCGAGTACGCCTACACCGGTGAATTCGCCGTATCCAACAATTCCGCGCCTTCGGTTATTGTCGCCTCGCCGCCGGCGTCTCCCGCCCAGGCCGGGGACATAGTGCTCGACTACAACCTGTGCGACGACGAGTCTCAGGATTGCGACGTCGTGATGGAGTTCAGTACGGACGGCGGCGGAACCTGGCTGCCGGCGACCATGGCTTCGGGGAGCGAGCCGTCCACGCAGCGCAACTCGCTGCCCGGAGGCGGCGCGCCTCATTCGTTCACCTGGGACTCGGCCGCCGACATCGACACCCTGGCAGAGGATGTGCGGTTCCGGATGACTCCCTACGACTTCCCCGACCGCGCCGGCACCCCGGGCATCACTACCGCGTTCGTAATTGACAATTCCCACTGGTCCCCGCCCGTCCAGGTTACTTCGACGGGATACAACTCGATTAACCCGGCGGTCCACGCGGCGCCCGACGGCACGGTCCATCTCGTCTGGCAGGAATACACCTTCGGCGACTACAGTATTTACTACTCGAAGAAAATTGGGAACTTCTGGTCCGACCCCATTAACATATCGACTGCGCCGAGGAGCTGCTATTATCCTGATGTCGTCGCAGGTACGGATGGAACAGTGCACGTGGTTTGGTTCATGGCCGACTGGGAGGGAGATGACCAGATTCACTACCGCCAGTACGATGGCTCGAAATGGCTGACAACCGAGCAGTTGACCAACAGCTACCAGGACGTTCACCTGCCTTCCATAGCGCTGGATGAGAACAACGACCCATGGGTGGTCTTCGCGCATATCAATTCCGCCAATTACAATATCTACTGCATGCGCCACGATGGGACTGACTGGCTTACCCCGGAGCTTATTGGCTACACGAATATTAACTATGAATTTCCGACGATTCGCTCCGGACCGGACGGCTCGATAATGCACGTAGCCTACCGCCGCGACCGCAGCGACCCATGCAGGATATACTACGCCGACCACGACGGCTCTGCCTGGACCCCCGTGGATATAGTCTACGAATACAGCGGGGATTACATGTGGGAGCCCGACGTATCGGTTGACTCAGGCGGTTTCGTTCACATCGTGTGGACCCGCGGCGACCGGGCTTACTACACCACGAATGCCTCGGGAACCTGGTCCGCGCCGGTGGATTTCTCGCCTTCAAACATAGAAAGACCGCAGGTGGCCGCGCATTCTTCGACTTACGTGCACACTATTTGGTGCCTGAACAGCCAGGACATCTACTACAAGCGCTTCGACGGCGCGTCATGGACGACGCAGGAGCAGGTGGACCTCAACGGTCAGATAGCGAAAGAGCCTTACATGAGGCGAGGCCTCGATGGCCGCATCCATCTTGCCTATTACGAGCATGACGGGACCACCTGGCAGATTCAGTACACTTCCAGATAGCGCGCAAAACTGCATTTCTTGCGCGCCTTTCTGGCACATGTGCCTGAAAGCGGCTTGACACATTACGTTTTGTGTCGTATGATGAGCATGCGGCTCTGCATGATACGATGGGGCGTTTATGCCGGAAAAGGAAAAAACCGAGCGCCTGAAAAGGGCCATGACGGACATCCACGACACCGCAAAGGTGAAGGATGCGACCCAGCTTCGCGGCAAGGTCAAGATTGTCACCTCCTCGACCATCCTGAAGCTTATAAACGAGATTGTAGATGCTCACACCGGGGAATCACACAAGGAAATGCTCTCGAAGCTCACGGAGACGGAGTTCGACCTGCTCAAGACGAGGAAGAGCCTCGAAATAATCCGAGAAGACCTGCAGAGAGCAAGAGAGGAAGGCGCCAGAAAGGGCGCCGAAGTGGAGCAGCTCACGACGAAGCTTGCCAAAGCCCTTGACGCAGCCGGGCACAAGGAGAAGGAGGCGCGCAGGCTTTCCGAGATGGTGAAGGCGCTGGAGGCTGAGCATGCTTCCCAGATGGAGAAAATGCGAAGCTCCATGGAGGACATAAAAAGCAAGACTCAGATTGTGAGTGACCCCGCTAAGATAGAAGAGCTTCGCAAGGAAATTTCGGCGCTTCAGAACGAGCTGCGGATGAGCGAAGAAATCGAGGACATGCAGCGCTCGGAGCTTGCAAACGTCGAGGCCGAACTCGAGAGGGAACGCACGGAGCACGAAAACCAGATAACCGGCCTTATTCGCAAGATGGACGACATGGAGCGCGCTCTGCGCAGAAGCAGGGATATCGAGAAAAAGCTGCGCGCCAAGCTCTCGCAGATAGCGTCGCAGTCCACGGAGAAACTGGAGAAGCCGGAGGACCATTTTACAAGAAGGGTGATTCAGCTCGGCTACTGCGATGAGAGCCAGGTCCGGGAAGCGCAGGAGATAAGGGAAAGCATCGCCAAGATGGGCCTGGCACCGCCGAAGCTGCAGGAAGTGCTTATCGAGAAGGGCTATCTGACACCCGAGCAGTCGGCTTCCGTGATGCAAATTCAGGGCGGGACCAAGTTCGGAATCGAGGGGTACGATATTATCTCGAAGCTCGGCGAGGGCCTTCTCGGGACGACTTACAAGGCCAAGCAGCTCAGCCTGGACCGGGAAGTCACCATCAAGGTTATCCGGCGCGAGTTCTGTACCGACAAGCATTACGTGGAGCAGATACTCGGCGGCACGAGACAGGCGGGGAAGCTGCATCACAAGAACATCGCGCGCGTAATCGATGCCGGCAGGATTGACCAGACTTATTACTGCATCACGGAGTTCGTCCGCGGGCAGAATCTGCGGGATGTCCTTCGCAAGAAAGGCGTGCTCGCCGAGCGCCAGGTGCTGCATATAGGCCTGGAGGTCGCCGCAGCCCTTGCGGAAGCCCGCCAGCACGGCCTCATGCATGGCGACGTCAAGCCCTCGAATATCATTGTCACGACGGAAGGCGTTGTCAAGCTCTGCGATTTCGGCCTGATAAAGCCCGTAAACCTGAAAACCAGCTTCAACCTCCCGAAGAACCTGTACGAGGCCGCCTACTACACTTCTCCCGAGACGGCCCGCGGGGACGGTTCTGACATCCGCAGTGACATCTACTCCCTCGGCGCCACGCTCTACCATCTTATCTCGGGGGGCTATCCGTTCGGCGTGGCCGGCTCTCCCGAGAAGGCGTTGAAAGCTCACATCAGCCGCGAGGTGCCCGATATCAAGGAGAAGGATGTCGAAATCAGTTCCGAAGCCGCCGGCGTCATCATGCGAATGCTCAGGCCCAGGGCGCGCGACCGCTACCAGGAGCCCGGGGAAATCGTCGCGGCCTTGACAGAAGTGATTAAGCAGGTCAGAAAACGGGGCTCGACGCGCCGTCCCGCGGTCCACAGGAGAACGAGGAGAAGGTTTAAGTAGACCGCCCGCCCCGGCTGCCGCCGAGTCCCAGCGTATTCAGCGCGCTCTCAAGGCTGGGAAACACGGCGAAAAACGGCAGGAGACCGAGCACGCTCATTGCGCTGCCTACAGTCTGCGATATGCCCGCCAGGAACACGGAGTGGGTGCCTTCCTTCTGCTTCTTCTCGGTCGCGAAGCTTACCAGCAGTCCGATTGCCGCGGAGGACATGTACACGACTTTCTTCAGGTCCAGTATGACGCGCTCGACTTGCGTGTTGTCGAACTCTCCGAACATGTTCCGAAGTAGCCTCGCATCCTTGGCTTCGACCGTGCCTTCCATTACGACCACGGCTGTTTTCGGCGGTCCCTCAAGGATATCGGTGTCGATATGCAGGGTCTCTTCGTCGATTTCCTTCTCGATGCCCTTATCGACTTTTACCTGGGGCAGGCGTTCCCCGCAGTTGGGACAGTACTTGGCGCTTTCCTGGATTCGCTTTCCGCAGCTGGCACACTTGCGCATAATCCGTGTTCTCCTTGCCGGCGGGATTCGAGGCTTCGTCGCAATCTCACGAATCTGGCGCTCCCGCCTTTTTCATTATAACAGATGCGACGTCGCCTGCCAAGTAAAAGGACCCGGTAACTATCGCCAGACCCTCTTTTCCCGCGGCTTCCGCGCCGGTTCGGTAGGCCTTCTCGATGCTTTCGACGACTTGCCCCGGTCTTTCGCTCACCTCCCGCAGCGTTCGCAGGAGGTCGTTCGGGTCCGCCGCGCGGGGGTTCGAGGTCCTCGTAAGGACAAACTCATCGGCGACTTCGCTCAATATTTTCAGGCAGGCGTGCAGGTCCTTGTCCACGGCCAGACCCACAACGGCCACGGTCCTGCGGCCCGCGAGGTCGGGCCTCTCCTTCAGGCTGTCAACGAGGCTCCTGAGCGAATCGGCGTTGTGCGCGCCATCCAGCAGGATGAAAGGCTCGCCGGGAATAACCTCAAACCTTGCCCTTAGCGTGGCCGACCCGAGCCCTCGCGAGACCAGGGTGGCGTCAAGGTGGACCAGCCCGGCGCGATGCACTTCCTCGAGCGCGCCGAGGGCACAGGCGGCGTTGTCGCGCTGGTGGACGCCCTCGATTCCGAGCATATCAACTTCGTAAACGCCGCCGCCCGTATCGAACCTGAGTGACCTGTCCGGCCCGGCGGCGACGAGGATGTCGCGCCCGATTATCTTCAGTGGGCAGCCCCTCTCGTCGCATATGCGCCGGATAGTCTCAAATGCTTCCGGCTGCTGCGGGGCGCTGACGACTGGCACGCCCGGCTTCACAATGCCGCACTTCTCCTGCGCAATGGCGGACAGGGTGTTCCCCAGCTTGTCCATGTGGTCGAAGCCGATTGTGGCTATGACCGAAACGGCTGGAGTGACGACGTTCGTGGCGTCGAGGCGCCCGCCGATGCCCACTTCGAGCACGGCGATGTCGATTTTTTCCCGCGCGAAGTGCCACATTGCCAGCGCCGTCAGAATCTCGAAGTATGTGGTGGGAATCATCTCCTTCTCGACCTGCTCGATGATGGGCCTGAGCGCGGTCATTGCCGAGGCAAACTCGTCCTCGGTTATCCAGAGTCCGTTTATCGAGACTCTCTCGCGCAGGTCCAGGACGTGCGGCGAGACGTACAGACCCGTCTTTTTCCCGTGCGCCTGCAGCACGGACGCGGTGAAGGTGCAGGTAGAACCTTTCCCCTTCGTACCTGCAACGTGTACGGAGGGGTATGCGTTGTGGGGGTCACCGAGAAGCTCGAGCATCCTGAGCATCCGGTCGAGCCTGAACGCGGCCTGCGTCCAGCGATAGTCCGGCAGTTTCTCGTAATTGACGTAGGTATCAAGATATGCTACTGCTTCAGAGTAGTTCAAAGAGGGCTACTTCCCTTTGCCTTCGGGCTTTTCGATTCCTTGCTCAGGCGGCGCTTTTTCCTTGTGCCGCTCTTCTTCCTTTTCCGGCTCTTTGATTTCGGGCGGACCAACTATCCTCGCCGCCAACTCAAAAATCGGCTTTAGCAGCGATTCTCTCACAAGCAGCAGCCCTTTCCCATGCCCGTATTGACAACGGTACATTTCTTCCTCGGCGTACTTGATGAGGTCAAGCGAAAGATAGTGTTTCTCGCCATCCAGACCGAGGGATATTTCTTCCGGTTTTCCTCTCATGAGCGAGCCGGTGGAAATATCTGTGGCAAGGAGGGCACGCACTTTCGATATCAGTCTCCTGACCTGGCTGGTATCAAGCTCCTTTCCTTCCGGCGTAACCCAGATGCTGACCTTCTTGCCCTCTTTTTCTCTCTCTTCGAGCCTTGCCTCGAGATTCGCGACCATCTCTGCAATGGCACCCCTGACTTTCAGGAAGTCGGGTTTTCCCTTTGCGGGGAATATGCGCAATGTGGCGAGCTGCGAGAGCTTTATCTGAGCAGCTTTAACATCTTCCTCGGTCATCTTGAAGATTGTTCCGCTCTCGACCTCGGCAGCATAGTACTTCTTGCCGGACTCGTCCTTTTTCCCGACAATAACGGTCGCTTCGCCGCGGCCCTTCGATTTGACGGTTAGAATCGGCTTGTCAAGCCCGTACTGCGCGAAATCCGCCCTGCCTATGAAATTGTCCGGCCTTATCTCGGTGAAGCTGTCGCGTATGGTGGACGTTTTTTCCAGGTCGGCGTTGTAGCTGATGCCGTATGCATCAAGGTGCCATTCCTGCTTGGCATCCCTGCGCAGGATGAATTTCTGCTTCTCCCTGGCGACTTCTATTGTCCTGAGATGCTGCCTCTGGACATCCACAAGAATGATGTTCAGCAGCCTGGTGGCGCGCGGGCATAGCCGGTCGAAAGTGTTCCTGCTCACGCCGAATACCGACTCGACCCCGTCAACGCGGGCGTATCTGCTACCGTCAGTTCCCTCGGTCTCGGCGGAGAACTCGATTTTCCTGGTTTTGCCATCCTTGAGTTCGAGTATGACGACGTACTCGGCCTCCTCCGGGAACGCCGCTTCACCCCGGTTGTAAAGGTCGTCGGGCTTGAATACCCTTACCTTGTCGGCCATCTGCTTCGCGGTGCCTTCCCGCTCCTCGAAATCCAGTTCCGGCCGTGCGACGCGCCACTTGCCCGCTCCTTCGCGCTCTATCACGACCTCCGTCTCGGGCGCCTGCACAGCGATAGATTTTATTTCCTTCTCGGGAATGTCCAGCACGTTCATCGCGAGCAGCTTGCCGGCGTGCTCGAACAGCCTGTCAACGATGTATCCGGCGACCATGAAGGGCAGCCGGCTGCCTTCGACCTTGAGGTAATACTGTTTCCTGCCTTCTTTTTCAGTCATTTTGCCGATTAGAATCTTCTTCGACGACTTGTCTTCGAATGTGAGCGTCGCGGCGTGTGTTGCCTGTTCGAAGCCGTATTCCTCTTCCTTCGCCGGGTCTGCGATGTCGTCCGCGCGGCGCATTCCGAGGCCCTGCAGCAGGGACTTGATGCCTTTGTCGTCGGCCGCGTAGTCAATTCCAGATGTCGTCACTTTCCACGAGGGAGTTTCCTGTCCGGGTTTCGCCTTCTCTTCCTTCTTTTCGCTTTGCACGCGCTCGAATGACAGTTCCGTGCGCGGCGAGCGCAGGTCCAGGGTCGTTACCTTTTCCCACTTAAATTCCGGCAGGATGAGCAGGTCCACCCAGCGCATCTCGTCGATTCCGGAAAGCTGTCCCGACTTGGGCTGGTTGATGCCGAGGCGCGAAAGCAGGGGCTTATCGACGACAAATATGGTGTTGGAGCCCGCTTTCCTCGCGAAGCTGCTGTTCCAGTCGCCGCCGGACTTGCCGATTAGCAGGTGCAGCATCTCCGAGCCGCTGCTCCCCCTGAGCAGGAGGTGAATGGCCTGCTCCTGTGTTATCTCGAACTGGTCGAAGAGGGAGGGTTCGCGCGCCCTTATCTCGCCGCCGAGACCCTGGAGGTCCTTGAGAATTTCATCGATTCGCTTCGCATCGGCTGGTGCGTCATGCTTCGCCGGCACGACCCACTTCGAATCCTTTTTTTCCAGCAGAACCTTCTTGGCCGGGCTGGCTCCGTGGTAGAACTCTATGGCCGCGACCTTCTCCGGCTCGAACTTTTCGATGAGAATGTCTTCATCGAGCCCGCCGGGCTCCTTCGTGCCTGCAAACTTCGCCACAAGGCCGATAATGACGAGCGCGACAAGCACGCCGCCCAGTATCAGAAGCTGCCTGCCCTTCATGCGATGCCGAACCTCCTATGACTGCTGCGAGAACTTTCTCAGGTACGCCGACCTGCGGCTTCTTCTGAGCAGGGAGCGCGTGACGCCCAGCGCGATAAAGACGATGGGCATGACCCCGAGCATGAGGAACCTGTAAAGGAGCTTTTCGCCCCTCGAGAGCTTGCCGAGCATCTTCATCGTGCCGGCCTTCGAGCGCACGCCGGAGAGTGTCTCCCCGTGTACGAGCATTTCGACCGAGTTGAGCAGGAAGTCCGGGTTGGAGCGCCAGGCGAGGAACTCGTTGCTGAACATCTCGGCGCAGCCCGTGATAATGACCTCGGTCTTCTCGCCGCCCTTCGCGCCCGGCGCCCTGCCCTTCAGGTACACGGCCAGCGGCTTTGCACCCCTGTCCTTGTGCGCCTTCGGGTCTACGTCGTCGCGTTCCAGAGGCGTCGCCTTGGCGGGCACCGTCCAGGAGTCAGCCGTGCTTGTAAAAAGCATCTGCGCCTCGAGGCCGGCTCCGGCGACTTTTTTCTCATCTATCTCGAGCGCGGTTCCGAACATGTAGGAGAGGCTCGAAAGCCTGTCCGTGAGGGCCGTGTCCTTGCTGATATACTCGTCGGCTACGAGTACCTGCATGGGCTGTTCCACGGGTTCCCATTCCTGCTTGATTACGGGACCGTAGGAGCGGCGCATGGGGATTCTAATGCGCTCCATGCTCTCGTCCATCAGGAAGGAATTGTCCACTGTCACGCCGAACTTCTGGAGGAGCGGTTTTATGCCCGGAGTCATCCGGGTTGCCCTGGCGGAAACCCCTCCGAGCGGCGCGGGCATGTACAGGAAAAAATTGCTCTGCACCGCGACGAACAGATTCTTCCCTTTGGCGACGAAACTTTCTATTTTCCGGAGGGCCGGGGCCTTCATCTCCAGCGGCTTTAATACGAAAAGGACCTCGATATCATCGGGTATTTCGGGCTTGTCATCGAGCTTCACATCGACGACGTCGTACCCCTGCTTCCTGAGCATCTCCTTCGCGACGTTGAAGCGGTCTTCCTTCTTCGGCATCTGCCCGGTCCTTCGGTAATACTCGAGCATGGCCTTCTCGTTGAGTTCCGGACTGCGGTATTCCAGCGGGTTGTAGAACCCGATTTTGGGCCTGGTTTTGAGCGTCATCTTGTAAATGCGCGATATCAGCCAGTACTCCAGCTCTCCGAGGTGCTCGGGCTCGATTCGCGGTATGACATCCTCCGGCTTGTCGAGATACGAAATCGATATGGCCGAGTACACTTTCTTGAATTCGCGCGTGTCCTCCTCGATGGTATCGACCTGCAGCCATGTGATTCCGCGCTTCTGCAGCTTCTCCTGGACCATCTCCACGTCCGCGGTCGGGTCGATTACCTCGTACTTGAAGCGCCCGCCGGACGCCTGCGCGAACTCCTCGAACAGGTCCGTCACGTCGCGCTCCATGTCCTTCCAGTGAGTCGGCATGCGGTCCTTCGGGGTGACGTAGTAGCGCACAAGGGCCTGGTCCTTCAGGTTTGAGAGAATCCTGCGCGTCGAGTCGGAAAGCGTGTAGAGGCCCGCCTCGGTCAGGTCCGCCCTCGGAAGCCTCACGTCGGCTGTCAGCAGGCTGATAACGGCGGCGATGGCCAGCACGAGCGCCACGCCGGCCGGGAAAATTCTCGCTCCCCGCATGCGGATGCGCGATTCCAGCGCGTACACGTTGAGGAGCAGGAACGCTGCCGTAAACACGATGAAGTAGAGAACGTCGCTGAGGTCGATGACTCCACGCTCCAGCGCTTCGAGCCTGCCGGCGAGGCCGAACAGGTCCTTTATCGCCGTGCCGAGGCCTCCCGTCCAGCCGTCGAGCTGCATGGCGACGAGGTCCGTTCCCGCGAGGTACAGGCCGAAACACACCACCATCGCGACGATGAACGCGAGTATCTGGTCCTTGAACAGAGCCGATATGAATAGTCCAGCGGCCAGGAACAGCGCGCCGAGCATGACTGCGCCGAGGTAGCCGCAGATTACGGGGCCCCAGTCCGGGTCGCCCGCGAGCGCCACGGCAATCGGGATAAAGAGCGTGCTCGCCAGCGCGATTAGGTAAAACGAGAAAGCCGCCTTGAACTTGCCGATGACAAGCTCGAAATTCTTCACCGGGAGCGACAGCAGCAAGGCTATCGTGCCCGCGCGACGCTCTTCGGCCCACATCCGCATCGTAACCGCCGGCAGGAACACGGCGAGCGTGATTGGCAGCAGTATGAAGAAGTAGCGCATCTCCGCCCTGCCGACGAGGAAGAAGTTCGCCGAGAACAGGCCGGAATTGACCAGCAGAAAAACGATGACGAAGATGTAGGCTATCGGCGAGTTGAAGTACGCCAGGAACTCGCGCTTGAAAATCGTCGTTATGTTTCTTGCGGTGTTTCTCACGGGGACACCTCCCCGCCGCCGGCGCCTGAATCTTTCGCGGGCTGCTGCAGAGGCCTTGGTGGGGTCCGGGAGACGCCCGGTGCCGTCGCCTGCCCTTCACCACGGGTAAGCGTCAGGAAGGCGTCTTCGAGTGAAGGCCTGGACGGCACAAGCTCCTTAACGAGCCAGCCTTTACTGTTGATAAGCTTCGAAAGTTCCCGCCAGAGTTCTTCCGGGTTTTCAGCCTGAATCCTGAAGCTTACCAGGGATTCATCCCGGCCGACCATCTCCACGCCCCGAACACCGGGCAGCGCGGCCAGAGGAGCCTCGACATCTTCACGTGCCGCCTCGACGCAGAGCAGAATGGCCCCGCCGGAAGACGCCCGCGCCCGTATCTCGTCCGGCTTGCCTTCCGCGACAATCCTGCCGTGATTGATTATGACAATCCTGTCGCTTACGGCCTGCGCCTCCTGCATGACATGCGTCGAGAAAATAACGCACTTGCCGGAGCCGTTATCGCCCTTCGCCAGCCCCTTTACGAGCCTGCGCACCTCGGAGGTTTGCAGCGGGTCGAGTCCGGAAGTCAGCTCGTCGAGAATCAGGACTTTCGGGTCGTGGATTAGCGCCTGTGCAAGGCCCGCCCGCTGTCGGTAGCCCCGTGACAGGTCGCCCAGCAGCTTGCGGTAAACGGGACACAGGGAGCAGGCGTCGAGCACCCAGTCAATTCTCTTCCTGAGAGGCGCTCCGGCGAGTCCGCGCGCCTTGCCCACGAATCGCAGGAATTCGCCCACCTCCATGTCGGGGTAGAGCGGCTCGCGCTCCGGCAGATAGCCCGTGAGCTTCCTGACCTCGACGGAATTGTCGAGCACATCGTGCCCCCCGACGGTCACGGTGCCGGAGACCGGGACGAGATGCCCCGCGATTATGTTCATGGCGGTCGTCTTGCCTGCGCCGTTCGGCCCGAGAAGCCCCAGGACCTCGCCCTGCCCCGCTTCGAAAGATACAGAATCGAGGGCCCTGACCGGCCCATAGTCCATCGTGATTCGTTTTACATGTATCACCGCAGCCCTCCTGCTGCGAAACGCCAGAACCTGTCAATTGCAGAACAGATATGATATTAGCCGTATGCAGGCGTGTCAAGTGCATCGGGGCGCTTCTGCGCGTGTTGGAATCCGGCGCTAACTGTGATATACTTCCGGTCGTGAAGCCTGATATTCGTGAAATGACGCTGCCGGAGACAAGAGGTGCGCTCGATGCACTTGGTGCCAGGCCGTTCGCCGCGGGGCAGGTGTTCGGCTGGCTCCACAGGCGCTGCGTGCGCGATTTCAGCCTTATGACGGACCTGCCGGCGGAGCTGCGTGACAAGCTTGCTGATAAATTCAGCATAGGCCGCGTCCGAATAGAGCGCAGTTTGCGCTCGAAAGACGGCACTCTTAAACTGCTGCTCGGGCTCGAAGACGGGCTACAGGTCGAGACGGTGTTTCTCGCAGACCAGCGCAGGAAGACCCAGTGCGTTTCGGTCCAGGTAGGCTGTCCTCTCGGATGCACTTTCTGTGCTACAGCGCGACTGGGGTTCAAGCGCAGCCTGACGGCGGGCGAAATTATCTCGCAGGTCGAGGACTCGCAAGCCGAGGTGGGACGCGCCGGCAATATCGTTTTCATGGGCATGGGCGAGCCTTTTCTGAATTACGAGAACGTCGTGCGCGCAATCAGGATTCTGAACGACGGGAAAGGCGCGAGAATTGGCGCGCGTCGCATGACAGTCTCGACCGCGGGCATTCCGGAAGGCATCCGCCGCTTCGCCCGCGAGAACCTGCAGGTTCGCCTCGCGCTCTCGCTTAACGCGACGACCGACGAGCAGCGCTCGCGGCTCATGCCGGTCAACCGTAAGCACCCGATGTTGGAGGTTCTCGACGCGCTCGAGTACTACACGCGGGAGTCGGGCAGGCGCACGACGATAGAGTATGTCCTGATTCCGGGCGAGAACGACTCGGATGCGGACCTTCGCCGCCTGGCGGGCATCGCGGGCGGGCTGAATGTCAACGTGAACCTGATTGAATTGAACCCCGGCGCGCCCGGCTGCGAGGCCACTGCCAGCGTTGACAGGACGGCGGCGTTCAAGAAAGGCTTGACGAAAGCGGGCGTGGAGGCTGTAATCCGCTTCCGCCGCGGCAGGGATATCGACGGGGGCTGCGGCCAGCTTGCGCTGAGGTACGGGAAATGACGAAGCTCATTGTCTTCGATATCGACGACACTCTCACGCGCGGAATTTCCATCTGGGAGATGATTTACCGGCTCCTCGGGACGTGGGAGGATGTCGGCGCAAGGCACCTCGAACACTTCCGGCGTGGCGAAATCGACTACAACGAGTTCGCGCGCGCCGATGCGTACGAGTTCCGGGGAAACCCACCGGATATAATAGTCAGGGCCGCGCGGAAGCTCGACTACGCGCCCGGCATGACGGAAACTTTTTCCGAAATCCATCGGCGGGGCATTGCAACGGCGTTCGTATCGAGTTCCATCAAGCAGTTCGCGGACTGGCTCGGCGAGAGCCTCGAAGTGCCGCATGTCTATGCGAACCCGATGACCACGGGTCCCGACGGGCTGCTCACGGGCGAGATAGAGCTTGCAGTTCCATGCCATCACAAGCGCCACGTCATGCGCGAGCTGCGCGAAAAACTCGGCGTAAACAGGGACGAGGTGCTCGCCGTGGGAGATTCCCCGCTCGATTTCACCATGTTCGAAGAAGCAGGAAGAAGCTGCTGCGTGGCGCACGCGCCGGAAGAGGTGAAAACGGTAGTGACGCACTGCCTGCCGGATGATTCGCTTCTCGGGGTGCTCGACCTGCTGGAAGGCTGATCTGGCTACATTATCAGCCGCTGCTCAATTCGCTCCCGCTCCTCCGGCGGAAGGTCGCCTATCAGGTATTTCACCGTGTCGATGAAAATGTCCTTGCTGAACGGCTTGGGAAGATACACGGAGGCACCCGCCCCGTAGGCGCGCATAACCGAGGACATGGTTGACTTCATTCCCAGTACTATCACAGGTATGTCGTTGAAACCCCTGTCTGCCAGGATATTTATCATCGTGCCGGGGTCAATAGTGGCTCGCAGACAGTCAACAACGACGAGGTCGAATCCTTCCATGCACTGTTCATCGACGGTCTTGTCCAGGTCCTCGGTCGGTATGCAGAGGTAACCGCATGAAGCCAGGGTAGAGTGCAGAATCTCCCCCGCCTTCTCGGAGTCGGTCACAACGATGACTCTCTTGCAGCCCATGCCCCACCTCTGAGGACACCCTCCTCATCTCTATAGACGATTGCACATGTGCAATTCAACCAAAAAATCCGAGATGTTTGAGGAATTTCCTTGTTTTGCGGGGAACTGACAATAACCCGCCTTTATCGCGCTTGCCAGGCATCGAGTATTCGCGGTATTATATATATAGATGGATGATACAGCAGCGCAAGAAGAGCCCCGGGAAGATTCGAAGCCCTTTTCGTCTATCCTGTTTGTGTGCGCTGCGGTGGCGGCCGCGCTTGCCGGTCTGACCGTTGTCGTGCTGCTCATCATTCCCAGCAGTCCGCATGTGGCGTTGCCGGCGAGCGACTTGGGCGAGCCGCTTCCCGAGACGCCCGTGGTTATCGAGGTGACGAGGGAAGGAAGAGCTACGTTAAAGGGCAGGCATGCCGAAGGCCTGCAGTGGCCTGTTTTCTATCATGGCGGGTGGGACTGGCTGAAAAATTCGGGCTTATGGCGCAGCCATTTCGAGCCGGACATGGAGAGTCGCGCCGGAAAAGGCTTATATGGAACTGGCGTACCTGTTCTGTTCACTCTCGACAAGGATCTGCCGTTTGCCGTGCCGCCGCCCGACGTATTCACCAACATCTGGGTCAGGACTGAACGCTCGGACAGTTCGCTGATGGCGGGCCTGAGTTTCTGCATGACCGACCCGAACGACGATATAGATGAAGACAGCAGTAGAATCTTCGTGTTCTGGCGGGGGAAGCGGTTCGAGGTGCCGTTAGAGCACGGCTGCCTGCCTCTTACGATACTAAGTGACGGCAGATACAGGATCCGCCACGATATTGGCGCAATCTGGCTGCCGCGCACGGGGGCTACCGACGAGCGCTACAGAGTGTTAATGGTCAGGATGAACGAACTTCCCGCCCTCCCCTACTCGGAAGTCGCGCTGACCAATCTCATCGACTCGGCGGGAAAGGGCATGCTGCTCTGCGTCGATGTCGAGGAGGGCGCCACGGTTCGGCGGGTCATTGACTTCATATCGCTGTGCAGGAAGCTCGACCAGCCGTGGACTTTCTACTACTACGCCGCGAGCTTCGAGTAGGCCATCCGTCGCGATATGCTGCACTTGAGGGTTGCACCTTGCCCGTGCATTGCCTATGATGTTGCCGTGCGCACGCATTCCCGGGGAGGTTTCCAATGCTGAAGTTCATGAGGAAAAGCTCGAAGAAGGCGGGGCTTCCGCCCGGCTCGCTCGTTCACACCGGCGAGGCAAGGACCGAAAAGGTCCGCGTGACCGTGATAGACTACGACGAGCAGAGCGTCCAGGAGAAAGAAATCGAGAACCTCAAGGACTGCCTCCCGTTCCGCGACAAGCCGTCCGTAACGTGGATAAACGTCGATGGGGTTCACAATACGAACGTGATAGAGGAGATTGGCAAGCAGTACGGCGTGCACCCGCTCGTGCTCGAAGACATAGCCAGCACGGGACAGCGCCCGAAGCTCGAGGACTTTCACGATTACGTGTTCGTGGTTCTCAATATGGTGAGCCTGGATGAAGTCAAGTCCGAGGTTCAGGCGGAACAAGTCAGCGTCATTCTCGGCCCCAACTTCGTCGTCTCGTTCCAGGAAAGGCCGGGCGATGTCTTCGACACGGTCAGGGACAGAATAAGGAACGGCAGGGGTCGAATCAGGAAGATGGGCGCCGATTACCTGATGTATGCGCTGCTCGACGCCATCGTAGACAACTACTTCCTGATACTCGAGAAGTTCGGCGAACGCATCGAGGATATTGAGGAAGATCTGATTTCCGACCCCACGCCCGAGCTGCTCAAGTCGGTGCACAACCTCAAAAGGGAGCTTATCTACCTTCGCAAGTCGGTCTGGCCGCTGCGGGAAGTGCTCAGCCAGGTGCTCAGAGGCGAAACTTCGCTGGTAAGCGAGAACACGTCCGTCTACCTGAGAGACGTCTACGACCACACCATCCAGGTCATCGACACTGTCGAGACTTTCAGGGACATGGTCTCCGGCATGGTGGACATGTACATGTCCAGTGTCAGCAACAGGATGAACGAGGTGATGAAGGTCCTCACCATAATTGCGACTATCTTCATACCCCTGACCTTCATCGCCGGGATTTACGGGATGAACTTCGAGCACATGCCGGAACTCAAGTGGGGCTGGGCCTACCCCACGGCGCTCGCCGTTATGGTCCTCGTGGCCGTCGTCATGCTCGTTTTCTTCAGAAAAAAGAAATGGCTCTGACCTGCTGCGGCCGTTGGCTGAAAAAGCTGTAAGTTCGCTCCAAGACAATGTATCATTCCATGTGAGTACGTCTTTCTCGGGGAAGTGAACAATGGAATTGAGATTGCTTTCGGTTGTTGCGCTTGTTTCACTGCTGCTGGTCGTATCTGTCACCGGGTTCGGGCAGTCCGGCGAGGAAAAGGAAGCCTCAAAGCTGACATACGTAATTAACGACACGGGCCAGGACCGTTGCTACGGCAACGGCAAAGAGATTGCCTACCCGAAGCCCGGCAGGGACTACTACGGGCAGGATGCGCAGTATGTCACTGCAAAGCCCAGTTTCAAGGATAATGGCGACGGTACGGTATCAGACCTCAACACGGGGCTCATGTGGCAGAAAACGCCCGATTTCACGAAGCGCACGCAGGATGAAGCCGAAAAGTACGCAAAAGAGCTGAAGCTCGCCGACCACGATGACTGGCGGCTGCCGACAATCAAGGAATTATTCTCCATCACCGACTTCCGCGGCAACATGCATACCCGAACGCCCTACATCGACACGAAGGTATTCGATTTCAAGTACCCCGAAGCTACCGAAGGCGAATCGGGTCGTCCCGGGAATCGGGACATGGACGCCCAGTACGCCTCCTTGACCCGCTACCTCGGCACCACGATGGGGCGTGACAAGAGCGCATTCGGGTTCAATTTCGCAGACGGACGAATCAAGAGCTACCCGCTGCGCGCGAAGCGCTATGTCCGCGCCGTGCGATGCAATCCCGAATACGGGAAGAACCGCTTCAAGGACAACAAAGATGGCACCGTTACCGACAGGGCGACAGGACTCATCTGGCAAAAAAGCGACAGTAAAAAGGCTATGAACTGGAAAGAAGCGCTGGCTTACGCGGAAAAGCTCAAGCTCGCTGGCAGGGATGACTGGCGCCTCCCGAACGTCAAGGAGCTTCAATCCATCGTTGACTACTCGAAAGCTCCCGACGCGACCGATAAGAACAAGCGCGCTCCCGCCATCGACCCGGTTTTCAAGCTGACGAAGAAAGAAAGCTGGTTCTGGACGAGCACAACCCACATCGAGAATCAGTTTGCCTACTACGTCTGCTTCGGCCAGGCATTCTCTGTGCGAAAGCAGGCGGGCAAACAGATAAACGCGCACGGGGCGGGCGCGGTCCGCAGCGACCCCAAGGAGGGCGATCCGAAGAAGTGGCCGGACGGTCTTGGCCCGCAGGCGGACGAAATCCGCATCGACAACTACGTTCGGTGCGTGCGCGGCGGGAATGCAACACTTCGCAAAGAAGGGCCTCCCCTTGGAGACAAGGACAAGAAGCAGTCGGAATCGCGGTTTATCCAGCGCCTGGACAAGGACGGCGACGGCAAAGTATCGAAGGCGGAGTTCGACGGGCCGCCCCACGCGTTCGGCAGGCATGACAGGAACGGAGATGGGTATATAGATGAGGATGAAGCTCCCCAGGGGCCTCCCGGCCGGCGCGAACAGCCGCAAGGACCTCGAAGCGGGCAGTCTGACCAGAAGTCCGGAAAGGATTTCCTGGTAATAACCGTCGGCACCGGCAGCCCCCTCTACAACCCCGACCGCACCAGGGCGGCCAATCTGGTCAAGTACGGGACCAGCTACATTCTCGTTGACATGGGCGAGGGAACTGCCAACCACCTTTCCGAAGCCTCGATTACGATGAAAAGCATTGCCGCGTTCTGCTTCACCCACCATCACCTCGACCACGACGCGGATGCGGTTTCCATCCTGCCGCAGGCCTGGTCAAGAGAGGTAGTCAGGCTGGTAATAGGCCCGAAAGGGACAAAAAAACTGGTCGATTTTCTCCGGGAATTCTACCGGGAGGACCTCGAATACAGGCTGGAGAACAGGGGCAGCTCTTTCGCAAAGCTGGCAAAACCCGATGTACATGAGCTTCCCCTGAAGAAACCCCTCGAAATCGCAGGCATGAAAATCACTGCTGCGGAAGTGCCTCATACGATTACGACCTATGCCCTGCGTTTCGAAGCGGACGGGAAGTCAATCGTCATATCCGGCGACCTGACCTACTCGGAGAATCTCATCAAGCTTGCCAAAGACGCCGACATACTTGTCATGGATTCCGGGGGAGTTGTTTACAAAGAGGACGACGCCGGAAAGAAGCGCCGAGGCGAGCCTCGGGGTGACAACGCTGGACCCAGGAGAGGCGGTAAAAAGCATCGTGCGCACGCCACGCTCGAAGAAGTCGCGCGAATGGCTGCCGGGGCGAACGCAAAGAAGATGGTCCTGACCCACTTCGGACCCGGCACGGTTGACGAAGAGGAGACGCTCAGGCAGATTCGGGCAATCTACACCGGCGAGGTCGTCTTCGCGAAAGACATGCAGTCCCACGAGTAGCAGGCAGCTAAAGAAGTGATTGCGGTTGCGCGGGCCGGAAACCTGTCCTATAATGTCAACTTGAAATCAGAAAGCCTGTTTGAGGAGATAATCAGTGGCTGAAGACAAAACGCGGGAGTGGATTGAGCATATCGAGGAAGACATCAAGAAGGCGCTCGAACGCATGCCGGAGTATGAGAAGCTATTGGCGATGTACCGGGAGTCCCTGACGGCCCAGGCCCTTGCGAAGACGAAGCTTGCGCCCGTCGAGGTGGACATGGATAAGGGCCAGGCGGCTGTCTGCATAAGTTCGGGTCTGTCGCTTCTGGGCGAGGCGGGCGCCACGCTCGACGGGGACGCGGCGGTCGAACTCTTCAGGAAACTCGGGGAAATAGCCTCGAAGCATGGCGATGACTTCGAGCAGGAAGTGGCGAAGATAAGCGAACTGGTCGAGGCGGGCGAAATCGACATAGACACGATGCTCGAGGAAGTCTTCTCCGGCGGGTCGACGGAAGACCTCAAGAAGAAGGTGATGGACCTCGACCTGGACGGGCACGTGTTCGCCAGTCTCGTCTTTGCGAGCATCAGGCCCAACCTCGAGCTCTACTCGGAGAAGCTCAGGCCGCTCGTTAAGGATGAAGACTGGGAGAAGAAGTTTTGCCCCGTATGCGGGCGGCTGCCGTACATCGCCAAGCTGGTGGCGAAGGAAGGCGTGCGCATGCTGTGCTGCCCGGCGTGCTCGACCGAGTGGCGATTCCCGAGGATTAAGTGTGTCAACTGTGGCACCACGGACCACGAGAAGCTTCGCATCCTCTACCCCGAGGACGAGGCGAGGGACCGCTACGCCGATGTCTGCGACAACTGCAAGAGATACCTCAAGGCCATAGACACGAGGGAAATGGCGCGAAGCCCCGTGATGCAGATTGCGGATGCGGCGACGCTGCACATCGACATGCTCGCGCAGCGCGAGGGTTTCGTAACGCTCTGACGGGAAGGAGCATGGGCACTTCGTCGAAGAGAAAAGTCAGGCGGATAAAGGGCGGCGTCGCGCGCACCGCCGTCGAGAGCATCGTGCGAGAGGTGCCGGTCTCGGTTTACGTCAACGGCTCTGAGTACGCCGTGCTAATGGCAACGCCCACCGACCTCGAGGCGCTCGCGCTCGGTTTCCTGATAGGCGAGGGAGTAATCAGCCCCGCGGCGAAGGTCGAGGGCGTTAAGGTGGACGGGCGCGAGTGGATTGTGCGCGTGCAACTGTCGGGCGAATTCGACTCGACCCGCAAGCGCGGACTGGTCACCTCCGGCTGCGCCGCCGTCGCGCTGTTCAAGGGCGCGTTCGAGTTGGTGGGGGTGGGCCGCGTCAAGTCGAGGCTGCGCATGAAGGCGTCCGAGGTGCAGAGCCTCATCAGGCGGATGATAAGCCGTTGCGATGCGTACAGGCAGACCGGCGGCATCCACTCGGCTGCCCTCGCCGGCGGGGACGGAATCGTGCTCTTCGCCGAGGATGTCGGCAGGCACAATGCCGTGGACAAGGTAACGGGGCGCGCCTATATCGACGGGGTCGAGACGGGCGACAAGCTGCTGCTGTGCACGGGCAGGATCTCCTCGGAAATACTGGTGAAGGCCGCTCGCAGCGGGATTCCGGTGGTGGTCTCGCGCACCTCGCCCACGGACCTGTCAGTCCGGCTCGCGGATAAGCTGGGGATTACGCTTATCGGATTCGTCCGGGGCGGGAACGTCAGCATTTACACGGGCGCTAAGCGAATTACGTGAAGGAGACGGAAATGACTCTGAAGCCGCGGACGAGGCTCTGGATACAGGACGAGAAAGGCAGTATCGTCTTCGGGACGGGGCGGGTCAGGATGCTCAAGGCCATCGACAAGACAGGCTCAATGAACCGGGCGGCCAAGGAGATGGGCATGTCCTACCGGACCATCTGGGGCAAGATACACGACACGCAGAAAAGACTGGGCGTGAAGCTCATTGAAACGGGCTTGGGCCAGCGGCACGGCTCGACGCTCACCGCCGAAGGCAGAAAGATGGTCGAACGCTTCGAAAAGTGGCACAACCGGATTATCGCATCCGCGGACAAGCTGTTCGCCAAGCTCTTCGACGCAGCCGGGAAGTAGCCCGCGGGCTACCTGTCCCCGGCCAGCACTCCGGCGGATTTTTCGTAGAACTGCTGCTCGCGCTTGAAGCCGTTGTCCTTGCAGAACTTCGCCAGCGACCTGTATCGGGCGGCGGGGTCGGTGCCGGTAGTCCAGCACACCTTGCACACGCACTCGGGGCAGAGCCATACGGGACGGCGGTCCGATTCGCGCAGGCTGTTGCTGCCACACATGTTGCACTCGTATTCGATGCAGTGCTTAATGGTGAACATGTGGCCGAGTTCGTGCGTGCCCGTTTTCATCGTTCTAAGGAGCGTCGCGCGGAACTCGTCTTCGCTCCCGTCCGGGTTTCCGAAGCGATATATCGACCAGACTCCGACACGCCTGACAAGATCTGCCATGCCGAAGACGAAGTTCCAGTTCGGGCCCGGCCAGAGGTCGCTCGACGTGAAGGCGATGAAGGAAACGGCGTCTTCCGGCAGGTTCGGGAGAAGCAGTCTGTCCATGACGAAGTGGGTAAGAATCTGCGGAATCCTGTTGCCGTGCTCGTCCGTCCAGATTGGGTGCAATCTGCGCGCCTCGGGCGGGACGACCGAAAGCGGCAGGTCTTTCTTTATCTTGACCGGCAGGTTGAAGTAGATGCCGATAAATTCCGCCGTGCGCTCGACTACCTTGCGCTGGCCCTTTGTGAAGTCGCCGAGCGGCTGGATGTAGATTGTGCCGCGTTCCTTCGTGGGCCGAATCGGGTCGCACTGCAGGTACTGTTCGAAGGTCTGGCCGCTCTCGGGGTGGCTGTTGAGCCAGTCGCCCGGCTGCGGCGGGCCCAGCACCTCATGCAGCGGGCGCAGCTTCTCGCGCACCTTCAGGAGCTCTTGAGCGGTCGGCGCTTTCAGGAGAGTTTCGACCTCTTCCTCGCTGAGCACGGGCACAACGCCGGCGCCGCCTCTTCTCTCTGGCCTGATGCAGCTTAAAACGACGTAAACCAGGCAGGCAAATACGAGCGCGGAGGTAAGAATGTACATGCGAGTCATAGCGCTTTTCCTTAATAAGGCCGACCCTGGGCTGCCAGCAGAAGTATACAACACGCGGGCGCCGGAGGCAACTTCGGCGGATGCGCAAAGCTGCGCAGAAATTTTCGGATTTTGCGAGGATTCCGGGGTAAAATGCGCAACTTGTTATTAGTTACCTGGCCAACTATGACTGAACTTCGGCGTAGATGACTGTTGTGGAGGATGCGGTTTTGAAAACGCTCGCAGTGATTACCCTGGTGATTGCGGCAGGTGCGGCCGGAGTGGCCGCGTATGCCGTCAATATCTCGCAGACCCGGTACGGGGAACTTTCCGACAGGATAGACAAACTGGCAAGCGCAGCTTCGGCGCTCGAATCTTCCATCGGCGGGCTGTCCCATCGCATCATCGATTCTTCGGCCGTTGCGGAGACGGGCGGCGGCGAGGCGTCGCTGCAGCTTGCCGAGAGGCTTGCCCGGGCCGAGGAGAAGCTGTCCGTGCTTGAGGGCGTGTCTCCCGTCACGGAGAGCAGCGGCGAAACAACCTCACAGCTTTCTCCGGCAGTGCGCGAGGAAATCAGGCGCATGGTGCGCGAGGAGCAGGCTGCCGCGGCTATGCAGCAGGAAGAGAAGCATGCCGCGAAGCGCGAGGAGATGCACGAGAAATTCAAGGAGATGTCGGAGAAGTTCCAGAAGGACCAGAAGAAGCGTCTCGAGGATTGGGTCCGCAAGTTCGCGGAGAAGGCCGGCCTGACAACGGCGCAGGAGCAGGGAATCCTCGATGCTTACGCCTGGGCGAGCGAGGAGCGCAACAAGCTTCTAAGGGAGAAGCACAACGATGGTGGCGGGCTTGTAATGATGGGCCCGGAGGACTTCAAGAAGGTTGAAGACAGGCAGGACGAGAAGATTAAGGAGCTTCTGACCGACTCCCAGTACGAGGAATACGAGAAGTATAGCGCCGCCAACCCGCTCCCCATGGCCGCTTTCGCGGCCGAGGTCGCGCCGGACGGCGGGATGATGGGAGATGCCGTTGTCATACACGGTGCCGTATCACGGGAAAAAAAGCCGGAAGACAAGCCCGAGCAGGAGAATAAGGACAAGTAGGACTCCTTATGAAAACAGGCCATATTGTCGTTATGATTATTATTGCGGTTGCTGCGGCAATTGGCGCCTATATTCTGGCCGTTACGAAAGTCTCATCGCTTCGGGAACAGATTACCCGACTTGAGAAAGACCTCCAGGACACGAATGCGAAGCTCGCCGCGGCGGAGACCGAGATAGGCAAGCTCACCGGCCTGCACGACAAATTCGAGACCAACATGCAGGCACTCTCCGAGACGTGTGGTCGGCTGTCGGAGCAGTCTGCCGAATTCAAGAGGGAGCAGGTAAAGCTTGCATCTGGCATGAAGGAGCTACAATCCGCCTCAGTACCTGTGAAACCTGCAGTAGTCCAGTTGGTAGAGGAATCCCAGCCGTTTGACGAGGAAGAACTGCTGAAGGAGGTTGAGAACTTACACTCGGAGGCACAGCTTCTCTATCGAGGCGGGATGAAGATGACGGCTGGTAAGCTGAGGAACGCCGAGCTTGAAAAAGCGGCTGATAAATGTAATCAGGCCATCGAGCGACTTGAGAAAATCAGGCAATATTACGAGGACAATACCATTCGACCGGCAGGTGGACAGAAGTTCGTATGGGAAGACGTATATCAGAAGGTCGCGCAGACTTTGTATGAGATAAACCGGGATACAGGTTTCTGATGGGGATTCGATGTCAGATTATTTGCGAAAAACAGGTGGGTTCTTGGGGAACAGGAGGCAGGAATGAACGTGGTTAATCTGGTGATTGCGATTCTGGTCGCGCTTGGCGCCGCGGGTGTGGCTCTTGCGCTGTCGAACAGTCAGACAGCCGAGCTTGAGAACGAGGTCGCCACTCTCAAGACGAACCTCGACCAGACGAGGGGGCTTCTCGAGAACGCGCAGAAGAAGCTCAACAACGTGGACACCACGGAGCTTCGCCGCGACGTGGACAACCTGGCCGGTGTATGGGACAGGGTTGACGACCTTAAGAAAGAGGATGCGAAGCTCAAGGCGGAGATAGACAGGCTCGCAGAGATGCAGCGCACGGCGGCCGCCGCGCCTGCCGTGGCGGGAGCCAGCGGCGAAGAAGGCGGCGACGAGGAATTCACCGAGCGTGATATGAGCAAGATGATGAAAGGCTTGTCCAAGATGGGGCAGCAATTCGGCCAGCGCATGCTCGACAACCAGATGAAGACCTTCGCCAAGGAGCTTAACCTGAACGAAACTCAGACGGCTGACATGAAAAAGCTGCTCTCGGACACCATGACCAAGGGCATGGAGCAGATGAGAAAGGCTTTCGAGGGCGGCGGCGGGGGCCAGCCGCAAGATTTCCAGGCGCTCAGGGAGCAGTTCGAGAAAGAATTCAACACCGAGCTTGAGAAAATACTCACGCCGGAGCAGATGGAGAAGTTCCAGGAAGTCGCGCGTGACCGGATGCGTGGAATGGGCGGCATGGGCGGCTTCGGTCCCGGCGGCGGGCGCAGGGGCGGAGGCGGAGAAGGCGGCCCGCGCACGCCCGAAGGAAACAGGTAGAAGGTTCACGGAGGTGATAAGATGAAAGCGGCTGCAGTTCTGGTCGCAGTCATGCTCGTGCTCGGCGCGGGCACGGCACTCGCGCAGGAAAAGGTCGAGGAAGAACCGGCCAAGAAACAGGCGGACACAGGCTCAAAAGTCGAGAGCCTCGTAAAACAGCTCGGAGCAGAGAGCTTCAAGGAGCGCGAGGCGGCAACGGAGGAGCTTAAAAAAATTGGCAAGCCCGCAGTGCCAGCGCTCAAAGAAGCGCTTAAATCCGAAGATGCCGAGGTGCGTTCGCGGGCAGAGCAGATTCTGAAGGGGATAAAAGAGCCGTCTGCCGCTTCGGGACGAACCGGGCCCCGGACGGAGCCCGAGCCCCGTCCGAAGCAGGGCGATGGGCTCGACAGCCTTCCCCGGGAGGAATCGGAAGCTATCAGGAAGATGCTCGAGCATCTGAAGAAGCTCGAGAAGGAGCTGGACAGGAACGCGCCGGAACTCCCGCCGTTCCCCGGCGAGGAGGAACTGTTTCCGGAAGCCGTCAAGAAGGCGCTCGAAGAAATGAACAAGCGGATGGAGGAGTCGCGCAAGCGTTTCGACGAGATGCGCAAGCGCCTCACGGAGCCGAATACCAGGCCCGAAGGCGAGAAGGGTGATGCAAAACCGCGCCGGGCACCCCAGCCGGGCCAGTCCGGCGCCACCATTATCATTAAAAGGCTCACGTGGAAGGATGGGAAACTCGTCGAAGTCGAGGATCTCAAGTCCGACTCGGCTCTGCCCGGGATTGCAGTTACGGGCAGTGACAGCGTCATGCGCTCGCTGCGCTACCACCTCGAACTCGGAGAGAATGAGGGCGTCCTTGTCGAAACCGTCGAGAAGGACAGCCCGTTTGCCAAAGCGGGGCTCGAGAAGCACGACATTATCACAAAGGTCGGCGACAAGACAGTGGGCTCGCGCGACGACCTTGCACAGGCGCTTGAAGGCAAGGAAAAGGTAACAGTCAAAGTCATTCACAAGGGGGAACGCAAAACACTGGAAGTCAGTCTCAAGGACGCAGGCACGCCAGAGGAGAAAAAGGAAAAGGAAGACAAGTAGTTTTGCTTATATGGAAGGGAGTAAGTCATGCGGTTGAAGGTATTATTGGGAATCGTGCTCGCGTTGCTGATTGCGAGCCCCATAGCGGTGGCTCAAGAGCTGCTGCCGCCCGACGACGATGAAGAGAAGGAAGAGGCGCCCGCGGCGCCCGAGGGCGAGAAGCTCACGCAGGCTGCGGAGATAGAGAAGCTGATTGGAGAGCTGAACTCCGACGAGTGGTCGGTTAGAGAAAACGCGACCAAGCGCCTCATAGAGATTGGCATGCCCGCTGCTAAGGCCGTCGAGAAGCTGGCCGATTCGGACAGTACGGAGCTGCGGCTGCGCGCGCACAAGATTCTCGAAGCTCTCCATTACGTGACCAAAGCAGACAGGGAGAAAATCGAGAAGGAAGTCGAGCTGTGCCTCGGCGGGTCGGCCGAGCCTGTTGACGAGGAGACGAAGAAGCTCATAGGAGACCTCTCCTCCGAGGAGTGGCAGACGCGAGAGGATGCGACCAAGAAGCTCATCGAGAAGGGGCTGCCCGTGCTGCCCGAGATTACGAAGCTCCTCAAGTCCGATGACCCGGAGGTCAAGACGCGCGCAGAAGTTATTGTCAAGGGCATCGAGGAGAACGCGAAGAAGAAGCTCGCAGAGCAGCTTGTGAAGTCGGTCACTGCGGTCAAGGGCATTGCCTGCGCGCCCTACTACCTCATCGAGACGCTTACCGTTAAAAAGGAGAAGCGCAGGGAGCATATCGTCACCAGGATGCTCATGGGCACGGTCGAGCTGAAAGGCACCGAGGATGCCGGCGGCATAATTATAAAACCCGGGGCCGGCGGCCAGCGCGCAATGACCAGGACCGTGATAATCCAGGCGGGCAAGAGGCGCGTCTTCGTAAACGGCGAAGAAGTCACGCCGCTCGGCAAGAACCCGACCGCGGACAGGGTGCTCGTGGCTATCGTGGCCGACGACAAGAAGGATATGGACCTTCGGCTCAAATCCCTCGATGCGCTCAAGGAGAGGACGGCCGAGTGCGCCGTCGGCGAGCTGATGAAAATCCTTACGAAATCCAGCGGCAGGCTCCAGCTCGAAACCGCGGGGGCACTGCGAAAGATAACGGGCCAGGAATTCGGACCCACCGGGCAGTCCACGCTGGAAGAGGCCGAGAAGGCGCTCGAAGAATGGAAGAAATGGTGGGAAGAGAACAAGAAGGAGCAGAAATACAAGTTCGTCGAGCAGCCGGGCGGCGACGACGACTCGCTGGACGAGGTCATGAAGCAGTTCAAGAAAGCCCTGGGCAACGACAAAGAGACGAAAAAGAAGATTGATGAAATAATCAAGCGGGCCCAGGGAGTGCTCGGCGAGGAAAAGAAGAAAGAGGAAGAGAAAAAGGAAGAGCCCAAGAAGGAAGAAAAGCCCGCCGAGCCGGAAAAGAAGGAAGAGAAACCGTCCGAGCCCGAGAAGAAGGGCGAAGGCGGAGAAGATAAGAGCGGAGATTTTTAGCCGACTGCGAGACAAAGCCGCGCCATCCTGTCTGAAAAGGGGGTGGTGCGGCTGTCTTCGGCGGAGGTGTGAATCATGAAAAGGATTGCGGTGCTTGCGCTTGTTGCGCTCCTGCTGACCTGCGGCTATGCCCTGGCCCAGGAGAACGAAAAGGAGCCTGAAGCGCAGGAGAAGGCGAAGAGCGCCACTGTAATTGTCGTGGTGCACGACGGGAAGATAACGGTCAACGGGCGCGAGCTGCCTAAGAAAGCAGGCTCGGACGCCGTCACCATCACCATCGCGAACGGCAAGGTCAGCGTGAACGGCAAGGAAGTCGGGTCGCTCCCGTCAATCGAGGATATCGAGAAACACCTGAAAGAAGCCGGGCGCAGGATGCAGGAGCGCTCGAAAGAGAAATGGGAGCAGTTCAGGGACAAGCTTAACGAGAACTGGAAACAGGGCCGGGAGACTATCGAGAGGCTCAGGAAATTCCTCAAGGAATTAGAAGAGGAGCAGGGTGAAGATGCGGCGGAGAAGCTGCGCGAACTTCTCGAAGAAGCCCGGAAGCGCAGGAAAGAGTTCGGAAAAGAACTCGAAAAAGAAGTAGAACCGCTCAGGGAAGATGCCGAGAAGAAGCTCAAGGAAGCCAGGGGCTGGGTCGAGAAGGAGCTTGAGAATATAGAGAAGGACGCGCAGGAAGCGAAAAAGACGCTCGACCGTCTGCTTGAAGAGGCGCGCAAGGCCCCGCCCACTAAGGAAGAAATCGAAGAGCAGAAGCGAAAGTTCCAGCGCATGGTTGAGCGCGTGCTGGACGCCGTGCTCGACGATTCCAAATGGCGCAAGCTCCAGGAGGATATGGGAGATACGCTCCAGGAAGTCCTGGAGAAGGTCTCGAAGCTCCCGAAAGAAGAACTCGACAAGCTGATTGACAGGTGGGCGCAGAAAAAGCTCGACAAGGGCGGCGAAGCGCTGAAAGAAGCTGTGCGCCGGCTGCTTGAGGGCGACAAAGAGGAGAAGAAGGAAGAGGAAAAGGAAAAACCAGGCGACAGTTCCAAAGACTTCTAATCAGACAGCGCAGTACAAGAGAACAGGAAGCTGGCCATGCTCATTCCGTACAACGGAAACCGGCTTCCTGATTCTATTTGCACATGTGCGTAAAATGCCCTGATTTTCTGCCTTAACACGCTTGACAGCCCTGTAAATATGCAGCATACTTGCGCATCATTCGATTCATGTCTGCGGAGGCTGCCTTGACCAAGAGCGGTCGCACGAGCAGAAGGCTCTTCGGCATGATTGCCATGAGCATGGGCATGATTGACAAGGAGCAGCTCGACGAATGTCTCCAGTTGCAGCAGCAGTCCGGCGAGCCGGCTCAACTCGGCGAGATAATGCTCACGCGCGGCGACCTCACCGAAGAGCAGGTCAGCGATATAGTTGCAGTGCAGCGCCGGATGGGCAGCATTGAAGACCTGCCGGTCGTGAAAACCAGGGGCAGGAAACTCATCGGCCAGATTATGGTCGAGGCGGCGTACGTTGATGAAAAGGCCCTGAAGTCCGCGCTTCAGCGGCAGAATCTTCTGCGCGAGACTGGCATAAGCCCGCTTCTCGGCGAGCTTCTGATAGCTGTCGGCAGGCTGACGCGCCAGCGGCTCGAAAAGGCACTCGCCCTGCAGGCGATGGACCCCCGCAGAACCATGAAATAGCCAGCATACCGGTTGATAGACCATTGTCCTGTCCGTCAATTTACTGGCAGGTTTAGAGGATCTAAGCGGCAACGTCGCTGTACCCCAGAAGCCATCTTCCTGTTTTTGCCGAACATGCGAGGTCCAGACGTGATTTGACTTGCGGGGCGGAGGCAGGTAGAATTGCACGCTGCAAATCCGACAGGAGGGGGAATGTACAAGCTCAGAGTCACCGTCCAGGAAGTCCAGGGCAAATGCACCGCGCCGCATCGTCCGGGCGACTACTTCGAGGTCAGAAACGGCAATATCCATGTGCCCGACGGCAAGTTCGTTTGCCTTTACAGCCTGCAGAGCCTCATCCCGATGCTGCCGGCGAACGAGCGCGAGCTTGCGGAAGGCGACTGGATGCTCACCGAGAGGCACGTTATCTGCCCCGACCCGAAGGGCGGCGTGCTCTGGCGCATTGACCGCATCGAGGAGTAAAGCGAGTGATCTGTGTTGACCCGGCGAAGTGTTCCGGCTGCGGGCGCTGCGAGATGGCCTGCTCGTTCGGCAGGATAAAGGCATACTCGCGCGCCGCTTCCGTGATAAAGCTCGCCAGGGATGAGCATGTCGGCCTGGACTTCCCCGTGACCTGCGTCGGGTGCTACCGCTGCGTCGCAGCCTGCCGTATTGATGCGCTTTCAATCACCGACAAGGGCCTCATCAAGCTCGACAGGGAGAAATGCAATCCCCGGACATGGGCGAAAGCGCAGGGAGTCAAGGTCTCGGACAAGCTCCGCTGCGGCGAGTGCGAGGAGGCCTGCCCCGTCGGAGTGCTGGAATTCGACGAATATCCCGCCTTCTGTACGAACTGCGGGCGCTGCATGGAGGCGTGCAACGAGGGGGCGCTTTTCGAGGGTGACAGGCCGGAGACACCGGAACTGCCTTCGCTGGCCGACGTCGAGGAGCTTGCGCCGGCCGACCGGCGGCTGCGGTGGGCGCTTATGCACGCAGACAGGCTGCCATGGACGGTGAGGTAGATGCACGGATACACCGGCAAATCGCTGAGAATCGACCTGACCGACGCCAGGGTGACGATAGAGCAGTTCGACGAGGAGCTCTTCAAGAGCTGCATCGGCGGGCGGGGCCTGAACTCGGTCCGCCTTCTTGACGAGACGGAAGTGGACATGAACCCGCTCTCGCCGGAAGCGCCGATATATTTCGGCGTCGGACCGCTTACGGGAACGGGGCTTCCGGCAAGCGCGCGTTTCACAATTACTGCAAAGAGCCCGCTCACCGGCATATTCGGCGATTCGAACGCCGGCGGGCACTGGGCGAGCGAACTCAAGTTCGCCGGCTTCGACCAGATTGTGATCACGGGCAGGAGCGAGACACCGGTCATGGTCTTCGTTGACACCGGGGTTGTAACCATAGCCGATGCCTCATATCTCTGGGGGATGGGTATCAGGGAGACGACGCGCCGGGTCAAGGAGGAACTCGAGGCGCCCGACGCGCAGATACTGACAATCGGCCCGGCGGGCGAGAACGGCGTGAAGTACGCCTGCGCCGCCGCCAACCTGACGCGCGTCTGCGGGCGATGCGGCATGGGCGCGGTCATGGGCTCGAAAAACCTCAAGGCAATAGCGCTGCGCGGCAGGGGGACGGTAACTGTCGCCCAACCGAAGGAGTTCGACGGGCTCTGCAAACAAATCGAGAAGCAGATAGAGGAACACTCCGCATTCGAAGCGCGCAAGCTTATGGGCACCACAATGCTCATGACCGCGCTCAATAACCTCGGAATCCTGCCCACCAGGCACTTCCAGGAGGGCGTCTGCGAATATGCCGACAGGGTCAGCGGCGAGTACCTCGCCGAACATTTCAACGTCAAGGACAAGTCGTGCTTCAACTGCAACGTCCACTGCTCGCGCTACTACGTGACGGACACGGTGCAAGGCGAGGGGCCGGAGTACGAGACGCTTTGCACTTTCACAAGCAAGCTCGGAGTCGATGACGCCGAGTTCGCGCTTCGCATGAACTCGCTCGTGAACGATGCGGGTCTCGACTCGATTACGGCGGGCGAGACGATTGCCTGGGCGTTCGAGTGCGCCCAGCGCGGCATTATCAGATCCGAAGACGCCGGCGGGCTCGAACTGTCATGGGGGAACAGGAAGACAATCGAGACGCTGGTAAACCAGATAATCCGGCGGGAAGGCTTCGGCAGGCTGCTCGGCGAGGGCGTGCGCGAGGCGGCGAGGCAGATGGGCCGGGGCAGTGAAAAATACGCCTTCCACGTCAAGGGCCTCGAGATGATATGCGGCGACCCGCGTGGCCTGAAGGCCTACGGACTGACCTACGCGATAGCGACCCGCGGCGCCGACCACCTGCACGCCGAGCCGTATTACGAGCTTACGGGCGACAGGGCGGGCGCCAGGGAGCGATTCGGGTATGAGGAAGCGTCCGACAGGCTCGCCTGGAAGGGCAAGGCCGAGCTTGTGCACTGGAGCGAGCGCATGGCGCTCCTCACCGACTGCCTGACAATGTGCAAGAATATCGGCCTGTGTATGGATATACTGAGCTTCCCGTTTGCGGCGGAACTTCTTCGCGCGGGAACGGGCATGGACTGGGATGAGCAGGTTGTGCGAGATGCGCTCGACAACGTGCTTGAGGCGGAGCGCGAATTCAATCGTCGGGAGGGAATCACGCCAGAGGATGACACGCTTCCGGAGCGTTTCCTAAATGAACCGCTTGAAGAAGGACCTACGAAGGGCTCCGTTGTGGAGATTGACAGGATGCTTGAAGATTATCGCAAGCTTTGAAAGGAGATGGGGATGAGGTCGAAGATTGTTGGAGGTATGCTGGCGGCGTTCATTGTGCTGCTCGCTGCCGGCTGTCTCGAGACCGACGAGGAGTACACACTCAACCCGGACGGCTCGGGCAAGGTCGTTCTCAAGGCGATTCTCCGGGCAGTGGACATGATGGGCGGCCAGAAGGCCGGCACAGAGAAGGAAATGCAGAGCGCAGTCAAAAAGATTCTCGGCGAGTCGAGCGGAATCGATACGTGGAAGGATGTCAGCTACAAGCGCATGGATGACGGCAGGATATGTTTCGAGGGGACTGCCTATTTCTCGGACATATCGAAGCTCAAGCTCAAATACGGCGATACCAGTACGGACATGCTGACGCCGACCCTGAAAAAAAGTTCGGACGGCGAGATGGTGTTCGAGCTGGAGGGCGGCGAGGATGCAAAGTCGAGCCGAAAGGAACCGCCCAAGGAACTCACCGACGAGCAGGTAGACAGGGAAATCAAGGCGGCGAGGGCGCAGTACCAGCAGATGAAGCCCATGATGAGCGCCTTTTTCAAGGACCTGAAAGTGAAGGCCAGGTATCACCTGCCGGGCACGCCCGGTGAGGTCAGCAATTTCAAGAAGGGCGCGGACGGCACTCTCGAAATCACGATGGAGGGCGCGAAACTGCTCAAGGCCGTTGACAAGCGGCTTTCAGACGATGACTGGTGCAAAAAGCAGGTAAAAGCCGGCCGCAACCTTCTCGAAGACGAGGGCATGTCGGGCGAACTTAACGAGGAGATTTTCGGGCAGAAGGGTTCGGTTCGCGCTGTGTTAAAGGGGGAGTTCAAGCCCTTGTTCGACTACAAGGCGGAAGTGGAGGTGGCGAGGAAGGTTTTCCCGGCCATGGTCAAGAAGCTCGGAATCCGGGGCATCGTGCCGGTCGAGCCGGCGAAGGGAGGCGGGTTCAAGAGCCTCAAGGTAGGCGGCGTGCGCATCGTGTGGCTGGGGGACATGGAGAACGAGACTACCCATCTCAGCCATGACAAGGGATATGCCCTGTCGCTCGAAGGCGAGTTCCCCGGCTCAGTCCTGAAAATCGAAAAGGCCGAAATCGAGAAGGCGGTCGCCGACAACGGAGAGGACCTGCTGCCGGAGAACAAGTGGGACCGCAGGGCGCATTTCCCCAAGCTGTCCAAGGACAAGACGAAGGTCGTGTTCGAGGTCAGGCTTCGCCTGCCGGGCGCTCAGGTCAAGGGTCTCAAAGAACTTTCCGGGTCGCTCGTATATCTTGTATCCGGAGGCGCCAGAAACGTGGACCTCGGTCTTGCGGAATTCAAGTCGGGCGCGGCGGGCAAGGAGTTCGGCGCGAAAATCGTGGCTATCAGGGAGAGCCAGTGGAACCAGGGCTGCCAGAACATGACTCTGGAGGTCGGTATCGAGCCCGAAGCGGTCAAGTCTGTCGCATTCCGCGATGCGGACGGCAAGAAGCTGGAGGTTTCGAGGGCCGGCTACATGACAATGGGTGAAAGCACGAAGTTCGAGTTCTCGATTCAGGGCAAATTTCCCCAGAAAGGCAGCATCGTCGTCGAGGTATACGAAGAACTCAAAAGACACGCGATTCCATTCAAGATTGAGAATATCTCGCTCCTGGGCAAGCCGCTGAAGTAGGAGGAATCCGGCTAGGCCGGTTGCGGGAACTGAGGGAGCGATTGAGCCGATAAGCAAAGTGTAACAATATGGAGATGCAGCATGGATGATATTTTCTCCGCAATGAGCGGCAAGTTCGAAACGGAAGAGGACTACACCCTGAATCCCGACGGTACGGGGAAGGTGCATATCAAGGCGTTGTACCAGGGCGGGGACCTGGGCGGTCCGCAGGGCATTGGTTCCGGCGCGAGCCTGAAGGATGCCATCGCGAAGACGCTGGAAGAATCGGGCGGCATCGAGGCGTGGAAAGATTTCTCTTTCGAGCCGACGGATGAAGGACTGATGCAGTTCGAGGGCACGGCATATTACAGGAACATAACCGACGTGGACATCAAGTTCGGCAGCGTCGAGCGCCAGATTCCGGGCGTGCGTTTCGTCGAGGAATCCGGCGGCATGGCGCTCGAGATGCAGACCGGCGGCGAAGAAGGCGAAGAAGAGGCCAAACCCGCTCCGGCGAAGCTCTCGGACGAGGAGATAGAGCAGCAGATTCAGGGCGTGAGGGCCGAGTTCGAGCAGGTCAAGCCCATGTTCAGCGCCATCTTCTCGGGCATGAAGTTCAAAATGTCTTACAAGCTGCCCGGAAAGCTCGGTGAAGTGACCAACTTCAAGAAGGGCAAGGGCGGCATCGTGCGCCTGACCATAGAAGGCGCGAAACTCATCGATGCGATTGTAAGGCGGCTGTCGGACGACGAGTGGTGCAGGGAGCAGGTTCTGGCGGGCCGCGAGCTAATGGGAGACCAGCCCGGCTCGGCCGACCTGAACGAAGAGCTGTTCGGCGAAAAAGGGCCGGTACGGGCGGTCGTGACGGGCAAACTCGAGCCGCTGTTCGATTATGAAACGGAAGTCGAGGCGGCGAAAGAGGCCTACGCGGACATGGTCAAGGAGCTTCAGCTCGAAGCGGCATCTCCGGAACAGTCCGTCGAGACCGGCGAATTCGACAGCCTGAAAGTCGGCGGCGTCCGGCTGGTCAGCTTCGTTGACACCGGGAGAGGCATCCGGCCGTTCAACTACGACGAGGGGCTGTCCTTCTGCATGATTGGCGAATTGTCTGCCCCCGTTCTGGAAGCCAGGGATGGCATCGTAGAGAAGGCAGTCGCGGACAACGGGCAAGACCTCCTGCCGGAGGAGGAATGGGACCGCAGAATCAGCTTCCCGAGCGTAAGCTCCGACGGGACGGCCGTGACATTCGAGGCGAGGCTTAAAGCGCCCGGCGAAGAGGTAAACGGGCTGGCGGAACTGTCCGGCAGGCTTGAGTGCCAGTTCGCGGGCGATTCGACGGAAGTGGACCTGGGCCTGAAGAAGTACAAGAAAGGGACAAAAGGCACCGAATTCGGAGCAGTGATAACCTCCCTCGAGGATGCCGGCTGGGATGACGGCTCGCAAAGACTGTCGCTGGAAATCAACCTGCCGAAAGGCAGGATTAAGTCGATCGCATTCTATGACGACGGCGGCAAGAAACTCGACGTATCCGAGAGCGGTTACTCGTCCGGAGGGGATCACGCGACGCTCGAATTCGTGCTCGAAGGCGGATTCCCGAAAAGCGGGCGAATCGCGGTGAATGTGTTCGAAAAAATCGAGAAGCGCATAGTCCGGTTCGAACTCGCGAACGTTACGCTTCTTGGCAGGCCGATGTAGCCGCGGACCAAAGGTGTTGCAAAGCATCAACCCGAGAGGTAGAATCTGCTTCCGTGAAAGACTCAGACGCCAGGAAAGCGCCGGGCATTTCAGTCGTGGTGCCGGTCTACAACGAATCGCAGTGCCTGCCCGTCCTGCGCAGGCGACTGGCGGAAGTGCTCGACGAGTTGAAGCTTGACTACGAAGTGGTGCTCGTGGACGACGGCTCCACCGACGTTTCCCGCAAGGTCATTGCCGAGTTTGCGAAGGAAGACGCCCGCTGGCGCGGCGTGTTTCTGGCGAGAAATTTCGGCCACCAGGCCGCGATAACGGCCGGCCTCGAAGCCGCCCGCGGCGGGGAAGTCATAGTCATGGATGCCGACCTGCAGGACAGGCCGGAAGACATCCCGAAGCTGCTCGACAAGGCCCGCGAGGGGTATGACATCGTGTACGCGAAACGGGCGAAGAGACGCGGCGGAATATGCAAGCGGCTCTGCTACTGGTTCTTTTACAGGCTGCTCGCTGGACTGGCGCGGGTGAAAATCCCGGTTGATGCGGGTGATTTTGCGTTCATGACCCGCAGGGTGGTGGATGCTCTCAACAAATTTCCGGAGCGCAACCGTTTTATCCGCGGCCTTCGAGCCTGGGCGGGATTCCGGCAGGTCGGCGTGGATGTGGTCCGCGACAAGCGAGCCGCGGGAAAGAGGAAGTACACGCTCGGGAAGCTCGCGCGCCTCGCCGCCGACGCGGTCTTTTCGTTCTCATGGGCGCCGCTGAAGCTCGTTCTGCTGGTAGGCGCTTTGAGCGTTCTCGCGAGCTTGGTGTATCTCGTTGTGATTCTGGTCATGTACTTCACCGACGAGATTCCGCTTCAGGGCTGGACAACAATAATATTCCTGATTATCGGTTTCGGCGGCTTGATTCTCCTGGCGCTCGGGATTATCGGCCAGTACGTCGGGCGGATATACGACGAGGTGAAGCAGCGCCCGATCTACATAGTCGCCGCGACAACCGAAGTCGAGCCGGGCTCGGAAAAGCCGCAGGACTCAGCGTGATGTCTGCGAGCTGCCGGCAGGTTCGACCCTGACAAGCACCCAGCGCTCCCATTTCCCCCGGCCAGTGTCGAATCCGCGCCTGTACTCGAGGAGCTTCTCTTCTGGGTCTGGGAAGAGCTTTTCCATGCGCAGCTTCCCGCCGGCATGCTTGCGCAGTTCGATGCTCACGGCATAGGGAAGCACGCAGAACGCCCGCCTGGCGTTATCAAGCTGTTTCACCAGCTCGGGAAGCGAACGCGCCTCCTGGAAGTCTCTTTGAGCGTAGAATACCAGAGTCGGAGGCACGTATCCCCAGTGAATCGCGGCATCTTCGGGGCCTGACTGCCCGGCTATGAGGCGCCCCATGGGCTCGGTGAGCTTCGCGTAGTTCATGCCGGGCAGTGCCACAAGCACGAGCAGGAGCATGAAAGCTATCATGCCGGCCGCGACAGCGGCGGCCGCGCGCGCGACATGGCGCCTGCACAAGCTCACAATCCCGAACAGGGTCATGGTGAAGAGCATTACACATGCCGGTGTGAAGAATCGCCACAAATGGTGAAACTCTCCTTTCTCGAGTGCCACCGGCAGGGCGACTGCGAGGACGAAACCCACAAGACCGAGGAAAAAGTACGCGAACGGTCCCTTCCAGCCGGCGAGCGCCTGCCTGCGCTCCTCGCTGTCGCAGAGTAGAGAGCCCACGAGAATCGAGAGAGCGGGCACGGCCGGGAAGACATAGTGCGGCAGCTTGGTGCTCACAATAGAGAAGAGCAGCAGCGTGCCGCCCGCCCAGGACACCAGGAACCACCAGCGCTCCGAGCCGGGGGCGATATTCTGCTTCCGGCGCGCGAGTGCCGCCGGCAGGAATGAAAACCATGGGAAAAATATCAGGGGCAGAAGAACAACGTAGTAGAAGAGAGGCCCGCTGTGCCCCTGCATGGCCGATGTCGCGCGGCCGACGTTGTGTTCCCAGAAAACCTTGAAGACTTCTCCGTCCGTGGCGAAGTAAGCAGGCACGAACCAGGCGGCGGCAATCGCGGCGAACAGCGCCACGCCCGTGGGGATGCGCGCTTTCTTCAGAATTTCCCATTTCCTCGTTAACGCAAGCGTGGCAAGCGCCGCGATTCCGATTATGGCGACTCCGGCGAGGTATTTTGTGAGGAAAGTCAACCCAGCCGCACCGTAGAGCATGAGCCAGGGCAACCGCGACGCATCTCCCGCGAGAATGCGCCAGAAGCCATAGAAGGAGACAAGCAGAAGCAGGACAAGGACGGAGTCCATGAGTGCCGCCCGCAGGATGAGGAAAGCAAGAAAGGACGTGCCGTACACGGCGACTGCCGCAAGCCCCGTCTTCCTGTCGAACATGGCTTTGGCAATGAGGTAGAGCAGAACACACGAAGCGGCACCCGCTAAGACGGAGGGAAACCTTGCCCCGAATGCATTGGCGCCGAATACGCGCATTGAGCCGGCCATGAGCCAGTACGGCAGTGGCGGTTTCTCGATGAACGGTTCGCCCCGATACGCAGGCGTGAGATAATTGCCCGAAACGAGCATCTCGCGCGCCGTCTCCGCATACCATCCTTCGTCGCGGTCGAACAGGGTGGAAGCCCACGTACCTGCGACCAGCAGCACGAACGCAACAAGGAATATAGCTGCAAGCAGTCTCCTCTCGCTCATGCCCTCGACAGTATTTCTGACCCAGGCAATCACAGTGCCCAGATAAGACCAGACGGCGAAGAACGCCAGCGCAGGCAGAACCATCAAAACAGCTTGCTGCTGGGTAACTCTGGTCTTGGACCAGGCGAACGCCGCGAAGCCGAACGCCAGGAATCCCGCCGCGACCCGCAATGCACGCAGGCGGGCAAACGCAGGCGCTCTCTTCAGTATCAGGCCGGCCGCGCCGGCACCGGCAAGGCCCAGGCCTGCTCCCGCAATCACGTCACTCAGGTAGTGGGTGTTCCGGAACAGACGCGAGAATCCGATGAAAGCGGCAATCGCAATGAAAGTCGCACCCCAGCGGCGCGTATAAAGGAGCAGCGGGGCGGCCACGGCAAAGGCCGATGCAGTATGGCCGGAAGGAAAGGAATCGAATTGCCCGAGTTCGGGCCTCTCGCGAGGGATGATTGTCTTGAGAATCCAGACAAGCACAGTCGCGATGATAATGGACAGCGCCATGCGGGTCGCGCTGCGGCGGTCACGGAAGGTGGCGAATACCAGAAGCGCGATTGCCCCGAGTATGATGCCGCCTCCGGTCTCCGTCACAAGCCGTATGAAAGACTCGATGGAAGTCCGCCCGAGATTCTCGAAGAAACCGACCACGGCTCCGTCAAAACAGGAAAGAGGAAGAGCGGAGAGGGTAGCAGCGCCGCCTGCAATCAAAACCCACAGGCAGAACTTCTCATCGTTGTTGTCCCGGGAGAGTGGGAGGCGTTCTTCGCTCATGGTGACGCAGAGTGTAGCCGAGACGGAAAAACATTACAAGCACTAACGATACCGTCCCCTGTAGTCGTTGAGCCTTATCTTCAGCAGCCCCAGGAACATTCCGAGCGAGTCCTTGAACAGCCTGACCCTGCTTGCCGGGTCGTCGCTCCAGGTTACCGGCACTTCCGCAATCCGGAAGCCTTTCTTGCGCGCGAGAAACAGCAGTTCGACGTCGAAGCAGAATCCCTCTTCCCGCGCCGCGGAAAAGACGGCCCGGGAAGCCTCGCGCGTGAACAGCTTGAAGCCGCACTGCGAGTCGGAGACTGTTATGCCCAGGAGGAGGCGGCAAAGTAAGTTGAACGCCTTGCCGGCGGTGCGCCGCCGCCAGGGTTGTTTAACCGGAATTACCGAGTACCTGTGTGCGCGCGACCCGACGGCTGCTCCGGCGCCCCCGCGGACTGCCTCGATAAGCCTGTCCATGTCGGAGGTGCGGGTCGAGTTGTCCGCGTCGAGGAAGGCGACCATTCGCCCCCGGGCGGCGAAAACGCCGTTTCGCACGCTTGCTCCCTTGCCCATGTTCCGGGGGTTGCGAAGGAGCCGCACGCCGGGCAGTTCGCGGGAGAGCGCCTCCACGATTTCGACCGTGCTGTCGGTGCTGCCGTCGTCCACCACGAGCACCTCGAACGGCTTGCCCCGGGCGCTCAGGTATTCGACAGTGCCGCGCAGCGTGCGTGGAATCCTCTGTGCCTCGTTGTAGGCGGGTATTACTACCGACAGCTCGCATTCATCCCGGTTGTTCAATCCTTCCCTTTCCCTGTTACTTCGCGTCGAGTCCGAACGCGGCCAGAATTTCGCGTTCGCGTTCGCGCATGCGCCTGCGCTGCACCGGTGTCCCGTCATCGTAGCCGAGCAGGTGGAGCAGGCCGTGCAGCGCGTAGAGCGCCAGCTCGGTGTCGTACGGCGTCTTCCGCGTGTCCGCTTCGCGCGCGGCGACGTCGGCGCATACGACTATCTCGCCGAATATGTCCGATTCGTCCTCGTCCCGCATAGGGAACGACAGGACGTCGGTCGGTGCCTCGCGTCCGAGAAATCGCCTGTTCAGCTCGGTCATCTCCTCTTCATCGACGACGGCAAGTGAAAGCGTTCCCCCCGCTTTCGCCTCCTTCATGGTCTTCAGGAGGACTTTGCGCAGCAGGGCGCGGTTCACGCCGTGTGCCGACTGGAGATTTATTATTTCCACCTTCGGTTTCATATCTTCTTAGGTTAAATGTGCAAGGCCGAAAGATAAAGGAAAAAACACCCCCCGGAGCCAAGAGCCCATCTTGCGCATCAAACCGTGTCTCTATCCTTGACCGCAGATTAAACCTCTGATAAGATGCTTCGAACGAGCCTCTTATGAAAGAGAGAAAGACATGACCTTACTCGGCGTTGTCCTCCAGGGCGCGGATGCCCCGCTGTTCTCGTGGTACCACTACCTCATCGGCTTCTTTCTGGTTATTGCGGCGGCGGCGCTCGGGTATTACGTCAGCAAGTTCCTGGCCGGCCGCAGGTTCCGCAGGGAACAGAAAGCCGACCGCAAGAGGATGTTCGATATCGAAAAGGCCCTCAAAGACTTCTGGGAGCACGAGCGGGGCAAGCTCTCCTTGGAAAACGAGAAGCTCGCGGAAAAAATCGCGCTTCTCGAAAAGCAAGTCGATGAGTATCGCAAGAAAGCCGCCGGCGTCGGCATTATGGGACTTTCAAAGGACAGGCGCACCGACATGCTGATGCAGCTCATGCTGGAAAACGAAGCGCTCGAGGAGAAGCTCTACGAACTCAACCTCAAGATGAAGGATGAGCGCGATGAATATCTCTCCAGGGAACTCCAGAACATAAGCTACAAAAGGATTCTCCTTTCCGAGATACTGAAGGAAAAAGGCGTACAGGACAAGATACGAGATATTCTCAAGGACGATACCAAGCTGACGAAAATGGAGCTGCCGTCCGGCAGGGAGCCTGTCGGAAGCAAGGGCGGCGCTCCGGCAGAAGCCGAGGAGAAGGAAGCCGAAGTATCCGAATCGGATACCGGGGAAGAGGAAGAGGGAGGCTAAGGCGTGAAACTCATGACGGCGGTCTTAATAGTCACTTTATGTGCCATGGTCATATTGGGATTCCTGATGGACAAGCGGCGGACGACGTCCCAGCCGGAGTCCGGCCCTGCGGCCGTCGGCGAGAAGCCGGAGAAGGCCGAGCTTGTCGTCAAGGTCGTGCCGCTTGGAGACGTGGACCGCTCCTGGGTCGGCATAATCGATGAGACAATCGCGTCAACCTTCAAGGTCGGAACGAAGGTCGGCAGCGAGATGGTGCTCCCCAATGCGGCCCTCGACGAGGGGCGGGGCCAGTACAATGCCGACGTCCTGCTCGAAGCCGCCAGGGGGGTAGGCAGAACGGACGCATTTCGCACCATTCTCGTCACGGGAGCGGATATTTACGCGGGTGAGCTGCCGTATGTCCTCTGCCACGCCGCCCCGGACGGAAAGCACATGCTGCTTTCGACCGCGCGGCTGGAGAGGACGGGCCGCGTGGAAACGCCTCTGGATATACTGCGCTCGCGAATAAACAAGCTAGCCATTCGCCTGTTCGCGGCATCCTTGAAAATGACTTCGTGTGACATGGACTGCGTCCTGGCCGGCGACCTCAGCCTCGAGACGCTCGACAAGGCGCCCGGCTACTTCTGCACGGAGTGCGCCACCGTTCTCAAACACAGGCTTGAGAGGGATATAGGTTCGCCCTACTCGCACTACCTGTCGGCGACCCATTACGCGCAGGCTGGCGAGTTCAACAACGCAGTCGAAGAGTTCAAGAAGGCGATTGCGCTCAAAGAAGACTACCTGACCGCCTACCTCGACCTGGCAATGCTCTATGAGCGGCACAACTGGTTTGCTGAAGCGCTGGACACGCTCCGCAAGACCCTGGAAATAGCCCCGACGAGCCTTCTGGCGCGCCACAGGATTGCGCAGGTCTACCTCCTGACCGACCAGCCCAGGCCCGCGCTCGAGCAGCTTCACACCGCCCTTGCCATGGACAAGGAATCGCTTGAAGCCCACAGGCTGCTCTTCATAACCTACAAGTGCTTCATGAATGACCCGCAGAAAGCGCAGGTGCACAGGAAAAAATTCCTCGACCTCGGAGGCGACCCCAGGAGTATCGAGTTGACCAAGGAATACCTGCAGCCTCCTTCCGAGCAGGGCGAAAAATGATAGTTCTCGGCCTGGAGACCTCGGCTGCGAGAGGCGGGGTCGCGCTCCTTCGGGATAATGAGACTATTGCCGAGCAGTCCTTCGAAAAAGGCCTCGTCCACGGCCGCGAGGTCGCTCCCGCCATAAAGGAAGTCACGGACAGGGCCGGCGTCGCGCTTCGCGACATAGACCTCATCTCCGTGGATATCGGCCCCGGGTCCTATACCGGCGTGAGAGTCGGCATCGCGACCGCCAAGGCGCTTGCCTGGGCGCTCGGGAAGGAGCTCGCCGCGGTCATCTCGCTCGATGCGCTCGCCGAGGCCGCGAAAGGGCTCGGCGGAGTAATCGTGCCGGTCCTCGATGCCCGCCGGCAACAGCTTTACTCGGCGACGTATGACGCCAAATCGGGCGCCCTGACCCGGAATGCAGGCCCGGCGCTCTTCGACCTCGAAGGCTTCATCGAGACTGTTCCCCGCCCCGCCGTCCTTCTCGGCGACGCACTCGCGAGATTCCCGGAGCAGTTCCCGCAGAGAGAGGGAATCATCCACGCTGGCGAACAGTTCTGGACCCCGCGAGCCGGCGTGGTCGCGGAGCTTGGCCGCCGCGCCGCGCTGCGCGGCGAACTTGCCGACCCGGTGATACTTGAGCCGCTCTACCTGCGCCCCTCTGAAGCCGAGCAGAAGCTCGGAATCCGCGTAGACCCCGAATCCGCGCAGCCTGAGAAAAGAACCTGATATTGCGCTTTTCCCTGAACCTCACGCCTTCTTGTCTGCTCCTAAATAACAGATGGCCGCACAAGGAAAGGAATGAATGGCTGTACATTTGCCTCAGTTTCGGCTTCTGATGAGGCGACAAGTGTCGTCTAATGTGGTATACTGCGATTGGACATGTAATGCAGGGAGGGAGTTATGAGACTGTTTATTGTGGCAGTGCTGGCCGTGGCAATCATCGGCTGCGGCGGCCATGAAGCAGGAGGCAAACCTGCAAACGATTATTACGCCGATGAGGCAGAGGCACCGCAGGAGTATGCAAAGACCGAAGGAATTCCACGCGGAACTTCTTTTGACAACGCCGGCGGCCCTCTCGCAGGGTCTGCGGGGGACTTGGACAAGGCAGGCGACGGCACCACAGCTTACACCTTTGGCTTTGGAGATAGTGAATTTGGCTCGGAGGGTGCCGGCGGCGGCGAAGGTGAGGGCGAAGCTCCGAAAAAGCCCTCACGCATGATTATCTACACTGCCCTGTTCGTTCTCAACGTCTACGACAGGGAGGAGGCTTCCAAAAAGGTTGTCGAGCTTGCAAGGGAAGCCGGGGGCTACGTGGCCACGCAGACCAACGAGGCCGTGGAAATCCGCATACCGGCCGGCAGCTTCGTCAAGGTGACCGAGGCGCTTCCCGAAATCGGGCGCGTGCTTCAGAAGGACATCCGGGCGCGCGACGTCACCGAGCAGTTCACCGACCTCAAACTGCGCATTGCCGCCAAGCGCAAATACCTCGAAAGCCTGCAGAAGCTCCTCGAAAAGGCGCAGAACGCCCAGGCAATGCTCGAGATACAGAAGGAGGTCGGCAGGGTCGTCGAAGAAATCGAGTCGATGGAAGGCAGGCTGCGATACCTCGCCGACCAGATAGCTTTCTCGACGATTTCCGTGCGCTTCAATTTGGCGACTCAGGAAGCCCACCGGGCTTTCCGGCTGCCCTTCCAGTGGGTCGAGGAGCTCGGCATGGAGCACCTCCTCGACTCCTCGGGAGGTGTCAAATGAACAGGCGAAACGCAATAATCATCGGCGCCTCCGCGGGAGCAGCCGTCATCGTCATCGTGATTCTGGTCATCATTCTGTGGGGCGGGGACGTAATAGACGCGCCCGCAGGCTTCCTGCGCATGGATGACCCGTACTACTACCTCTTCAAGGCTGTCTCGCCCGACGGGTGCGTGTTCACCCTCAAGGAGCGCGACAACGAGGGCGAGAGCGACCTCGGCGACTGGAAGAAGGCAGTGCGCAACCAGCTCGAGCGCGGCAAAGGCTACCAGTTCGTCTCCGAAGGCAAGCTCACGACGTCCGCCGACTCACCCGGATGGGAAATGGTCTTCGGCTCGAAGATGCGCGGCGTGGACTACGTGTACTACGTCGCGGTCACGCGCTGGGACAGCGGCTTCTGGGGCATGCACAGGCTCTACGTCATGGAAGCTGCAGGCGAGAAGAAGTACATGGACCAGAACCTCGCCTCAGTCCGCAAGGCTGCAGCCAGCCTCCGGTACTGATTCGCCCATGAAACTCGTAGTTGGGAGGAAGGATATGAAAGTAATGATTGGGGCAGCGCTGGCGGCGCTTTTGCTTGCCGGCGGCTGCGTGGCATTCGAGTCGCGGTATGAGGCAGAGCGACTGCCTTCTTCGGAAGAGTGGGACTCTGTCCGTGATGATTACAACGCTATCGGAGTACTCGACTTCAGCAAGACGAAGAAGTTGCTGGACGATATTGACGTGCTGAGGGATGACGCAAATAGCCACGAAGAACGCCTCAGCAGGGCAAAGGACCTGCTTGAGCAGATGCAGTTCCAGGCGCAGGGCGCGGGCGGCGGAGAGCCTGCCGCATCCAAGCGCATGATAATCTACACTGCGGGCTACGTCGTAAGCGTCTACGACCTCGAAGACTCGGCCAAGAAGGTCGTGAAGATGGCCGAGGATGCCGGCGGGTACGTCGCGACGCAGACGAACGACGTAATCGTCGTGCGCATCCCGGCGGCCAGGTTCAGGGAAGTCGTGGAGAAGCTCGAAGCTGTCGGGCGCGTCGTGGACAAGAGGCTTCAGGCGCTCGATGTCACGGAGCAGCACACCGACCTCTCGCTTCGCCTCGCGGCTAAGAAGAAGTACCTCGAAACGCTCCAGAACCTCCTGGACAAGGCGCAGGACGCAAAGGCCATGCTCGAGATACAGAAGGAAGTGGGCAGGGTCGTCGAGGAGATTGAGGCAATGGAGGGGAAGCTTCGCTACCTCGCCGACCAGGTCTCCTACTCGACCATCACCGTCAGGCTGCACCTCGCGACGAAGCAGGCGTACCGGACTTTCAGGCTGCCTTTCGGCTGGATTGAGTCACTGGGCATTGAGCACCTTGTCAGAGGAGGTGCGAGATGAGAAAGCTTATCATAATCGCCGCCCTGCTCGCCGTCGCCTGCGGGTGCAAGATAATCGAGACGCCGGACGGCTACCTCCGCGTCGAAAACACCGGCAGCTACCTGTTCAAGGCAGTCTCGCCCGACGGGTGTGCCTTCACCGTGTCCGAGGAGCAGAACGAGGGCGTAAGCAGCCTCGACAATTGGAAGAAAGCCGCGAAGAACCACCTGACCCGCGCCAAGGGTTACGAGCTTGTCTCCGAGGACAAGCTCAAGAGCGCCAAAGGCTCGACCGGATGGGAGATGGTCTTCTCCGCGAGCTATCATGGGCTGGACTACCTCTACTATCTCGCCGTGGTGCGCCGCGACAGCGGCTTCTGGGGCATCCACAAGCTCTACGTGATGGAAGCTGCCGGCGAGAAAGCCTACATGGAGGAAGACATCCCCAGAATCAAGAAAGCCGCCCGGACCCTTCGCTACTGACCGGGCTGTTTTCACCGCAGAAAGATAGGTGCACGAAGTGCGACGACTTTTTGGCCGCGCTGCCTGCAGCGCGTGATGAGTCATTTCAGCTTCTCTTCGACCAGGTAAAGCTTGTCACCCTTCACGGCGAGGTAATGGAACTCATTGTCGGAGTCGAAGACAATCGGTTCATGCACCTTGTCGTACTTCTTCCCCTCATTCTCATCCACTACCACGAATTGCTTGTCTTTCTCTTCCGCCCAGTAGACGATGTGTTTACTGTCCGGGCTAAAGAGGAATGTTTCGCTGACGGAAGAGTACTCTTTCTGCTTCTTCCCATCCAGAACGATGTACTCATGACCGTGCCAGCCTCTCGAACATGCAAAACGCTTACTGTCCGGGCTAAATACAGGGCTGCCTCCTGCTGGTAGTTCTTTCCCATCCAGGACCAGAACATAGGCTCCGCCTTTGTATGCAGTGTAGGCGTAACGCTTGTTATCCGGACTGAAGATGAAATGCATCGGGTCGCAGTGGCACGTCGTTACCTTCCCGTCCAGAATCAGCACCTGCCCCCTGTCGTGGTATGCGGCATAAGCATGCCGTTTGCTGTCGTGGCTGAACACGACGTCCGGATAGAGGCGAGGGCTTATTGAACCGTAGCCTTTCTTCTGCTCCTTGCCGTCAAGTACGACGAAGGCCTTCGAGTCTGTCTCAACTCCATACGCGAAATGTCTGCCATCCGGGCTGAATACCGGATTGCCGACTTCGCAGTACTTGCTGCTCTCGTTTCCGTCCAGAACAATGCACCAGTCGTACTCCGCCCGGTGGGCATCTTCATCGAGCGGCTCCGTTCTGGCTGCACAGGCGAAGTGTTTGCCATCGGCACTGAAGACAAGACCGCGGATTTCGTCATACTTTTTGTATTCGACCCCGTCAACGACCACGAACTCCTTCTCATAATCCCATTCCTCTGGCAGGGACATCTTCAACTGGTTTTCCTTCAGGCCCACTTTCGCCGTGTATCCGAATCGCTTGCCGTTCTTGCTGAAGGTCAGCCCAGTAATACGGTCGTATTCCTTCTCTTCCCTGCCATCAATGACAACGAAAGACTTGTAGCATGCTGTGTCATCGTAGTCTGGGTCCGATGGTTCTCCCTCTGGCTCCTTTATCCTGCGTGCGGCGATATAGGCCATGCGGCTGCTGTCGGGGCTGAAGTATATTCCTTCGCGAAATCCGAAACATACTTCGTCGTATCTCTTTCCTTCCTTGCCGTCGAGAACTACGAATGAAGCATCGCCGGACATGGCCCCGTATGCAACATGCTTGCTGTCGGGGCTGAAAAAGATGTAGCTTACCACATGGTCGTATTCCCTGCTCTTTACACCATCGATGACGGCGCGTCTCTTGTCTCCGGGAAAGATAACATAGGCGAAGCGTCTCGCATCAGGGCTAATCCATACAAACGCTCTGTTGCCGGGTTGCCCCACGAGGTTTTCGGACACTATCCTGGACTTCTCCACCTGCCCGCAGCCTGCGATTGCGGCGCAGAGCAGGACGACCGTTATGGTGACAGACCGGGGCAGCTTCATACGTGACCTCATTTGAGCTTCTCTTCGACCGTGTAGAGCTTGCCGTCCTTCATGGCGAAGTAGTGGAACGCGGCGTCCGAATCGAAGTAGAACCGCCAGCCAAGGACGTCGTCGTACTTTTTTCCTTCGTTGCCATCGACTATCACGGACCGTTTGCCCTCCTGCTCGACGTGGTAAACGATGTGCTTGCCGTCGGGGCTGAAACATGGCCTGCTGACCCTGTCGTAGTGCTTCTGCTCTTTCCCGTCAACCACGACGAGCCACTTGTCGTCGGCCTTGGCGATGTGTGCGTACCGCTTGCCGTCGGGGCTGAAAACCGGGTCATCGACTGCTTTGTATTCCTTCCCCGCCTTTCCATCCAGCACGATAAACCACCTGCACTCGAACCATGCCTTGTACGCAACGTGCTTGCTGTCGGGACTGAACACGGGCGCGCCGATGAAATCCGACTCCTTCTCCTCCTTGCCATCTGCGACCATCTTAAAGGACTCGCCAATCTGGACGCGGTAGGCCGTCCTCTTGCTGTCGGGGCTGAAAGTCATGCTGAGGGTGCGGTCGTACAGCTTCCCTTCCGCGCCGTCAATCACCATGTAGTACTTGCCGCCCTTGCATGCTTCATAAGCAAGTCGCTTGCCGTCGGGGCTGAACACGGGGGTGCTCACGGAATCGTATTCTGTCAGCTTCTCTCCGTTGAGGATTATCCAGCTTCTGTTGTTGGCGGAAGCCTCGTAGGCGACCTGCTTGCTGTCGGGGCTGAATACCGGACAGGAAACCTGGTGATATCGCTTGCCTATATTGCCGTCGATAACCACGAGTTCGTGGCTGCCGATTCCCGCCTCGTACCCTACCCGCTTGCTGTCGGGGCTGAAGCAGCCGCCGGTCACGCTGTCGAACCGCGGCTGTTCCCTGCCGTCGAGGACCATGAACGACTTCTCGTCCTTCTTCACACGGTAGATGTATCGCTTGCCGTCCGGGCTGAACTCGGGCTGTTCGACGGAGTCGTATATCTTGCCCGGCTTCCCATCAATCACTGCAAAAGCCTTGCCGGCATCCCTGACCCTGTACGCCACGCGTTTGCTGTCAGCGCTGAAGAATACGATATACGGGATGCCCATAGTGTTGTACGTTATCTTGTCGCAGGGCTTCTGGGGCTTGCCATCCACCACCACGCGCTGCTTGCCGCCGACCTTCTCGGCGTATGCGAAGCGCCTGCCGTCGGGGCTCACCTCGATATGCTTCTCTATGACGGCGGACATGTCTATCTCCGCGACAGCCTTCTCGGTGACCTCCCTCTTCACCTCTTCTTGCGCCTGCAGTAGCGACAGGACAGGCAGGAACACGGCGCTGAGAAGGCAGGCAGTTACTTGCGATACTCTCATTACTTCCTCCGTTTCTTTCGACGCCGCGTGTGCGTGGTTATTCGCCCTCCTTCTCAGGCTCAGGGGAGGCTGCCTTGCTGCAGGGGGCGGTCTGCTGAGCGCGGGTGCATTCGTTGCAGTCGATGCACTCCGCGTAGTCTGCATCGAGGATGGACTCCGCCTGCGAGAGTGCATCCATGGGGCAGGCTTTGATGCACTTGCCGCACGCGCTGCAGTTCGACCGCCTGCGGTCGCGGATAATTCTGGGCAGCGACAGAATCGCCATAAGCGCGCCCGCCGGGCACAGGAACCGGCAGAAGAACCGCATCACCACGAACCCGGCCCCGAGCACGAACAGCACGTAAAGCCACTGCGGACCGCCGCCCGTGAGCGAGAAGAGCGTGCCGAACGGCTCCAGCGCCGCGTTCGACACCCGGCCCGTCGCCAGAAACAGCGCCGGCGCCGCAAACAGCACCGCGTACTTGAGATACCTGAGCTTCCCCGCTGCCCTGCCCGACAGGTCCACCCGCCCGCGCGTGAGGCGGCCGCAGAACTCGTGCAGCGCGCCGAACGGGCAGATGTAGCCGCAGAAGAGCCGCCCGAAAACCAGCGAGGTCACGACAATCCCCCCGACGAGCACAAGCCACGTAACGCCCGCCTCGAGCAGGCTCCCGCCGAAGAACATGACCTTCACCACGTCCGCCGAGGAGAGCATGAGCCCCCTCATGTAGAACCCGAAATAGACAATGCTCGCAGCCATCAACGCGAACCGCAGCCATCGCAGCCGCCGCAGGTATGCGAAGGCCGCAAGGGCGAACGCGGCCGCCAGCACGAACGCGCTCACCGGCACGGGGAAGCCGCCTCCCCGCGCCCCTGCCCTGCCGACAGTCACCCCCAGAACCGCCCGCACCTCCTCGCATATCGCCTTGTTCGTGACTGTCGCGCCCGTTACGACGTCTATGTCCTTCCCCGGTGTGAAGGGGTCGCCGACCGGCTTGTTCCGGAAGGCGCCGAGGTACTTGTCATCGTAAAGCCGCGTCACGTAGGATGGCGTCTCCCAGCCGGGCAGCAGCCCCACCGAGAGCACCCTGCGCTCCTGCGGCCGGACGGCTACGAGCAGCGGCACGTGTCCCCCGAACCCGCGTATCCCGGGGCAGATGTCGCTCGACGAGTAAACGAGAGCAAGCTGCTCCCCGTTGGTGTCCAGCGCCTCGCGGTACGCCGGCCCCTGCGCCGGCTCTATGCGCTCGCTGAAGCTCTCCGCCTCAGGCAGCAGCGCTTCGAGGTCGGCCTGCGTCACCTCGACGGCCGTCGTCTGCGGGATTTCGACCAGCCCGGCAAGCCCCTGGTACAGGAAGAAGAGCGCCGCCAGCAGGCACGCCGCCCGCCCCAGACTGCGCACGAACTGCGCCCTGCCCGCAAGGCCCAGGAAGACCGACGGCGCAAGCAGCACCGTCGTCCCTATGAAGTACCCGCCGAACGAGGCCATGCCCGCAGTGGCCGAGCCCTCGCGCACCACCCGCACGGTATTTATCAGGAACGGCGGGCAGATTGAAGCCCCCATGAGAAGGCCTATCCAGAACGGCAGGCGCGACTTCGCGCTGAAGGACTCCACCCGCTGGCACAGCCCCGGCGGCGTAGCCGCTTTATCTAAAGTGCCTGCGGCACTGCCGCGAAGGCCCTGCAGCAGAAGGAGCGCAGAGAGAGGTATGTAGGCCGCTGCCGCTGCGGTCGCGACCCAGCCTGCACCAGACACCTTGGAGCCTATGTAGCCTGCCAGCGCGCCGAAGGCTATGTAGGTCACCAGCCTGCCCAGCGTGAACTGCGCGAAGACCCGCACCGCCGGCTTCGCACCGCCCTTCCCCGCCGAGGCCATGACGGGCACCAGCACAAACCAGCACCCGACGCACAGCGCGCCGCTGGCAAGCCCCAGCCATATCCCCTCGAACAGTAACCTCAGCATGACTCCCCCGCTTCATTCTACATACCCCGCCCGCCCCTGTCTACAGGCAGGTGGCTGTTGGCTTGTGCTTGCTGTCACCGCGAGGAGTCCGCCGCAGGCGGACGACGTGGCGGTCTGATTCCCTTCTCCAACCTGTAACTCGCAACCCGAAACCCGCAACATTGAGCAAGTATCCAGCAACCAGTAGCGAGTACGGAGGGCTTCCAAATCGGGAATCGGACTTGTAAGAAGGGTCATTGGTATCAAAGGAGTTACGTCGAGTTTTTACAAACCGGCGCAGCTCCGGTTCAGCGCCGGATCGCCGGGGTTTGGGGTCGCGTAGCGGGGGCCCCAAACGAAAGGCGATAAGTCGAATCGTGAATTTCGTTTGTAACAAGAATCCTATATCTGATAAGGACTTACGACGAGTTTTTACAAGAAGTTTTCCGAAAAACCCCCTCTGCAGTGTGCCATGCAGAACTTACTTTAAGGCGTAACATCTGACTGTCAAAGGAGATACGGCAACACATGCCCTCGCAGGAGCCGAGCGGGGTCTTGTAAATTGGTATAAAAACCTGTCCAAAATTACTGCACTTCGAGCGCGATATCAGAACTCAGAACACGGAAGGCAGAACACATGGGGGCGCTCAACCTATTGTACGTTAAGAGGTTAAGGCGAAAACGGGGGGGTGCATCACTCAGGCCCAAATTACAAAGCTCAAATTATAAATCCTGCGCCCTAAACTCGAAAGGCTTATTTGTATTCGTGGACGCGGTTGCCGGTCTTGTCAATCAGGAATCTGCGGCTGCGCTGCTCTTTGTCGGCGTAAATGCAGACTTCGACGTAGCCGCCGCAGAAAGAACCAACTTCGTCAAACTGGGGGACAATCACCATCTTCCCGGTAGTGTCAATGAAACCCCACTTGTACTCGTCGGCGGTCATCACTGCCGCAAGACCTTCGGTGAATGAAACGGCATCTTCGTACTGAGGCTTAATGACAATTTTCCCCGTGGTGTCGATGAATCCGAAGCGTTCATTCTCATCTAAAAACACTGCCCTACCGTTGGAAAAGCGGCGCGCGCTCTCGAACTGCGGCTCTATGGCGAAATCCCCGCGTTTGTTTATAAAACCGCACTTGCCGTTGATGCACACAACTGCCAGACCATCATGGAACAACTCGTCAGCCTCATCGAACTCGACCTTTGTCAGGGCCTTGCCATCTTCGGTTACATAGCCCCATTTCTCGGCCAGTTGTACGCGGGCGATACCGTCGGTGAACCACGGGTCAACTTCGTCGTACTCGGGCTTTATGACGTACTCGCCCTTCTCGTTTATCAGCCCCTGTCTGCCATTCACGACGACGACAGCGTAGCCGTTCTCGAAGTCCTCTGCCTTGTCGAACCGGGGGGTAATGACCACCCTGTCCCGGAACCTGAAGCCCCATTTGCCGCCCTCTTCGAACGCCGATGGCTCGCTGGGCAGAGGCCAGCTGTCTTCTTGTTTCTCGACGGCTTCGCAGGCCGGCCCATAGACGAAGCTGCCGGTTTTATCAATGTATCCCCACTTTTCGCCGACTTTTACAGCTGCGAGGCCGTGCGAGAACTGGTGCACCTTGTCGAACTGCGGCTCGATGACGAATTTGCCCGTCCTGTCAATGAAGCCGTACTTGCTTTCTGCCAATACTCCAACCACGCCCTCGGAGAACACGGGTGGAGAGTCAAGCAGATAATATATTCCAAACTGAGGCTTGATGACCATCTTTCCGTTCCTGTCAATGAACCCGAGTTCGTCGTTCTTGACAACACCGGCGAGCCCCTCGGAGAAGCGGCCCACTGCGTTAAATTTCGGCTCCACGATAAGCTTTCCTGTCCTGTCCATGAAACCGCACTTCGGGAAAACCGACTTATCGGGCCATTCGTAAGCGGGAGAAATGCCTTCGGAGAATTCGTAGTTGTGACCGGAGGTGAGGTAGTCGTCGATCACGACTATTCCTGTTTTATCAATATAGTAGGGATGTGGAACAATCACGCATCCACAGCTAAGAACGGTTACATAGGCAAGCCCTTCCTTGAAAGGAGATGCCCATTCAAAGAAGGGTGGTATGACCATTATGCCGTTCCTGTCCACGTAACCGACAAGGCTGCTCGAATACTCACCACCGCCGAACCGGGCCGCAATAAGCCCTTCGGAATATCTTCCCGCCTCTTCGTAGAGCGGCTCGATGACGAACCTGCCGCTTGTGTCAATGAAGCCGTACCTGCCGCGATTCTTGTCGCCGACGCGCACGCGGGCAAGCCCGTCGGAAAAGCGGTCTGCCTCGTCGAAGACCGGCTTTATGACAATTCTGCCGGAGGCATCGACGTAGCCCCACTTCCTGCCGAGCCGGACGGCAGCCATGCCCTCGTGCATGCGCTGCCCGTTGTCGAACTGCGGCTTGAGCACCACGTTTCCACCAGTGTCTATGTAACCGAACCTGCCATCCACGCAGACTGGAAAGAGATGCACCGGCTGCCTTTCCACCGAAGCGCAGGAGGAGGCTATCAGGGCAAGCCAGAGGAGCGTAAACGCGAAGAGCTTTTTCATTCGATTTCTCCCGCCGCTGTAATGTTCCACACATTGTACCCGCGCCGGCCGGCCGGAATCAAGGCTGCTTAATGCGTCTTGTATTAGCTTCCGGCGCGAAATATAATCCCTCTGTTGTTTCCACGACGCCGGCGCCGGAAAGGTGCGGCAGTTTTACGAGTCGCGGAGGACTGCGATGAGATGGGTGTTGATATTCGCGGCCCTGCTTGTATTTGCCGGGTGCGAGAGTCAGCCGCAGCAGCCGCCCGGAAAACAATCCGCATCGAAAGAGCAGCCGCAGGCACTCAAACCCGCCGCGGGCGAGACAGTCAGGCCCGTGTGCCTCGCAGGCTCGTTCTATCCCGCTGACACGGGGAAGTTGAAGGAAGTTGTCGAGGGTTACATAAAGGCTGCGGGCGAAGTCAAGGTCCAGGGCCGCGTCGCGGCGCTCATCTCGCCGCACGCAGGCTACGTCTTCAGCGGGCCGGTCGCCGGCTACGCTTACGCCGCCGTCAAGGGCGAATCGTTCGACACGGTTGTCGTACTCGGCAGCCACATGGGGGGGCCGGGGGCCTCGGTGCTGGACTGGGACTGGTACCAGACGCCGCTGGGGTTCGTCAGGGTGGACAGGGAAGTCGTGAAGAAGCTGCTGGAGAAGCCCTATATCAGCTTCGACCCGAGGCGGCACGGGCTCTGCCCCAAGGATGGGGGCGGATGGCGGGCGCCTGTCGGGAAAGAATGGCGGGAGAACGCCATCGAGGCGCAGGTGCCGTTCCTGCAGGCGGCGCTGAAGCCGGGCTTCAGGATTGTGGCGATATCCGTGACTGACTTCGACGCGGGCTTTGTCCGGAAGGTCGCAGAAGCGCTGGCCGAGGAGTTGAAGGGGAAGAAGGCGCTGCTTGTCGCGAGCACCGACCTGTCGCACTACCCGGCCTACAACGTGGCTAAGGTAGTTGATGGAAAAATGGTGGGAGCGTGGAAGACGCTGGACGGCGAGGCGATTGTCCGGCGCGAAGCGGAGCTCTCGAAGGAGTATGCGCAGGCCCTGCGCCAGGGGCCGTATGATGGCTGCGCCATGTGCGGGAAGGCTGCCGTGGCGATTGCGGTCGAAGCGGCGAAGATGATGGATGCGGATTCGATAGACTTGCTCAAGTACGCCAACTCGGGCGATGTGCCGGTGGGCGACAGGAATCAGGTGGTCGGCTACGGGGCTGCGGCGGTCTACGAGAAGCTCGCACCGGGCGAGATATCGAAGGCGGGGCAGCGCTACCTGCTCAAGGTGGCGCGCGAGGCGATGACTGCAGCGGCGAAGAAGGAGGTGGCCCCGAAGTTAGGAGAGCCGCCTGCGGAGGTCAGGGTACGCAGGGGCGTCTTCGTCTCGATAAAGAAGGAGGGGCGCAACCGCGGCTGCATAGGGATTTTCGAGCCGGACAGGGATTTGCCTGAAATGGTCGCTGACCGCGCGGTGCTGGCGGCCATGGAGGATGACAGGTTCCCGGTGCTCAAGCCGGAGGAGCTTTCGGAAATCGAGGTCGAGATAAGCGTGCTCTCGCCGCTGCGGAAAGTCGGCTCTGCGGACGAGGTCGAGTTCGGCAAACACGGCGTTTATATCATCGAGAAAGGCGGGCGCAAAGGCGGGACGTACCTGCCCTCCGTGGCGGAGCATTTCGAGACGAAGGAAGATTTCCTGTCCGACCTGTGTGCGTCGAAGGCGAGGCTTTCGAAGGATGCATGGAAGACGGACAGGGTCGAGATTTACGTTTATACTGCCCAGGTTTTCGGGGAGAAGAAGTAATGACGGATGCAAAGCAGGAGTTTCCGCAGGAAGCGCGCGAGGAGATGCTGGGACTGGCGCGCGCGGCTGTCATGGCGGCGGTCACGGGCGAGGATATACCGGAGGTGCAGCCAAGAAACCCGCAGCTCGAACTCGAACGCGGGATATTTGTAACGCTCAAGAGCAGGGGCATGCTTCGCGGTTGTCTCGGCCGGTTCGAGGCCGACACGCCGCTGAAGGTGCTTGTGCCGGAGATGTCGGCGGCGAGCGCGACGCAGGACCCGCGCTTCTTCGGCAACAGGATAACGCCGGAGGAGGTGCCGGGTCTTGCAATCAAGATATCGGTGCTCTCGCCGCTTCGGAAGGTGTCTTCGCCCGGCGAGGTGAATGTGGGCGAGCACGGAATACAGGTTCGCCGGGGCTGGAAATCGGGATGCTACCTGCCGGAAGTCGCGACCGACTATAACATGAGCCGGGAGGAGTTTCTTACGAGCTGCTGCCGCGACAAGGCGGGCCTGCCGGCGGATGCCTGGAAAGACCCGGAGACGGAGATACTCGTTTTCACGACGGAATCGTTCGGAGAAGATTAGCCATGCGATACGAGGTAACAGTCGAGGTTGACAAGGTAACGTCGGAGTGCCACGCGGGCCACAGGGAAGGCGACTCGTGGACGATAGACAGCCCGGACCAGCCGCTTGCAATCTGCCCGGTCGCGCTCAACGCCATCTGGCAGAAGGTTTACGCGATGCTCCTGGGCGCGGAGTTCTGGTGGGCCGAGAATTCGGACGAGGCGCTGTTCTCGTGCCCGGACCTCGGGATTGTCACGTTCAAGATTACGCGCAAGCCATACGAGGGCTAATCCTGCAAAGAATGAACGGGGAGCGGAGATGAAAAAATTCGACAGCGAGGCCGCGTTCAGGTACATGGAGGCGCTTTCCTTCGAGCGCCCGAGCGGCAGCCCGAAGGAGAAGAAGGCGGCGGGGATGATTGCCGGCTGGCTTCGCAAGATGGGCCTGAAGCCGAAGACGGAAGGGTTCGGCGTAGATATCTTCTCGCTGGGGAGCGCCGGCCTTGAGGTGACTTCGCCGTTCAAGAAAAAGTACGAGACCTGGCCGGTGGGCTACACGAGCGCGACGCCCGCGGGCGGGCTTGCGGGCGAGGTCGCCTACATCGATAACCCGGCCCCCGCCCTGCTTGCGGGACTCAAGGGCAAGGTGGTGCTGCTCGAGGGCAGGCTGCGCCAGAGCGCGTATAAGGCGCTGAAGGAATCCGGCGCCAAGGCGTTCGTCTACATAAGCGGCCCCGACAGGCTGGTTTACGGAAAGCTCTCGTACATGTTCGCGCGGAAATTCGGCAGGATGCCGGGCGTGACGATAAGCTACGACGACGGGCTCGAAATCGTCAAGCGGGGCGCGAAACGCGTGAAGCTCACCAGCAGGGCGCAGACGCGCAAGGCCAGGTCGCAGAACGTGATTGCCGAAATCAAGGGCACGCGCTGTCCCGGCGAGGTGATTGCGATAACGGCGCACTACGACTCGGTGCTGTGGTCGCCGGGTGCGACGGACAACGCGGCGGGGAGCGCGCTGGCTCTGGCGCTCGCGGGAGAGTTTGCGAAGAAGCCGCTCGCGCGCACGCTGCGGTTTATCTGGTGCGGGTGCGAGGAGATAGGGCTTGTCGGCTCGTGGGAATACGTGAAGAAGCACGCGCGCGAGATAAAGGATATCAGGCTGCTCCTGAACCTCGACGTCGGTGGCACGATAATCGGGCACGTCAGGGGGCTGGTAACGGGAGGCAAGAAGCTGGGCAGCTACGTCGAGGCGCTGGGCAAGGAGCTGGGCGCGTTCAGCGAGGTCGGGCGGGATATCTACTCGAGCGACAGCACGCCGTTCGCGGAACACGGAATCCAGGCGCTGAACCTTCTGAGAGGCGGCGGCGGCACTAACTACATTCACACGAGCGGCGACTCCATAGAGCACTGCGGGCCGCTCGCGTTCGACACGATAGGCGTTGCGGCGCGGAAGTTCCTGAAGCGGCTGGGCAACTCGGTCGAGTTCCCATTCAAGCGGGCGCTGCCGGCGAAGCTGCAGAAGAAGCTCAGGGAATACATCGTCGAGCGTTCCGGCAGGAAGTACGACTATCGCGGGGAGACCGATGCCGAGTGACAGGACGAAGAGGCTGCGCGAGCTGGACGGCAGGCATTCGTGGCACCCGTTCACGCAGATGCAGGGCTGGTTCGAGGAAGGCGCGCCGATAATCGAGCGCGGCGAGGGCGTCTACCTCTACGACACTGAAGGCAACCGCTATCTCGACGGGATTTCGTCGCTGTGGGTGACGGTGCACGGCCACTGCCGGCCCGAGATTGGCGGGGCGGTCGCGGCGCAGCTCGAGAAGCTGGAGCATTCGACGATGCTCGGGCTCTCGAACGTACCGGCGACTGAGCTTGCGGCGAAGCTCGCTGAGCTTGCGCCGCCGGGACTTGCGCGCGTGTTCTATTCCGACTCCGGCTCGACCGCGGTGGAGATTGCGCTCAAGATAGCGTTTCAGTACCAGGCCCAGACCGCGGGCGCGAAGAGAAGGAAGTTCGTCCATTTCATCAACTCCTACCACGGCGACACGATAGGCTCGGTGAGCGTGGGTGGAATCGACCTGTTCCACCAAATATACGGGCCGCTCCTGTTCGAGTCGGTCGCGGTGTCATACCCTTACTGCTACCGCTGCCGGTTCGGGAAGTCGCCGGAATCGTGCGGCCTGCACTGCACGAACGAACTCGAGGAAGTTCTCGCGAAGCAGGGAGGAGAGATTGCGGCGGTGGTCGTAGAGCCGCTCGTCCAGGGCGCGGCCGGGATGCTTACCGCGCCGCCCGGGCACCTGCGCAGGGTGCGCGAACTCTGCAGCGGGCACGGCGTGCTGCTTATCTGCGACGAGGTCGCGACCGGATGGGGCAGGACGGGCAGGCTCTGGGCGTGCAACCATGAGGATGTTACACCCGACATTCTCTGCACGGCGAAGGGCCTGACGGGTGGGTACCTGCCGCTTGCAGCGACTTTGACGACCGAAGAGATATTCGAGGGCTTTCTCGGGCCGTTCGAGAGCAAGAAGACGTTTTTCCACGGCCACACGTACACGGGCAATCCGCTGGCATGCGCGGCCGCGCTTGCCAGTATCGAGCTGTTCGGGAAAGACGGGACGCTTCAGAAGATGCAGCCGCGAGTCGAGCAGCTTTCGGAGGGTTTGCAGGCGATTGCGCGGATGCCGCACGCCGGCGATGTGCGCCAGCGCGGTCTCATGGCCGGAATAGAGCTTGTCAGGGACAAGGAAACGAAAGAGCCTTACGACTACGCCGGGCGTACGGGCCACGGGGTGATTCTCGAAGCGAGGAAGCGCGGCGTCATCCTGCGTCCGCTTGGCGACGTCGTGGTGATCATGCCGCCGCTTGTCATATCGGAGGGCGAGCTTGAGGAACTCCTGCGCGTGACGCAGGAATCTATACAGGCGGTTACAGGCGATTCCTGAGCGCTATCGTCCCCCGCGAAGACTCTTGATGCCTTCCTGGAGTTGTTTCCACTGTTCCGGAGAGAGTACTTTCTGCAGTTCGTCAGCCATGACGGGATTTCTGTAATCACCCCGGTATTTGCGCAGAATCCCACTCACCTGTCTTTCCTGGTTCTGCGAAAGCTTCAGGCCTTTGAGGATATCACGCAGCGTTTTCCTCTCTTCTGGCTGTTCTTCCGGTTTGGAAGGCTGCCGCGTCTTTTCCGGTGCGGTTTCGACGCGAGGCTCGTGCGTTTTTGACAGGATGCAGGTTTTGTCCGCTGCGAGCCCGGTAAATTTCTTCGAAGAGGCGTCGCGCATCCGGAACCTGACATCCACCTTTTCCGCACCGCCGAGGCCGAAGTGCAGAATCGGTGAGCGCTTCGAGCGGTAGCAGAAATCGGTGCGGACCTCGTCGAATCCGAGCAGCTCGTCAGTTCCGGCTTTATAGACCCAGACCTTCGCGCCGATGGCGGGAGAGTCCTTGTCGTTGGCGATGATGCTGACTTTTATCCAGTGGTTTTCGTTCTTTGTCCTGTTTTCGTATATGCGGCTGTTGTCGAGCCCGTCGTATCCGCCGACCGTCCCGTCGTTAACCACTACATCTATAAGCCCGTCGCCGTTGAGGTCGCCGCAGCAGAGGTCCCTCCCGCCCGAGCCGCTTCCGAGGCCGTGCTTTTCGTGCGAGACTTCTTCGAAAGCGCCATTGCCGAGATTGCGGAAAAGGTGTACGTAAGGGTAGGATGTCTTGTCCATATCCCGGCGGTTGACAAGTACGAGGTCAGGAAAGCCGTCGTTATCGAAATCAATTGCCTGGCCTGAGGCGAGGCTGCGCTCGGCGCGTTTGGCGGGCTCGGGCTTATTGATGAAAGCGAACCCCGCTTCTTTGGTTTTATTCAGGAATTTGATTTCGCCGGGCTTCGAGACGTTCTCGAAGAAGCGCACGGCGACCGTGTCTTCCTTTTTGCCGCGGCCCGCGCCGCGCACGACCGCGCCGGCGAACAGATCGAAATCCCCGTCGCGGTCGTAATCAATCGGGATTACTGAATAGACGTTCCAGTCCCTGTCGGTATTGCCGTATGCGTTCCTGCCGATGGCGGTCTTTGCTACTTCGGCGAAGCGGATTTTTCCGGGTTCGGACTTGTTGTGCAGGATAAAGAGCCCCCTGTCCTGCTTGTTTACCCAGTTGAAGGCGTAGTCATCTTCCTGAAAACCCCTGTCGGAGTAAGCGCCGGTGATGATGTCGGGCTTGCCGTCGCCATCGAAGTCCCGGACGACTGCGCCCTTGAACATCTTGTCGGCCCATTTTTCCTTGCCGCGAGTGGGATGATTCGCTTCGGCGTACCAGAAGCCGGGCACCCTCGGGTCGAGAACTTCCTCGATGATATCCGGGCCAAACGTGCCATCAGGCTTGCCGGGATGCAGCTCGCAGCCGTTGTGATTTGCGCCGAACGCTGAGACGCTGTGGTAGGAGTCGGTGTGCCCGTCGCCATCGAAGTCGGCGAACAGCACGTTGCGGGTGTTGCCTTTCGTCTCGTTGCCGAGGTCTTTAGGGTCGAACGTGCCGTTGCCCCTGTTGAACCAGCAGTCTTTGACACTCTTGTGCTGTTGCGCGATGAACAGGTCCATTTTCCCGTCGCGATTGAAATCGTGCAGGCCCCAGCCATTCGCGTTATCGACTGACTTCGTTGCGGAGTGTTCGTATTTCGAGCCGCCCCTGTTTCTGACGAAGTGAATCTTGCGCTTGGATGCGATTGCGAGGTCGAGCCGCCCATCGCCGAACATGTCCAGCAGGGCCGTCGCCTGCCCGAGCGACTGGTCGTGGGTATAAACGAGTTCGAAAAGCGTCCCGGACGGCTTGCCAAGCAGCGAATTCAGGAATTTCCTTATTTCAACCGTGGTTTTTTCGTTTGGTTTGCCGAGGGTCTGATTGAGGCTGCCGTGGGTGTGTTCGGGTGCGTAGGCGACACTGGCGTTCACGCCTGCTTCTTTCAAGAGCTTCGCGAATTCCTCAGACCTGTTCCCTTTCGCCGCATTGTTGGCCACGAATATCAGGAACGGCGGAATGTTCTTGTTTTTCGCGATGTGTGCCGCGGGAGATGCATCCTTCCAGACCTTCGGGTCGTTGCCGAACGCGCGGCGGAAAACCCGGGTCTTCGTTTCCTTCATAAAGGATTCGAGGTCGTAGCAGTTCGTGTCGAGCGGAATGACGCCCTTCAGAATTGAGAGGTCCTTGCCCGCTTCCTTGAGCCTCCTGCCGTCCGTCCCCGCCAGCGCGACGAGGTGCGCGCCGGCGGAGTGGCCCATGAGGAAAATCCGCCCGGGGTCGCCGCCGTACTTTTTTATGTTGTTGTGCACCCAGGCGAGGGCTTTCGCAACATCCCGTATGTTCCCGGGATGCTCGATTTTCGGCACGAGCCTGTAGTTGACGCTGACGAATACGTATCCATCGCCTACGAAGAAGCCCGGCTTGTAGTGAACGGCGCTCTTGTTGCCCTTCGCCCACCCGCCGCCGTGCGCGTAGACCATTACGGGGCAGTTCTTTGCCTCTTTCGGTGTGTAAATGTCGAGGCTCAGCAGGTTCGGGTCGGCGCCCTTGACGCTGGCGTACTGTATATTGAGGTGTTTCTTGATTTCCGGGGTCGCGGGCTGGCCAGTTTTTCCGGGCGCCTGCGCCGGCGCTGATTCGAGAATGCCGATAAGTGCCAGAGATAAGACAGCACACATTGAAATTCCGACGACTGCACTGTGCGTGTTCCGTTTCATGGCGCGCTACCCCCCCCGTTGTGTTTAGCGTTTCGATTCGGATTTGATGTAAATCCAGATAGCCGGATGTCACCAAGTCTTACACGCCTGCATTATTTAAACGCGGGGAAATTCGGAACGGTTCGCACCATGCAGGGGGAATATTAGACGGTTGCGCCGTCATCCGCCGATGAAGCAGAGGACAATCGACTTGTCCGCCGCGACCGGCACTTCGACGAAGTTGGGCTTGCCGCTCTTGAGAACGACTTCGCACTGGAGGACGGGTTTCTTCTTGTTGCTTGCGTGAATCACCTGAACCCTCAGGCCCGTCACGATTCTCTCCCTGCCGTCCTGGCCCTTCACCTTCGCCACCTGGGTGACGAGGACGCATGTGTATCCGTGCGGGAGGGGGATGTTGACCTGCGTGTTGGGCGGCGGGGAGTAGGATTTTGTCTCGACGAGCTTGAATTTCTTGAACTTGGTGGCCGCAAGGAGCGCATCCTTGAGGTCCTTGAGCTTGTCGTCAACTTCCGCCTTGCCCGTCGTGCCCGATGCCTCGATTATGACCGCCTTGAAGGGCACTCTTGAAACTGCCGCCCTCTGTGCCCTTGCCGAAGAGGGAAGAAACATCGCGGCGCATGCCATGACCACTATTGCTGCGATAAACCTCATGTTCGATTATCCCCCTTCGAGCGGAGCGACGGGTATGAGCTTTATAATTGTATACTCCGGCTCTTCCTTGAAGTAAACAGTAAACTTGGAATCGTCGTAGTCGTTTATCTGCACCGAGCCCTGCGGGGCGGGGAGGGTCGTGACGATTTCCTCCTCCTGCGGTGGCTGAGCGGACGGCCACATGAGGACCGCCGCGACTATTACTGCTGCCGCGGCCGCCAGGCCCGCGCCCGCGAGCACGCGCCTGAGAATGTGCGCCCTGCGGCGCGCGCCAACCCGCTCCATGACCCTCGCGACCGGGAGCGAGTCGGTCGTCTGCTTTTTCACTTCCTCCCAGCATTCCCGCCATCTCTCGGGCGGGACCTCCTTCGGCTCGAGCAGGGGCCTGAACGACTCGATGCGGCGCATCTCCTCGAGCCTGCGCGCGCATCCGGGGCACTCCAGCAGGTGCCTCTCCAGCTCGGCGCGCTTCTCGTACCCGAGTTCGCCATCGACGTAAGCGCTCAGGCTTTCCTCGTATCTGTCGCAGCCCATTGTCAGTACCTCACAGATAATCCTTGAGCAGGTCTCTCAGTTTCTGCCTCGCGTAGAACAGCCGCGACATGACCGTGCCTATGGAGCAGTCGAGCGCGGCCGCAATCTCCTTGTACGACAGGTTGTCGAAGAAACGCAGGATGAACGCGGACCGTGCCTCCGGTGAGAGCGAGTCTATCGCTCCGGTAAGCGCGCCCTTGAGTTCGGAAAGCTCGAGTTCCTCGACCGGGCTTTCCGCCGCCTCGTCCGCCGCCCGGTAATACTCCTGCGGGTCCTCGACCGGCATCTCCTTCGTGCGCTCCTTCTTGCGCACGAAGTCCAGGCACCTGTTTATCGCTATCCTGCACAACCACGTCCAGAAGCTCGCCTCCTCGCGGAACCTGTCGAGCGAACGGTACACTTTCACGAACACATCCTGCACCAGGTCGAGCGCCGTCTGCGAGTCGAAGCACCAGCCATAGGCGATGCGGTAGACGCGCTCCCTGTATCGCTCGAAAAGCCGCGCGAAAGCCTCCCGGTCGCCCTCGACTGCAAGCTTCACCAGCCTGCCATCGGTGGAGGAATCCGCGCCCGCTTTCCCGGCCGCGCCGCCGTCTCTGGCGGGTCTGGAGCTTACCCTGTCCCTGGAGCAGGTCACTATCATTCCATCCATTAGACGCCCCGGCGGACCTGTTATTCACCGTCCCGGGCGCTCGCGGAGATGTTTTGAAGCTATTTTTTCTTTTCTTTGAAAACGGGCAGATTCACGATTTGCGTCGCAATCTGCTGGCCGATTTCGCGCATGCAGCGCTGGTGGGCCTTGTCCTGGCCGTTAGGGTCGGAGCGCTTCTCGGGCTTTGTCTTTATTTTCTTGATTTCCTTGCCGTCGGCCCGGCGGATTACCCGGATTTCGTACTCGGCGATGGAGTTCCACGCGACAGTCTCGCCGAAGTAGACAGCCTTCTTGCCCTTCTTGAACCTGGCCTCGCCGAGTATCAGGAAGTCCGCGGTCTCCTTCGGGTCCACCCACTTCTTCTCGGGGAAAAGCTTGGGCTTGGGGTCTTCTTTCGGTCCGGCGGGCTTCTCTCCGGGCTTGTCGCCCTCGCCGGCCGGCTTTTCGGGCTCTTTGGCCGGCTCGTCGGGCTTCCCGGCCGGCTCTTCGTTTCCGGGCTGTCCGGCTTCCCCGTTCTCTTTTTCCTTTTTCCCGTCCTCGCCTTCCTTTTTCTTTTCGGCATCCTTTGGTTTAGGTCGGTAGCGGATGACTTTCAGGTGGTCGAGCTTGAGCTTGCTGACCCCCTTCTGCTTGCGGAGGTCCTGGTAATCCTTTTCGAGCTTCTTTTCCCGCTTGTCCTTGGAATATTTGGACCAGTCGTAGCGCTTGCGCCACTCCTCCTTGAACTTCTCCTCCATTTCTGGGTTCGCGAGTTCGAAGGTGCGCTGAATCATGTACTCGGTCGTGCGCCACTTGTAGGGCTCGCCATCGACCTTGTCCACTATTTCGAGGTAGATGACGATTTTGTCATCTTTCTTCTCTTCCGGCTTTTTCTCCTCGTCCGCGGGCTGCGGCTTCTCGGCGGGCGCCGGTTCGGGTTCCGGCTTTGGCGCGGGCTCCTCCTGCGCGAAGCTGAAGCAGCCGAGCAGCACGACCGTCAGTGCAAGCGCAATCGCTCTTTTCATCGGGTGTTCCTTTCGATAATGTTCCATCAGTAATCAAGACGTTCGCGCGGGCAGCGACCTTCGATAAAATCCCCGCTTTCGGGCCGCGCCTGCTCCTAAAGACTATATCAGCGCGGCGCTCAGGTCAAGCGCGTTCTTGCGACTCGCGATTCGATTCTTGACTTTCGAGCGCGGTTAGGATACTAATGCAGGCTCGAACTTGCCGGGGATGAGGGAGAAGCGGCACGCAATGTGGCTGAAGACTTCGACAATCCTGGTTAACGCAACGTTGGCCGCCTATATCCTGGCGGCGCTCATCTATCTCCTCTACGCGGTCGTTAAAAGCAAGCGCATCCATCTTATAGCATTCATCATCCTGCTTGCGGGGGCGGCCTTCAACGCGGCGCTGATTGCGCATCGCTGGGTCGTGGCCGGCTACCCGCCCTTCACCAACATGTACGAGTCGATGGTCTTCTTCGGATGGGCAATCGCGGTCGCCTACATCGTCTTCGAGCGCATCACGAAAATCGCGCGCATAGGCTGGCTGGTGCTTATCTTCGCCGCGCTCACCATCGCCTACGCCTGCCTCTCCGACGACAGGATAAGGCCGCTTATCCCGGCCCTCGACAGCAACTGGCTGACAGTCCACGTCATCTCCTACTTCTGCGCATACGCCGTGCTTACGGTTTCGTTCGTCTCGAGCATCATCTACTTCTTTGTCAGGAAGAAGCCCGCCGGCCCGGATGGCGCAGAGCCCGGCAGGAAGTCCATTACGCTGACGCGAAAGTCCATCCAGTTCGCGTTTCCCCTGCTTACGCTGGGGCTTTTGACCGGCGCGGTCTGGGCCGAGCGCGCATGGGGCGACTACTGGTCGTGGGACCCGAAGGAGACGTGGTCGCTCATAACGTGGCTGATTTATCTCAACTTCCTGCACCTTCGATACACCCTGCCGGGGATTGTCAAGTCGCTGGGCTGGGAACCTGACCGGGCGCTGCTCATAGAAAATATCTTCGCGTTCAGCGGCTTTATCCTTAACGGATTCACATACCTCGGCGTGAACTACCTGCGGTACTTCCAGGGCCTGCACTCGTACACTTAGGCCTGCCCCTTGCGCTGCCTGTGGCGCGAGCCCCTGCTCTGCCCCGGCGTTTCTGGCCGATGCGGATGTGAGGCACCTCACATCTTTATCGCGCGACCGATGCCGCGTAGACACGGGTAGCGCCTGCGCCGAGAAGCGCAGCGGCGCATTCGCTCGCGGTAGCGCCGGTGGTTATGACGTCATCCACCAGGAGCACCTGGCGGCCCTTCACCGCCCCCGGCCTGCCGGTGGCGAAGGCGCCCTTCACGTTCCTGCGCCGCGCAGCGTGCGAGAGTTCGGTCTGCGAGGTGGTCGCCCTCGTCCGCACGAGCGCATTGGCGAACGGGATGCCGAGCCTGCGGGCCGCGAGCCTCGCTATCAGGGCCGACTGGTTGAACGTGCGCTTCTTGAGGCGCGATACATGGAGCGGCACTGGCACCACGACCTCGGCGAACTCGGCGTGCGGCGTCTCGCGCAGCGACTCGACAAGAATCTCGGCAAGCGGCAGCGCCGCCGCGCGCTCGCCCGAGTACTTGAGGGCGTGGATAATCTCCTTGAGCGGCTCGGAGTATGCGCCCGCGGCCCGCGCGCTCTCGAACCGGAGCGTCACGTTGCGGCATGCGAGGCATCTCGCGCTCTCTCGCGCGTAAGGACCTCTCTCGGAGCCGCATTTCCGGCACGGATTGACAATGAATTCGAGCGACTGGTAGCACTCCTCGCAGAGGAAGCCCGGCTCTGCGCAGCGCATCCAGCGCCCGCACGCGAAGCACCGCCTCGGGTAGAGAAAGTCGAGCGCGGCGGAGCCGAGCGACCGCGCCATGCCTGAAATTCGTGCTGCGTGCGACATCGAAATGTGAGACTCCTCACATCCGGGCCTGCGCCCGCTTGCTATCTTGTGGCGGACCTCACTTCCCGGTCCGCCGCATCGACGAGTTCCACCATGCGTTTCTCGAACAGCCGCCTGTACTCCTCGCGCCCGTTCTCGTCGAGGTCGGACGGGACGTGCAGCGGCTCGCCCAGCATTACGAGCACGTTCGCGAACGGCCCGGGAACGATGAAGCGGTCCCACGAGCTGAAAGTCCAGCGCGGCCAGCCGGTCGAGGTTATGGGAACCAGCGGCTGGCCCGTGCGCATCGCGATGTATATCGCGCCCGCCTGCAGCACATGGCGCGGACCGCGCGGCCCGTCCGGCGTTATCGCCACGTCGAAGCCGGACATGAGCTTTCGCGCCAGCGCCCGCAGCGCGCGCAGCCCGCCGCGCGTCGTCGAGCCACGCACGGACCCGAACCCGAGCTGGTTGGTGACCTGAGCTATCATCTCGCCGTCGCCGTGCTCGCTTATCATTATCTGTATCCTGCGCTCCCTGTGCGAGTAGGCGAGGACGAGCAGCCGCCCGTGCCAGAAGGCGTAAATAGGCCTGTGGCCCCGGGCCCTGAGCTGGCGCACGTAGCCTGTCCCGCGGAACCGCAGCCGCCACGTTCCCCCGAGCGCAAGCAGGAAGAGGGCGCCGAGCATCCTTATCAGGAAGAACTTGAGCTTCTGTCTGAAGGTGAGGCGGCTGGAAGCCCCGGTGCTCGCCATTCTCAACTCCCGCACTGGACGGCGACCTTTCCCGCAATTATAGCCGCAAGCAGGGGAAAGGCAAGGAAAAGACCGGCGAAGCCCGTAAGGAGCGCTGTCGTGTGAAGCCCCAGAGACGGGATGAGCACGAGGCCCGCGATGAGCGCGCCGGCCGACGCGCCCGCGAGGTCGGCCGCGTAGATACCGCCTGCGCTCCCGTCGGGAACGAGATTGGAGCAGGCTGGAAACAGTGCCCCCACAAGCGCGCCCGCCGCCGCGCTCGCCGCCGGGAACGCACCATACATGGACAGCGAAAGCCCGAGGTCCGCAAACGACCCGACGAGAAAGGGCAGGGCGCCCGCGAAAAGGGACAGTCCGCCCAGGAGGACCAGCGCAAGGACGGGTGAGCGCCTGTCGCGGCATAATCGAGAGCCCGCCAGCGCCCCGAGCATGAACGCCGCCGCGATAAGGCCCACGCGGCTGTAGAGGACGCCGTGCGCGCTCTGAAACATGTAAATTACCATAACCTGGCTGACCATCGCGCAGAAACCGCCCCCGAGCATGCACGAATATGACCCGAACCTGCCGCCCCGCAGCATCACGAGAACGAGGAACGCGGCCCCCGCCGCGCCGAAAATAATCAGCCAGTGGTTGAACCCCAGGCCCCACACCCGCTTCAGTATGCCGGGAGGACCGAACCTGCGCTGGCTCAGGGATACCGCAAGCTGGTAGCAGGCCGGCTCCGTAACCGTGTTGAGCCGCCACGCGCCCGTCTCGAGCGCCCCGAGCGCCATCCGCGTCCTGTGCGAGCCGAAGGACCATGCGTAATCCACCGGCGCTAAAGCCTGCGCGGCCTCCCCGGCGGGCGGGCGCACTTCCCTCCGGGCAATTCCTCCATCAGGCGATGCAATCAGCAATATGCTTCCGCCATACTGCGTGAGCGCCACCCTGCGACCCTCGAACACCTCGCCGAGAGTCCGCCAGACAGACCCCGCAAGTGCCGTCCTGTCTGCCGACACATGTCCGGGCGAGTACGGCAGCTCCACCGCCAGCACGCCGCCCGCGCCCAGCCTCGACCTCGCAAGTCTGAAAAAGCTCAGCGTGAAGAGCCGGTTGTTCTGCGCCGTGACGGGCGCGCCCGCCGCAAGCAGCAGCAGGTCCAGCGGCTCGACGCCGCGCCGTATGTGCCCGAGCGGCTCGCGCGCAAGGACCGCGACGTTCGCCGGCTCGACAAACGGCCTCGCCTCCCGGCGGAAATCAAGCATGCCGGGGTCGGGCGCGAGAACCTCGCACTCGACGCCCGGGAACGCCCCCATTGCAAGCGCGTACGGCGCCGGGTCCTCGCAGATTACAAGCGCCCGCCGCGTGTCCGCCGATGCAGCCAGGACGAGCCGCAATGCCTCGTTCGCCGCCGCCGCCGATGCCTCCGAGAGCCCCCCGGAATATACGTGCAGCTCGCCGGCGTGCCTCGCGCTGAACGCACGACTGCGGGGCGTGCTCGCCACCGACTCGACGTTCGCAAGACCGAACGCGTAAGCCGTGGTCGCGCGCTCCGCTTCCCGCCACAGGCCTGTCGCCAGAAGCGCGAGAGGCGCGAGCGCGAAGGCCGCGACGAGCACCCTGCGCCGCTCCAGGCCGAGCGCGCCGCCCGCGACGAAAAGCGCGCAGACCAGAGCAACCGCGACATGCTCGCTCCCCAGAAGCCCGAACAGCAGGACGAGACCCGCCCCCAGCGCGAGCCCGACCGTCTCGAGGATGTACGCCCGGGCGGCGCCCGCCCTGCCGAGGCGCCGCGCAGCCAGAGGAAAGAGGGCGCCAAGGATGAACGGAAGAGGCGTCGAGCCCAGCGCGCACGCCAGAAGAATACCAAACTCGGGCGGTACGCCGCCGGAAGGCCCCGACAACACGCCGCGAAGAAGGCGAAGGAGCGCTGTCTGCGCCGGCAGGACCGCCGCGCAGGCCGCAAGGCACGCGCCGGGCGGAAGCCCGCGAAAAAGCCTCGCGCCAGCAAGGGCGCCCGCAGCCCCGCCAAGAAGCCAGGCGGCGAGAAACACGCCCGCCGCAAGCTCCGTTCCCCCCGCGAGAAACAGCGCCTCCCGCAGGAGCAGAAGCTCGCCGAGCGATGCGAGCGCCCCGAGCGCCACAAGCGCGGCGGAAGCCCTTTTCTTTTCGGTGGAGGGATGTTTCACGTGAAACACTCCGCGGGCGCCCCGGGGCGGGGGCGCGGCGCTCAGAACTCTATCTCGAAGCTGCCGTAGCCGCCCGAGGGAGGGGCGCTCGTCTCGCGCGCATCCCTTATATAGCCTTTCATGCGCGCCCTGACGGCGGATGCGAAGGCCTCGACCTCGCCGGAAGGGCCTTCGGCGACCATGCGCACCGAGCCGTCCGGCATGTTCCTGACGAAGCCGGTGACATCGTAGCCGCGGGCGAGGGAGCGGCAGGTGTAGCGGAAGCCCACGCCCTGCACCCTTCCGGTGAAGACGACTTCTTTCCTGACGGTGCCGGCCATCTTTTTCCTCCCGGCTCCAAGTATAAGCAGGCCGCGGCGCCGCTTTCAAGTGCAAACGCGGGCGGCCGCGCCAAAAAAGTCCCGGTGCGCGCACTTTAGCCTTGAGGGTGCCGGCGCGCGGTGTTATATTGAGATGTCTTTCCCGTCGGGCGCACGGGTTTTCAGGACTCTGGAGGGGCGATGGCTCAGAAGAGACTCGGGAAGGGGCTGGATGCGCTGCTGGGCGAGCCCGGCGGGGCGGTCGAGGTGGTGGAGCTGGAGCTTGACAGGCTGCGGCCGGGTGAGCACCAGCCGCGCGAGAGCATGCCCGAGGCGGGGCTGCATGAGCTGGCTGCCTCCATCAGGGAGACGGGCGTGCTCCAGCCTGTAATCGCGAGGAAGCGGGGGCGCGGCTACGAGATAGTAATGGGCGAGCGCAGGTGGCGCGCGGCCAAGCTTGCCGGCCTCAGGACTGTGCCGGCGGTCGTGCGGGAGGTCGGCGACAGGGATGCCCTCGCGATGGCCCTTGCGGAGAATCTCCAGCGCGAGGACCTCAACCCGGTGGAGAAGGCGCGGGCGTTCAAGAAGCTGATAGACACGCTGGGCCTTACCCAGGCGCAGGCGGCTGGGCGGCTGGGCCTGAGCAGGACGGCGGTCTCCAACACGCTGCGGCTTCTGGAGCTTCCGGCCAAGGTGAAGGAGATGGTCGCCTCCGGCAGGCTGTCGGCAGGCCACGCGCGGGCGCTCCTTGCGGTGAAGGATGGCAGGCGCATGATGGCGCTTGCCGGGCGCATCGTCTCGGAGGGGCTTTCGGTAAGGCAGGCCGAGCAGCTTGCGGGCGGGCGCCTGCGGGGGCGCAAGGCTCCGAGGAAGGACCGGGTGCGAAAGGCGCCGGAACTCGTGGCGCTGGAAGTGGAGCTTTCGGAGCTTCTCGGAACGCGCGTGAGGATTGCGGGGGGAGCCGGAGGGGGCAGGCTTGTCATGGACTTTTACAGCCCCGAGGAGTTCGAGGGGCTGGTCGAGGTGCTGCGCAGGGGCGCGGGCAGCGCCCGCGGCAGCGGGGCAAAGGCGCGCTGATGCCGATTCCACCGAGAAGAAAGACATCCTACACGGGCGCGATTGAAGACCCGGTCGTAAGGTTCGCGGCAGAGCTTGCGCGGGCCGTGCAGTTCCACAGGCTCTACCCGCCGGAGCACCCGTACGTCGTCAAGGCGGCGGAGGCCGCCTATGCCGCGTGCGAGGTCGCGTTTTACAAGCAGTGCCCCTTTACGATAGGCGGCTCCGAGATAGGATTCTTCATAGAGGGCGAGCTTGTGCCGGACGTCCCGGTCGTGGTCGAAGAACTCGGAAAGATGTTCGTCAGGCTCAACGTCCACTCCGTGACTTTCAACCGCGGCATCACCCAGGATGAGATCAAGGAATTCGTGGTGAGGATGGGCCAGCTCGAGAACGCCGCGGTGCAGGGCACAATGGAGAGGGGCTCCATCGAGGAACTCAACGCGCTCGTTCCCCACATCGATGTGAACACCTTCAGCTACGAGAAGGTTCTTGCGAAGGAGGGCGACCTTCTCAAGAAGGTCAAGGATGTCGCCGCCGAGACGGGCGAGGACGAGATGGACCTCCTGGACATGATGCTCGGTGGAAAGGGCGGCGAGGTAGGCGGCGCGGAGGGCAGGAAGCTTTCCGACGCCGTGATGAGCACTCCCGGGGATGTGGCTTCCCTGCTGGTGAAGGGCATAGAGGAGGCAATCGCGGATTCCGGCGAGGACGCGGGCGTTCTCGCGGGCGCGGGCGGCATACTCAGGAGCGAGGACGAGGCGGATGCGAGCACCGTGGGCAGGCTCAAGGAGCGACTCCTGGGATTTTTCGACAGGATAGGCTCGGCAATGGCCATCCACAGGAACGCCGGGCTCGGCCAGGTGCGCGAGGCGCTCGGCGCCATAGTATCCCTGATGCCGCCGTCGAGCCAGAAGATGCTCTTCGGCAAAGAATTCGGCGAGGGGGAGATGGTCGGGTTGCAGGAGGTATTCTCCTCCCTGCCCATCGAGAGCAGGGTCAGCCTGCTGTTCAACGAACTCTCCTCCGGCGAGGCGTCGGCCGAGCAGATGCAGGAGGAGATGAAGGCGGTCCTGCAGAGGGGCGCGGAGCTTGCCAGGATAGTGGACATGGTCTCAGAGAAGGCCGGCAGGCTGGGCTCGCGCGAGTCGGTTGACAAGATAATATCCCGGCTTTCTTCCGCCCTCCAGAGCGGTATAAGGTCCGAGGCGCTGGTCAAGGGCACTGTTGTGCTGGTAGACCCCGACCCGGACTCCGCCATGAGCTACCGCACATCTCTTGCCAAGGAGGGCTACCGGGTGCTCGCGTTCTCGGACGGCGCCAAGGCGCTCGAGCACGTGAGGCGGGCGCTTCCGGACCTCCTGGTGACCGAGATAAAGATGCACGGCGTGAGCGGCATCGAGATAATGAGGGAGCTTCGCAAGATAGGCACGGAGGGCTCGCCGGCGAAGCAGTCATCCCCCGTTCCGGTCATCATCACGACCGCGTACCCGTCGTTCGCGAAGGACTTCGAGGTCGCGACATACCCGAAGTACGCCTTTTTCGAAAAGCCGGTGGATGCGGACGCGTTCATGGCGAAGGCCCTCGAGCTGCTGCCTGAAGAAGAGGAGGCCGGAGAGGCGCCCATCGAGGTCGAGGGCAAGGTCCTCATGGACACCGAGGAGATAGAGACCGCCCGGGAAATCCAGGAGTCGCTGCTGCCCGAATCCCTGCCCGAGATTGACGGCTTCGACGTGGCGGTGGATTACTCTCCATGCAGGGAGGTCGGCGGGGACTACTACGATGTCCTGCCGCAGGGCGAGGACTCCCAGACGTTCGTGGTGGCGGACGTTTCCGGCAAGGGCGTGCCGGCCGCGATGGTGATGGTCATGGTGCGAAGCCTCGTTCACATGAGCCTGCCTTCCCGCGAGAATCCGCGGGACGCCATTGTGGACCTCAACAGGATGCTCTCGAAGGAAATCAAGCAGGGACTGTTCGTCAGCGCGGTCTGCGCGCGCATCGACCCGAAGGCGCGCCGCGTCACAATCTGCTCGGCGGGCCACTGCCCGACGATAACATGGGTTCCGGGGCGGGACAAGCCGGAGGTGACGCTCCTTAAGCACACGGGCGTGGTCATGGGCCTTGGCGATACGAGCTACTTCCAAGATGGCACCAAGGAGCAGGTGCTCCAGCTCGAGCCGGGCGCGGGCATAATGATATACACCGACGGCGTCATCGAGACCATGAGCCAGCGAAGGCAGGAGTTCGGGACGGCGCGCCTCATGAGGCTCGTCAAGAACAGCGCCGACATGAGCGCGGAAGAGATGAATACGGCCCTCAAGGCGGCCGTGAGCGCCTTCTCGACGGGGGCGTCCCAGCACGACGACATCACCATTCTCACCATAAAATGCACCAAGTAACACGCGCGCAGGGATTTAGGGTGCGCGGATAATTTCAAAAAACAGTTGACAACGGCTCGATGGCATGTAAACTAATTAATTTTTGCAGTACAGCTTATGCGGCTGGTTTCCGGCGCCCGCCCGGTGTGGGCGAAGAGGGGCTGTCATGAGAAGATATGCCATATTCGGCAACTGGAAAATGAACAAGGCCCACGGGGAGGCCGCGGCCCTGGCGCGGGAGCTGAAGTCGGAGCTTGCGCAGGCTGGCGGCGTGGAGATTGCGGTCTTCCCGCCCGCCCTTGCGCTGGGCGCGGTCGCCGGCGAGCTTGCGGGCACCGCCATCGGGGCAGGCTCGCAGAACATCTACTTCAAGTCCGGAGGCGCGTTCACGGGAGAGATTTCTGCGCAGATGGTGCGCGCCGCCGGGGGTACATACACGCTTGTGGGGCACTCGGAGAGGCGCCAGCTCTTCGGTGAGACGGATGAGTGGGTTAACCTCAAGCTCCGGGCCGCCCTTGATGCGGGGCTCGGGCCGGTCGTGTGCGTCGGCGAGACGCTTCAAGAGCGCGATGCGGGCGAGGAGCGGACGGTCGTCGAGAGGCAGGTCCTGGCAGCATTCGAGGGCGTGGACGGGGCCGGGGCGGCGAAGGTCATTCTCGCCTACGAGCCCGTCTGGGCCATCGGGACCGGCAGGACGGCCTCGCCGGAGCAGGCGCAGGAGATGCATGCGTTCATCCGCGGGCTGGTAGAGGGGCGGTTCGGCGCGGATTCGGCCGCGGCCATGAGGATACAGTACGGCGGCAGCGTGAAGCCGGATAACGCCGCCGGGCTGCTGTCCCAGGCGGATGTGGATGGCGCGCTCGTAGGGGGCGCGAGCCTTGATGCGAAGGCCTTCGCGGCGATTGTAGCAGCGGTCTGAGCGGCCCTGCGCGCGGTGTTGGGAGGAAAAAGTGGGCTTTGTCGTCGGCTTCCTCACGGTGGTGTACTTTTTAACCTGCGCGGTGCTGATTATCGTGGTGCTCATGCAGGAGCCCAAGGGCGGCGGTCTTTCCAGCGCGTTCGGCGGCTCCGGGCTCGACACGGCGTTCGGCGCGAGCATAGGCCGCAAGATGAGCAGCTTCACGGTCTATCTTGCTGTCTTTTTCATGGTGCTTACCATTGCCCTGGCCGTTCTGGCCAGGACTGTCGTAGAGAGCGGCCCGGCCGAGGAGCCGGTGGCGCCGGCCGCGCCGACCGCGCCTGCGGGCGAAGTGCCCGGCAGGGGCGCAGGGCCGGGAACGACTCCCGCCAAGAAGGGCGCACAGGCCCCGAAGGGCGGCAGTGGCACGGGCGAGACCGCGCCGAAAACGGGCTCGCAAGCCAAACCGGCGGGGAACAATTAGGAGTTCCCGCAGTATGATAGAAAGCATGACTGGCTACGGCAGCGGGACGGCGCGTCTCTCCGGCAACGCAGTCAGCGTCTTCCTGCACTCTGTGAACAACAGGTCTTTCAAGCTCAGCGTGAGGCTGCCCGATGCGCTCCTGGCGGCGCAGGAGCGGCTCGAGGAGACGATAAAGGGCCGGGTTGTCAGGGGCACGGTTTACTGCAGCGTTGAACTCGACGGCCCCCCGGCGGTAAGGTACGTTCTCGACGGGCAGGCGGTCCTCGAATACAGCCGCAAGCTGCGCTCGCTGGCGAAGAAGGCCGGCGCCGCGCAGGACGTAAGGCTGGAGGCAGTAGCGGCGCTGCCCGGCGTGCTCAGGGAGGAAAGCGGCTCGAGGAGCGCCTTCACGGGACTCTTGGTGAAGGCGGCCGCGAAGGCCGTGGATTCCCTCGTCGCATCGAGGCGCAGGGAAGGGAAAAAGACGGGGGCCGAGCTTCGTAGGCAGCTCGAGAAGGTTGTCACCCTCTCCGGCAAGGTAGCAGACGGGCGCGCCCGGTATCTCAAGGCGCACAGGAAGAGACTTGAACAGCGGATTAACGACCTGCTGTCCGACACCGGGTTGAAGGTCGCCACCGGGGATGTGCTGCGCGAAGCGGCGGTCATGGCGGAACGCTCCGACATCGCGGAAGAGCTGCAGCGCCTCCAGGTGCACGCACAGCAAATGAAGAAGGTGCTTTCGGGAGACAAGCCCGCCGGCAGGCAGCTCGAGTTCATAGCGCAGGAGATGCTGCGCGAGGCGAACACCATGAGCGCGAAGGTCGTATCCGCGAAGCTCGTTGTGCCGCTTCTCGATCTTAAGGGCGCGATAGACAAGATTCGCGAGCAGGCGCAGAATGTGCAGTAGAGAAGGAGAAAGCCCGGGCGGCGCTGGCAAGGGGGCCGTCCTCGTGGTCTCCGGGCCTTCCGGCGTGGGGAAGAGCACGATAGTGAAGAGACTGCTCGAGGACCCGCGCTACGTGTTGAGCGTCTCGGCGACGACGCGGCCGAAGAGACCGGGTGAAGAAGAGGGCAGGGAATATTACTTCCTGGGCAGGGGGCAGTTCAGGAGGTGGATTGACGAGGGGAAGTTCATAGAGCACGTGGAGCTTTTCGACAACTGCTACGGCACTCCCGCCGAGCCGTTGAGGGAAGCGGTGAGCGCGGGGAAGGTGTTCGTCCTCGACATAGACGTGCAGGGCGCGATACGGCTGCGCGGGGAGAAGGTAGAGGGGATTTACATACTGCTGGAGCCGCCCGACATGGGGGCGCTGCGAAAGAGGCTGGAAGGCCGCGCCACCGAGAGCGACGGGCAGCTCAGGGAGAGGGTCGAGCACGCCGGGTGGGAACTCGGCCAGAAGAAGTACTACGACCACTGCGTCGTCAACGACAGCGTTGACAGGGCGGTGGAGGAAATAAGAAGCATCGTAGACGGCGGGCTGAAGGGTTGAAGCCATCTCAGGAGGGCGCATAGTAAATGGACGTGTCCAAGGAAGTCACGAAGCTCGAACGCTTGACAGACAAGCTTGGCGGGAGGTTCAAGCTCTCGGTACTCATGCAGAAGCGGCTGAAGCAGCTTCAGAGGCGGGAGCTGGGGATTGCCGCGCCGGACCTGAAGAAGCTGATGCTCGAGGTCTGCGATGAGATAGATGAGGGCAAGATAGAGCTTGTCACGGAAGAGGTCTATCGCGAGAGTTTGAGGGGCGCGCTCGCAAGGTCCGAGGACCTGGGCGGCAAGTAGCGCGCGCGTGCAATGCCGAAGATAATACTCGGAGTTACCGGTTCGATAGCAGCATTCAAGGGCGCGGCGCTCGCCTCGCTGCTGGTGAAGGCCGGCCACGACGTACATGCCGTACTGACGATAAACGCGTGCGAGTTCATAACGCCCCTTACGTTTCAGGCCCTGACGTCGAATCCCGTTTCGGTTGACATGTTCGCCGATTCCGCCGGATACGACCCCTCGCACGTTGCGCTGGCGCGGGATGCATCCCTGCTGGTGGTCGCGCCGGCCAGCGCCGACATCCTCGCCAAGATGGCCGCCGGAATCGCCGACGACATGCTTTCGACCACTTACCTCTCGGTGGGCTGCCCCGTGCTCGTGGCGCCCGCCATGCACGCCGGCATGTACCTTCATGCGGCTGTGCAGGAGAATATAAAGCGCCTGAAGGCCAGGGGTGTGCGATTCGTCGGCCCGGAGGAGGGGCGCCTCGCCAGCGGGGACACGGGCCCGGGCCGCATGTCCGAGCCGGAAAAGATAGCCGGCGAAGTCGAGAAGCTCCTTTCATGAAAATCCTCGTAACAGCAGGTCCCACGCGCGAGTTCATCGACGATGTCAGGTTCCTGTCCAACCCGTCGAGCGGCAGGATGGGGTTCTGCGTGGCGGCGGCGGCGGCGCGGGCGGGCCACGAAGTCATCCTCGTGAGCGGACCCGTTACGCTGCCCGACCCGCCGGGCATGGAGGTCGTGCGCATCGTTTCTGCCGGGGAGATGGCGGACGAGTGCTTTTCGCGTTTCGCCGACTGCGACGCCGCCGTCATGACGGCCGCTGTCTGCGATTACAGGCCGAAGAAGCGGGCGCCCGGCAAGCTCAAGAAGGGCTCCGGCGCGCTGGTGTTGGAGCTTGAGCGCACCCCCGATATCCTCGAGGAACTCGGCAGGCGCAAGACCGGGCAGGTTCTCGTCGGCTTCGCCCTGGAGGTGCAGGAACCGCGAAAGAACGCCGAAGACAAGCTTGCCCGCAAGAACCTCGACTACGTGGTCTTGAACGCGCCCGAGACGTTCGGGTCGGACAGCGTAACGTGCGAGATAATCGGCTCCGGGGGCATGGTCGGGCGTTTCGAGATGACGGCCAAGGAATCACTTGCACGCGATATAGTCAGGCTGGTGGAAGAAGGCCGCGGTGGAACTTCTTAAGGCAGCAATCTTCGGAATACTGCAGGGCCTGACCGAGTTCCTGCCCGTCTCCAGCTCCGGCCACCTTGCAGTTTTCAACAAGCTCTTCGGCTTCGCGGGTGAGGGGGAGCTTCTCTTCCAGGTTGTTGCCGTTCATGCCGCGACGTTGCTTGCGGTCGTGATTGTGTTCCGGCGGGACATACTGCTCCTGTTCGGCGCAAACAGGAAGGTGATTGTCCTGCTCGTTATCGGCTCGATTCCGGCCGGGATATTCGGGTTTCTTGCCAAGGATTTCTTCGAGGATGCGGGCGGCAACATGGTCCTCGTCGGCACGGGCTTTCTCGCCTCGGCCTTTTTCCTGCTTGCCGCGGGCAGGCGCACCCGGGGTGGCAAGGAGCTTGGCGGCCTCACTGCGGGAGACTCGCTTATTATCGGCTTTGCGCAGGCGCTTGCGATTCTGCCGGGAGTCAGCCGCTCCGGCTCGACCATATCCATGGCGCAGTTGCGCGGCGCGGACGGCCCCCCGGCGGCGAAGTTTTCTTTTCTGCTGATGATTCCCGCCGTCGGCGGCGCGGCCCTTCTCGAAGCGATGGACATGCTCTCCAGCGGGACTATGTGCAAGCCTGCGCCCACGGTGGTTTCGTTCGCGTGCTCATTCGTCGTGGCGGTGTTTGCGCTCAAGCTGCTGATGCGCCTGCTTAAGAAGGGGAGGCTCGCGGTCTTTGCGTATTATCTCGTTCCTCTCGGCATTGCGAGCGTTGTCTACGGCCTGTTCGCGTAATTCGCTCTCGCCCCGGCCTGTTAAATCCTTGAATCTTGGGGTTGAGACTTGCCCCGCATTTGACGATAATATACATGGAGCGTATCACGCCCCTTTTATGTCAATCTGTTGAAGTCGGAAGCGAGCGAAGCGGAAATGCCTGTGGCCGGCAAGAAAAAGGAAGAGCACAAGTCCATGGTCGCCCGGGAGGTGGTGGGCATTGTCCTCGGCGTTCTTTCCGTGTTCCTTCTTGTCAGCCTGCTGTCGTTCGACCCGGCGGACGGGCCCGACCCTTCGCGCATCCCGCAGAATCCATCTTATTCCAACTCCTGCGGCACGGCCGGCGCATACATCTCCTACTACATGTTCAGGTTTGTCGGAGTGCTGCCTTCGGTCTCGATTGCCCTTCTCATCGGGATGTGGGGCGGGCTCTCGATAGCGAGGATTGCGCTCAAGAACCCCTGGTACAAAACGTTCGGGACGGCCGTGTTCGTCCTGGCATTTGCCACGATTGAGAGGATGTCGCTTCCGGCCGATGCGTTCTCGGGGCGCCTGGCTGGAGGGATGTTCGGCACTTACTTCGGCACGCAGCTTACGAGCTACCTCGGCACGGTGGGGGCGCTTCTGGTGGTGGCGGGCGTTCTCGGGATATCGCTGCTCCTGGCGACCGACCTCGTCCTTTATGACCTTTTGAAGCAGTTGGCGATAAAGCTTGCGGTTCTTGCGAAAGGCGCGCGAACGGCCGCCGGCGCGGCCGCGGCGGCAACGGGAGCAGCCGTGCGCAGCATACCGGTCAGGTCGAATTCCATTCCGGAGGTCGAGGTCGTTCCGGTCGTCGAGCCGGAGACGGACAAGGCGCTGGAAAAGGAAAGAAAGAAGAAAGAGAAGGAAGAAGAGAGACAGAAAAAGAAAGAAGAGAAGCGAAAGAAGAAAGAGGAAAAGCAGAGACGCAGGGAAGAAGAGAGGAAAGCAAAGGAGGAGGAAAAAAAGCGGCAGGAGGAAGAGAAGAAAAAGAAGGAAGAGCTCAAGGTCAAGGAAGCCGAGAAAGTGCCGAAGGCGGATGCTCCCGAGCGGAAGACGGAGAAGGAGAACTACGAGCTGCCGCCCGTCAAGCTGCTTGCCGAGCCGGAAACCGGCGTCGAGGAATCGGGCGATGTCATCCAGAGCAGGGCCGCGAAGATAGAGAAGACGCTTGAGAGCTTCGGAATCGGCGTGAAAGTGGTCGAAATCCAGAAGGGGCCGGTCATCACGCAGTACGAGATTTCACTGGCGCCCGGAGTCAAGGCATCCAAGATAGCCTCGCTCTCGGAAGACCTCGCCATGGCGCTGAGGGCGCCGAGCGTCCGGACGGTCTATCCGATTCCGGGCAAGTCCACCGTGGGTATCGAGGTTCCCAACACGAAGCGGGTCATCGTACGCTTGAAAGAGCTGCTGCTGAGCTGCGAGTCCGCAATAAAGAAGCGGGCGATACCGCTGTTTCTCGGCAGGGATGCCGCGGGTGCGCCCATCTCGGCGGACCTCGCGGGCATGCCTCACCTGCTTATCGCAGGCGCGACCGGCGCGGGAAAGAGCGTCTGCATCAACTCTATCATAGGCAGCATTCTCTACACCCGCACTCCCGACGAGGTCAAGCTCATCCTTATCGACCCCAAGATGGTCGAGCTGTCGCTTTTCGAGGACCTGCCGCACCTGCTGCACCCGGTCGTCACCGACATGGGCAAGGCCGCCGGAGTCCTCGAGTGGGCCATGCAGAAGATGGATGAGCGATACGAAGTGCTGCAGACGCTGGGAGTGCGCAACATAAAGAACTTCAACAACCTCAGCCACCAGGAGCGCGAGCGCAGGCTTGCCAGCCTCACCGAGGACGAAAAGGAGGCGGTTCCCGAAAAGCTGCCTTATATAATAATAATAATAGATGAGCTTGCCGACCTCATGATGGCCGGGAGCAAGGCGGTCGAAGGCTCTATAACGAGGCTGGCGCAGAAATCGCGCGCCGTAGGCATCCACCTGGTCCTCGCCACCCAGAGGCCGAGCGTCGATGTCATAACGGGGCTCATCAAGACCAACATGCCCTGCCGCATCGCCTTCCACGTCGCAAGCAAGATAGACTCGCGCACCATCCTGGACCGCAACGGCGCGGAGGCGCTGCTCATGCAGGGCGACATGCTGTACCTGCAGCCGGGGGCATCTGCGCTCGTGCGCGCCCAGGGCACCTACGTTGACGAGGATGAGACGAGGAAAGTGGTCAAATTTCTCAAGAACCAGGCCAAGCCGGAATTCAACGAGGAGCTTCTCAAGTGGCAGCCGGAGGGCAGGGGCGCAATGGTCGTCGAGGAGGGCAAGCCCCCGCAGCAGGTCGATGACCTTTACAACCAGGCGGTCGAGATTATTCTCTCTTCCGGCCGCGGGTCCGTGTCGCTGCTGCAGCGCAAGCTCGGCATAGGCTACGGGCGCGCCTCGCGGCTCGTGGACCTCATGGAAGCGGGCGGCGTGGTCGGCCCGGCCCAGGGCTCCAAGCCGCGCGAACCCCTGATGACGCTCGGGCAATGGCTCGAGATGCAGGACCGCGCGTCGGAGTAGTCCCGCCGCTTTCGGACCGAGTCTCTGGTTGCAACCCCAATCCGTGAACTGTACAATTGCCTTGTCATCGGGCAGCGAAGGAAAGCACTTGGCCGGGAAACAGGAACTGAAATCTTCCGATGCGAGATTTATTCTCGATTCAGTCGCGGACGGCGTGTTCGCCGTGGACCGTGACTGGCGTATCACTTACTTCAATAAAGCCGCGGAGAGGATTACAGGCTTTTCCAGGGAAGAGGCGATGGGCCAGCACTGTTACAACATTTTCCGCGCTTCATGCTGCCAGGAAGGCTGCGTCCTGCGCCAGAGCATGGAAACGGGCAGGGACATAACTGGGCTCAGAATAGACATACTCGACAGGAGCAACAAGGAGAAGCCCATAAGCGTCTCGACCGCCGTTCTCAAGGATTCCTCGGGCGACGTGACCGGCGGGGTCGAGATATTCCGGGACATTTCGGTCGTGGAGGAACTCCGTCGGGAAATCAAGAAAACATACAGATTCCGCGACATGGTCAGCAAGAACCACAGGATGCAGGAGATATTTTCTCTAATCCCCGACGTGGCGGCGAGCAGGGCGTCTGTGCTGATACAGGGCCCGACCGGCTCGGGCAAGGAGCTGCTCGCCAGGGCCATTCATTTCGAGAGCGCCAGGGCGGACAACCCCTTCGTCAAGGTCAACTGCGGCGCGCTGCCCGACACGCTGCTCGAAAGCGAGCTGTTCGGGCACGTCGCGGGCGCATTTACGGATGCCAAGGCCAGCAGAAAAGGCCGGTTCGAGCTGGCCGACGGGGGAACGATATTCCTCGACGAAATCGGCGATGTGTCGCCCGCCATGCAGGTCCGGCTGCTGCGGGTGCTGCAGGAGGGGGCGTTCGAGCCTGTCGGCAGCTCGGAGAGCATCGCCGTCGATGTGAGAGTCATCTCGGCAACGCACCGGGACCTGAAGGAACTTGCCGCCGGGGGCGGGTTCAGGGACGACCTTTTCTATCGCATTAACACGGTCGTTCTGAACATACCGCCCCTGCGTGAGCGGCTTGAAGACCTGCCGCTTCTGGTCGAGGAATTTCTGGACAAGTTCAACAGCCTTACCGGCAAGTCGGTCCGTTCGGTTTCTCCCGCGACCATGGAAATCCTCATGGGTCACGAGTGGCCGGGGAACATCAGGGAGCTTGAGCACGTCATAGAGCATGCATTCGTGCTGGTCAAGGGCGAGACTGTCCGGCCGGAGCATCTGCCGCCCGGACTGAGGGCTGACGGCCCCGCCAGTCTTCTCGCGCCGATTGAGCGCAGCGAGAGATCCGCGATTCTGGATGCGCTCGAAGAAAACGCATTTGACCGCGCGAAGACCTCGCAACAGCTCGGCATCTCACGCACCACGCTGTGGCGCAAGATGAAGCGCTACGGCATTCAAAGCAGCTAATGTTTCGCCGGTGAAACCCAATGTTTCATTCATGTTTCGCATATGAAACAACATGGGCTAAATCAAGCATCTCCACTTGAATACATAACAGCTTGTGCTATAATCGGTTACGTTTATTTCGTGGAATTGGGCATGTGGTTTGCATCGCAGTATAGCGGAGAATTGAAATGATTGTTGCAGTACCACTGTTCAAGAACGAGGTTTCGCCGCGCTTCGGACATGCGACGGAGGTGGCTCTGGCGCAGGTCGAAAGCGGGGAGGTCAATCAGATTCAGCGTGTGGTTCTGCCGGGCCGCGGAGGGCGGCAGGTGTATGCGACTCTGGTTTCGATAAAGCCGGCGGTGGTTATTTGCGGGGGAATCCACCGGTCGTGGCAGGGCATGCTCGAGATGCAGGGGATTGCCGTCGTGTGGGGCGTAATCGGGGAAGCCGAGGATGCCATCAGGTCCTACGCGGCTGGCAGTCTCAGAAACAACCAGTTCGTCTGCCCGGGCCGCCGAGCTGGAATGGGCAAGGGCAGGCGCAGACGTGGAAAGCTGAACAGATAGTATTTTAAGGAGGTGTTATATGAAGATAGCGATAACGGCCAGCGGTGGCGAGCTGTCATCCGCCGTGGACCCGAGGTTCGGAAGGTGTCAGTATTTCATTTTCTACGACACCGATGCCAAGGCGGTCGTTGAGGTTGTGGACAACGCGGCCGCCCAGGCTGCCGGCGGCGCCGGGATTCAGGCGGGCCAGGTTGTGGTCAACAAGGGCGCGAAGGCGGTGCTTACCGGAAACGTCGGTCCCAACGCGGCGGGCGTTCTGAGTGGGGGAGGCGTTGCGGTCTACACCGGCATGTCAGGCACGGTCCAAGAGGCCGTGGATATGTTTATGGCGGGCGGCATGAGCGCGTCTTCCGGTCCCACGGTCGGCATGCACGCCGGAATGGGTGGCGCAGCCCCGACGCCCCAGGGCGGACCACTAACGCCGCCGCAGGGCACGCCTGCGGGGCCGGGCGGCGGCGGCGGGATGGGAGCCGGCATGGGCATGGGCCGAGGCGGCGGAGGAGGCCGCGGCATGGGTATGGGCGGCGGCGGAGGCCGCGGCATGGGCATGGGTCGCGGCGGCGGTCGCGGACGCGGCTTCGGGGCCGGTCCGCCGGCCGACTGTGTCTGCCCGTCATGCGGCGAGCGCGTCGCGCACGCGCCGGGAACACCGTGCCGCAGCATGCAGTGCCCGAAATGCAACTGCGTGATGGTAAGAGGCGACTGATACACCGGGAAGGAGGAGTACGATGCCTGGTTTTGACGGAACAGGTCCAAGGGGTCAGGGTCCCATGACTGGAAGAGGAATGGGCTACTGCGCCGTGCCTGCAGAGGGCGCGGGTCAGCAGCCGGCGGGCGGACGGCAGATGCCGGTGCCGCCGGCAGGCCCCTGGTACAGGGGAGTTCAGGGCAGAGGATTCGGCATGGGCCGGGGCCGTGGTCGCGGCGGAGGCCGGGGCATGGGTCGCGGTGGACGACGGGGAGGCGGCCGCGGATGGTAATAGCTGTTGCAAGCGGCAAAGGCGGGACAGGCAAGACGACCGTCGCCACGAGCCTTGCGCTGGCGGTGGACGACGGGCCTGTCCAGCTCGTTGACTGCGATGTCGAGGAGCCAAACTCGCACATATTCCTCAAGCCGCGAATCGAACGGACGGAGAAGGTCTATACTCCCGTCCCGGTCGTTGACGAGTCGAAGTGTACTCACTGCGGCGAATGCGCCAGGGTCTGCCAGTTCAATGCGCTCGCGGTCCTCCAGAAACAAGTGATGGTCTTCCAGAATCTCTGTCACGGATGCGGCGGGTGCATGCTGGCATGCCTGGACGAAGCGATAACGGAGGGCAGGCGCGAGGTCGGCGTGCTGGAGGAAGGCGCTGCCGGCGCCGTGAAGTTCGCGCACGGGAAGCTCAACATCGGCGAGGCAATGGCCCCGCCGGTCATACGGGCACTCAAGAAGCTCATCGAGCCCGGTTGCGAGACGGTGGTCGATGTGCCACCGGGCACTTCGTGTCCGGTCATAGAGTCGGTCAGAGGGTCGGACTTCGTATTTCTCGTCACGGAGCCGACCCCCTTCGGCCTGAACGACCTCGAACTTGCCGTCGAGATGCTGCGCGTCCTGGAGCTGCCGCACGCGGTCATTATCAACCGCGCGGGTCTCGGCGACAGCGGTGTGGAGGATTACTGCAAGTCGCAGGAAATCCCGATAGTACTGAGCATTCCATTCGACAGGGAAATAGCAGAGGGCTACTCGCGAGGTACCCCCCTCATCGAGGTGCGGCCCGAGTGGCGCGGAAAACTGCGCGAGGCAATGGATTACGCTCGCGCCAACGCGGTGAAAAGATGAAACAGATATGTGTAATAAGCGGCAAGGGCGGCACGGGCAAGACGGTGCTCACGGCCTCGATGGCAGCTATCGTCGAAAAAAAGGTGATGGCGGACTGCGACGTCGACGCGGCCGACCTGCACCTGCTGCTTCATCCTCAGGTCAGGGAGACGCACGAGTATTCCGGCGGCGTTGAGGCCTTCATAGACCCGCAGAAGTGCACCAGGTGTGGACGCTGCCAGCATGAATGCCGCTATGGCGCAATCAAGAATTTCAGGGTTCTGTCCGTGGCATGTGAGGGGTGCGGTGTCTGCCAGGTAGTTTGTCCGGATAACGCGGTCGAGCTGAAGGATGCGCTCAGCGGGCACTGGTACGTCTCGGATACGCCTTACGGCCCGATGGTGCATGCCAAGCTGGGAATTGCGGCGGAGAATTCGGGCAAGCTGGTCGCGCAGGTCAGGGAAAAGGCGAGGAAAATCGCCGAGGAGCAAAACCTCGACTTCGTGGTGGTGGACGGGCCGCCCGGAATCGGCTGTCCCGTTCTCGCATCGCTCACGGGCATCGATGTCGCCGCTATCGTGACCGAGCCGACCCTGTCCGGCATACACGACATGGAGCGGGTGCACGGCGTGTGCGAGCACTTCGGCATCCGCGACGTGGTCGTGATAAACAAGTTCGACATCAATGAGGATAATTCGGACCGGATAGAACAATGGTGCAGGAAGAAATCGGTGCCCATGGCCGGCAGGATTCGTTTCGACCGCGCCGTCACGGAATCGCTTGTAGCAGCAAAACCGGTTGTAGAATGCTCGAAAAATGGGGCTGCATCGGATATAAGAGAGGTTTGCAGCAGGCTGCTGGAGCTTGCCAAAGGACCGGGATAATGGAGAGTTGCAGTGCCGCTATACGGTTACAGGTGCGAGTCCTGCGGCGAATCGTTCGAAGTACTACAGAAATCCGCAGACGCCGATAATCCGAGCTGCCCAGGCTGCGACAGTGATAGAACAGTCAGGCTGTTGTCAACGCCGGCGCCGCCCGTAGTCAGGGACGGCGCGGCGGACCGGTGCTGCGGCGACCGGGGCGGCTGCGAGAATCCCAAGCGCTGCTGCGAGAAGCGCCCGTAGGATGGGAAATCACGGCTACAGCGAGATGCTCCTGGAGCACTTCGCCAATCCGCGAAGATGCCGGGCCATGCCCGACGCGGATGGTGTTGGAGTGATTGTTTCCCCCGGCTGCGGTGACAGGGTATGGGTTTATATCCGGGTGGAAGGAGAGCGCATATCGGATATCTCGTTCCAGGCCTGCGGATGCCCGAGCGCGATAGCGTGTGCGAGCGTGGTCATGGAGCTGGCTCTCGGAAAGCACGTTGACGACGCTGCGGAAATATCCATGGAACAGCTTGCGGAGATGCTTGACCTGTCGGAGGACAGGAAGGAGTGTTCCGCGATAGCCGCGAGTGCGCTGCACGAGGCGATATACGATTATGTCTTTGGGCTCAGGGAAAGGAAGGCTTGAAGTGGCACAAAAGGACAATGCGGGCGAGCGGTCGGCATGCAGCTCCTGCGGCGAGACGAGCTGCTCGGCCAAGGCGAGGCGACCGGAGGAGACAGAGGAGCAGTTCGCCGAGAGGCAGGCGCTCCAGGAGCGCATGTGCAAGATTAAGCACAAGGTGCTTGTGCTGAGCGGGAAAGGGGGCGTCGGGAAGAGCACGGTGTCCGTAAACATCGCGGTGGCGCTGGCCGCACGTGGCAAAAAGGTCGGCCTGCTCGACATCGATATACACGGCCCGAACGTGCCCAAGATGCTCGGAGTGGAAGGGAAGCGCGTCGGCGGCGAGCCCGACAGCCTCGAACCTTACCCCTATTCGGACAATCTCAAGCTCATGTCCATAGGCTTTCTCCTTCATAGCCCGGATTCCGCCGTAATCTGGCGCGGCCCGCTCAAGTACGGCGTCATCAAGCAGTTTCTCAAGGATGTCGAATGGGGCGAACTCGACTACCTGGTGGTTGATGCTCCCCCGGGGACTGGCGACGAGCCGCTTTCAATCTGCCAGCTTATTGAGGATGCCGACGGGGCCGTGATAGTCACGACTCCCCAGGAAGTCTCGATTCTCGACGTGCGCAAGTGCGTAAATTTCTGCCGCCAGCTCAAAACCCCCATTCTGGGCGTGGTCGAGAATATGAGCGGCTTCGTATGCCCCCATTGCGGCAAAACGACCGACCTGTTCAAGAAGGGCGGGGGCGAGAAGATGTCTGCCGAACTCGGCGTGCCGTTCCTCGGGTCGGTGCCGATAGACCCGGCGGTAGTGGAAGGCGGCGACAGCGGTGCGCCGGTCGTCGCGAATTTACCCGAAACGGAGGCTGCGAAAGGATTCGCGGCCATTGTGGACAAGCTTGCGAAGGAAATGGAATAGCGCGGAGGAGGTGCAGTAATCATGATTATCGCAATCGCCACGGAAGGCAACGCGGTCGCAGGGCATTTCGGGCGCTGTCCCGGCTACACGCTCGTGACAATCGAGAACGGGAAAGAGACGGACAGGAAGTTCGTGGATAACCCCGGCCACGAACCCGGATTTCTGCCGAAGTTCCTGAAAGACCTGGGAGCCGGATGCATAGTCGCGGGCGGCATGGGGCCGCGAGCACAGGCGCTCTTCGACGAGCAGGGTATAGAAACGGTGGTCGGCGTCGGTGGGCTTGTTGACGATGTGGTACATTCATACCTAAAAGGCACTTTGAACAGCGGCGAGAGCACCTGCCACCACGGCCCGGGCGAAAGCTGCTGATACCAGGGAGGTGTATTTGGCCGGGAGCGGGAGAGAGGTCTTCCAGTTTCGCCCCATAGGCATAATCCGCACTCCTTTCACCCGGAAGCAGGGCACCCCGATTCAGGGGCATCTCGCGCCGGAGTCCTCGGGCACGGTGGAGGTGTTCCCCGAGTATGCCGATGGCCTGAAGGATATCGAGGGTTTCTCGCACATCGTCTTGGTCTACTGCTTCCACAAGTCGGAAGGCTACAAGCTGCTCGCCAGGCCGTTCCTCGACGATATCGAGCGCGGCGTCTTCGCCATGCGGGCGCCTCGAAGACCGAACCCGATAGGCCTGACAGCCGTCCGCCTCGTCGGGAGGGAGGGGAATATCCTGCGCGTCTCGGGCGTGGACATGCTCGACGGTACCCCCCTGCTTGACATCAAGCCGTACGTGCCGGAGTTCGACCATTTCGATGATATCAGGCGCGGCTGGCTTGAAAAACAGCTCGACAATCCGCAGCGGACGCGTGCAGACGACAGGTTCGAGGAATCGCAGAAATGACCGCGGGCGCTCCCGGGTGGCGGTGCCGGGTTTCCGGAGGCATATCCGGGCTAACAAGCCGTCGGCGTCCGCGATTAAACATCGTATCATATGTGCTTACATTCTCGCGTTGGAGGAGGGAGACAATGCCCGGTAGAAGATACCTGTTGGCCGTTGTACTGCTGTTTCTTCCACTCGCCGCTCTTACGGCGCAGGAGAAGACCGAAGCCAGGCAGGACGACGGTGCGGTTGTCAGCATAACGGAACGCGAGATGCGCGCTCACATGAAATTCCTCGCGAGCGAGGAACTCGAGGGGCGCGGAACGGGAGACCACTCGCTCGAAGTCGCGGCCAAGTATATAGAGTCCGAATACGCCGAGGCGGGGCTTGCGCCTCCGCCCGGCCAGAAAGACTACTTCCAGAAAGTCCCGTACGTCGTCAGCAAGCTCGCCGGAACTCCCAGTTTCACAATAGCAGTTCCGACTGAAGGCGGGGAAAACAAAAAGAGCTTCAAGTTCGACAAGGATTTCACCGTCATGTCTTCTTCGGGGGAAGGGCAGATGTCCGCCGGGGTTGTCTTCGCGGGATACGGTATTTCGGCACCGGAGCAGAAATACGACGACTATGCCGGCGTGGATGTTAAGGACAAGGCAGTGCTGGTACTGCGCTATGCGCCCCGTTACAGCAGAAGGGGAGAGAGCCTTGTACCGAGAGAGCATGCCTACCTGCAGACGAAATACGATAACGCCGTAAGGCATGGTGCGAGTGCCTTCCTGCTTGTGACGGGGGCCGCCCACTCGAAAGACCGCGCGCCTTCCGGGACATCGACTTTCACGGGGCACGGTTCCGGCGAAGAGAAAAAAGGCATCCCGGCGTTCCACGTTTCGCCGGAGACGGCCCAGGCCATTCTCGGCGACAAGAAGCTGGAGGATATCGAAAGCGGCATCGAGAAGAATCTGAAGCCAGCGTCGTTCGTCGTGTCGGGCACGAAAGTCTCGGCATCCGTGAAAATGGAGGTTAAGAGCACGGGCGTGAGGAACGTCATAGGTTTTCTGGAGGGCAGCGACCCGAAGCTCAAGAAAGAACTTGTCATCGTCGGCGCACACTACGACCACCTTGGAAAGAGCAAGAACGATATTTACTTCGGCGCGGACGACAACGCCTCCGGCACGTGCTCGCTTATCGAGGTCGCCGAGGCGTTCACGCTCGCCGGGAAGAAGCCCCTCAGGAGCGTTATGTTCATTGCCTTCGCCGCCGAGGAGGTCGGCCTGGTGGGTTCGAGGCACTACGTCGAGCATCCGCTGGTACCGCTTGCCGACACCGTTCTCATGGTGAACATGGACATGGTCGGCAGGGCCAAGGAGGATGTCGCCAGCATAGGAGGCGGCACGCTTTGTCCCGCAATCGAGGGCGTCTGCAAGAAATGCGCCGAGGCAGCGGGCGTGAAGGCGCGGCTGAGCGGACCCTCCGGCGGAGGCAGCGACCATGCATCTTTTCTGAACAAGAACGTGCCCGCCCTGTTCGTGATATCAAGCTCGAACCCGGAATATCACACGCCCCGCGACACGCTCGACAAGATAAACTACCCCACTATGACCAAAGTGGCAAAGATGGTCTACCTGATTGCCAGCACTTACGCCAATCTGCCTGAGCGGCCCGCGGTGGATGTCGCGGCGGCAATGAGGCAGAGACAGCCCGGGCGGGGCTATGCGAACAGGCCCTACCTCGGAGTCGGTTTCAAAGACACGGACAAGGGGCTGGAAGTGGAAAATGTTTCGGAAAACAGCCCCGCCGAAAAGGCCGGCCTGAAACCGGAAGATATTATAGTCAAGTTCAACGGCAAGGATGTAAAGAACAGGGAAGTCCTGCGCGAAGTTATGCGCGATGTCAAGGTCGGCGAGAAAATCAAGCTGGAAATCCTGCGTTCCGGCGAGAAGAAGGCTTTGGAACTGACGGTGGGCCGCCGCCCGAGGAGACGGTGAGGTTGTACTCCGGCAGCATTCATCTGATTGTCGGAGGGATTTTTCTCAGGAAGATGACGGTTTTTCAGCCTTTTCGGGAGCCTCCGGTTCTGCCGGAGGGGCGGAACCGTCATCGCCTCTTATATCGAGACCGAACCAGCCCAGCAGGAAATCAACAAGCTCGACCGGATTGAATCCCAGCTCGAAACCGAGGAAAAAGCAGGCATGCGCCCTGAAATCGTAGTCCCTGATGCCGCCGGACAGGGGATTCGGCGGTGCGGTGCCCCAGCCGGCGTAGCTTGCCCACTGGCGCATCAGGCGCTCATAGTCCGCCGTCGAGAACTCCTTGAATGACTCGACGAGCGGAATCGTCTTCTCCGGATTGCGGTGTATCTTCTCGTCGCCGGAGATAATAAAAGCCAGCGGTATCGCGATTATCCCGAGAGTCCGGTTGCCATACCTGTCGTAGTCACCCCTGATTATGCTTATGGTCGGCACGAGGAAGGTGTATATCGGCGCGCCGAGGACAGCGTGCTCGTCCTTCACGAAATTTCTGCCTTCGAACCCGATGCGGTAGGATTTTGACATGCCGAAGCAGGGTCGAATAATTCCGAAATAGCTCATGCCCGCGTGTATGCCGGGTCCCGCGGCGAGCTTCACGGTGAATATGTCGGCGAAGTCGTTGCCACGCGCCCTGAAATACGAGCCCATGCCCGCGCACCCGATGCCCGGGAGCAGAGCGCACGCGACGGCGAGCAGAATGGCTGCCCTGCGCAGATTAAGCATCGTCAATCCGTCATTTCTTATTTTGCGTATCCTTTTATATCTATCGGCAGTATTCGCACTCGCCTTGCGCCACCATCCCCGGACTTCTTCGGCGGTATTAAGAGAAGCGTATCGAACTCAATTTACTGTGAGGGGCAGTGTGCCAAAACGTGACACTGTCACTGAATGATACATTGCCCGCGCAGGATTATTATACAAGCAGCCATCCTCGCATTAAATGTAACATCTTTGCCTGAAAGAAGAAACGTCTCGTCCGGGTGCTCACTCCTCCGCTGGCACGACATTCGCATACCGACCTATCGGAAAGATGGCATAAGAGCAGCTTCCTTGAAAGGAGAGAGCATATGAGAAACGAGGAAAAATTTCTTTTGGCCGTTGGTGCGTGCCTGTATATCGCTCTTGCTGCGCTGATGCTCGGCGGCTGCGGGGTTGACTCGGGCGTGCGCGACGCCGATACGCCGAGATACAACGACGGTTCCGGTGCAGGGCTGCCCGGGGGCATCACTAATCCCGGTTCCAACCCGGGCAGCGCGACCGGAGCAGAGTATAAGGTCTTCCAGCTGGTAAACGAGGAGAGGGAAAAGGCGGGGGTCGAGCCTCTTGAATGGTGTGATGGCCTCTACGAACTCGCGAAAGCGCATTCCAACGACATGTGCGACCGGGGATTCTTCGACCACATCAATCCGGAAGGCGAGGCGCCGCCGGACCGCGGCCGACTTGGTCACGCCGGCAGCTACACGTTCACGCCCATAGTACCCGACCCGTACACGAGGATTGCCGAGAACATAGCCCGCGGATACAGCACCGCCGAGCAGACGATGGAGCAGTGGATGAACTCGCCCGGACACAGGGCGCAGATTCTCAACGGCGCCAATACTCACATCGGCGTCGGGCAGTGCGATGGGTGCGGCAAGCACTGGACGCAGAATTTCGGCACGCGCACAAGCGATGATATCAACGTACCCGGCGGCGGCGGCGGCGGGGGAAAAGGCTGAAGTCTCGACTGAGACTGCTCGCTGGCAGCGAGCCGGTAAAAGCCGAGTGCAAGAGTGGCTCCGAGCCGCTCTTGCTTTTTTCTATTTGAAATGCGACAGGCGTGAAGGTACTGTAGAAAAGCCATCAGGTAGGAACAGGAAACCAGCTTGATATGTCCAGAGCATCGCCAGAGCTGATGCAAGAAACCCTCGCGCAGATTGAACAACTCATCAACTCAGGGCTGTATCCCGACGCGCGGCGTGCGCTGAGGCGTATAACCCGCGTAAAAACCGACAGGCGTACCGGCATGCAGGTTCAACTGCTGCTCGGGAAGTCCTACGTCTCCGAGGGTAAATGGAAGGAGTCCCTGCAGATTCTCCATCCCCTGGCGACTGCAGCCGGGGGCTCGGGGGAATACGAAACGGCGGCGTACGCGCATCACTACACGGGCGATTCTTACATCTACAAGGGCGACCCCGGGACAGCGGCGAAGCAGTATCGCCGGTCGCTGGATATCTGCGAGAAGAGCGGGATTTCCGGCCCCCTGCTTGCGATGAACATCTCCGCGCTTGCATTGATAAACAGGCTGGAAGGCAGATACGGCGATGCACTGACCGGCTGGGAACGGGCGGTCGGTATTTACGAGAGCCTTTCCGAGAAGTCGCACGAGGCGGATGCCCTGATAAACTGCGCCATGCTGAGGTCATTTCTCGGCGAGGGCGATGCGGCAATCCGCGACGCGAGGAAGGCCCACTCGCTCGTCAGGAAGCTTGGCAGCAAGCCCCGGATTGTTGACTGCCTGTGGCTCACGGGAATCCTCCTTGTTCTGAGCAGGCGGGAGTTCAGCGAGGGATTCACCAGGTTGGACCAGGCCGTGCAGGAGTCCGGAGGCGTCGGGGGGCTCGAAGTTTACAGAGCCTACAGCACGTATGCGGATGCCCTGACGGGAGTCGGCGCGTTCGACGATGCGAGGGAATACAGCAAACAGGCGCTCTCCGTCGCGCAGAAGCTGGGATATGCCCTGGGCGTGGCGCAGTGCCACCTCCTGCTCGCACGTATAAGGCGATACGAAGATGACTATGTGGCGTCCCATCACTACGCACGGGAGGCAAGAAGCCTCTTTAAAAAAATGGCATTTCGTACCGGCATTGCAAGGGCGCTTCTTTGCGAGAGCGAGGTTCACATACACAACCGCCAGTTCAGCCAGGCCGGCAGCGCGCTGGATAAGGCACTCGCCATCGCGGAAGGCACCGACGACATAGTGCTCAAGAGCGACTGCGCGGTTACGAAGCTCCTGCTGCTTCTCGGGCAGAACAGGAGCGCACGCGAGATTGCGGACGAGCTGGAGAGTTTTGCCCGGATGCTCAAGGGCAGCAGGTGGGACCAGCACCTGAAGGTCAGCTACTACCTGGCGATTCTCATGCTCCTGGAAGGCGAATCGGACAGGGTCTCGGCAATCGTGCGCGAGATGCTCGATGAGATTCAGTCCATTACCGGCATGCTGCCGGCGAAGTACACAGCGCAGTTTCTCAGGCATCCCATCCCGCGGGGCGTCATGGAGCTGAGCATGCGCGTCGGTCTTGCCAGAGCGCTTCGGGAGCTGGCGCCCGAGGAAGCCATCGGCGCGGTCAGCGCGTTCCGCGACCTTACGTCGAAGCCGCATCGCAAAAGAGCCGGTGCCCGGAAAGCGAAGAGTACGCCTTTCGAACTTGTCTACGAGAGCAGCCAGATGCGCGAGGTCGTCGAGACAGCCGGGCAGATTGCCGGCAGCGAGATACCCGTGCTTATTGTCGGCGATACTGGCGTAGGCAAGGAAATGCTGGCGCGCTACGTGCATCAGTTGAGCGGGCGCAAGGGGCAGTTCGTGCCCCTCAACTGCGCTGCTGTCCCCGCGTCGCTTATGGAAAGCGAGCTGTTCGGCTATGTCCGGGGGGCATTCACCGGCGCGGACCACGACAAGAAGGGATTGTTCCTGGTCGCAGACGGGGGCACGCTGTTTCTCGATGAAATCGGGAACATGCCGGCCCAGATGCAGGCCAAGCTGCTTCGCGCGCTGGAGGAAAACTCGCTGCGGCCTCTGGGTGCGACGGCAGAGAGAAGCGTCAACGTACGCCTGCTCAGCGCCACGAACAGGGATTTGAAGGAAGATGTCGAGAGCGGCAGGTTCAGGGAGGACCTCTACTACCGGATAAACGTAGTCACGGTCAAGCTGCCGCCGCTGCGCGAGCGCACCGACGATATACCCGTGCTGGCAGAACATTTTCTGAAAGCCTCGGGTGGACAGGTGAAGATTGAAGAGGGCACTCTGGAGGCAATGGCCCGCTATCCCTGGCCCGGAAACGTCCGCGAGCTGAAGAACGAAATATCCCGTCTCGTCTCGCTGTGCGAAGACACCATTATGAAAAGCATGCTGAAAGAGGAGATTCTCAGACCGGCAATGAGAACCTCCACCGGCGGCTCGCTGCAGGAGATGGAGCGCAAGATGATAGAGAACGTTCTTAAGGAGACCGATTACAATAAGCAGAAAGCTGCCAAGTTCCTCGGAATCTCCAGGACCACTCTATACAGGAAGATGAAACGCCACAAGATTACCTGTGCCGAACCGTAACACTGTACCAGAACGTTACACTCCCAAACATCCGGCCAACCCCTGCACCCCTGCATCGCGCGACCGTAATTTCAATACCGACAAGTAGTTACAGCCGCCGCTCTATTTGCAGCCCCTTTGGCACAAACTTCGCATATATACCTCCCGGTTACAGGGAGGATGCAAGAGATGATGAGCCGGCTGATTTACGCCATTTCGATAGCGCTTGTCACTGTATCTGTCATATCTGCTGCAGCGCCATTTGCCTATGCGGACAATGGCGCGATAACGCTGCGCTGGAACGCCGGTGAAGAGGACGTTTCCTTCCGTGCAGTTCCCGGCGGCGACTGTTATCTCAGTATTAAGGGCTGTCACTGCACGGGACAGCCCGGCAATCCGGCGCTGCCGGTCAAGGTTTACAGGATAGCACTGCCGCCGGACACGAACCTGAAATCGGTGAAGGCGCGCCTGACCGACTCAAGCGGCGGCGTGCTGGCCGGCAGTTTCTCCATCGCCGCGGCCAATCCGTACTACGTCGGCGAGGAAGGACCGTTCTGGGGAGGAAACGCATCTTCCATAGAGGAAGGGAAGAACACGGCGGTCTATGGCAGTGACGAGGCGTTTCCTTCCAATCATGTCAAAGTACATGACACCGGGCAGATGAGGAAATGGAAATTCGCGCGCATCCACTTCACTCCCGTGCAGTACAGGCCCGTGAGCGGCAAAATCGCGCTTTTGAAGACGGCCAGGATAGTAGTCACTTACGAAACGGATGCCAAATACGCCGTTTCCGGCGAGCTGCTCACCGACTGCGTTTTCGACGAGATTGCGCAGCGCACGTTCGACAACTTTCACACGGCCAGGGAGTGGTACGAGCCATCCGCAGTCGTCAGCCCGGCAAGTTTCACAGGGGAAAAGGGCTATGCGATTCTCACCACGCCGGGCGTCGCGGACAGCGGCTGCCTTGATGACTTCATCTCGCACAAGGAGAGCATTGGTTTCACAGTCTACGTCCAGACGAGCAGCCACGCCTCCTGGCTGGTCCAGAACTACGCCTCGAAGCACATAGCCTATGCCCTCATCCTCGCCCACCCCAACACCATAGACCCCGGAGGCTGCGACAATGGATTCATTGACCTTACCGGCGACCAAGCCCCCGAGGTTTTCGCGGGAAGGTTCGAGGAAGACGACCAGAACCAGCACAGGACAGATGAAGATGCGATGATTGTGCCCGTCGGCATTGAAGCAATCACCGCCTACCTGCAGAGAGTGATAGAGTACGAAACCGCCACCGATGTCGAGTACCGCAAGAAGGAATTGTTCTCCAATGCCTTCGATACGTCCTTCACGAACCTGATATCTGCCGGCTTCTCGAAGGCGGGCGGGTTCGAGGTAACCGCGGGCGGCGGTTCCGCAATAAGCTCAGAATGGGAGGATGAGCCGTTCGGCTTAATCCAGCAGCGCTCGCACGGGATGACACACAGCATAAAGAGCCACTTCACCAAGTGGGACTGCGCCGCCATTCCGTGGACCGACAAGCCGGCGGTCGTCCATATAATCGCCTGCCACACCGGGGAATACACGGCGCACACCGCCGGGTCGATGAACTCCATTACTCTCTGCATGCTCAAGACCTGCGCAATCGCGGTCATGGGGAACAACGCCGCCGCGACGGGTTGGCCTTCCTGGGATGCACCCGAACGCGGATACGTCGAGAACCTCGGCTGGTTTTTCCAGAAGGAGATTTGCATACACGGCGCGACGGTCGGAGAGGCCCACTGCCTGGGCAAGTTCTACGCGACGGATTTTCCCCAGCCCGACTACGCGACGTTCAACCTCAAGGGCGACCCTTCCGTCAGGGTGCAGGCGGGCAACGAGCTGAGAATCATTGCGCGCCGGCCTCTCGAATATGCCAGACCTGGCAGGACCTATAAGGAAGTCCTTGGCGCTGTCGGAGGCGAGAAACCCTATGTCTGGACCCTTGACAGCGGAACACTTCCGCCCGGAATACAGCTTCTCGAAGACGGCACCCTCATCGGAACCCCGTCTTCCGCGGGAGAATGGGATTTCCAAGTGAAAGTCACGGATGCCACCGGGTTGGCGGTCGATGTTGCCCAACTGCGGATAGACTGCGGGGACAGCGGGATTATCGACGGCTCGCTGCTGCCCGATGCAACCCCGGGCCAGTATTACGCGTACGTCCTGACCAACCAGCAGGGCAAGAGCACCACCGCCTTTGCGTGGTCATGGTCGGGAGATACCCCCCCCGGCCTGACGCTCAGCGATACGGCTGGGGTAATCAGCGGGACTCCCACGACGCCGGGAACATACACTTTTACTGTCAGCGTCGGCACCGCGAGCAAGGAGTTCACAATCCGCGTCCTCGACCCTGCCGACCTGCGCATTGTGACAGAATGCCTCGACAACGCGGCTGCGGGACAGCCTTACTCCCAGACCCTCAAGGCGGCGGGAGGCGCGGGTACCTACACATGGTCCCTCGCCTCCGGCAGTCTGCCTCCCGGCCTGGCGCTGGGCGGTTCCTCCGGCATTATCTCGGGAACCGCAACCACGGCAGGCGAATACAAATTCACCGTGCAGGTCACTGACGGCACAGACAGCGTGCAGAGAGAGTTCTCCATGGCGGTCGTTGACACGAGCGAGCCTCCTTCCCTGCAGGTGATTTCTTCGTCCCTGCCCGACGGTGCTGTCAACGAAGCATATTCCGCACAGCTCGAAGCAAGCGGCGGCGTATCCCCTTACAACTGGACCGTTACCGCTGGCTCGCTGCCCCCCGGGCTGAGTCTTTCCACAGGCGGGACAATCTCCGGAACACCGACTGCGGAAGGTTCGTACCCATTCACCGTGCAGGTCACCGACGGCGCAGCCGGCACGGCGGAAAAAGAACTCGCGATAGTCGTACTCCCCGCCGGTTCCCTGATAATCACGACGGATTCCCTCCCGGCGGGTGAAGTGGACAGCTCCTACCAGGCGACGGTGGAAGCCGCCGGCGGGAACCTGCCCTATACGTGGAGCATCAGCACCGGCGCTCTTCCGCCGGGACTGCAGATAGACGCCGGGACCGGGACAATCTCGGGAACGCCGGGCGAAACTGGAACGTTTATCTTCACCGTTCGCGTGCAGGACGGCGCATCTGAGTTCGCCAGCAAGGAATTCTCCCTGGCAATCGAGGCGCCCGTCAAGAAGCCCGCCTGCATTCTTCCCAGGAAGTCGGGCGGATGCGCAATATCCGTGGATGCTTCGGACTTGGGCGGCGCCGGCGGCGCAATTCTACCGTATACCGTCGTTGTGCTGGTCCTGGCGGGAGCGGCCATGCTTGGAAAAAGAAGAGATAAGAGAAGCCTGAAAGCCGGGCCGTACGCGGCCTCGGCGCAAGTCAGCTCATCCAGGGAGGATTGAGATGAAGCGAAGCAGAGCCAGGCGTATGGTGTTTTTGATTATGTCGGCCGTTATTCTGGCCTTCTTTATCGGCGGAGCCGAACAGGGGCTTGCCGGGAAGTGCGGCCTGTATTCAATCGAGAAGGTTCTCACCTCGGCCTACTACGTCATCTATGACGAAGAAAACGGCTGCCATCTAATAGAGATGGATGGGTTCAAGAACATCGCCGAGCCGGGCGTGCCGAACCTGCCGGTGAGGTCGTACAGATTCGCCCTGCCGCCCGACACGGACCTGTCCTCGGTCAGGGTCGAAGTGCTCGAATCGCAGGGCACGCAGATAAAGGGCAGTTACAACATCGAGCCCGGAGGCCCTTTCTTCCAGGTTTCCAATCCGGAAGTGCTTGACTGGGGCACCGGCAAGAGAGTTGAGGACGGAAGGGACCTTAACGTTTACGAAAAAGACGGCTACTATCCCGCCGAAGTCGCCGGCCTTTACGATACGGCGCAGATGCGCAAGTGGAAGTTCGCGGTCGTGAAGTTCTCGCCGTTCCGGTACAACCCGGTCAAGAAGAGCCTTCGGCTCTACCGTTCCGTCAGGATAAGAATCAGCTTCGATGCAGATATGCCGCCTTCGGGCGCATTACTCATGGACGATGCATTCGATTCCTACGCGCAGGAGGTCTTCGACAATTACCAGGAAGCGCGCCAATGGTACGAGCCGCCAGCGGGCGCGGCCACTCTCTGCTGGGCGGAAACGGAATATGTCATTTGCACGAGCACAGCGGTCGCCAACAGCGGCATACTCGACTCGTTCATAACGCACAAGGAAAGCCTCGGCTTCACGGTGGATGTCTGGACGGGCTCCGACCCGAAGAGCTGGCTGAGCAGCAACTACGCCTCGAAGGGCATCAAGTACGTCCTCATCATCGCCGACGTTGACACAATTACGGCGGGCTCGGGCATTCACGCCGACATACGCTACGTTGACCTGAACGATGACGGCAATGTACGGGCGCCGGAGCTTTTCGTGGGCCGAATCGAGACGGACGACACGACCACCATAACTTCGATTCTGAACAAAGTCATAGCCTACGAAACGGCGACGACGAATATCGACTACAGAAAAAACTTCTACTTCGCGGATGACCTCGGGACGAGTTCCGGGAGCGACAAGACAGGCGTCGCCGGCGTGCTTGGCGATACTTTCGTCCAGCAAATCGGCGACCCGGGCGGATTCACCTCCAAGGGCGCTGGAATGGCTACCGGAAGCTGGCTCGCTGGCGAATGGAAGAGCAACCCTTGCGGTGCACTCTTCATGAGGGGCCACGGCAGGGAGGATTCCACCATGAGCACCAAGTTCGGCTACGGGTCTGCAGCCGCCCTGGATGACACGAAGCCCGGTTTCCCCTTTCTTGTCACGTGCGAGGCTGGCAAATGGGAGTGCCTTGTCTGGGCAATGCTCAAGAACGGCTGTATCGCCTGCATGGCGAACAACAATTTCACGTGGGCGCATATCGGATATAAGAGCAAGTCGTGGGAAGTCGGCGCGGCGGATTCTTTCGGCTACTTGGCCCTTCACAGGCTGATGGTTGACAAGGCGCCCGTGGGGGATTCCTTTCACATGGGCAGGTTCGTCCACGGCTCGGACACGGCCTACAACTGCGACTTTTCCTGGAACTACTGGAGCTATCACATAAAGGGCGACCCGTCGGTCAAGCTTCTTCTTCCCCAGGACCTGAGCGCCAATCCCGTAATTTCCTCGCGCTGGCTCAACTGGGGCAAGGCGGGCCGCGCGTACAGGGAAAAACTGGTCGCGCTCGGCGGCAAGCGGCCTTACACGTGGGAAATCGTCAGCGGCAGCCTGCCGAGCGGGCTTTCGATGAACGCGGATTCGGGCGAGATTTACGGCACCTCTTCGACCGAGAACTCATCGACCTTCACGGTGAAAGTGACGGACGCGGACGGCAAGAGCGATACGAAGGAACTCTGGATTGACGTCGCCGACTACGGCGAGATACTCGACATGACCAAGCCTGCCCCCGACCTCAAGATAGTCACTTCCCGGCTGCCGGACGCCGTCAAGGGCCAGTTCTACGCGTACACCCTCGTGGCGCAGCCGGTATGGATACACCAGTACGGCAGCGACGACTGCGGCGAGCACTTCCACTGGACGGTAGATTCCGGCTCGCTCCCGGGCGGGATGACGATACGCGAAATCGGCGGGTGCATCCGCGGGACTCCCGCGAGCGCGGGAACTTACACCTTCACCATCAAGGCGGTCGGGGGCGACCCCCTGCTCGGGCCTTCCTACAGGAGCGAAAGGGAGGTAACGAGGGAATTCACGCTCGAGGTGAAGGAGAACAGCGGGCCCGCGCCGCTGGAGATAGTTACTTCTTCACTGCCGGGCGGCAATATCAACGAGTCCTACAGTGCCTCCCTGTCGGCTCAGGGCGGCACGCCGCCTTATACCTGGTCGGTCAAGAGCGGCTCGCTTCCACCGGGCGTAAACCTGTCCTCCGGCGGCAGCCTGACTGGAACGCCTACGCAGGCGGGCGATTTCGATTTCACGGTGGAAGTCGCCGACGGCGCCGCAGGCACTGACACGAAAAGCCTGACAATCAGCGTGAGCGACGGGCCACCGCCGCCCATAGAGATAACGACCGACTCCCTGCCCAACGGCGCGGTGGGAGTAGCGTACAGCGCGGGCATGACCGCCACGGGCGGCGTGCCGCCGTACGACTGGATTGTGGTCAGCGGCACGCTTCCGCCGGGCATCGACCTTTCGCACGACGGCATATTCTCCGGAACGCCGACGGCGGAAGGCACGTACACGTTCTCCGTTCAGGTCGGAAGCGGCTCCGGGGACGTGGATGTCGAGGAATTCAGCATAGAAATACAGCCCGCCGGTTCGCTGGTGATAATTACCAGCTCGCTGCCAGCGGGCGAGGTCGGCGAGGATTACTCGGCGGAAATCGAGGCGGTCGGGGGTACAACACCCTACGCCTGGAGCCTTGACAACGGCATTCTCCCGCCGGGCCTCAGCATTGATGCGGCAACGGGGGCGATTTCCGGCACTCCCTCCTCGTCGGGAACGTACCTGTTCACAGCGCGGGTGGATGACGACGCTTCGGAGTTCGCCACCAGGCAGCTTTCGATAATCGTGAACGCCGAGACCCAACCCAAACCCAGACCCATACTCAACAAGAAATCTGGCGGGTGCGCCCTTTGCGAGGGCTCGTCCGAGCCGCATGCGGCTGCAGGCGTGCTTGCGCTTTATGCGATTCTTCTTCTGATTCTCGCTTTTTCGGGAAGGCTTGCAAGGTCGGCAGGGAAACGCGAACGATAAATCGCACGAGGATGAGATGGACGAGATAGTGACAAAGCACTTGCGGAGAGGCGGAAACATGAGCAGATGGAATCTGGCTGTGGCTTTGGTGTGCGTGGCGCTGCTGGCAGTCGCCGCGATTGGCTGTTCAAAGAAGAGCAAGAGCAGTTCGGCGCTGCCTGATGAAGCAGAGCCACCGACCACGACAGCTTCGCCCCCCGGAGGCAGTTACGGTTCCAGTGTGAACGTGACCCTGACTGCGAGCGAGCCGGGCATAATCTGCTTCACGACCGACGGCTCTACCCCGACGACGTCGCACTATACCGGCTCGGGCCCGAGCCCGATAGTGGGAATCCTGATAAGCTCGACGACCACGCTCAAATTCTTCGCTATCAACAACGCGGGACTTCAGGAAAGCGTCAAGACCGAGGAGTATGTCATCGCGGGCGGCGACAATGACCCTCCGGTAATAACCTCCGGCCCCACCGTCGCGGGACTGAGCGACAGCACCGCGACCATCGAGTGGACCACCGACGAGCCGAGCGACAGCGAGGTTGAGTACGGATTGGACGCATCCTACGGGCAGGCCACGAATGAAGCGGCTGACGAAACCAGCCACAGCGTGACCCTGACGGGCCTTTCGCCCGACACGACGTATCACTTCCGGGCCGGCTCGACCGACCCGTCGGGCAACGGGCCGACTTGGAGCAGCGACTCGACCTTCACCACCAACAGCTCCGCCGACAGCGACCCTCCCGTAATAACTTCGGGACCGGACGCTGCCGGAATTACAGATACGGCCGCCACTATCAGTTGGATTACGGACGAAGTAAGCGACAGCGTGGTGGAATACGGGCTGGATGACTCTTACGGGCAAACCGCGAGCGAATCCGCGGATGTAACCGACCACGACGTAAGCCTGACGGGCCTGTCGCCCGACACAACTTATCACTACAGGGTCGGTTCGACCGACCCGTCAGGCAACGGGCCGACCTGGAGCGGGGATTACACGTTTACGACCGTGGCCGACACCCCTGACCCGCTCGACATTGCCACAACCTCCCTGCCAGGGGGTATTGTGGGTGATGCGTACAGCGCAACGCTGACCGCGACCGGCGGAACGACACCGTATACATGGTCTATAACAGGCAGCCTTCCCGATGGCCTGGGTCTCAACGCGGACACCGGGGAAATATCCGGCACCCCCACCGCTTCGGGAGTGTACAACTTCGTGGCAGAGGTCTCGGACAGCACCGAACCACCGCAGACGGATTCGCAGGAACTCTCAATACTTGTCGCGGGCAGCGAGGTCACGGTGACCCTGGGAACGGACACCACCGCCAGGAAATACCCGCTGGGCTCATGGGACCAATACCAGCGAACACAGATTCTTTACCTCAAGAGTGAGATAGAATCCGGCGGCGCCGGCGCCGGGCAGATTACGAAGCTTCGTTTCCAGAAGGTGAGCGGCGATTCGTGGACGTTCGTGAACGCGACAATCCACTTGAGCCATACGTCACTGTCCGACTTGGAGAGCGACACGTGGCAGGCGGAAGGAACGCTGGTCTTCAGCGGCAGCCTGGCCGTTCCCCTTGACAACAACTGGTTCGAAATAGAGCTTCAAACCCCCTTCACATACAACAACACGGAAAATTTGCTGGTGAGCATACGACATGAAGGCATAGACACATCCCTGACGGGTCCCGAGTGGTGCGCCACGTGGTATATGGGAGAGCCCGACAGGTGTATAACGGGTTCCAGCGACCTCTCGAATCCGCCATCCGTCAACTCGACGGCCAGGCGGCCGAACGTGCAGATTGTCGTAATGGTTCCATAAGCTCGACAGTGCCTGGAGGAGGTGAAAGATGATTTGCCGCAATTCAAGAGGGGCGCGAGTGCTGCTGTTGCTCTCGGTCCTCGCCGCCGCCGCAGTTCTTACCGGCTGCAAGAAGGACAAGGACGAATGGCTCGTTCCCGCGGCCGACTCGACCGCACCCGTAACGTTCGCCGACCCGCCCGGAGGCACCTACGGCGACTCGCTCGCCGTCAGCCTGACCTCGAACGAGTCGGCAACCATCTACTACACTACCGACGGTTCCACGCCGACCACGGGTAATTACACCGGACAGGGCGACAACCCCGTGACCGGAATCAGCATCTCCGCGGATACGGTATTGAAGTTCTTCGCCGTTGACGGTGCGGGAAACACGGAATCGGTAAAGACGCAGAATTATGTAATCAGCACCGGGCCGGACATCACCCCACCCGCGACCACCGCGAGCCCCGCGGGCGCGACGTATGACCACGCCGTGTCCGTAACCCTGACGACCGACGAGCCCGCCACGGTCTATTATACGACCGACGGTTCCACGCCGGACACGGGCTCCGCGGTCTACAGCTCTCCGGTGGACATAGAGGAAGACACAACGCTGAAGTTCTTTGCTGTTGATGGTGCCGGAAACACGGAGGGCGTCAAGACAGAGGACTACATCATAGACCTGAACGCCGATACGACGCCCCCCGTGACCTCGGCAAGCCCCGACGGAGGTACTTACAGCAGCGCGGTATCCGTGACGCTCACCGCCAATGAGCCGGCGACCGTTTACTACACCACGGACGGCTCGGAACCCACGACAAGCAGCTACACGGGAACCGGCGACAGCCCTCTTTCGGGAATCGCTATCTCTACGAACACAACGCTGAAGTTCTTCAGCGTGGATGTTGCTGGCAATGAGGAATCGGTCAAGACCGAAACCTACGTGTTCGGGGGTGGCGGCGGAGAACCCGTCATCACCGGCATCTCGCCCGACTCGGGGCCGTACGGCACGGAAGTCACCATAACGGGCAGCAACTTCGGCTCGAGCGGGACGGTGGTTTTCTTCGACGGAATCGAGGCAAAGACGAAATCGTGGAGCCCCGCGCAGATCGTCTGCTACGTGCCGGCCTACTCGGAAGCTGGCGACGTGACTGTCACCACCACGGGCGGTACGAGCAACGGGATGCACTTCGGCGTCGATAACGGCAGCCACGGCACAGGCGGACAAATGGGAAGCAATACGCGCCAGTACTGGGGCTACAAGTGGAAGAAGTACGGCTCCTACGACTATTACATAGGCGTCCACGAATACTTCGAGACCAATCCGGGCGAGGCCGCGCCCCTCATGTGCTTCGCCAATACGCACCAGAACGAGGGCGAGATGCTCTTCGGGGCCGTCGTGGGAAAGCAATACCTGAGTGGGCCTTATCAGGAGAGATATCCGCCGGACTACAACTATCCCGGGATTATTCTGTACTGGTCCACCGAAACGGAGTGCGATCAGAACCAGTTCAGCGAGATATGCGAGCTGGTCGGGGAAATGAAGGGGCTCTACAACATAGACACTTCGAGGATATTCATGCACGCGACCTGCAACAAGTCGGGATTCTTTATCGGATGGGTTACTTACAGACCCGACATCTTCTGGGGCTACAGCACGGACAGCACTTACGGGCCCGGCAGTCCCTTCGGCGACCTGGACAGCAGGGGTGAGTCTCCGGAAACCTGGCCTGCCGAGAACAAGCGTATGCCGTTTATCTTCGAGATAGGCGCCTCCTACAATGGCGGTCCGGCATGGGCGGGCCGGCTCAAAGCGTGTGGCTGGGTTGCGTGGAATGGCACCTACGAGATGACGGGAATATCCTACAAGAAGACTTGGATTAAATGGGTTGACCAGGACCTCTATAAGGAAGGCGACACTTACAGTTTCCCATCCGCCAAGGATGGGGTGGAGCCGGCCCAGCATCCCGGCGTCTGGGAGTGGCACTACAGGCACAGGAATCCGAGCCCGGGCAAGCTTACGAGGCCGTAATCATGGCGGGCAGAAAGACAGGTGCAGGAATGAGCAAGACGGAAGAAGTAGTCAGAATACACTGCAGCAGTTGCAGAGAGAGAATACCGGTGGACGACCTTCGTAACGGCAAGGCGATTTCGGTGGGGCAATACTGCTTTTGCTCGAAGTGCGCCACCGAGAACCTGCTCAAGAGAATCAGGAAAGCCACGAAGCTCACGCCGTGTGAGTTCCAGGAAAAATGTGGACAGGCTACGTAGTCCCAATCAAAAGGAGGTATCAGGAGTGAGTGCAGAAGGAAGAAAAACCCGGGCCGCGTTTTTCGCCCTTGCGGTGGCGGCGGCATGCCTGCTTGCGTTCAGCGCGGGCTGCGGCTCGAAAAGCAAGAAAAGCGCTGCAATCCCGCTGACCGTCATCACGGACGCGCTTCCCGACGGAGCCGTGGGGCAGTCATACAGCGCGTGGCTGGAAGCCACCGGCGGCTCGCAGCCATACTCGTGGTCAGTGGATTCCGGCAATCTCCCAGGAGGACTTTCACTTCAGGCTAACGGCCTTATCACCGGCACGCCGACCACGGCGGCCACGTTCGCCTTCAGGGTTGTGGCGCAGGACAGTGCGAACAGGACCGCGACGAAAGACCTCGCAATCACAATCACGGGGCTGCTGACCGTGGTCACCGACAGCCTGCCGCCGGCGACGGTCGACGTGGACTACAGCCAATCCCTCGAAGCAACCGGGGGACAGCCGCCCTATTCGTGGCTTGTCAGCGCAGGCACGCTTCCGGACGGGCTTGACCTTTCGGCCCAGGGTGATATCACCGGAATCCCCACCGCGGAAGGCTTGTTCAGCTTCACGGTGCAGGTCGAAGACTCCCTCGGGGACACCGATACGCAGGACCTGACGATAGATTCGCTGGCGACGCTTACGATACTGACCGAATCCCCGCTGCCCGATGGGACTCTTTCGGTTTCCTATGACGAGACTTTTACCGTGGCCGGCGGAACGCCGTCGTATACATGGTCGATGACGGCGGGCACGCTCGCGCAGGGGCTCTCGGTCGGAACGGACGGGCATCTTGCGGGAACTCCGGAAGAGACCGGCACTTTCGACTTCACAATCCAGGTGCTGGATTCCGACAGCGACATAGCCACAAAGGACTTCTCGCTGACCATATACGCGACCCCGCCTGAAGAATGGGTTGATGAATTCACCGACAGTTCGAAAATCGCCACCAGCGAATACATTACTGTCGAGTACGGCATGGCGGGGCTGGAACGCGGTGCCGGCAGCGGCGCGGAGCAGCTTGACCAGTCTCAGGAAACCGGAGGCGGCAGCATCACATCGACCCTCTTCGGCCAGACCTTCGTAGCCGGAATGACGGGCGAATTGACGAAGATTTCCGTCAAGTGCGGCCAGGGCGCGAACGGTCCCACGGACATCACGCTCGAACTCACCGGCAACGGCGTCTCAGCGAGCGCGACGACGCACGTGACCAGCCTGGACTGGTACGACTTCATCTTCGATTCCCCGGGACCCAGGGTCATCGCGGGGAAGCAATACCAGTTCATGCTCGACCCCGAGTCGGACAGCATGGAAGTGGCCTGGAACGCGAACAACAGCGGATATCCCGACGGCAAGATACTCACTCGCGAGGGCCTCACGCTTTCCGGCGACCTTCATTTCAAGACCTATGTTAAAGAGGATGGCGACTTCGTATCCGATACGGGCACGATGACTTCGGTGGAAATTGCCCCGGCGACCATAGCCAAATGGCTCGAATTCTCGTTCTCCGACAGCGAGCCGACGTCCGCCTCGACCGATGTTACGTACACCATCGAGGCATGGAATACGAACCTGTCGCAGTGGGATACTCCGGCACTGACGGATGCGGACGGCAAGGAGAACGGCCAGTTCGATGATTCACCGGTTGACCTGTCGGGCCTTGATGCAGGCGTCTACACGAAGCTCAGGCTGAGTGCGACGCTGACAACAACTGATGTGGCTGACCCCGAAGGTCCGGCTGTTGACCAGTGGAAAGTCACCTATCAGCCGTAGTATCACGTCTCGGGTGTCGGTGCAGGCAGAGAGGCTTGAAAAAGTCCTCTCTGCCTGCCTATTAATTTTCCGGATACCAGGTCAGAGACGAAAAGCCGGATTCGTTTGAGGTTGACGCAGGCCGGGTCGAAACAATAGAATCAGCCAGGCACGCGGAAGATGTAGACACGGGGGAAAAGGTCATGAGACTGCTGACAGCCGCATTTGTCCTTCTCATTTGCATGACACCAGACATCGTCGCGCAGGATAAAGAGCCGGATGCGAAGGCGCGGGCTAAATACGCAGTGGTCGTCTCTAACAAGCTATATGAGAAAGAAGACGACGGTGCCGCAAAATGGCCAGACGTAATCGATAAGCTCAAGAAAAAATACAAGGCCACGGTATTCAGGTTTGAAGGCTCGCCGGACTCCGACGGGAGCCTCCGCAAGGAGCTGGCGCGGTATCAGCCGTACTACGTCTGTTTCGTGTCGAGGCCGGAACACTGCGGCAGGAACTTCGTCCAGAGTGCCATCAAGCTCATGCACAGCCTGGATGACGATCCTTACGACGACGCCATCTGGGCGATTCTCACCGGCTATACGGCGGACGATGCGCTTGAGATAGTCAAGTCGAAGCCGCTGACCGTGAAGTGCCACCTCTCGCACGTCGGCGGCGGCTGGCTCGAATGGTTCGAAAGCGGCGTCTCCTTCAACGAGGGGGCCCAGTTCGACAAGCGGGTCAAGAAGAAGGGAAAGGCGCCCGAGAAAGTCGAAGGCCCAGCCGATACGACGGAGCAGTGGGTCAAGGAAGTCAACGGGAACAAAGTCGATATCGTCTCTTCCAGCGGGCACGCCACCGAGCGCGACTGGCAGATGGGTTACAAATACAGGAGCGGCCGTATCGTGCCCGCCGGGAAGGGCTCACTCGCCGGAGTCGCGAGCGACGGCAAGCGCCATGACATCAAGACATCAAATCCCAAGATATATTTCTCCCCCGGCAATTGCCTGATTGCCCATATTCCTTCCAATCTCAAGGATTGCATGTGCCTCTCGTGGATACACAACGGCTGCCGCCAGTTCTTCGGCCACGTGGACCTGCAGACCCGATGGTGCGCGGCATGGGGCATCGCCACCTACTTCTTCTCGCTTCAGGATGCGTACACATTCTCGGAGGCGGTGTACGTCAACCGCGTGGCATCCCGCTACGTGGCCGATACATACCAGAAAGGCCAGGAGAAGCAGTATCACGACCGCTGCCTCAATATAACCGTTCTGTACGGCGACCCGGCGTGGAGCGCGAGGATGAAGCGGAGCACCGACCCGCTCTACGAGGTCGGGCAGAAGACCGCGAAGACGGAGGATGGCGGCCTCAGGATAACCATCACCGTGAGCTTCAAGCGCGACTGTACGTTCAACGAGAGGTACGTGAAGCCGCCGGTGGCCCTGCTGTCCCAGCCCATCTCGAACTGGAAGGTCGAGAAGTCGGATGCGAAGGCGACCGTCGTCTGCGACAACTTCATAATGCTGGACCTGACAGGCAACAAGTACGGGAAGGGGGACAAGGTTGCGGCGACGGTGGTGTGCGAGCCTGTTGATGGCTTCGGGCTTGATCCCTCGACCGCCGCGGATTACGCATATCTCGACTCGGGTCGGCGTTCTTCGCCGCTGGCCCAATCCGGTGCAAAGACGGAAGTCAAGGGCCTGCCGCTCGGCCAGCTCTGTTTCCACGAGGGACAGATATGGTCCAGGTATCTCAGCTTCGACCCCGTCGGCAGGACGCTTCGAACACACGAGTCATTGCCTGAAGAGACCTTTCAAGCCGGCGGGATGTGCAGCGACGGCAAGCTGCTGTGGATTCTCGACACCCTCAGCGGAAAGCTCTGTCCTTTCGAGGTCCGCAGTAAGGATGGAAAAAGCAGGCTCGCGCCCGCGGGCGGGGAGGCCCTGAGCCTGCCCTGCACCAGGGCGGCCGCCGTAACGTTCGCAAAGGGCGACTTCTACGTGCTCGACACGATGCACAACAAGATATTCGTAGTCGGCGCGAAGGGAGAGACCAAAGGCGGAATCATTTCGCCTTCTGACGCCGTTGCGGACCTCGCGTACGACGGCGCCTATTTCTGGGCCGCTGATGACAAGCGCAAAGCCGTCTACATGTTCGACGAGCACGGTGTTATAATCCTGAACGTGCCGCTGTCGTTTACCCCGAAGGGAATCGCGCACGATGGCAAGACGCTCTGGATTTCGAGCGCCGGAGGGACCTGCGCTCTTTTGCAGCTCAAGCTTAATAAGAAACAGAAATACACGCTCGGAGCCTCGATGGATTCGGACATAACTTTCAGCGCGATAGGCCGGGAAAGCTGCCATATAGCGATTCCGCAGAATTCGAACAGGCAGGAAGTTCAGGGCCGGATTACGGCGACGGGAAAGCCTGAAACAGTCGAGGACAACTGGAAGCAGAAAGCCCTGAAATTCGCAGGAGACGGCAGTTGGACTCTGCGAGTGCGCCTTCACGATATCAGGTACTACGTTCTGCCGGAGCAGGCGGGCGACTTCTCTGGCATCCCGAAAACGATACTCGACGCATACACCGTTGACGGGGAGATGCTCAAGCTGACGAGCAAACCCGTCAAGGAGGCCGCGCAGGACGTCGAGCAGCTTGTCAAGAAATGGAAAAAGAAACGGACTCCTTACTGGGTTGCGCGATGCGCCTACGAATATCTAATTCAGAAAGTCCACTACGAGCGGCTTCCCGGCTGGGTGGATGCGCCCACCCTGCTTGTGCGGGGAGTCGGCACGTGCTCGCCCATATCGTTCACCTACGTCGCGCTCTGCCGCGCGCTCGGGCTTCCCGCGCGATTCTCCGCTGGCACGCGCTACCGCGGCAAGGACCCGTGCATCGACCAGGAGTTTCACAGGTGGTGCGAGATATACTTGCCCAACTACGGCTGGGTACCGGTGGACCCAAGCGGCACGGGCAAGTCTCCGTCACCCCTGACCTCAATCGCTCGCTGGGGCAGCGTGCCCTGCACGGACCTCGTGATGACGCGGGGCGGCGGCGGCTCCAGCATATTCGGCTGGGCCTACAACGGTGCCGGCGGACCGCTGCAGGCGAGCTGGTCCAATGTGAAATCATCAAAAGGCAAGTAAGAGTCTGCTTGTACACATAAGAGGAAATAAAACGGAGAGGGCGGGATTCGACAATCCCTCTCTCCCTAATATGCTACTATAAAAGACGTTACGGCACAAGTCCGGGCCGTGAAAAAAGTTACATTTTCTTTCGATACTTTTCGCCATACCTCTGTTCAACATGAGTTTGGCGTCCAACAGTGCCAATTCGGTCCCAATATAGGAGTATTCGGCCAGCTTCTTGTAACTGCTTATCAGCCTGTAGATTTACCATGGGATACCCGCTAAAGCAAGAGCGAAGTATTTGATGAATAGGAGGGTCCCACTTACTTCGGAACTATACTTAACCAGACAATATGATTTGCAATACGACGATCTGGAGACTTCTGATGTGCAGTGAATTGAACTAAAGACAGCCCAGCGCCAAGGAAGCATTATTCTATGACCTACGACTACAGCAAGAAAGCTGTGGTATTGTTCGGGGGCACGACAAGCACCGGCTGCCAAGGCGACACCTGGAGATACTAATCCATAGTCAGCCTGTCGTCAGGCACGAAAGGCTATCGCCGCTTGTTGTCGGGAACTACTTGCATATCTCGTGGTAGTACCCGCCGGTGGTTTCGGCAAGGTCGGTCAGGAACTGCCTGCACCGGTCGTTGTATTCCGTGGGATAGAAGTCCCAGTCATCCCTGCCTGGATTCCAGACATAGGCGTCATGACAGGCCATGTCCATGCCGAGCCCCGCAGTGAAGATTCGGGCATCGTAAATATTTTCCGAAAGAACCTTGCTTCTTGTCAGGTCCATACACTGCTGCGCCCATGTGGCATCTGCGAAATACTCACCTGCATCATAACTTCCCCATATCCGGAGGAGTATGTACGTCAAATTCTCGATATTGCTGGGCGTGCCGTCCGTCAGCAGGTAAAGAGCCGTGGGCGATATGTTGCCGGGTCCCGGCTGTGCCGGTGTAACCATCTTCAGTGCTTCTGACATGGCGTCGTAGGTACACGTGCTGCCTGAAACTTCCGCCATTGAGAAACGCTGCTGGCACCATTCTATTGCTGCGAGTTTGTTGGCTTCAGTGGCGCTCTGCAGCGTCTTGGATGCCGGCCATACAGGCAGGTTGTTATCTGCCGTCTGGTGATATCCAAGGGGGGCCGGCTCCCCTTGTGCCGGAGGCCAGTTCTCCCAGCGGCCACCTATATTTCCACCTCCTGAGGTTGACCAGTTAGGGTCCATTGTCGCAGAAGTGGCGGTGCCGGTGGAGAAACCGAGAATCGCGAATTTTGCATGCGCCGAGAGGCTTAAAATCGCTTTTATTGTGCCTATGCGCGCGACATCGACCTTCCTCGGATTCGCCACTGGCTGGCCGTTTTCATCTGTGATTGTAATCTTGGCAGGTATGCGCATCGAGCCCGTCCGGTCGATGACGAGGATTATCTCGTCCGTTTCTATCGAATCGCCGAACAGCTCCGCCCACGAAGCCGGCTGGTCTCCGGTCGTGAACGACCAGACCAGGCCGGTCGTCGTCGCTTCCGAGTTGGCGCTGTCAATGCGCCAGTAGTAATCCGTCGAGTTCTCGAGGACGCCCGGATAGTAATCCAAGCCCGTCTGATTGCCCTTGAATTGCGTCGATGCCGGGTCCGCGCTTGCCACGAGCGCCTGGTCAGTGCCGAAATACACGTCGTACGACTGCGCCCCGGCTGCCGCGCCCCAGGAGAGCGTCTTGTTTATCTCAACGTCGAACGCACCATCAGCCGGGTCCGGGTCCGTAACCTGAACAGGGGCTGCGATTGGCGTAAGCTCGGTAGTAAACGACCAGACAAGCCCCTTCGTAGTGCCCAGGGCGTTTATGCTGTCAACACGCCAGTAGTACGTGGTATCATAAACAAGATTTCCGCCATCAACCGGGTCAAGCCACAGCTTGGTCTGAGTACACATGAACTCAGAACTGAACCTTGTAGCATCTTCAACGAGCGCCGAGTCCGTGCCGAAATACACATCATAAGAATATGCAGATGTTGCAGCAGCCCAGCTCAATATCGTCGTTACCGGCACATCCACAGCGCCGTCCTCGGGATGCGGGTCTGTGGCCCGCCGCGGAGAGGTTGGAGCAAGAATAGTCGTGAAGCTCCACACGAAGCCCGTCGTGGCCCCGGAGGTGTTTCGGCTGTCAATGCGCCAGTAGTAGGTCGTCTCGTAGTTCAGCCCACCCGGGTCGTAAGACAAGTCAGTCTGATTTCCCATGCATTCCGGCGAAGAAGGACCGGCATTGGATACGAGAGACTGGTCAGTCCCTAAATATACATCGTATGATTCGGCGCCCGAGGCAGCATCCCAGGAAAGAATAACTTCCGTAGTCACATCTACGGCTCCATCAACGGGATACGGACCTGTAACCTGGGCTGGAGGAACGGAGGGAGTTGTCTCAGTCGTGAAGCTCCAGACCAATCCAATCGTCGTTGCCGTGGTATTGCCGCTGTCAATGCGCCAGTAGTAGGTCGTCTCGTGAATAAGCGCTCCGGGGTCACATGCAAGCTCCGTTTGACTGCCCATGTACTCCGGGGATGCGGGGTCTGCGGCTGCAACTGTTGCCTGGTCGGTACCGAAATACACATCGTATGATTCGGCGCGCAGCGCCGAAGCCCAGCTAATATCCGTTGTCAAAGGCACATCGACGGCCGTGTCTGCGGGATTTGGGCCTGTTACCTGGTCAGGAGAAGGAATCGGCTCGGTTGTGAAGCTCCAGACGGAGCCCGTCGTCACGCCGCCGGCGTTGACGCTGTCAACGCGCCAGAAGTAGGTGGTCTCGTAGTCGAGGGCGCCGGGGTCATAGGTGAGGCCCGCCTGATTTCCCATGTACTCGTCGGAGGAAGTATCCGCTGCACCCACGGCTGTTTCATCGGTGCCGAAATAGACATCGTATGAATCGGCCCCCGTAGCTGACGCCCAGCTCGTGTTCACTGTTAGAGGCACATCAACCGCACCATCCGCCGGGTTCGGGCCAGTCACCTGGTCGGGTGGCGGGATTGGCTCGGCCTCCGTAGTGAAATCCCAGACAAGACCAGCCGTCACTCCTATCGCATTAACGCTGTCTATGCGCCAGTAGTACGTGGTCGAATAGTCGAGCGTACCAGGGTCGTAGTTCAGCCCGCTCTGGTTGCCTCTGAATATGCCGGATGTGGCAGTCGTAGCTGCAAGGACCGCAGCTTCATTTACCCCGAAGTAGACATCGTATGATGCAGCGCCCGAGGCAGCGGACCAGCTTGTGACTACCATGACGGCCACATCCACGGCCCCATCTGCCGGATACGGGCCTGTCACCTGCTCGGGCGGCGTACCCGGATCCGCTTCGGTGGTGAAGCTCCATACATCACCCTTTGTGGAGCGAGCCCCGCTCACCGAGTCAACTCGCCAGTAATAAGTTGTGGAATAGGCGGGTGTCCCAGGTACACAGACCGTGCCTGCCTGGTTCCCCATGAATTCGGGGGAGGAGTTGTCTGCGTTAAGAATTGTGGTATGGTCTGTCCCCAGATATACATCATAGGTGTCCGCGCCAGTGGCGGCGCTCCAGCTCAAGCTGGTAGTCACCGGCACATCAACTGCACCATCGGCCGGACTCGGGTTAGTGACCTTGTCAGGAACAGAGCGAGGGATGAACACAGGTCCGCTCTTTCTGTTCTTGCAGCCGCTGAAGGCTGCGAGACAGGACAGCACCAAGGCGAAGATGATTAGTGCATAGTGTTTACTCGACATGTCAAGCACCTCTTGAAGTGTAAATACTGTATAAACAGAAATATACCACCAATCAGGAGAAAATCAAGGCGAATTTCTCCAGCAGTCTGCATAAGAAGAATCTGACCAAGAATCAGGCCACTCTGCCGTGCTTTCCCGACGCTGTAAATCCGGCGGTCGCGCAATCACGGGCCTGCGATGGAATGCCGTGCACCATCCCCTTGTCTTCAACGGCAACTCAGTAAACAGCCATTTCTCAAGAAGTATAGAGTTTCTTGTCGTTTGTTTGGTTTTGGAAGTCGAACAACAAAATATCTTGCAAATTTGTGCCCAGTGTGTATAATGATAAGAACGAGCAACCATCTTGATTGCAGCACCCGGGTCAACACGAGCATAGAAGCATCTTTTCCCACCAAGGAGGTTAGTATTGAAGAAGCGAAATCTCGCCTCCGTGGTGATTGTCCTCATCCTCCTGTTCCTCGTGATCCCAGCAGGTTATCACGGGTTCCGAAGCGAGTTCCAACCAAACCGTATAACTGGCTTCAAAGCACAGGGTCGGACTGATTCGGAGCGAATTACTTCATCCTCAGATAACGAATCTGCCCCGATGGTCAACAATTACACCCGCGAAGACCTTACCCGGCTATCAGCATGGCAGAGTCCCTGCGGGAAACTGACGCCCGGAGGAGCAGAGAAGCGTCTGAGGCATACCGCAGGCCAGAAGCCATGGACAAGGAAGAAGAACCGCAGGCCGACTGCGGATGAGCTGCTTGCACAGCTCCATGTTGACCACGAAGTCGTTGTCAGGTTCAAGGAGAGTGCCACTGACAACCAGATAAATGCAGTCCTCACCAAGCTGACTCCAACTAAGAAGCGGAAGATACGGATTGCCGCCAAGGAAGACGCGGCTGAAAACAGGCTGTATCATGTGAAACTCCCACAAACCAGAACAGTCCGGGAAAGCCTGAAGGCTCTACTGGTCGAGGGTTCGGTTGAATACGCCGAACCGAACTACATCGTGTTTCCTGCCCTTGTTCCCAATGACCCTTACTACAATTCCAGCGGTACATGGGGCAACAGCTATTCAGACCTATGGGGCGCCCATAAGCTGCAGTGCGACCTTGCTTGGGAAGTCTCTACAGGTAGCGGTGTGGTAGTTGCGGTGGTCGATTCTGGTGTTGATCTAAACCATCAGGATCTCTCCACCAATATCTGGACGAATACAGGCGAGATAGCAGGGAATGGAACTGACGACGATGGAAACGGGTATATCGACGACATTCAAGGCTGGGATTTTATCGATCATGACAACGATCCTACTGACACCTACGGACACGGGACCCATGTCGCCGGCACCATAACTGCAGTCGGTAACAACTCAATCGGGATTATCGGAATTGCTTTCAACTCTAAGATAATGGCTCTTAGAGGTCTTGGGACAGGCGGTTCAGGTACAATAGCAGATCTTGCCGATGCACTCTACTACGCTGCCAACAATGGCGCGAAAGTCATCAATGCTTCGTGGGGTGGCCCGGGAGATTCTCAGACTATAAAGGACGCCGTCAACTACGCCCATGACGTGAAGGGCTGTGTGTTTGTTGCTGCGGCAGGCAATGACGACGAGGATGCGGCAGGTTTCTATCCAGCCAGATACGCTGCCGCCATAACTGTCGCTGCTTCCGACCCTTATGATAACAAAGCCTATTTCTCGAACTGGGGCAATAAGATAGATGTGGCAGCCCCGGGGATGGAGATACTCTCCTGTCGTGCCAGCGGGACAAGCAGGGGCATACCTGTGGATAGCAACTACACCAGGATGCAGGGCACATCCATGGCTGCTCCACACGTCTCAGGTTTATGTGCCTTGATACTTGCCGACAACCCCTCCCTTGGACCCGAACAAGTGCGCCAGGCTTTGCGTGAGTCGGCTGACGACGTGGGTGATCCGGGCTTTGACATTTACTTCGGCTACGGCAGGATAAATGCCAACGCTGCACTTGGAGACCTTACAGACAGCGGCATTGCGCAGATAACATACCCGACACTGAATGAGACAGTATCAGATACGATAACAGTAACGGGTACGGCTACTGCTGACAATCTCTCCGATTGGGTACTTGAATACGGTTCCGGCACGACACCTTCAGCTTGGACCACTCTCAATACAAGCTCTTCTCCCGTGTCCAACGGAACGCTTCATGCAAACTGGGATACGACGGCCCTTTCAGACGGCTACTACACTCTGCGGCTTACCGTCAATTCGACCCTTGGCGGACAGTTCGTAGACTCCGTCGGCTTTGAAGTCTACAACGCTCCTGATCCTGTAACGGTTGAAGTCATTCCCAATACAGCCACCATCAAAGTCGCCGATTCTCTACAGCTTACCGCAGTTACTACGGGTGCAGTGGACACTGGCTATTCTTGGCAGTCCACAGATGAGGCAATTGCGACTGTTGCTCTGAGCGGTCTTATTACAGGTAAATCCGAAGGAAGCTGCCAGATACGAGCAACAGGCAACGATACTGGCGTCACGGGCACGATGTCACTCCAAGTGGTTGTAACCCGAGTCGTCGTCACACCTTCCGCAGTAACGCTTGGCGTCGGACAGTCACAGCAGTTCAGTGCTTCGACAGAGAATGGCTTGGACTCCGATTATACGTGGCATTCGAGCAACATTAACGTAGCAACCGTCAGCACTACAGGTCTTGTAACTGCCTACTCAGTCGGCGGAACGACTGTCACTGTGACGGGCGTTGATACCAATTGCAGCGCCGAGGTCTTTGTACAGGTTAATAATAAATGTGCTGTGACGTACGTAGTCAGCGAGCTTGCGGTAACCCCTGACGGAGCCTATTTGCTGTGCTGTGCTTCAAGCGAGACCAAGCTGTATGTTTTCAGTGTAGGGACGCTGAATGCAGTCAAGACAATCGATATGCCCGGTAATCCATATGGCGTGGACTTTGACCACAGCGGCAATACGGCGTTTATTGCCTGTTACGGATATGGCTCGGTAGTGAAGGTGGACACACAAACACTGGAAATCACAGGAGAGATCCCTACGGAGTTCCCGAGCCTGAAAAACATACGCTATGGCCGTACAGACAGGCTCTACGTCAAAGATGGTGTTGAAGGGGCGGTGAACGTCATCGACGCGAGTTCCGGGGCAACTCTCGCGGTAATCGGTGGCGGGATGTTTGATGTTGACTCATCGGGAAACAACCTCTATCAGATGTCTTCCTCATCACCGAAAGACCTCCGCAAATGGACCATATCTAGTGATACACCTACTTTGGCCTGGGAAGTGGACGGACATCTAGCACTTCTCACAGGAGGAATTCCCGTTGTCTCACCTGACGGTGCGATAGTGTACACTCCGCGGCAAGGGTGGAGTACGGATAATCCCGAACGGATGGGAACATTCTACATGTGCTGGGATGATGTGGCACTTAGCCCGGATGGCTCCAGGCTCTATTCACCCGTTGGGTCGTTTATGGGGGGTTTACACTTTACCAGAGTCAGGTGCTTTGAAACAGACAGCTACACGTGTGTCAATGAACTGCCTGGCCCGAATGTTGAGACTGGTGGGAAATTGGCAATTTCACCTGACAGTCGCTGGCTATATGTCGCCTATGGCAACAGCGAGCTGTGGCTGTACGATCTCAACAATGATGTCAAAGTAGAAATCCTCCCGTCTAATGTAAGCCTTCCTGAAGGTTCCTCATCTCGACTCCATGTGCATACAAGCTATGGGCTGGATACAGCTCATACGTGGTTGAGCAGTGATATATCCGTAGCAACAGTTGACCAGGACGGGAATCTGGCAGCCATATCTTCAGGCACGGCTCTCATAACGGCCACAGGTGATGTGACTGGGCAATCCGGCGTTTGTAACGTCTCGGTTATACCCAGCAGTGAGGATGTCACGACAATACTAATACGTAACAGGCCATGGTGCGTTGTTTCTGACCCCTCAAACGCGAGAGTATATTTCTCAGAACCACACTCGAACACTGTGTCCGTGCTGAACACAGAAGGCAACTATATTGAGGCGGTGGTACCTATTGGATCGGAGCCGTCCGGACTTTATGTAACTCCTGACAGCACCAAACTGTTTGTCGCTCTTCAAGGAGGCAGCCACATAGGTGTAATTGACCTCAGCACACTTCAGGTTATTGAGAAATACCCTGTCGGCGTAGCTCCAGTCAATGTGTGTGCCACTGACCAGAAGGCTTATTTCGTTACGGAAGCTGAATGGGAACGGCTTCTCGAGTATGACTTCTCGCAGGGGACCGTTGTCGAACTGGAAGATATTGCATCGGCTTCACCGCCTCTGGCAATGAGAACAGATTGGACGCGGTTATACGCTACAGACTATGAAGTAATCGAGTATGACACTACCCAATCGCCGGCAGTGATGACAAGAACCTGTTCCGGTGGTCCCGGTAACAACATGATGGTCTCGCACGACAACTCGCGCTTATACACCAGTACCGGTCGTGTTGTAGATATGGCGACTTTCACGAGGACCGATTATCCTCACCTCATGGGCGTTGCTGCGGCACTCTCTTCGGACTCGAAATACCTGATATCCGGTTCTTACTCGACAGTCAAAGTAGCTGATACATCCGGGATGTTCATCCGCAACGTGATTGATGTGCAATCGTCAATCTGGGATCGATGCCTGGCCTTGTCTTCTGATGGCTCAAAGATTGTCATAGCCCGTCATAATCGTGAGCTTGAAATCAGGCCGTTTCCCTCAACGCCTCAATACGGCGGACTTGCCTGTAATGTAACCGAGTTCGTTAGCGGCATAGCTGTGCCTGATGCCATAGTGACACTGAAGAAAGGTTCTTGGGAATCTTCGACAACATCTGATTCAGAAGGGAACTTCTACTACTATATGCTTGAGCCCAGCACCTATGTATTGACTATACAGAAGGGGGATTATAGCACCGTTTATCAGACGAATATCGAGATCATTGCCGGTGAAATGACAGGCAGCGTAGCGGTGAAAATGATCCCGATCTCCGTGGTTGTACTGACTGAAAGCCTCCCAGATGGTTGCGCTGGCAAAATGTATTCCGAGCAGCTGGTGGCGAGTGGTGGTTCACCGCCATACAGTTGGAGTCTCGATGCAGGAAGTGGTCCACTTCCTGCAGGCCTCTCCTTGAATGCCGATGGAACAATCACTGGCAGCCCTCAAGAGACCGGTGCTTTTCCGTTCACTGTCAAGGCAGTTGACTCTTTAACGATTCCGGCAACAAAAGACCTTTCAGTGACTGTTGTCGCTCCGCAAATCTCCATCAACAGCGTATCCGAGAGTCTTCTTGGCCCCAATATTACTACATCAACAATAAACTGGCAGAGTGAGGTGGATGCAACGTACCATATTGAAGTTGGAGGAAATGGCACGCCGGGAACAGGAACGCAAGTAGAGACTGGCTCGTGCTTTGCAGATACGCCGATTGATACTGCGGTTGATGAATCGGAGATCCCGGACAGTACTACGCAGAACATCTACGTAATTATCGAGGCAGGCACAGAGACATTCTCAAACTACACAACGATAACTGATGACCACACAGCGCCTTCTTCATCGGTAACTTCACCCGGAGATGGCACAGTACGCGGCTCAGTAGACTCCATCGCTGGGGCAGCTGCAGATGCGGGCGGCTCAAATGTAGATTCGGTAGCTGTCTGTATCTACGACGGCACAAACTACTATGATTCCGGCAGCGGCTTCTTCGATTCGGCAGTTCCCGTCTGGATACCTGTCACGACAGGCACGACTTCCTGGTCTTACGATTCGAGTTCAGTGCCATGGGCAGATTTCACCAACTACACTGTTCAGAGTATGGCAGGCGACGTAATCGGCAACGTGGAGACGCCGGGTACAGGCATTACCTTCACGTTCAACAGTCAGGTTCCGACAGTGACCATTAACTCAGTTTCGCACTCCGTTGTAGGCCCATCACAAAGCACAACGGTCGATTGGGTGTCTGACATGAACGGAACGTACTACGTTGAAGTGGGAGGAACAGGTGCTGTAGGAAGCGGCACGCTGATAACGTCAGGACTATGCACCTCATCGGTTAGCGTGAATACAATCATCTATGATACAGACTTGGCAGACGACGCTCTCTCTACGGTGTGGTTCATGGTTGATACTGGGGCTAATGTCGGGAATCAGTCAGTTCAGATACACGACGACCAGACTGCACCGAGTTCTGCAATTACTGAACCAGCCGACGGAACCTCACCAGATACGGCTACAAGCGTTGCAGGAACTGCGTCTGACAGCGGCGGCAGCGTCGTTTCGGTAGTAGAAGTGTCTATTTCGAACGGACTCGATTACTATGATCCGGTCAGTGGAGATTTTACGTCTGCTGCGGAGGTCTGGCTTGCGGCCTCTGGCACGACGCTGTGGTCCTTCGATACAGGCAGCGTCCCGTGGGAGTACAAGACAGTCTACTCACTGCGAAGCAGAGCTGCAGATGCAGTGGGCAACACGGAGACTCCGGGCACGGGGGTGACCTTCACGTTCACAGGCAATCACCCCCCGGTATTACTGCCGAGTAAATCCAAAGGCGGCTGCGCACTGTCTCACGACGCATCACCTGACCCAATCTGGGGACTTCTGCCTGCAGGTCTTCTGCTTGTTGCCTTATTAGTAGTACTTCGAAAACGCCGTCGCAATTACAGGATGTGCGACTGACATGGCAACTTGGGAAGCTACCCGAAGACCGAAAGACCAACCTTGACCTTAAGGTCTGCATGAACCGCGTCTCGAACCATTTAAGTCAGAGCAAAGACAAAAAGTATTTCGCATCTAAAGCTCGTTCGGCTGCTCACAACTATCTTGTATTTCTGCGACCTTCGGGTTTCCAGAGTTGCGAAAACAGGACGAATAGAATCCCACCCTCTCCGTTTTTTGTGGCAGCATCGGCGCAGGCGGTTATTTCTGTTCTATTACTGTGAAGAAGGCGTCGTGCGAGCCTGCGACGGCCCTGTATTCGTCACCGCCCCAGTCCCCGGAGAAATTTACAGTGCCGTAGAAATACCCGACGACATAAATAGTGTCCTTGGAATTTATGCACATCGCTTTGGGGGCGTCGGCGGTCCTTCCGCCCATCCTGTGCGTCCAGGCGTAGGTCCCGTCCGACCTTATCTTGGTGATTGAAACATCCCTGGAGCCAGTACTTGGTACGTTGTCCGACCCGCCCCAGTCCTCGGCGAAGTTAAGCACATAGGTTTCCGCGCTGAAGGGCCCGAAGTACCCGCCTAAGTAGACGTTATCGCCTGCATCAACACATATGCAAGTGCCCACGTCTTCGAGGGTGTTTCCCATGCGGCGCGTCCAGCCGTAGCTGCCGTCGGCATTGACGCGGGTGACGAACATGTCCCACATTCCCGCGCCGATTTTCTCGTCCGTACCGCCCCAGTCCGCGGCGAAGTTCACCGTATCCTTGAAGTAACCCGCGGCGTAGAGATTGCCGGCGCTGTCCAGGCACGAGTCCCAGATCGACTGGTCTTCCATGGCGCTTATAACGCGGGTCCAGCCATAGCTGCCATCCGTACCTATCCGGGTTATAAATGCATCTTTGCCATCGACGCAGGGCTTGGAATCGCCGCTGCCCCAGTCACCGGCGAAATCTACGGGGTTGCTCCTGTACTCCCCCGACACGTATACGCTGGAAGCTCCGTATGTGCAAACCGTAAACGGCCTCTCGATGTAGGTACCGCCTATCCTGCGCGTCCAGCCATAGGTACCGTTTGTATTTATCCTCATGACGAATATGTCCTGGGAGCCTGCGGCCGTCTTCGTTTCGGCCCCTCCCCAGTCCTCGGCGAAGTTGACGCTGCCGTGGAAAACACCGGCAGCATAAACATTGTCGCTCGTATCGGTGCATACCGCCTGAGCTGCTTCCCCGCTACCGATGACGCCCGCGGCCCGCGTCCATCCGTAAGTGCCGTTGGCGTTTATCTTCATGATATAGAGGTCCTGCTGACCCGCGCTTGTTTTCACGTCGGAGCCGCCCCAGTCGGCAGCGAAGTTTACCGTGTCCTCGAACTGGCCGGCGATGTAGATGTTGCCGCTTGAATCCGTGCAGATATCGTGTGCGTACTCCTCCTGAGGCCCGCCGAATATGCGAGTCCAGCCGTAACTTCCGTCCGCGTTTACTTTTGTGACGAAAACGGACCAGAAGCTACCGGCGGTTTTCATGTCTGAGCCTCCCCAGTGTGCGGCGAAGTTTATCGTGCCGCCGAATCGACCCGCGAGGTAGATGTTGTCGGAACCATCTACGCAGACGCAGGTGCAGTCGTCGTCGCCGGCCGCGCCCAGCGGGCAGGTGTAGGAATAAACAGTCCCGTCGGGGTTTCGCTCGTAGGCGCCCATGTCCACCGTACCGTTCTGTATGCGCCACGCGCCCCCGAAATCCCTTACAACCCCCACTGGCACAAGCAAGTTATCCCCCTTATCCTCGCACGGCGAACCGGCCTGAAGGTAGTAGTCACCCGAGGGGGCATCAATGAACAGCGGGTCGGAATTAATACAATTACTCGGCGTTACTGTCCCTACCCCTTCCACATCGCCTGCACCGTCAGCGTAATCACAGTAATTAAGCGTAACATTCAAGCCCGTCGTCTCAGTGAAAATTTGATTTCCCTGAGAGCCAGCGGTATTTCCCCATATGATTGTGTTGTTCACTACGGGCTCACCGTAGCTCATACATACAAGCCCACCGCCCTTTCCTGCAGCAGAGTTATTTGCAATAGTGCAGTCAGAAATTGATGGATACGAATACCAGTAAACGAATATAGCACCGCCGTCACAATTAGCTGTGTTGTTTGCTATGGAACAATTGATTATCGAGGGGTTGCTATCGTCATAGCAATGAATGGCGCCGCTATAATCAGCGATATTGCCGGTTATCAGGCAGCCGGTGATAAGTGGGCTAGAACCTTTTCGGCAGGCGATACCTCCTCCCTGAGAATCTGCGAGATTGCCTGTTATTATACATTTGGATATTTTCGGGCTGGAGGCATTGCAGGAAATACCTCCACCATGATTGGATGTCGTGGTATTGTCCAGGAATCTGCAATTGACGATGGTTGGATTGGAAGCACCTGCGCACCGAACTGCACCACCGTCATCATTTACATTACCGTTCTTGACAGTAAAGCTGTCAAGGACAGAGTCTTCCGTTTCACCAGAATGGAAAAAGAATCCGCGGCCGGAATTTTCACAGTCTATGGTCCAGTTACGCGTGTCGTAAAGGCTGTATGTCTTTAGGTATATTGCCTTACCCGCGAAGTCGAGGTCTTTGTTGCTGGTTCCCGTGTAAGTGCCGTCCGCTACGAGAACGATGTCGTAGTTTCCAGCGGCGTCGAGACCTTCCTGTATGGTCTGGAACGCCTCGGCCCATGACGAGCCGTCACCCGTAGAAGCAGCGGCGGTCGAGTCCACGTACCATGTCGTGTTGGCGATGAGTATGTATTTCTCTCTGGTGTGAGAGTCCGTGCCGCCGGGCCCGGTTACGGTCAGTTTTACCGAGTACCATCCGGTGTCATCGTAAGTGTGGTAGGGATTTGTACTGTTCGAGTCTACGGTACCATCGTTGTCGAAATCCCATTCGTAAAGGGTAACCTGGCCGCAGGACATGTTCGAGAACTCGATATTGGCGCCAGGACTTCCCGTCGTGGTAATCGCGCGGAAATCGGCCTGCGGCGGCGTCAGGAGTTCGACTACGTTAATGTAGGCCGTCTTTATTTCCGTGTCCGAGCCGTCGGGGCCGGTTACCGTAAGAGAGACGGTGCGTGTCCCTGTGTACATGTACTGATGAATCGGGTTCTGGTCCGTGCTTGTCTCACTGTCGCCGAAGTCCCACAACCAGCTCGTTATCCCGTTCGTGGCGGTCGAAAGGTCGGTGAAGCTTACGATAAGCGGTACTTCGCCAGACGTGGGTGAGGCTGTAAAATCGGCGTTGATGCTGACGGTTGTTTCCACTGTGAACGAACGCGACTCCACTGTCGAAAGTTCGCTGTCGTTATCCATGGCGACCAAGCGGAAGGTGTGCTGACCCTCCGAAAGGGGCGACGAGGTGACTGTCGTGTCCGTCGTCCAGATATCCGGCGGGTCGTGGTCGAACGAGTAGTAGTAACCGATAACGCTTCCATCGGTATCAGAACCGCTCCAGGTGAACGTCACCTGCG
>CAZXNM010000003.1:0-296678 GCA_964641955.1 uncultured Planctomycetota bacterium
AACCATCTTGCAGCAATATTTCGCAGCCTATCTTCATTTTCCCGCTTTGATGATGGTGCCTTTGGATATCTGCGGGAGAGTCGAGCGCGGCGCGGAGAGCCGGGTTTTGCGGCGGGCAGGGGGTTGCCGGGAGGTTTTTTCTATGGTAATATCCATTCACGTAATCTCCGCAGGGAGGGATGAAATGGATATAGACGCTGCGAGAGTGGCGAAGATATGCGAGAGCTTCATTACCCGCGTGGTGGATGAAGCGCAGGCCCAGGGCGTGGTAATCGGCGTCTCCGGGGGCGTGGACTCGGCAGTCGGGGCTTACCTGTGCGCCCGCGCGCTCGGTGCGAACAAAGTCACGGGCCTCCTCATGCCGTACAAGACCTCGTCGCCCGATTCCCTCGAGCACGGCAAGCTCGTTGCGTCCGGGCTCGGCATAAACAGCGAGGTCGTCGAGATAACGCCCATGATAGACGCGTACTTCGGCGTGCGCTCCGAGGCGGACAGGGTCCGCATGGGCAACAAGATGGCGCGCGAGCGCATGTCCATTTTGTTCGATTTCGCCAGGCGCCTGAAGGCTCTCGTGGTGGGAACGGGAAACAAGACAGAGCTGCTGCTCGGGTACTTCACGCTGTTCGGCGACGGGGGCTTTTCGCTCGACCCCATCGGCGACCTGTACAAGACCGAGGTCTGGCAGCTTGCGGAATTCCTCGGCGTGCCGGACGCGATAGTGAAGAAGCCGCCCAGCGCGGACCTCTGGACCGGACAGACGGACGAGGGCGAGCTGGGCCTGACATACCGCGAGGCGGACGAGATACTCCAGCAGCTCGTCGAAGAGAAAGTCCCTCCGGCCGAGGCGGCGAAGCGCTTCGACCCGAAGCTTGTGGCCGGCATAGTTGACAGAATGGAGCACACCGAGTTCAAGCGACGCATGCCACGGATATGCATGGTCAGGGAGCTTCTGGAAAAGGAAAACTCTTCTTAGTTCTGCAGGAACGGGTTGTGCCTGCGCTCGGCCCCGATTGTAGTCGAAGGGCCATGGCCGGAGTAGACCACCGTATCATCCGGAAGGCTGAGCAGCTTGTCCTTGATACCCGAAATGAGCATTTCGTAGCTTCCACCGGGGAAGTCGGTCCTGCCGATTGAATAGGCGAAGAGGGCGTCGCCGGAGAATACGACTGTCTTTCCGTCCGCGTCCTTCGTCACGAGCGCTATGCCGCCCGGCGAATGTCCGGGGATATGCCGCACCTCGAAGTCGAGCGCGCCGACCGAGACGTGGTCGCCTTCCGCAAGAGTCCGGTCCGCCGCGGGCGAGGTTATCGAGCGGCCCATGAACGTGGAGAGGTTGGCGGAAGGGTTTGTCAGCATTTCGGCGTCTGCTTCGTGTATGAGAAGCTCTGCATCGGGATAGGCCGCCTTGAGGTCCGCGTTCGCCCACATGTGGTCGATGTGGCCGTGCGTGTTGATTATATAGACCGGGTGATAGCCGTTCTTCTCGATTCGGGCGATAATGTCGGGGCCGTCTCCGCCGGGGTCTATCACCGCTATGTCACTGGATTCGCCGTCGCCCACGAGGTAGCAGTTTGCCTGAATCTCGCCCACGACCATCATCTCGGTCAGCATAACGCAAGCCTCTCTTTACAGCGGTGCGCTGGCCCGAATTATAGCCGCCACCGGCGCGCGGGTCAAGCTGATTGGCCGAACATCGTGTCTTCACAGGAGTTCCGTCATCCTGAAAGCAGAGTTTTTCAGTTTTTGCTTGACTTTGCGAAGCACGCAAATATACTGAGATTCGTGCTAAACTAACTACATTTCGGGGGTGTTGGGCTCGCATGGGAGATGCCCACGAAGAATTCGTCAAGTCTCTTACGTCCGAAGAGCGGCTTCTGATTACGCTGCGGGACGAGCTGTACTCGGGCTCGTGGCGCAACCTGAAGCAGGACCTCAACGACCGTCTTCAGGGCAAGCCTTACATTTTCAAGCTCTCCAGCCGCATCGAGGAAGACCTCAAACGCATCGACAAGCTCGAACGATACGAACAGGAACATAAAGTCAACCTTGCCCGCTACGTGGGAAAGGAGAAGGAATGAAATTCTGGCCTGCGATTTGCGTCCTCACGTTAGTGGTTGTCGTGGTTGTTGTAGGCTGTATAGTTGATGAAAAGGAGTATTACGAGCAGAAGCTGCGCAGCGCGCGCAGGCCGAACTTCCCGCCCGTGGAACTGAACCCCATAGGCTTCGACAAGCACTGGGAGTATCATCTGCGCGACCGCGAGATTGTGAGCATGTGGCTCCTTGACTACAACGTATACGCCGAAACCAAGGGGCACTGGCTTTACAAGATAGAGGGTAAGAAGGGAACGGTAGACTGGGTCTACGACATTGGCGCCGCGGTGGAGGCCAGGCCGTTCATATTCAACTACAGCGAATCCGACAAGACGACCCTCAAGAAGTTCGACGAGCTGTTCATTCTCGCCGCCGACTCGATTCACTGCGTGGATGAGGAGGAAGGCTTCAAGGTCTGGAGCCACGGCCTTCGCTTTACCCCGTCGAGCCCGCCCTTCGCGGCCGCATCGCATTTCTACTACGGCTCCTGGGATGACAGGCTCCGGGCGGTTAACAAGGAGTCGAAGGTTATTACCTGGGAACACGTTACTCGCGGCGATATAGTCGCTGGCGGCACTCAGGATGACCCGAGCATTTACTTCGTGTCAGAGGACAACACGATTTACTGCGCGGATGCCTCGCGCGGCACGATAACGTGGAAGTACAAGGCCTACGGGCCCTTCAGCGCCACGCCCTACTTTTACAAGAACCGCCTGTACGCGGGCTGCAGGGACTTCTACGTCTACTCAATCCGCACGAGCGATGGGACGCTCGATTGGCGTTTCCCCTGCGAGGCCGAGGTTGTCGCCGAGCCGGTTGCGATAGACTACGGGCCGGATAAAAACAGCAAGATGGTTTACTGCAGGGCCAAGAACAACTGGTTCTTCGCAATAGACCGCTGGGACGGCAAGGAAAGATGGCGTCTCAGGGACGGAATTAAGCTGCTTCTGGCGGGCAGGAAGAACGCATATGTCCTTACGCGGTCCAGGGAAATCGCCTGCGTTGAGAACCAGACCGGGGAAATACAGTGGAAGAAGCCCTTCAGGGATGTTGACTTCTTTGCCACAAACGATGCGGACTGGCGAACAATCAAGAAGGGCGATTCCGACTATCTCATTTATTTCGGCTACAGGAACGCATGGTTCTTCTGCATAAGGGAGAAGGACCTGTATTGATAAGCAGCGCCGCTTCCCGGTATCCGGAGGTTTTATGAAAAGGACCTGGTGTCTTCTCTTCATGTCCGCGTTGTTGGCGGCCGCCGGCTGTTATCTTCCGCTGAAGCAGCCCGAGGGCTATTCCACCGAATTCCAGGACGAGTTCCAGGACATCCCGATTCCGTTCAAGGGCGGGTACGAGTACCTCGAATCATCCTCCTTCACTTACGTGGCGCCGGCTTCCGATTCCGGAGAGCTGTTCCGGGTGGCGAAAATCAAGATAGTCGGCGACACCCGCGTGGACGAAATTGCCCGGTTCTACGAGCGCCAGATGGCCTTGCACGATTTCGAGTTGAAGGACAGGCACGAGTCGAAGCAGGTGCACAAGACCACGCTGCATTTCGCAAAAAAGGGCAGGAACGAAATCTGCACGGTCGAGGTCGAGCGCAAGGACACCCACGTGCACATCCAGCTGACTATAGGGCCGGCGTAAGTACGCGGAACCTGCGGCTGCGTGCCGTCAGAACATCAGGGCCGCCCCGAAGAAAATTCCTTCGATGCTCTCGCTCATCTCGTAGTCTACGTCGTCCTTCTTTGCGAGGATGCGGAACGTCGTGTACCTGAAACCGCCGACGGCGACGAGGTTCGGCGTTATGTGCAGTTCGACGTAGGCATGGAGGTCCATGAAATCCTTGATTTGCAGGTCGTAGTCCGAGAAGGTGACGTTCATTGCGGCCAGCTCGCCGCCGAAGCTGATGTACTTGCTTATGTTGAACCTGATTCCGCCGCCGACGTAGGGCAGGGGCGCATGGAGTATCTCGTTCTCAGCGTCGCTGGTCGTGAGGTCGTTGAGCCAGACTTCGTAGCGCCGGTACTTGATGCCGGCCATGGGATACACGTCGAGCTTTTTCTGCGGCGTCAGGTCGATGAACGCGCGCAGGTCGTAGTTGTCTATCACGAACTTCGACTGCAGGTGGTCGCCCGCGGGGTACAGGGTTCCGTTGAAGATGACCGGCTCGTCGAGGTTCTTGTCTCCCTCGTAGGTGTTCCGCCAGAACTCCATCCTGAAGCCGAAGCGCGAGTAAGACAGGACGACGGGTACGAAAGTCTGCTGGTGGACATCCATGCCCAGGGTGTCGAACGCGTGCACCGTGGTGCCCAGGAACGAGCCGCTGGTCACCTTTACTTCCGATACCAGCTCGTTGAGCCAGTAGTCCACGCGAATCTGGAGCTTCTCGTCGCCGGGCAGCGACACGCCCTGCGCCCTGGCTGGAGAGGCGAAAAGAAATAGAAAAACAAGAAAAGCCGTCATACCCGGTAGCACGAACCTTCTCATGTCGAGACCTCCATATGCTTTGTTCCATAATATCCTACGAAATACGGGGAGCCCAATTCAAATATATTTTGTGGCAACGAGGCAGGTCACGGTCATGCTCCGGCCATCCATTGCGGATATGTGACGAGCAGGAAATGCCTTATGTGTTCATGGTAGAACAGGAGAAGCACGGCCGCGACCGCGAGGAAAGGCCCGAAGGCAATCTGTGGGTCCTTGCGCCTTGCCACGGTCATGAGGGTCACTCCGACCACCGCTCCGATGGCGCTGCCCACGAAGAAGGTCATTATTACCGCCTGCCAGCCGATAATGCCTCCTATCATCCCCATGAGCTTGACATCGCCGAAGCCCATGGCCTCCTTGCGGAAGACCGCCTTGCCGAGCACTCCCACGAGATACGTCAGCCCCGCCCCCGCCGCCATGCCCAGCAGCGATGACGCGACGGCGAGGCCTCGGTCCGCCCACCCGAAGGAATTGCCCGCAGTCTGCCAGTCGATGCCGAACCAGCCCAGCAGTTCCGTAAGACTTGCCAGGTGAAGGGACGGGGCGGCGAAGCTCAGCACGGGTGCGAGCATCATTCCGGGCTTGTCTATTACGTCCGGTATTATCCTGAAGTCTATGTCGATAAATGTGATTATCAGGAGAGCCAGGCAGAATGCGCAGGAGATTGCGAAAACGACCCAGTTGCCGGGGAGCGCGAAGTGGTACGCGCTCAGGCCGAAGAGAAAGGCGCTGAGCGCCTCGACGAGGGGATACCTTGGCGATATGCGTTCCCTGCAGTGCCTGCAGCGGCCGAGGAGCAGCATGTAGCTCAGCAGGGGAATATTATCGAACCAGGCGATGGTTTTTTCGCATTTTGGACAGAAGCTCAGGGTTGGCTTGTTCACTGCGAGGTTCTCGCGCGGCAGCCTGTATATGACGACGTTGGCGAAGGAACCGAAGGCCGCGCCGAACGCACCCGCCGCGAGAACGATGAAATATTCCATGAAATGCTGTCCCAGCAGCCGCGGCGGCACGGCGCCGCAGGCGGCTTCGTTCTGCTATTTTTTCTTCAGGTAGAGGTTGGCCCTGCTGTTTTTGCCGCTGCGAACAGTCACGCGCTTCGTGTCTTCTCCGATGCTGCTTTTCGTCGCCCGGATTTCGTAGGTACCAGGCCGCAGGTCGTTTATCTCGAATTTCCCCTCATCGTCCGTCTTCCTGGTCACTTTTTTCTGGCCCGGCGGCATCTTGTCGAAGCTGATTGACGCGCCGCTCACGGCCTTGTAGTCCGGTCCGACGACCTTGCCCGATATCGACCCCGGCTTTTCGAGGAACTTATCCGGCGAGAGCTTGATTTTATGAGTCAGCTTCTTCTTTTTTGCTACCTGCAGTGGTTCGCTCCTGTATAACTCCTCTCGTCCCTTGAGAACGATTATAATATAGGTTTCCGGGATAACGTTTGCGAACTCGTACTTGCCATCCTCTGCCAGCGTAACGCTGCCGAGGAGTTCCTCGCCTTCCTCTTTCACGCACTGGACGACCAGGTCTTTGACCGAAACGCCCTTGATTGAAACGGAGCCCCTTATTCCTCCGGCTATGTCCGAGAGGGGGTCGAGTTCCGCCGCGATGTAAGTGCCTTTGCCCGCTTCGACCGCGAGGGATTCGTAGGTCCGCGGGGCGTATTTATCATGCGAGACTTCAATCGTGTACGTTCCCGGGGAAAGGAGGGGAATGAAGAAGCCGCCATCGTAGGATACTGTGCCGCGCCCGCGGCTTAGGACCGACGCGCCCTGCCGGCTCGGGCCCGACGCCACTTTCACCAGAGCCTCTCCGATTACCTCCTGGTCTCTGCTGAGCACATGCCCGTATATGGAACCTGTCGCAGGAGTTTCCTGTGCGTATATCAGGGCCATTGCGGCCCCGAGGCAAACTGTCAGTGCCAGCAGGAACTTCACAACTGCCTCCTTATAAACCGAGCTGGCGGACCCACCCGAGAAAGTCATCAAGGTCCGCCTCGACGGGCCTTTTCGGCTTCTTGCCTTCGAACAGCTCCGATGTCTGCCGGGCTCCGACCGAAATGCCGCCGCCCGCTCCGAGCAGGCTCACGCTGCCCGACTTTACTACTACCGTCGTCTTGCCCGCAGTCTTGCGGCTGACGAGAAATTCGGCCTTCCTCGCGTAGATTTTCGCCTCGGCGGTATCGACCTGGAAACCGCTCTCAGGAGCAATGACGTAAATCTCGCCCAGGTCCAGCAGGATTTTACCGCCGTCGTGGAAATGGGCCAGGTCAACCTCGGTCTCGCTGCCGACGGCGACATCCGCGCCGCCCGACAGCCTCAATATTCCGCTTCCGATGCCGGTCCGTGCTTTGGCCCCCTGCGGTATTTTCTCGTCGAGGCTTGCGCTCGAGAACGAGTCGCTCTTGTAGGGTGCAAGCTCCACTTCGTTCTCGATTCTCCCCATCTTGCCTATACCGGGGATGTCCGGCCCGGAGCGCACCCCGAGCATTATTATCAGCACTATGAGCACCAGCCCGAGCAGACCGGCAATGCCATACAGTTTCCCGGGCGAACTTTTTGCCGACTCCGCGAGGTCCGCGCTTGCCAGCTTCTCGGCGACTTCGGCGCTGAAGCCGTCGCTGAGCCTCAGGGAAAGGAGGGCCTTGCCCACGAGGGAATCGGCCCTCATGATAGAGTTGAACTTGACCCTGCATTCTTCGCAGTGCAGAGTATGGCTGCGCACGGAATGAGTTTCCGCATCCGAAGCCGTCCGGTCAATCTGCCGGGAGATAAGTTTCAGGCATTCCTCGCAGGTAATCGTCATAGCCTGAAGTCCTGATTCCTTTCTCTCCGTCGTTTTCAGAACAGGGGTTCGAGAATTTCCGCGAGATGCTCTCGCGCCTTCGCAATCCGGTCGTCAATCTGATTCACATCCGAAGCCATTGCCGAGGCAATCTCCGAATAATCGGCGCTGTGGAAGTGTCTCAGGCACATTGCCTCTCTGGCTTCCTCTGGCAGCGTGGCGAGTGCATCGAGGGCGAGCGCGTTCTTCCTGTCCGCATCCAGTTCCCCGGCGCCGCCTGCCTCCTCGACGGCCTTGAGCAGCTTCTCTTTCGCCACATCGAGTGTGAGAGGAACCTGGCGCGCGGTTCCCATGTTGCGTGCCGTGACGAGTCTCGTAACGCCGGCGAGCCACGGGGCAATCGGCGCCGAGTCGGGCAGGCCGCTAAGCTCGCGCGAAGCCTCGACGAACGCGTCCGCCGCTGCGATGCGCGTCGTGGTCTTGTTGCCGGAACGCGCGTATGCCACCGCCAGCACGAGGTCGGCGTACTTGCGCAGAAGCTCCCTGTACGCGCCCTTGTTGCCGGTCCTCGCCTCGATTACAATGTCGGTGTCTTCCATTCTCGGTACCGCCTGCGTGATTAACTGCATTATAGAAATCGGGCCGGTCCTTTCAAGTAAAAAGGCAGCGCCGCGGTACGCATCTCTCTGTTGCGCCTCCCGTTATGTTATTGACACCCGGGCTGCGGCGGGTTAGCCTCTTGTCTTTGCCGTTTTCCCGTTGAGAGGAAATGCATTTCCCGTGAAGGGCACCTTTGACATCCGCGCCATGGGAGGCAGCCGGGACATGCGCCGCGCTGTCCTCGCGCTCGTCTGGCCGGTAGTCCTGCAGAACTTCTTCTGGACGCTCATGTTCTTCGCCGATACAGCCATGGTCGGGCGCCTCGGCGAGGTGGGCCTGTCCGCGGTCGGCATTGCGGGGCCGCTGCTATGGTCGATAACCGTCGTTATAATGGCAGTTGCAATCGGGACCACGGCGACGGTGGCGCGGGCAATCGGCGAGGGAGACAAAACGAAGGCGCAGGCCAACGCAGCCACTGGCCTGCTGCTTGCGCTTGTCGGCGGTGTTGCGGTTACTGTAGTCGCTCTTCTCTATGCCGATTCGCTGGTCTCTTTTTTTCTGGATGAGCCTGCGGTCGCTATCAAGGGCGCGTACTACTTCCGCACGGTAATAACGACAATCGTATTTTCGTTCCTCGGAATGATTGCCGCAAGCGCGCTGCGAGCCTCGGGAGACACGCGTACCCCGATGGTAGTCTCAATCCTTTCGAACGCGCTTAATATCGTTGCGAACTATGTTCTCATCTTCGGCAGGCTCGGCTTCCCGCGCTACGGTGTAATGGGCGCCGGCTACGCGACGGCGCTCGCGAGGTTCGCCGAGGGAGCGGTTCTCCTGATATACCTGTCCTCGGCTCGAAGTGCCGTGCGCGTGCGCCTGAGAAGCTTTGCTCTCGTATCAAAGGAGACGTTCAAGAGGGTTCTGAAGGTCGCGCTCCCCGCTGCGGCGGAACCGCTCGGGGTTCACACGGGATTTCTCGGTTTCATGAAGATTGTCGCGCTGCTGGGCACCACGGCCTACGCCGCACACCGCGTCGCGATTGCGGTAGAATCGCTTGGATTCATGGCCGCCGACGCGTTTGCAATCGTGACTGCCACGATTGTTGGACAGAGCCTCGGCGCCGGCAGGAAAGACCTTGCATCATTGGGCATGAGGGAAGCCGTCAAGGTGGGCCTGCTCATAATGGGCGTCGTAGGCCTGCTGTTTCTGACAATACCCGGACTTCTGGCGAGAATCGTGACCGACAAGCCCGACCTCATCAGCTATGCAATTATCTGTTTGATGATAGGCGCTGCCGAGCAGCCGCTAATGGCGATTGCAGGCGTATTCAGGGGCGTCTTCCAGGGCGCTGGCGACACGAAAATTCCCGCCATCGTCGGCGGCATCTCGGTCTGGGCCATTCGCGTGCCCGTGGCGTATCTGCTCGCGGTCGTGCTGGGCATGGGCCTCGCGGGAATCTGGGTCACCACGGCGCTGGACTGGGGCTTCAGGACGCTCATCTTCCTCTATATCTACCGCCGCGGGAAATGGAAAGAGAAGAAAGTATAAGCGCCTACCTGTTGAGGTAGTCGAGCCCGATTGCGCCCGACTTGCGCGCGCGCCAGTACGCGCACAGGCCCCAGAAATACGCTCTTAATGCCTTGAAATGGAACGGATGCGTCCTTATCGCCTGCCAGAGGTAGTGCCTGTTGCGCCTGGCAAGCCTTCCCGGCAGCACGCCGTTGCCCAGCCGGTAGTAGTAGTGCGCGAGAATCCTGCGGTACTCGGCCCTGCTCATGCCCGCATGCCTGCTGTGCGCCTCGAAGTTCTTCTTGAGACTGCGGACCATCCAGTCTATGAAGTCCAGCCGCCCGAGCAGCGACTCCTCGTGCATCCTGTACGAGGACAGCGTGCGAATGTCGTAATCCACCTCGTAGTAAGCGCTTATCCGCAGCCACATGTCCCAGTCCTCGGCCACCGGCATTGACTCGTCGAATCTTCCGAGGTTCTCGAAGACGTTCCGTCTCACAATGACCGTTCCCGTCCATGCAAGGCCATGTTTCATAACCTCGCGGAATATATTCCCCTTGTACCACCGGCCGAGGCGGGTTCTTATAAGCTTCCCTTCGGCATCTACGTAGTCGAAGTTGCTGTAGACGAATCCCACCTGTGGGTTTTCGAAGAGCGGCACCTGGTGCGAAAGCTTGCCCGGCTTCCATAGGTCGTCTGCATCGAGAAACGCGATTAGCTCGCCCTTCGCGGCCTCTATTCCGGCGTTCCGCGCGGCTGACGGCCCGCCGTGGATGCACTCGACAAGCCTCACGCGCTTGCCGAAAGAGCCTGCAATGTCGCGCGTTCCGTCCGTCGAGCCGTCATCGACCACGACTACCTCGACAGGCTCGTAGTCCTGCGCGAGGATGGACTCGATAGCCCCGCCGAGGTACTTCTCGCAGTTGTAGGCCGGCACGACGGCCGTGACGAGCGGTTTTGCCATTTCCCTTCACCGCAACCCAAGCGAACACCAATACTTACACCACCCACCACCCGAATTCAAGCCAATTTCGGCGTGTGCGTGTTGTGCTCAGATAGAAGACAGCGAACATCCAGCGGGGAAATGCTCCTATTTCTTCTTCTTGCACTTGCCGACGAACGAGGAAGTCCATTTCGGCAGTTCGACCTTGCCAGAGTTGAGCGTCCCGCGCCATTCCCGGTCGTTCAGCCGTCTTGTGATTGGCTGCGGGAATTCGTAGTATGACATGACCCCGCCGGTGCAGAGATACTGTTTGCCTCCGTGCTCGATAATGACGTGAATCGGCATTGCCTTGCCAATGCCCACCTCCAGCACTTTCCCTATCAGGGGATTCGGATTCGCATAGACATCGGCGATTAAAGGCATGTCATCCTTGACAATTTCATCTTCATCATCACTGTAGAACACGAGGTGGGCCAGCGTGGAACCATAATTGATGAGAAGCTCCTCCTCTTCCTTGCTGAAGTCCTTTCCCGCAAGCTGTTTGCGGGCCATTGTCTCGAGCTTGCCCAGAAGCTCGCACAGCTCCTTCATGTTCTTGAGCGCATCCGAGCAGAATGCCTTCGCAATTGTCTTCCTGTCTTCCTCCTTGACTTCCTTGCCATCCACCATGTTGCGGCAGATAGTTCGTATTTCTTTCAACTGCTTGACAGCGTTGTCTTCGCCGTCTGATTTCAATGACTCAAACAGGCTATGCAGCGCTGCGCTTTCTCCGTAGACTTTCTCTCTGTCTTTTTCAGGTAGGTCCCCGAGACGCATCTTCTTCTCTTCCGCCGGAATCATGATGTCCAGGGCCGCAAGCAGGCCCTTCACGCGCGAAATGGGGCATGAATTCCGACCTGACCTGAAAGTTTCAATCTTCGTCATAGTCTCCCGGCAGAGCGACGCAAGCGCCTTGTAGAAGTCCGGTCGCGTCTCGACGAAGCCCGCTTTCGGTCGTTGAGCGCAGAAGACCATCCAGAAGTCCTTGGTCTGCAAAGCCCACGAGTGCCGCATCGATGCCCAGCACGCCAGCACCCCGTAAGCCTCCCTGTCCTTCCATGCGTCAGTCTTCATGAACTTCGGCGAGCCGATGGGCGGCTCGTCCAGCAGCAGCTTGAGGCACTTCAGCGATTTGGCGTAGTTGCTGTCCGAGAGCCGCTTGCCGAAGCTCCTGCACGCCGAGTCCAGCCTTGTCGCGAAAGTTTCGTCTTTGCCTTCTTTCGCCTTCTTCATGGCGGCGGCGCTGCCCAGCGCGGAGGCGACAAACAGCCCGGTCGGCATGTAGTCATCGCCCGTAATAAGGTCCTGGAACAGCTCGCTGTCCGGGACGTACTTCACGCCGAAGAGCCGCAGTCCCTTGGTCTTCTCCCGGAACTTCGGCCATTCCTCGGGACCGAGGAGCTGGTCGTTGATACGCGGGTCGCGCAGCTTCGCGAGCGCTTTGCGGAACTCGGGCAGCTTCTCGACCAACTTCTCTTCGCCCGCATCCTTCCCGAAAACGACGGTGTATGCCTTCTCGTACTCTTCGAGCGTCAGGTCATCCGGCTCGCCGATGAAGTACCGGTAGCACTTCTCGACCTCCGAGTGTTTCTTCTTCAGGCCGGGGTTCTTCGCCATCATTCTGACGAGGAGTGCCGCGGCAAGCGTCTCCTGCTTCGAGCAGATTCTGAACCCGAAGTTCCCATAGAGGACCATGGTCCGGAAGTACTGCTCAAGTTCGGACTTGCCCGCGTAGATTCCACCCGGCTTGAACTTTCCGTAGTGGAACTTGTACTCCACGTCATTGCCGAGAATTTTCGATAGTCCATAAGTACCGCGCGCGATATTCGCAAGCTCGGCCTCGACTGTTTCCGCGATTCTCTTGTCCGGCTTGTAAGCCTTGTCCGCGAGCTTCGCCGCAGTGCCGAAATACGCCGCCAGCATCCGCGCCGCTTTCCCCGCCTCATCGTTTTTGACTTCATCCATCAACTTCGCCGAGGCTGCAGCGGCACTTGATGTGAATTCTGCGACAATCTCGGCGTTGAGATTCTCCAGCTCGTGCAGCGCTTCTTCGAGAAGCACGTGATAGGTCCTGAAGACGGAGTCGGTGGTGACGTATTTCATGCCGCCTTCCGGGTAAAGCTGGAATATCTGCTTGTGAAACTCCGGCACGACGACGAAGCCGTTTTTTGCGAGCAGGTCCGAGGCGCTCTTGTCGAATTCTCTCATCCCCTCGACCTTGGAGAGGTCATAGGTCTCGGCTTTCTCATTCTTTTCCTGGGGCAGGGCAGTGCCTGCGGCGAGAAGCACTGCGGTACAGAAGACAATCGCTTTCGTCACGGATTTCAGAAGAGACACTATCCTCTCCTCCTTGTTGCGGTAGTTTCCGGTACTGCATCAAATATACCCCACCCGGCTCCCGGAAGCAAGCCAGTCGAGGATGGCCGGTCACGTAAAGAGTCTGCCGGTTGTCGTCGTTGACGGGGGGTGGGGCGGGTGATATACTCCCTGTGGGCGCGTTTGGACGGAGGTGCGCATGCCTATCAACTTCGACAGGGAAGAGTTCAGGAAGAGCCTGCAGGAGCAGTTCCAGTACGTACTTCGCCACGAGTCGAACGAGCTGCTGGAAGACAGTCTCAACGAGGTGGTGCGCGAGCGCCTGCACGAGCTTGCCGAGGAAGAGCTTAACCGGCTCGGCGCGGGAGCCGAAGACGCGGGTAGCCCGCTGGGAGAACTTTCGGGCATGCAGATGCACCTCTCGGGGCTCGACATTGACCACCGGCTGCTCGTAAGGCAGGTGCTCAAGGAAGAGATGAAGAAGCTGCTCAAAGGTTTTGTGAATGAACACCTCGCTTAACGCAGGCACGAAACCCTGGAAATCAGCGGCTTTCATATACCCCTACCGCCGCGAAGTGCCGATGTACAGCTTCTTCCCGCCCGTGGGGCTCGAATACGTTGCAGCCGCTGCCGCGCAGGTTATGCCTGATGTGGCTTTGATTGACCTGCGCTACGAGAAGAGACTGCCGGCGAATCTCGGCCGCTTCGATGCGCTATGCATCAGCCTCAACTGGAAGTACGAATTCGACGACGTATGCGAAACCATCCGCAGCCTGCCGCGGGGAATCCCCGTAATAGTCGGCGGGCGCACCGCGACCGACAGGGCGGACGAGATACTTGAATCCCTGCCGAATGTCACGGCCATCGTCTGCGGCGACGGGCACGATGCGGTAAGGGAGCTTGCTTCCGGGAAAAAGTTCAGCGAGATTGACGGCCTTGCGTGGCGCGAGAACGGCGGTATCAAGCGGACGCCGGGACGCGGACACTGCGCTATTGCGGAGCTTAGACCGCCCGACCGGACGCTGCGTCGCAGGCCTTACCGGGTGCAGCTCGAGGGGCGCGATTTCGGCGTGCATTTCGACGTCGTGATGACTTCGTGGGGCTGCCCGTTCAAATGCAAGTTCTGCGCGCTAAGGCTCGATGCCTACGGGCGCAGGCGGCCGTGGAGCGGGCGCTCGCCGGAATCGGTCGTTGAAGAGCTACTTCAGGTCAGGTCGAATTGGGTCGGCATTATCGATGAAAACTTCTTCGTGGACATCCCGCGCGTCGAGCGAATCTGCGACCTTATCATCCGGGAGCGCATCCGCAAGGTAATCGGCGTGCAGGCGAGGGTGTCTGTCGCGAAGTATCCGTCGCTGCTACGCAAAATGTGGCGGGCGGGTTTCCGCATCCTGTCAATCGGGGTGGAAAGCGCGCACGACAAGACGCTTGAGATGCTTGAGAAAAAAACAACGGTAAGCGGGATACGGGAGTCTTTCGAGGCGTTCCGGCGCACGCGTTTCCTGACGAACGGCTATTTCATAGTCGGCAATATCGGCGAGTCGAAGCGGGAAATTCTTGATATCCTGCCTTTTGCGCGTTCGCTCGGTCTGGACTTCATGACGCTCAACATCCTTCACATGGAGGAGAATTCCGGGCTTGCCGAGCTTGTCGAGGGCGCGCCGGACTACCGCGTGGCGGAGGATGGGATAATATTCTCCGACCACTGCTCCAAGTCGGACCTGCGCGCCATGCGCAAGATGATGGACAGGCGGTTCTACTCGGCGCGGCACGTGCTCGGAACGGTCCGAAAGGCGCTCGGCGCGGGCATAATCACGTATCCGGAGTTGATTCGGGTAGCCGGGCCTGCCTTCGCCTACGGCGCGGGAAAGCTTTTGGAGAAATCCCGTAAGAAGCACCGCCGCATGCGCAGGGCGAGTGAAACGCAGTCTTCAGCACACTCGCCGGTCAGGGTATGAGCGGCTGGGTTTCCTTTCTCATACCGGGCTGCCGGTAGTCCGGCAGAATCGTCGGCGAGAACCGCGTTTTCTCGATGCCGGCTTCCTGAAGCTCGCCGTGGAACTTCTTCACGTGCTCCAGAGTCAGCGCGCCCGGCTCGATTTCCTTCGAGGCCTCGGATGCGTGCTTTCCCGTCCGGCGTCCGAAGACGAGTATGTCGAGCAGCGAGTTTCCCATGAGGCGGTTCCGCCCGTGAATCCCGCCGGTCGGCTCGCCCGCGACGTAGAGGTTTTCCACGCCTACTGCCCGGCCCCACTCGGTAATCTTGAGCCCGCCGTTCTGGTAGTGCTGCGTCGGATAAATGAGTATCGGCTCTTTCGTCATATTAATGCCGAAGCGGTCATACTGGCGGAACATGGCGGGGAGCTGCTTCTGAATGGTCCCTTCGCCGTTGATTATCTCGATTACGGGCGAATCGAGCCAGATTCCCTGCTGGCCGGAGGGGGTCATGACGCCCCGGCCGCGGCCCCTGCACTCGCGGATGATGCCGGCCGCGTTGACGTCGCGAGTTTCGAGCTCGTAGATGTACCTGTTCCCCTCGTTGTTGACGAGGTGCGCACCGAGGCCGCGGACCTTCTCGGTGACGAGCAGGCCCACTATCTGCTCGGGGTAGGCCGCGCCGGTCGGGTGGTACTGGATGGTATCCATGAACGTGATGGGCACGCCTGCCCGGTAGGCCATGACGAGGCCGTCGGCCGTAGCGCCGTAGTGGTTCGTCGTCGGGAATTCCTGGACGTGCAGCCTGCCGCTGCCGCCCGTCGCGATGATGGTCGTCTTGGCGCGCGCGATACGAAGCTCTTCGGTCTCCATGTTATAGAGAATCGCGCCGGTGCACGTGCCGTCGGAGGTGAGAAGCTCGACCGCGGGCGAGAACTCGACGTAGGGAATCCTGCGGTTGAACAGCTCGTCCCGGAGTGTCTTCATTATCTCGCCGCCGGAATAGTCGCGGGCCGAGTGCATTCTCTTGCGGCTCGTTCCGCCGCCGTGAATCTCGACCATGGTGCCGTCGGGCTCCTTGTCGAGCATCGTTCCGAGCTCTTCGAGCCACTTGATGACGTGCGGCGCGTCAATGGTCAGGGCACGCACGAGGGCCGGGTCGTTCGCGAAACGCCCGCCGCCCATCACGTCGAGGTAATGAATTGCGGGCGAGTCGTGCGACTTGTCGGCGGCCTGGATGCCGCCCTGCGCCATGTTGGTGTTGGCGTCGCCTATGCGCAGCTTCGTCACCAGCAGGACGTTGGCCCCGTTCTCCTGGGCGAGGAGGGCCGCCGCGCAGCCCGCGCCTCCGCCGCCTATGACGAGCACATCCACGTCATAGTCCGGCTCGCCGATTTCGAACTTGTCGGGATTTATGAGCGAGTACGCCTCGAACACGTCTGCGAACTCGTGAGGTGTCTTCTCGCCCTTGCTGGGGCCGACGTTGAGTTCGCGCTGGGTTCCCTTCTTGTAGTCCGGGTGAAATTCTTCGAGAAGCGCCTTCTTCTCGTCCTCGCCCATCAGGGGTATTTTCTGGCCGAGGCGCTCTTGTCGCGTGGATTCCAGGCGTTTTATGGATTCCTGCATTTCGGGACTGTAGGTTCCCATGTCGGCTCCCGCTACTTAGGTTCCATGTCTCTGTTGACGTACAGTTCTTTTAACTCTTCCTGACCGAGTTTCATGAGTTTTTCTATCTCTTCATCGAACTTGCCCTCGTCGAGTTCCTTGATGCGCTCGGCGAGGTGTTCGGCCGGCGGTGCAATGTGCTTCGAGTAGAGGCGCCGCGTCAGGATTCCGACGTTGAACTGCGGTATCTCGGCGGGGCAGCGCGAGGCGCACAGGCCGCACATGATGCAGTCGAACGAGATGTCCGCGGCCTTGGCAATGTCGCCGCGAAGCGCAGCCTGCACGTAGTCCATGACCTGGATTTCCTGTGGGCAGGCCTTGGTGCACGTGTTGCAGCTCACGCAGCGGTAGACCGTGGGGTAATACTTGAGAATAGATGCGGCCTCCGGCGCGAGTTTGCCTATATCGTAGCTTTCCTTGTTGGCGGGATAAAAGGGAATCTGGGCCACGTGCATTCCTTTCCGGACCACCTCCTGGCAGGCGAGCGCCACGTGCAGCTTGTAGTCGTCCGGCAGGCGGTATACCGTGGCGCACGCACCGCAGAATCCGCCCCGGCAGCCGCAGCCGCGCACGTACTTGTACCCGGCGTACTCCATCGCCTTCATGATTGTCAGCGAATCGGGCACGCGGTACTTCTTGCCCATTATGTAAATCTCGACAAAAGCGCCTTTTTCTTCAGTCATCTCGCTTACCTGTTTTTAACTGAAAAAATTTTCGAGCTATTCTCCGACTGTCTGGAACTCATCTTCCTTGTACACGGCCTGCGGCAGCTCTTCTTCCACGCTGCGGCCGGGAACGTATTCGAACTCTTTCTGTGCGTTGTGCGCCACGATTCGGAACGCCTTGAAAACATCCACGTCGTTCGGGCATGCGTCGGAGCAGAGCCCGCAGCCGACGCACGAGAGGCCCATGTGATTCATTCTCGTAATGTGGAAAAGCAGCGTGTCGTCGGGCAGTTTTACTGCGCCCCGCCTCGCCGCCGAGCCGAGGTGACGACGTCCCTCGACTTCCAGCGTGTCGGAGTCGAAGAAACACTGCCTGCAGTAGCAGACGGGGCAGAGCGTCTTGCAGTTGTGGCAGTTGATGCAGTCGGCGAAATGCGCCAGAAGGTTGTCCCAGCCCGCGACGGCGCCCTGCGCTTCGGCTGCGAACTTGTCAAGCGCCTCAAGGCGTTTCTTCTTGAGCACTTCGACCGCTTCGTCGCGACCTGCCGGCGCGCCGGCTTCGCCGACACCGGCCTTCTCCAGTGCTTCCTGTCCTTTTTCGGTCTTTCCAAGCAGAAATATTTCGGACTTGGGGTCCGTGCCAATGAGAGCGACTTCTACGTCAGCCACAGGCGATACCGGGAATTCGCAGACTGTGCAGGCGGGACGCAGCTTGTCGGCGCTGTCCGAGAGAATCAGCGAGCCTTTTTCAAGCTCCTTGAAGTCGGACAGCGAGACGGTGCCGTAGCAGTCAAGCGAGACGAGCAGCAAGTTTTCCAGAGATGCCTGCTTGAGCTTGACGAGTTCCACGAGCGCCCTGGCCTCGCAGGGTCTCAGCACCGCCGCCACCGGCTCGTCGAAAGGCTCGACCTTCGTCATGTCGCTCACGACGGTCGCCGCATTCACCGGCATGCACGGCGCAAGCGGCGAGCAGGCTTCAATCTCTTCCGGACTCGCCATGAGCGCGTAAGACACCGCGCCTGACGACATGGGCCGCGAACACATCACGGCCTTAACGACGCCCTTCTCGAGCAGCGCTTTCAGGAACTCCTTCAACGGGGCCTCAGGGGAGTCCCCGACCTTGAGCTTAACAGCCTCTGTCATTTCTCTCTCCCCGCAGTCGCTTACATTTCTTTGGTCATTGGCGAAGGGCCGAGCTTCCTGATTTCTTCCGTGAAGCCCGTCGCGGTTTCGGCGAATTTCCTGCCTTCGCTTGCGCTGATCCACTTGAGCTTGATTCTCTCGCTCTGCAGGCCCAGCGTCTGTAGCACCGAACCCAGGAGCTTCATGCGCCTGCGTGCCTTGTAGTTGCCGCTAACATAGTGGCAGTCGCCCGGGTGTCAGCCGCCGACCAGCACGCCGTCGGCGCCATCCATGAGCGCCTTGAGAACGTACACGGGGTCCACGGAACTCGAGCACATCACGCGTATCGGCCTTATGTTGGTCGGGTACTCGAGCCGCGACGTGCCGGCGAGGTCCGCTGCAGCCGATGTGCACCAGTTGCAGAAGAACCCGACAATCTTGGGCTCAAATCCAGCCATCTCAAATCTCCTCAGTGTCTATTCGCAAGACAAAGTTTCTATTGTTGCAAGTATCTGTTTGTCGTTCGCCGCGGTCGAGCTGGCCGCGGAAGACGGGCAAACTGTCGCGCAGGCTCCGCAGGCGACGCAGAGCTCGCTGTAGACCTTTGCTTTTTTCTGTTCCGTGTCAATTACCCGCGCGTGTACGGGACAGACCGTTATGCACAGTTCGCATCCAACGCACCAGCGGTTGACGACGGTCGAGGTCAGCGTGCTCGAAAACAGGTTCCTGCGCGAGAGGATTGCGGCCGCCTTGCACGCGGCGGCTTCGGCCTGTGTTATCGCTTCATCCATGCTCTGCGGTCCCTGCGCGAGGCCGCAGATGAATATGCCCGCCCGGTCGGTCTCGACGGGACGGAACTTGGGATTTGCCTCCTTGAAGAACCCGAACTCATCGAGTTCTACGCCCAGCGCCTTCGCAAGCCGCGCCGCGTCCGCGCTGACAGTGCCTGTGGAAAGCACGACCAGGTCCGCCGGAAGCTCGACTTCCTCCTCGAGCAGCGGGTCGAGCACCCTGACCTTGAATTTCTTGTCGTCCTTGCTGACCGCCGGCGGGCGCTCATCCTCGTATCTCAGGAAAATGATGCCCCTGTCGCGAGCCTCCTTGTATGCAAGCTCGTGCAGGCCGTAGGTCATCACCTCCTTGCAGAGGATGAATACCTCGGTCTCCGGCGAGGCTTCTTTGAGCGCGAGGGCGTTCTTGACTGCTTTGGCGCAGCATGTCCTGCTGCAGTAGGGCCGCTCTTCGTTCAGGGTGCCAACGCACTGTATCATGACGACGCTGGATAGTTTCGGCTTTTTCTTCAGCAGCTTAGACTCAAGCTCGGACTGGCTGATTACGCCGTCAGGATAACCGCTGCCGGAGAAATCATACTCCGAAGCACCGGTAGCCACGATGACGGCTCCGTGCACAATCTCGACAGGCCCATCCGATGTTTCTATCACGCTCACGAACCTGCCGGCTGAACCTGCTGTGGTTTGAAGCGTCGAACTTTCGTATTTGCAGATGTTCTTGTCTTTCTTCAGGTGCTTAAGGAGGTCGGCGACGAACTTGTCCACGTTCTCGCCGCTCTCGGTGGTGTGTATCTTCTCGGCCTGTCCCCCGAACTCTTTTTCGCTGTTCACGAGGTGGACCTTGAAGCCAAGCGCGGACAGCGCCTGGGAGGCGGTCATTGCAGTTACGCCGCCGCCGATAACAAGCGCGGCAGGTGAAACTTCAACCGTTTCGGCACCGGCCTCGGCTGCGTAAGACAGTCTCGCAAGCGCGGCCTGCGCCATGCGGGCGGCGGCTTTCATGTCAGCGGCGCGCGTGTCGAGCACTTCGACCTTGTTGGCCGCAATGCCGAGCGTTTCCAGTTGCTGGACAAGCAATGCTTCCCAGGACCACGAAAGAGGTGCAACAACAGCGACCCTGTCAATATCTCCGTGTTCCTGCACCCAGCCGCAAACGGCGGAAAGAACCGCCTGCGGGCAGCCGTCTTCGAGCACTTCAAGGTAGTCCGGCTTGCAGCGCGTGGAAACCTCTTCAGCGAGCTGTCCCGCATCTTCTCCCGCAACCAGAACGGCCGACTTCGGGGTTTCGGGCTTGCGAAGCGCGGGAGTTTCCCGGTCGGGCTTGCGCAGGTCCCACAGAAGCGATGCTGCTTCGAGGGCCGCAGCCTGCGCCTGCGCAACGGTTGCAGAGATGTCAGCCGGACCGGCGAACGAACCGGCTGCAAAGACCCCGGTCTTGTCTGTCTGGATGGGGCGAAATTCTTCCGTTCGGCAGAAGCCCCATTCGTCGGTTTTAACACCGGCGGTCTCGGCCAGCTGCCTGCTCGAAGCGGGCTGGACCTGTCCGACGGCAAGTACAACCATCCCGAAAGCCCGGGACAGGTACTCGCCTGACTCGGCCTCGTAGTTAATCTTGAGGTTGTCGCCGGAATCACGCTCGACCGAGGCTATGCGGCAGCGCACGAAGTTCACGCCAAGGCTCTGCGCTTTCCGGTAGTACTTCCACCACTCCTTGCCGAACGCCCGCATGTCCATGTAGAAGATGTAGGTCTCCATGTCCGGGTGGAGTTCTTTCGCAAGTATCGCCTCCTTCAGCGTGTACATGCAGCAGGCGTAGGAGCAGTAAGGCCGCTCCGTGTCGCGGCTGCCGACGCAGGTGAGGAAGGCGACAGATTGCGGCACTTCGCCATCCGTGGGGCGTGTCAATCTGCCGGGAGTTATGCCGCCGCCTGCCGTGATTCTCTCGAACTGGGTGGAAGTGACGACGTTACCGAGCCTTCCGTACCCGTAGTTGGGAAGCTGCGCAGGGTCGAATTCCTCGAAGCCGGGCGCAAGTATGACCGCGCCCACTTTGAGTTCCAGCGTCTCGTCTGCCAGGTCGAGGTCCACGGCGCCCGTGGGACAGGCTTTCACGCATTCGCCGCATTTCGTGCAGGCTTGCGTGTCAATCGTGTAGGTGTTGGGAAAGGCGCCCGGATAGAGCGTGTACGCGGCTTTCCGGATGGCAAGCTCGCCCTGGAACCTGTCCTTGACTTCAACGGGGCAGACTTCAGCGCACCTGCCGCATTCGTTGCAGAGTTCGGGCTTGATGAGCCGTGATTTTACTTTGAGCTTTGCCTTGAAGCTGCTCCACTTGCCGTCCAGCGATTCCAGTTCGGAATAGGCGTGGATAGTCACGCCCGGAAACGCGAGCACGCGCCGCAGGCAGCGCTCCTGGGCGCCCTGGATGTTCAGGTAGGGCAGGGACTGGCACATGGTGCAGTCGTCCGTCGGGAACCAGCGGTCGTGCTGCTGCAGCTTGCCGCCAATGTTCGGGGCCGACTCCACGAGGTGTACGTCGAACCCGAGTTCGGAGAGGTCACAGGCTGCTTTGATTCCGCCGATTCCTCCTCCGACAATCAGGACTGAGTTGGACTTGGACTTAGCTGGCATCTCGAACCTCGACTATTTTTCAAGTAACGGCGTTACCATGTTTATTATCTGTTTCGGGCTGAAGTTGGCGTGCGTTATCGCGCCGGACGGGCAGGCCGCCGCGCATGCGCCGCATCCCTCGCAGAGGACGGGATTGACCGTAACAACGTGTCTCGACTCGTCAAGCTCGCGGGCGCCGTAAGGGCAGATTTCCACGCATACGCCGCAGCCGACGCACAGGTCCTCATCCACGTCCGCAATGAGGGGGTCGCGCTCGAAAGTGTCCTTCGAGAAGAGCGCAAGCACCTTGGATGCGGCGCCGGATGCCTGGGCTACGGTCTCGGGTATATCTTTTGGCCCCTGGGCTGCGCCGGCGACGAAAATGCCGGACGTCAGCGTCTCGACGGGGCGCAGCTTCGGGTGCGCTTCGGCGAGCCAGCCATCCTGGTCTATCTGAATCTTGAGCTTGCTCGAAAGCTGCTTCGCATCGTCCTGCGGGCACATGGCCATGGCGAGCACGACCATGTCGGCGGCAATCTCGACCTTCTTTCCCGTTAGCGTGTCAATGCCCCAGACCATGACCTTGTCGCCCTGCTGGAAGATGCGCGAGACCTTGCCGCGCAGGTAGACGACGCGCTCTTCCTCGGTCGTGCGGTCGTAGAACTCCTCATAGCCCTTGCCGCCGGTGCGCACGTCGATATAAAAGACGTATGCCTGGCCGTCGTGGACGTTGTGCTTGTAGAGCATTGCGTGCTTGGCCGTGTACATGCAGCATATCTTGGAGCAGTAAGGCTTGTGGAACTCCTTGTCTCGCGAGCCGGCACACTGGACGAAGACGACTTCCTTGGGCACCTGGCCGTCCGAGGGGCGGCGAACCTCGCCGCCGGTCGGGCCGGAGGCGGACAGGATTCTCTCGAATGTGAGACCGTCCACCACGTCCGGTATCTTGCCGTAACCGTATTCGCCAAGCTGCTCCTTCGGGTACAGTTCGTACCCCGTGGCGACTACTATGGCCCCGACTTCCTCTTTGATGATTTCCTCTTTCATGTCGAAGTTGATTGCCTCGGCGGGACACGCCGGGAGGCACTTGGGCTCGTCCCCGCATTTGCCGCGGGTGACCATGAGGCATTTCCTGGGGTCGATGGTGGCCTTGAGCGGCACGGCCTGCGGGAACATTATGTAGGCGGCGCCGCGCTTGGTGAGACCGCAGTTGAAATTATCGGGTATCTTTTCCGCGAGGCGGCATTCCCTGGTGCATGCGCCGCAGCCGGTGCATTTCGTCCAGTCCACGAATGTCGGATTCTTCTTAATCTTAACATCGAAGTTTCCGACGTAACCCCCGATTTCTTCGACTTCCGAGTTGGTCATGAGCGTGATGTTCGGGTGTTGGCCGACTTCGACCATCCGGGGGGTCATGATGCACTGTGAGCAGTCGAGTGTGGGGAACGTCTCGGAGAGCTGCGCCATGTGCCCGCCGATGGAGGGCTGGCGCTCGACGAGAATGACCTGGTGACCGGCGTTGGCGATATCCAGCGCCGCCTGGATGCCGGCAATGCCGCCGCCGATGACGAGCGCCTTCTTTGTGACCGGAACGCTTATGGCTTCGAGATTCTCATCGCGAGCCAGTTTCTCGACTGCGGAGAGAACGATTTTAACCGCCTTGGCGGTCGCGGCTTCCTTGTCCTTGTGGACCCAGGAACACTGCTCGCGGATATTGGCCGTCTCGTGCTGGTAGTAGTTCAAGCCCGCGCGCGTGATAAGCTTGCGGAAAGTGTTCTGGTGAAGCGTAGGCGAACATGCCGCGACGATGACGCCGTCGAGATTGTGCTCCTCTATCGCCTTGCGTATCGTTTCCTGGCCGGGGTCGGAGCACATGTAGACGTAGTTTGTGGCGAAGACGACGTTGGGGTGCTTGCGGACTTCCTCAACGACCTTCTCCGGTTCCACGGTGGCGGCTACATTGATGCCGCAGTGGCAGACGAAAACACCTATTCGTTTCACAGCTTGTCTCCAGCAGAGCCATTGTTGTCACTGGTCTTCATCATGCAGTCTCACCGGAAGGCGACAGCAGCTTCTCGAATATAGGTTTCGGGTCAACATGGCACTTGTCGAAGCGGCAGAGTTCCGGGTCGAGGCCGAAAGCCACCGCCAGCGGCTGAGTCAGATAAAGCACGGGAATTGACTTCAGGTCGCCGTGCGCCTTTTTCGCCAGCTCCTGGCGCGAGTCGAGGTTATAGAAGCACAGCGGGCAGGAAGTCACTATCGCCTGGGCGCCGGCCGATACCGCCGAGCCGATTATCGCGTAAGTTCGCTCCGCCACATCGGCCGGTGACGCCACCGTCTCGTAGGAACCGCAGCACTCGAGCTTGAACGCGTATTGGACGGGCTGTGCACCCATTGCCTTTATCAGGTCGTCCATGCTCGTCGGGTCCTCGACGTCGTCGAAGCCGAGCGTTTCCGGCCGGGTCAGCAGGCAGCCGTAGTATGCGGCGAGCTTGAGCCCTTCGAGCGGCCGGCTGACTCTCTCGCGCACCTTGTCGAAGCCTACCTCGTCGCGCAGGAACTCAAGCAGGTGATATACTTTGACGTCGGGCACGTAGTCGGTCTCTTCGCGGTTCATGAACAGGTTGAGTTTTTCGAGCTTCTCGGCATCGTCGCGCACGAGGTCGTTGGCGCGCTTGAGCGTGTTGTAGCACATCGAGCAGAGCGTTACGACCGAGTCGAAACCGTCCTCTTTCACTCGGATGAGGTTCCTTATCGGCGCCGTCTGGAACATGAGGTTGTCGCTTGCGAGGCAGTAGACCGTCCCGCAGCAGTTCCAGCGCGAAAGCTCCGCGAGGTCCATGCCAAGCTCCCCGAGCGCCGCAATCGCGGTGTCTTCGAAGCCCAGCGCCTGGTCCTTCAGGGTGCACCCGGGATAATACGCGACTTTTCTCATGCCGTGAATTTCCTAAAAGCCGCGACCAGGGCTATCTGCGGAAGATTCTCGTACACCTCTGCAGGCAGGCTGTCGGGCGTTATATAGTCCCTGTTCTGCCTCAGCGTCAGCAGCCTTACCGCTTCCATGATTCTGGATATGTCGATTCCGTGGGGGCATCGAACATCGCAGGTATGGCATGCGGCGCACAGCCAGGGCGCCTTTGCCGTCAGGACCTCGGGGTCGCCGAGCTGGAGCATGTGAATAATCTGGTTCGGCGTGAAGTCCATCGCCTCGACCATTGGGCAGCCCGCCGAGCACCTGCCGCACTGGTAGCAGCGGTAAACATTCTCTCCGCTAATTTCCTCTACTTTTTCGAGGCCGGTTCTCAGGATGCCCTGCTTGCTTACACTCAGCTTCATACGCGCCTCTGTCAGGACTCATCGTTGTGCTCGTAGCCCATGTCGAAAGCCTTCATGTTCAAGTCTATGAACCTCTTGGGCACGGTCTCCGAAACGACTTTCTTCATCGCCTCGGGAGACACAGCTCCTGATGCCGCGGTGAAAAAGCCGAGCATCACCACGTTTGCAACTATCTTGTTTCCGAGTTTCTCGGCGATTGCGGTGGCGGGGACTGAGCGGATGGTCGTGCCTTTCGGCGTGCCGTGCGGGTCAACGAGGTCCGAGTCGATGATGAGCAGCGAATTTTCCTTCAACTGCTTGATGTACTTGTTGTAGGCGACCTGCGACATGGCCACGAGCACGTCCGCATTATCGACGAAGGGATAGCTCGACCGCTGCCTGGAGACAATCACGCTCGCGCTGCACTCGCCGCCCCTTGCTTCGGGACCGTATGACTGTGTGAAAGTTGCCTGCTTCCCGTCGTATATTGAAGCGGCTTTGCCAATCAGGAGGCCGGACAGGATAATGCCCTGTCCTCCGAATCCACACAGCTTTACTGCCGTTTCTTCGAGGGTGGCGGACTTGCCGGCTGAACTGCTTTTCGTCACTGGCCTCACTCCTCAATCTGCCCGCAATCAGGCTTTCTGCCGCGCGATGTGTCTCACCTTCGCTTGCGAAGCCTGGGCTTTGATTTAATGTCCGGTCTCACGCTGAGCTTCGGAGCCGGGCCGTCGCCTTCTCCGATAGAGTGCATGAGATTCTCTTCCACCATGTCCGTGAAGGTAGGCTTGTCAACCTCCCGGAACTTGCCGATAAGTATCTTGCTCCCGGCCTTTATTTCCGCCTCTTCGGGATTCGCTCCGTGCTTGATAATCGAGTTGTCGTGATAGAACCTCATCATGTCGAGTCCAGTGCCCAGGCGGTTCCTCCGGGCGTATACGGTGGGGCAGGGCGCGACAATCTCGACGAAGCAGAAGCCCTTGCGCGTTAGGGATTTTCTGAAAGACTTTTTCAGCCTTCGCACGTGAAGGGCGGTATATCTCGCGACGTACACCGCGCCGCTGGACATGGCGAGGTAGGGCAGGTTGAAAGGCGGCTCGAAGCTGCCGTAGGGAGTGGTCGAACTCAGGCGCTTGATGGGCGTTGTCGGCGATACCTGCCCGCCCGTCATGCCGTAGATGAAGTTATTGATGCAGAAGACGTTTATATCGACGTTGCGCCTCGCAGCGTGGATGAAGTGGTTGCCGCCTATGGCAAACAGGTCGCCGTCGCCCGAGAACACGATTACGGTAAGCTCGGGGTTGGCGAGCTTAAGGCCGGTCGCGAAAGGTATGGCACGTCCGTGAGTCGTGTGGAAGGAATCCAGGTTGACGTAGCCCGCTACCCTTCCGGTGCAGCCAATCCCGCTCACGACCGCTATCTTCTTCGGGTCGAGTCCCGCTTCCTTTATCGCCTGGCCGAGGGCGTTGACCGCAATCCCGATGCCGCATCCCGGGCACCAGATGTGGGGAATCCGGTCCATTCTGAGCAGGGTTTCGATAGGGTGGGTCGCCTTGCTTTTAATACTCGGTTTTTTCTGAGTCTGCGTTGTCATTTTGCAGCCTCTCTTATCTTGCCCAGAATCTGTTCCATCGTGGGCACGCCGGCGCCCATGTGCTCCTGCAGCAGCACCTTCGCCTTTCCGCCCGCGCAGCGCTCGACCTCGAGCACAATTTGCCCGTAGTTTATTTCGACTACGACGAAGCCCTTGACTTTTTTTGCAAGCTCGCGGATGCGTTTCTCGCAGAACGGCCAGATGGTCTTGAGCCTGAGAAGGCCCGTTTTTATGCCTTCCTTTTTCGCCTGATTGATTGCGGGTCCGACCACGCGGCTGGCAATGCCGAAAGACACGACCACGACATCCGCGTCTTCGATGTCTTTTTCTTCAGTCATTATGATTTTGTCGGCGTTCTTGCGTATCTTGTCATTAATCCGCCGGATCAGCGCATCCTGGGCCTCGGCGGTCATGACGGGATAGCCCCGCTCGTCGTGAGTCAGCCCGGTCGTATGAATATTGTAGCCCTGGCCTGCCACAATGCCATCCGGGACGAGGTCTTTGCCGTAGTCGTATGGCCTGTATTCGCCCGGCTTCTTGCTCGTGAGCCGCCGGGGTTTGATGTTTATCTCGTCTTCCGGCGGAACCACTACCTTCTCCGTCATGTGCCCCACTGCGGCATCCGTAAGGAGAAAGACGGGCAACCTGTACGTTTCCGAGAGATTGAAGGCTTCAATCGCGAGGTCGAAGCACTCCTGGGGACTGTCAGGGCACACTGCAATGCACCCGTAATCGCCGTGTGAGCCCCACTTGGCCTGCATGAGGTCGGCTTGTCCCCAGTCGGTCGGCAGGCCCGTGGAGGGCCCGCCGCGCATCACGTTAATGACGACGCACGGAGCTTCCATCATCATGCCCAAGCCCACGTTCTCGAGCATGAGGCTGATGCCCGGCCCGCTCGTGGCGGTCATGGACTTGGCGCCTCCCCATGATGCGCCGAGGATTGCCGCCATGGAGGCTATCTCGTCTTCCATCTGGACGACGACCCCGCCAATCGGCGGCAGCCGGCTGCTCATCGTTTCGGCTATTTCGCTTGCGGGCGTGATTGGATAGCCCGCAAAGAACCGGCAGCCCGCTGCCAGGGCTCCTTCCGCGCAGGCGACGTCGCCCTGCCAGAAATGCTCGCCGGTCAGGACCGCTTTCCTTATGGACACGGCCTATGCTCCTTATTGATTTGCCTCGCACTCTTCGGCTAACGTCGAGAATATCGCAAACTCGGGACAGATAAGCTCGCACAGCCCGCAATTGACGCAGGCGTCGGGCTTGACGACATCCGGCGGGTGGTAGCCCTTTGCGTTGAACTTGTCCGACAGCGCGAGCACTTCGCGGGGGCAGTACTCGATGCAGAACCCACAGCCTTTGCACCGGTCCTCGATGACGTGGACTTCGCCCCGGGGCACTTTGACTTCCTTCGAGTCAAGCGGCTTGCGCCAGAGCTTTCTCATTTATCGCCTCCGCTTTGTGCTTTTGATTGCTTGTCTTTCCTGTCCTTTAGCCGCCGTATCGAGTTCGATCTGCATTTGGGGCACGACCGCTCCTGGGGCTCCGAGTCCGGGTCGAAAGGCCCCGTATACTCCAGCCCGCACCGCAGGCACTTGAAGTCAGCCTGTTCCGCCATTAACTCCTCCTACGACGCGGTAACCTTCTCTTTCCTGGCTTTCTTGGGCTTTCCGGCTTCTTCAAACGCCCGGATGGTGTGTTCTATTTCTTTCATCGTGACCTTCCGGCGCAGCTCTTCCATTTCCGCCATCGTCCTTGCGAACTTCTGTCCTTCGGCCGCGGAAATCCATTCAAGCTGCAGGCGCTCCGGACGGATGCCCATCTTTTCGAGCTTATCCCACATTTTCACGACTCGCTTCTGGGTCCAGCGATTGGCGCTTATGTAGTGGCAGTCGGCGAAGTGGCAGCCGGATACGAGCACTATCGCCGCACCACGCAAGAACGCGCGCTCGATGAACTTCGAGTCCACGCGACCGGAGCACATCGTGCGAATCAGTCTTACGCTTGGCGGGTACTGCAGCCTGGTAATGCCGGCGGTGTCCGCTCCTGCATAAGAGCACCAGTTGCAGGCGAAGACGAGCACCTTGTCTTGCGGATTGTCAGCAAGCATGGCATCTATCTGGGCTTCTATCTGTTCGTCGGCGAAGTGGCGCATCGAAATAGCGCCAAAGGGGCATTCCGCCGCGCAGGTTCCGCAGCCTGCGCAAGCAGCTTCCACAACCACTGCCGGCTTCTTGTTTTCCTTGTCTACCGTGATTGCGTGATAGGGGCAGACGTTCTCGCAGATACCGCAGGACCGGCATAACTGCTCGTCCACCATGGAGGTTATCGCTTCTACCTTCACGGAGCCTTGGCGCATGAGGCGGTTGGCCCTTGCGGCCGCCGCACTCGCCTGGCTCACGGAGTCTTTCACATCCTTGGGCCCTTCGGCACATCCGGCGAAAAACACGCCCTTCGTCGGCGCATCCACCGGCATCAGCTTCGGGTGCGCCTCCATGAAGAAGCCATCGGGAGTGTATGAAAGGGAAAGCAGGCTTTTAACCGTATCGTTGTCCCTGCGGGGTTCCAAGCCAATGGAAAGGACGACCATGCCGACCGTGTGCTTCTCGACTTGGGCTGACTGGACGTTCTCTACCGTGAGGGTCAGGTCCCCTGTCTCGGGGTTTTCCTCAATCAGGCCGGGGATTCCGCGTATGTATTCGACGCCTTCGCCGCGGCTGCGTTTGTAAAGGTCTTCGAATCCCTTGCCGAAGGCGCGGATATCGATGTAAAAGACCTTGCAGTCAACCCCGGGCCAGTGGTCCTTGATAAGCAGGGTGTCCTTGACGGTGTTCATGCAGCAGATGTTGGAGCAATAAGGCCTACCGTTTTTCTCGGTTCGCGAGCCGACGCACTGTATGAAGGCCACGGTCTCGGGCACCTTGCCGTCGGAGGGCCTGATAAGCTCGCCCTGTGTCGGGCCGAACGAGCTGATAAGCCGCTCGAATTCAAGGCTTGTTATCACGTTGGGAAATCGACTGTAGCCATACTCTTCGAGGGGAGTGGGGTCAAAGACGTCCACGCCGGTGGCGACAATAATAGTGCCCACATCGAACTCGACGTCTTCATCCGTCATGTCGAAGTCGATGCAGTTCTTCTCGCACGCCTCGATGCACTTCCCGCAGGCTATTGGGTTGTTGCCCAGGCACTCGCCGGGATTGACTACAAAGGCGCTGGGTACGGCCTGCGGGAACGGCTGGTATATCGCCTTGCGCGTGGAGAAGCCCACGTTGAACTCGTCCGGCAGTGCAACAGGGCAGACTTCGACGCAGTCGTTGCATGCGGTGCATTCCTTCTCATCCACATATCTGGCGCGCCTGTGGACTTTGACGTGGAAGTTGCCGACGTATCCCTTCACCTCCGTGACTTCGGAGAGGGTCAGCAGTTCGATATTCGGATGCCGACCGGCATCCGCCATTTTCGGGCCGAGAATTCATATCGAGCAGTCCATTGTGGGGAACGTCTTGTCGAGCCGCGCCATAATCCCGCCGATGGACGGCTCTTTCTCCACGAGATAGACTTTGTAGCCGGCGTCGGCAAGGTCGAGGGATGCCTGAATCCCCGCCACGCCGCCGCCGATAACCAGAGTTTTCTGTATTACCCTGACTTCCGCCTCTTCCTGCGGCTGCAGGAGCGCCGCGCGCGCCGCGGCCATGGCTACGAGGTCCTTGGCTTTCGCGGTGGCTTCCTTATTCTTGCCCGCATGTACCCAGGAGCAGTGTTCCCTCAGGTTGGCCATCTCGAGGAGATACGGGTTGAGCCCGGCCTGCGCCAGGGCGGCGCGGAACGTCGGCTCGTGCATCCGGGGCGAGCATGACGCGACAACGACGCGGTTCAGCTCGTGTTCCGCGATGGCGTTCTTTATCTCCTGTTGTCCCGGCTCGGCGCACGTGTACTTGCTGTCGGCGGCATGCACCACGCCCGGAAGGCCTTTGGCAAACTCGGCCACGTCGGCGCAATCGACCACACTGCCTATGTTAAGGCCGCAGTGGCAGACAAACACGCCTATCCTGGGTTCCCGTTCCTCTTTCTCTGAAGCCAAAGCCAACCTCCGCGAAGCATTGAGCCCTGCTTCTTATTTGCCGGCCCGTGCCAGCGCCTCGACGATAACCTGTGCCTTGATTTTGTGAAGCTGCAGGCCCGCTTCCTCTTCAGTCGCGCCCTGCGCCAGTGCCAGGAGCTGCGGATAGAACACGACTGGCAGACCCGTTTCCATTTCTTTGTTTCGTTTCAGGGCGAGTTGCCCCAGCTCGAGCGCGGCGAAGCAATACGGGCAGACCACGCAGATAAAATCGGCCCCCGCGTTCCTTGCCGAAAAAACGATTTCCCTGACCATCGAGAGGCCTATTTCCTCGTCCAGGGAGCCTTTGCCGCAGCAGTTGCTCTCCGCGCCGTAATGAACCACTTCGACGCCCGTGGCTTCGAGCAGCGGGTCGAAACTGCGCGGGAACCGCAGCGATGCCTCGAAATGCATCACCTCGCTCGGCTTGAGTATGTGGCAGCCGTAAAACGGCGCGGCCTTAAGCCCCGCAAGCTTGCGGACGACCGATGCCGCGATTCTTTCAACGCCGACGTCGTCGCGCAGGTAGGCAATCACATGCTTGACGCCGGTCTTGCCGTCGTAAAACCTTCCGGTTTTCTCCAGCCTTGCGTTTACCGCCTTCATCAGCTCGCCGTTTTCCTCGAGGATGTGGGCGGCGTCGCGCAGAGTGGAGTTGCAACCGCTGCAGAGCGCTACTATGTCCGCGCCTGCTTCGCGGGCGAGGGAGAGATTGCGCGCCGCGAGCGTCAGCCACTGGTAGTTGTCCCTTGCCCTGAAGTAGATAGGGTCGGGGCAGCACGAGAATCCCTTCACCTGCCTGACGGGAATCCCGAGGTTGCGCACCAGCACGTTCGTCGCGAGTTCAACCTGGGGATATTTCGTCGGGATAAGGCATCCCGTGAAAAACGTGATGGTCGAGCCGTTTCCAGTCATGCCAGCCTCTGATTCAGTCGTTCACCGGCTTTACTCCAGCAGGGCGGCAAGCTCGCCGGCATCAATCTCCTCTAATTCCGGAAGCCCGAGTCTCGTCCTTCTCGAATTTACCGAAGCCCCGACCTGCGTGGCGAAGCCGGTCTTTGCTATTGCCTGGGCCACCTGTTCGCAGGTGTCGGGGGCGTTGCCCAGCCTGGCGGAGAGGTTCTTTATGTTGTAGATGACGTCGATGGGGCTGACATCCTGGGGGCAGTGCTCGTGGCAGTTGTAGCACGTGGTGCACAGCCAGATTGGCGAATCCTGTACGGCCAGTTCCTTCCTGTCGCCGAACAGGGCGGTGAGGACTATCAGCCTCGGGTTGAAAGCCTTGCTGTGGGAAGCCACCGGACAGACCGATGTGCACTTGCCGCACTGGAAACAAAAGAACTTGTTCTCTTCAAGCAGCGGCTCGGTTGTAGCATCCATTGTCTCTCTCTCGCGTCGCAGGCTAATCCGCGCTCACGGCCGCGGCCAGATTTATCAATCATAAGCGTTTTTCCTTCGGACGCCCCATCTTCGCCCGAAGGCATGGACTATAACACGAGGCAAATCGGGGTCAAGTTTTTTCCACCATTTCCCTTGCGTTTTTTAAATTTAGTGAAAATCTCCATTTGTGAATGCGCGTAAATCCCGTAGTTCCCGGGAGACGGGGGAGAGATTTCGGGTGCCGAAAGCACCTTTTCTGGAATTTCCGCCCCGGATGGCGTATAATCTTGTGTGCAGCCGGTCCCGGTCGGGAGATTTGAAGGATGAAAGCTGTTTTAGCCTGTAGTCTTATCTTAGCGGCGATTCTGCTCGTCGCCGGTCCGGCTCTCGCCCAGGATAAGGAAGGTAAACAAAAATCCGAAGACAAGAAGCCCAAAGTCTCGCCCGAGACCATGCTCGAAGCAATGAGATATTTTCCGATGGAGAAGGACAACTCCTGGGAATACAAGACTTACATGGGATTCGGCGACCCGGATGGCAACCCTGTTCATATGAGTGAATCCCAGGATATGACCCAGAAAGTAACCAAGGTCACAGAAGAAGGCTGTGAGATGGAAGTGCAGGGGGGCGCATTCGGCGTTGCGGGCACGGAAAAGGTCTTCGTCAAGGGTGGATACCTTCATCTCTCGCTAAGCTTCATCGGCAGCGCGGTCAGGGCTCTGAAGCTGCCGCCGGTGAAAGGAGAAAAATGGAAGACGGAAACCCAGTCTCCATGGGGTGCGGCCAACAAGCTGATTGTTAGCCACACCGTTTCAGCAATCGAGAACATCAACACACCTGCGGGCAAGTTCCGGGATGCGGTCAGGGTTGTCAGCTACTACGATACCCCAGGCGGGGGACCGGGGAACGAGGAGACAAGAATCACAATGACCACCTGGTTTGCCCCGGGCGTCGGCATTGTCAAATCGGTGACGGCGTGGCCTTTCGGCACGATAGAGCAAACCCTTGCCAAGTACAAGGTGGCCAAAGGCGGTAAAAGAGAGCTGGCACTGGCGCTCGAGGTTTGCGACACGGCTGTAGTAGCGAGCCTGAAAGTACCCTCGGAAGATAATCTTGACAAGGAGGGGTTGAAGAAGCTCCGCAGAGAGATGAAGGAGTTGCGCGCCGCAAGAAAGAAGAAATGGCAGAAAGGCGAGGCCGTCCAGGTGACGCTCGTCGTGGAGAAAGTCCTGAAAGGCAAGCTGCAGCACAAAGAGATTGCCGTTTCCACCCGGCGGGAGATGGGGAATGGGAAATGGGTGGTTTTTCTGGGCAAGCTGAAGAAGGAAGGTTACCCGGTAATAGGGAATGTGTACGGGGCAGACAAGACTTTTCTGGAAAGAATAGATGCTCTGCAGAATCCACCCAAACCGAAAACGCTTGCCGAAAAGCTCGCTGATGCCGAACTCGTCGTCGTGGCCAAGCCTGTGGTAAGGGAAGACAGGGGAGAATTCTGCTACTGGGTCCTCAAGGTTGAGAGCACGCTGAAAGGAAAAACTTCCCGCGAGCACGTGGATGTCCTGCTGGATAAGGAAATCGTGCTGGAGGAATCGAAGCAGTATATCCTGATGCTCAGGCAGGGCAAGTACTTCGGTCGCAGGTTCTTCAAGCCGCTCGAGAAGAAACCTGTGGAATATTCCAAAGAAAAGCAGGAAGAGTACCAGAAAGCGCTCAAGAAAGAGTAGCCGTACAGCCCACACGCATTTTGGCGCCGACGTCGAATTGTCCTGTGGAATTGGCGCTGGCGGCGGGATATAATGATTCGACACTGACGGGGTGCACCGTGCGCAACCGGCAGTTCGCATTACTGACGGAAGGGAACGGAAAAATGAAGGCAGTTATCGCGTGTCTGTTCGCGGCGGCGCTTCTTATCGGCGCCTCTTCAATGCTCGTTGCCCAGGACGGGCCGGCCGAGAAGCCGGCGGAGCAGGAGAAAGAAAAGGAGAAGGAAAAAGAGAAAGGACCGTCTCCCCGGGAGATGCTCGAAGCCATGAAGTATTTTCCCATGGAGAAGGGCAATTCGTGGGAATACACATTCAAGATGGATGGCGGGGAAGAGATGCCGCCCATGCCCATGGACGAAGAAGAGATGAAACAGAAGCTGACCATCACCGAGGTCACGAAGAACGGCTGCAAGATGGAGACCTCGAAAGCCATGTTCGGCATGCTGCCTACGGAGCTTAAGATAGAAAAGGGCTTCCTGCACCAGGCGGTCGAAGGGACTCAGGGCCAGTTCAAAATACTGAAACTTCCCCCGAAGAAAGGCGAGAAGTGGAAAAGCACACTCGGCGCGGACCCCACGGACCCCAACATGAAGCTGGAGCTGGAGCACACCGTTGCAGGTACTGAGTCCGTAAAGACGCCTGCGGGCGAGTTCCAGAATGCGGTCAAGGTCGTGACCGTGTACAAGCTGCCGGCGGGCATGATGGGACCGGGGGATGACGACGAGGAGGGCATGCAGTTCACGATGACCATGTGGTTCGCGCCGGGCGTGGGGCTGGTGAAGTTCCTTGCCGCCACTCCGATGGGCACGCTGGGCCAGGAACTCTCCAAGTACCAGGTCAAGCCGGGCGGCGACAGGCTCATTGCCATCGCAGCCGCCGCGTGCGACCTCGTCGTGATAGCGAGCGTCAAGGCCGAGAAACCGCCCGAGTTCTTCGACGAGGAAGGAAAGAAGCGCATCGAGGAAGAAGCCAGGAAGAGGGAAGCCGAGAGGAAGGCAAAGATAGCCAAAGGCGAGGCGGTAGACACGCCAATGGTGGTCGAGAAGGTCCTTAAGGGCAAGCTGGAGCACAAGGAAATCGTCGTGACGGCGGCGCAGGAAATCGCGAAAGGCAAATGGGTTCTTTTCCTGGGCAAGCTGAAAAAGGAGGGCTATCCCCTTATCGGACCGTCGCTCCCCGCCCAGGATGAGATTGTCAGGAAGGTGAATTCCTCGCTCAGTCCGCCGAAGCCCGTCACGCTGTCCGAAGCCCTCTCGAAGGCCGACCTGGTGATTGTGGGCAAGGCCGTCGTGAAGGAGGAGCGCGAGGGTTACGCGTACTGGGTATTCAAGGTGGAAAAAACGCTCAAGGGCGACGGGGCGCACGAGCACGTGGATGTTCTTCTGAAGGAAGGCCTGACCTTCACTGCGGACGAGCGCTACATGCTCGTCCTGAAGACCGGCGAGCGACACGGACGCAAGTTCCAGGAGGTTATCGGCGACAAGACCGAGGCCTATTCCGAGAAGAAGCTTGCCGAGTTCGAGAAGGCACTGAAAAAATAAGGCGGGAACGGCTGTGGCTCGAAGCTTTTACACGTGCGAATCCTGCGGCGTCAGGGTCGCCGCAAAGGAAGTGGACGAAGGGGGCGCGTTCTACGACGGCGAGCATTGCTACTGCGCCATCTGCGTTGCTCGCCTCATGCAGAAGGTGCGCACCGCGCAGAGAGGCGGAAAAGGCAAGACCGTCGGCGTAGTTTTTCAGAAAGGCCTTACCGGAGGAGGTTCCGGCGCGCCGCCGTGGCTGCTCTATACAATCGTCGCCGAAGCCGCGCTGGCCGTGATACTACTCGTCATCTGCTTCATGCCGGTGACCGTGATACTACCGGAAACGGACGCTGCGGTCGAAAGCGAAGTCAAGATAAAGAAGCTTATAGCGCAGGCCGAAGCGGCGATTGCGGGCGGAAGCGGGCAGTCGGAAAAGGCCGTCGCAATCCTGAAGAAGGCTGACAACCTCGCACTCGGCACGCCGTGGTCGCATCTTATCAGGGCGCTCGTCGATAAGGCGGCGGAACTTTCGAAGGAGGAAGCGAAAAGCGAGTTTAATAAGGTCAGGAGCAAGTACGATTCCCTCATGGCCACGGGCAGTTTCGATTTGGCGCTCAAAGCGCTGGACCAGTATCCCGAGAAGTTCCGAAAGCCTGATATCCCGTACTGGACCGGGGAGATTGTGGAGCTTCGGATGAGGGCGCAGGTCTGCTGGGATGCCGTAAAGGCCCTCAACCAGCACCTGAACCAGATAGCCCCACTGGTGGCTTCGAAGGAATATGACAAGGCTATCGAGATACTCCGGTCGTATCCCTCGGAATACGCCGCGACTGCCGCCGCGACGGATGTCGCCGACAAAATCAGAGAACTCTCGGACCAGCGCGACAAGTGGGCCGAGGAGAAGCGAAAGAAGGACATCGCCGAGGCGGAAAGGCTGGCTGAGGTAGAGCGAAAAACGAAGGAAAAGGAAGAGCAGTGGCGCCTCGCGCGCGAGGCCGAGAAGAAGCGCCTGGAGGAAGAAGAGGCAAAGCGTGCCGAAGAGGCGCGCAAAAAGGAGGAGGAGGCGAAGCGCGGCCCTTCCGAAGAAACGCCCGGGCCGGGACCGGACGAGGAGCCTGTCGTCAAGAAAGAGCCGGAAAAGCCCTGGGTCGAGGTCGAGCTGAAGCCGGGTTACGTCAAGGAGTTCCCGTTCAAGACTCCCAGGCACACGCCCAAGCCCAAGTACTTTCCTCTCCAGACTGGAGCGATGGGCGACCTGTTCCTGCCTTATCCCCACAAGGGCAAGATAACGAGCTTCGGCGTAAAGGACCTCGGGGAGTCGATAGCGGTGGACTGCGATGCGGACGGCAAGCCCGACACGCAGCTTTCCCGGAACGGGGGCGTGGTCGTCCTGAAGATTTCGTACGAGAAGGACAAGGAACTGCCGTGCGCCGTGGAAGTTCACAGGGACGATGCCGGCAAGATAGAGTACAGGCGATACGGATGGATGGCAGGGCGGTTCAAGGGCGAGACCATCGCCGTAATAGATGAGAATTCGAATTCCAAGTACAACGAGGTGAAAAAGGACGCCATCATCGTCGGCAAGAAGGCCAAGGCTGCAGCTATTCTCGCCAATATCATCAAGGTCAAGGACGATTTCTACGAAATCGAGGTCGAAGAAGACGGCTCGAAGCTGCGCCTGCGCGAAATCAAGCTGGCCACGGGAAAGCTGTCCCTGTCGAAGGGATTCAACGGCAAGGGCGAACTCGCCTATGCCGTCATCCTCGGGACGCTGAAAATCAAGGGCAGCCCTTTCGTGTCGTTCGAGCTTGCGGGCGATAAAAGGCCGGTTGCGCTTCCCGTTGGCGAGTATTTCATCAGGTACGGCGAGGTGGCCGTCCAGAACAAGGGGAGCGTCGGAATCTGGGGAGGCACCAAGACGAAGAACTTCGAGGTCAAGAAGGGCAAGACGATAGCGCCAAAGTGGGGCGCTCCGGGCAAGATCGAGTTCAAGTACACGCTCCACACGGACGGCAACGTCGAAGTCAGCACCGCAGACATCGACCTTTACGGCACTCTCGGCGAGGAGTACTATGGATTCAACCCGAAGATATTCCTGCCACGGGTCCAGATAATGGACGACAAGGGCAAGGTCGTTATGGACAAGAAGTTCGAACACACTCCCGAACTGGACGCGTACTACACGTTCAAGGAGCCGGTGGGCGCCGGCAAGAAGGTCAAGGTCCGCATTGTCGCCGATGCGCCGTTCCTCGGATACTGCGAAAGCGAGTGGAAGTAAGGCTTATCCCGCGGCTATGTCGGAGCCGAGCCTGCGGGCTTCCTCGAAGTATTTCCTGTAGCGCATGTGCTGCGTTTCCACGAACTCGCCATCGGCAGGCAGGCCGACTTTCGTGAAAAGCTCCGCAAGCTCTTCCCGATTCATCGCCACCTGGCCCTTGAGCGCAGGGCCTTTTGCAAGCACTTCTCCGACCACTGCGCCCCCCCGGCCCATCTTGTCTGCGAACGTGCGCAGCATCTCGATTGCGGGCGCGAGGTCGTCGCCGGTGGGCTCGCCCTGCGTCAGTATGAAGCCGAAGTCCTTCGGCTTCCAATCGCGGGGCGTGCAGGTAATGTGCTCCGTCCCCATTGTCACCTGAATCAGCGAGCGGAACCTGTCGATAAGCGTCTTGAGCATGCCCGGCACGTACCAGAAATAGACCGGCGCTGCGATGAGCAGGGCATCTGCTTCCATAAACTTCGCGGCGAATGCGGCCCAGTCATCGCCTTTTTGCGCGCACCTGCCGATTACGTTGCAGCGCAGGCATCCGATGCACGGCTTTATGGAGAGGTCGTACACGTGGATTTTTTCAATTTCCGCGCCGCGGCCCGCCGCGGCTTCTATCGCGGCATCGAGCAGAAGGTCGGAGTTGCCGCCCTTGCGAGGGCTGGCGCTTAGTGCAAGAATCTTCACCCGTAACCTCCAAAACAAAAAGGCGCAGCCGCGTGACTGCGCCTTTGAGAAGTCTTCATAAAATGTTACGGCACTCTCGTCGCCGCCTCGTCGCCTCTCTCTATCTTGGCGACTTCGAAGATTACTCTTGCACCTGCCATGTCGGGCAGGACTTTCTCTACCTTCACGCGGGCGATGAACCTCGTGCCGCGGTAAACGGTGAACTCGTATCCTTCCTCGACCTCATCCTGGCGGCCCACCGAGAGAAGCACAAGCCTCGTCGGCGCGTGATAGGCAAGAACCTTGCCCTCGATTGCCGGCGGCGGCTTGAGCAGCACTATCTTCTCGACGGGAATGCCGAAGTCGCGCAGCTTCTGAAGCACGAGCTTGCTGTCGTTGAGTTCGCTGCGCGTCTTGACGTAGTCTTTTCTCAGGTCGGACAGGTCCCTTCTGGTGTCCATGAGCATTCTGGTGAGGCGGGCAATCTGGTTCTCAGCCGTGTTCTTCTGTGCCATGACCTCGTTGTATTTCTCGTGCAGGTATTCGACCGAGAGCCGAAGGTCCTGTATCTTGTTGTCCTTGCCCTCCAGAATCATCACGATACGGCTGTGGTCCACGAGGAGCAGCGCCATTTCCTGCGTCTCGATGGCGAGTTCGCTGCGCGTCGTGCGGTACTTCTGGCCTATGTCATCGACCTTCTGCACCAGGTCGCCTATCTGGCCTTCGAGAGCGGTGATATACTGTCTCAGTTCTTCGACCCTGTTCTTGAGGGTCGAGATGACGCCGTCATCGCGCTCTTTGAGCTTGCGATAGTCGCGCGTTATCTTAAAGAACTCATGGCGCCAGTCCTGCCTGTGATGGTAGAGAGTCCCGGAGACACTCAGATAGGCTATGGCGAATACAAGGTTTATTATCACAAATACCTTGGCCAGAACGCTCATGCACTCCCTCCTTCAATGTCAGGCTGGCTTTTTCTGCATAGATTTCCTGCTCGTCTGCAGCCTGCATCGTATACATTGACCGGCGAATGTCAAGAGAAATTTCCCTAAATTTGGCTTACGCACGGAGTTTACGCGCAAACAGCGCGCCGCACGCGTGCAATGCGACTGCTGCCGCGCACAGCAGGGCCAGCATGGCGAACCAGTTCCCCGCGGTCATGAAGATAGTCGAGCCCTGAGCGAGAGGCACCCTCCTTCGCAGCGTTCCCGAAACCTGCTTGCGCATGCCGCCGACTTCGAGAATATCCACTTTTCCCGAGGGGTCGATGAAGCAGCTTATGCCCGTATTGACTGACCTGACGACGCCCATGCGGTTCTCGATGGCGCGGAACACGCCCTGACCGAGCGCCAGGTCGAGTTCGGCCGAGTCCGTGAACCAGCCGTCGTTCGAGATGTTGATTAGATACTCCGCCCCGGCGTTCCTCGCCCGGCGCACCATCCAGTCGAGCGAAAGCTCGAAGCAGATGGATACGGAGAACTTCGCCCCGGCGACCTCGAACACATCCAGGCTAGTGCCGTGCGTGAGCGTCTCGGATTCGTACGGCATCATCTGCGAAACGGCGAATTTGAAGGCAGGGATGATATCTTCGAGCGGCACGTACTCGCTGACGGGGACAAGGAACATCTTGTCGTATACCGCGGCGAGGGTCCTGCCCGCGGGCGTTATAATCACGGCGGAGTTGCGCCGCTTCATCGTGCCATCGAGCACATAGCGCTGCGTTCCTATCAGTATGTGCGCGCCTGTCTTCTTGGCAATGGCTGATATCTGCGCGAATCCGGGCGCATCGGTGAACAGGAACCCGGGCCACATAGTCTCCGGCCAGACAATCAGATCCGCTTGCTCTTCGAATACCCTCGCGGTCAGCTCGATATGGTCGCTCTTCATCTTCCTGCCGAGCGTTTCGAGCTGCTTGAAGCTCTCTTCCTTGAGGTCCTGCGGGACGTTGCCCTGCACCACGAGCAGCGTCGGGCCTTCCCGCCACTCGAGCGTTCCCAGCCGGACCGCGCCGTAGGCCAGCGTCAGCACTACCACAGCGACGGCGGCCGCGCCCGAAATAATGACCTTCCTGAACGAGTCTTCCCTGTATTTCTTGAAAAGGAACGCCTGAGCAATGGCGGAGTTGACGAGCAGTATGACGAAGCTCACTCCGTACACTCCGGTTACGTCGGCAATCTGTATCAGCGTGAGGACGGCGTGCTGCGTATGGCCCGCCAGCACCCACGGGAACGCAAGGAAGGAGAAGTTCGAACGGGCGTATTCAATGGCTACCCACAGCACCGGCCCGGCGAGAATCACGGGGATGTTCAGCCTCCTCACCGAATAGCTGTAGAGAATGCCGAACAGGCACGCGAAAGCCGCAAGAATCAGCGCCGAGAGGACGAGGCCGGTGTAAGTCACGACCCCAATCCATGAGATGGCGAGCGCGAAGTGGACGAACCCGGCGGCAAGCGATATCAGCCCTGCCCGCAACGGCTCGCGGCGCGAGACTACCACCAGCCACGGCGCCATTGCAAACCAGGCGAAGAATGACAGGTTAGCCGGGTAGAAAGCGAGATACAGCAGAACTGATGAAATGCAGGCAATACCCCAGTCCTTTAGAAACTGGGACTTCCGCAGAGACTTCAAGAATCCCGGCAATTCCTCAGCCAATTGCCTAAACTCCCTTGTAGGCCGGACGCCTGCGCTCGATTACGCTCTTGAGACCTTCGAGCGCATCCCCGGTCGAGAATATCTCTTCGAGGCTCGCCAGTTCCAGTTCGAGCGCTTTATCCAGAGTCATGCCGAAGCCGCGATTCATAATATCGTTCGCCATCCTGACGGCTACGGGCGCCTTGTATGAGACCGACTTGGCGATTCCCTGAAGCACCGGGTCATCCGTCTTCAGGTTCTCCCAGTCGAGAATCGCGCCTATATTATCGTCGCTGAACAGGATTTCTATATGCTCGAACTCTATGGGGAGTTCGCCCGCAGGGACTTTTTCCTTCTTGGCTTTCGTTATGGCGTTTTCCGGTTCGCGGGCGAGTGCCTCGACCTTGTCGTCGATTTCCGCCGGTGTAACCACGTACTCGACGAGCCCGATTGCGTGCGCCGTCCGCCCGTCAATCATCTTGCCTGTGAGCACAAGGTACTTGGCCAGCTCTTTTCCCACATAGCGCGAGCTTCGCGCCATTCCGCCGAGCCCCGGGTAGATTCCGATTCCCGTCTCTGGGAAGGACATGGTCGCCTTGTCGCTGGCGACTATGCAGTCCGCGGCCAGCGCAAGCTCCAGCCCGCCGCCGAGCGCCAGGCCGTCGAGCTTCGCGAAGACCGTCTTGCCGCTTGCGTCGATACGCTTGAGCAGGTCGTGGCCGTCCTTGGTGAAATCGTAGATATTCTTGAACGCATCCTTTTCGATGTTCTTGATGAAGAATCCGATGTCCGCGCCCGCCACGAACGCTTTGCCTCCGGCTCCGCTCAGGACGATTGACTTCACGCTCGGGTCGGAGTCGGCCTTGTCGAAGGCCTCGGCGAGCTGCTCTGCCACGGTCGGATTGAGCGCGTTCATCGCCTCCGGACGGTTGACCGTCAAATACGCCACCGTCCCGTCAACTTTCAGGCTCACGTACCGGATGTCCCACGCCGTGTTCTTCTCCTTGAGCGATTCGAGATTGGCGGGAACGTCGAGACCATAGCGCTCGCAGATACCCTTGACAAGGCTGTATGTTTTTTCAATCCCCATCCTGTTCATCATCTCGAACGGCCCGCGCCTCCAGCGCAGCCCGATTTTGGCTCCAATGTCGGTATCGCTGATACCCGCGACACCTTCTTCTACCAGGCAGGAAGCTACGTAAAAGACCGCGCCCAGCAGCCTGTCCGAGACCGAATCGAACTTCGACTCGTCGGCCTTCTCGCCGATTTCCCACTTCTGGCCGCTCTCGAACTGCTTCTTCAGCGTTTCGCTCGGCTGGTAGAACTCGCCCAGCTTCGCACCGAGCGTCGAAGAGCTGTGGTAGGCAATCGGCACGCCCGTCACGTTCATGAGAAGAAACGGCCCCATGCCGATGCCGAACGCTTTCTTGGCGGCCTCGTCTATCGTCGCGCTGTCGGCGATTCCCTCGCCAAGCAGCCTCGTCGCCTCGTTGAGCCACGGCACGAAGAACCTGTTCACCGCGAATCCCGGCGCGTCGGCCACCTCTATCCCGGTCTTGGCCGAGCGCCTGGCGTAAGTCCGGCCGAGTGCTACGGATTCGGGCGAAGAGTCTTTTCCCGGAATCACTTCCAGCAGCCTGTTCTTCGCCGGGTGGTAAAAGAAATGAAGTCCGATGACCCTGTCCGGCCTGCCGGTCGCCTGCGCAAGCTCGTCAACGGCGAAGGAGGAAGTGTTCGTCGCGAAAACGGTTTCCGGTTTGCATATTTTGTCGAGCTTCCCGAACAGTTCCTTCTTGACGTTCAGGTCCTCGAACACGGCTTCTATTACCAGGTCGCAGTCGGCCGCATCCTCCAGCGCGGCGGTCCCTTGAATGCGGCCCATAATCTGCTCGACCTGCGCCGGCTTGAACAGCTTGCGCTCGACGCCCTCGTCAAGCATCTTCCTGATAAGCCCGAGGCCGCGCTCGACGAACTCCGGCTTCATGTCCACCAGCACGACCTGCAGCCCCTCCTGCGCTGCCTTCTGCGCGATGCCGCTGCCCATGTTGCCGGCGCCGATAATACCGACCCTGTCAAGCTTTGCCATTTCTCCCTCCAGTGCAGCAATCGATGATTATTCCGTATTCGGGCCTGCCAATATACCTCTGGTGCGCCGTTTCCATCAAGCAAAAACGCGCACGCGTTTTTTTTCGCAGAAAGCTTGAACGTTGAATTGCGGATTCTCGTAGCTATAATTAATGGTGTTGTGCAAGTTCCACTCTTCAGGTGAGGTGAGTCGATGAGAGTAGCACGAATCAGTGCGATTCTGGTTGCGTTTATCGTCATTCTGCATACGGCCAGCGCTTACGCCGACAACCGCCTGCTGCCGACGAAGATGCTCCAGCCCGGGCGGTTCTATGCGGAAGTCAGGTACGGCTATACGACCGGCGAGGGCAAGCTGACGCTGTCAATCCTCGAACTCGATGTCGAGAATCTCGAGCACAGAATCAACATGGGCTTCGGCTTCGGCCTCTCCGACGGCGTTGATGTGGACATAACCACGCCCTACATCGCCACAGGCTCCTCGATGTGGGAGGGCGACATCCCGCTTACCGGTCACGTCGAGATTAAGACCTATCAGGAAGGCTTCGACGACACGAAGCTCAGCCTGCGCTTCCGCCTCGCGGAACAGGACAGGTCGGGCGCGGACGTGCTTTTCGCCCCGATTGTCGTTCTGCCCTCCGGCTATCGCAAGGACGGGCAGGCCGAAACCGAGGTGGACGGCGTGGTCGCTCCGGGCGACGAGATGAAACGCGACTATCCCGGCGAGGGCGTTATAAGCTACGGCGCCGGGCTCGCCGTAAGCGGCAGGGCGGGGAACCTCGAACCCTACTTCACCTGCTCGTACATCTTCGGCGGGCGCAGGAAGCGCCACGACGTAAAGGAGCATTACGCCGACGAGGCGACGGTCAACGTCGGCTTCCAGGCTCATACCGGGCCGCAGGCCGCGTTCGACTTCAGCGTGTTCGCCGCGTACAACAGCCCCCAGACTCACGAGGACCACGGTGGCCGGACGCGCGCCGCCCACCACATGATGGGCGGGGCGACCGTCGCCATGTACGTCGAAATCGGGCGCGACGCGACGTTTGTTCTCGGCATAACCTACATCATGATTGAAAGCCACATGGCGGACCGCGACGCCGGCATCAGAATCGAAGGCGCGACCGCCATGATTCCCCAAATCGGCATCCATATACTCTTTTGATGGCCAGCAGCCAATTCGCCCGCTTAGCCGCGCCGCCTGCGGCGCGCCATCCCAGGCGTTTTACGCCTCAAGCCTGATAACAAATTTCCCTGCAAATTTGCTCTTAATATTGATTGACACATAAGTGTCACACGCCTATACTTGTGATGAGTATTTCGGCCTGCAAGGAGGTAACACATGCCGGGGCCATCACTTCGAATGTCCATCATATTTCTGATAATCCTTACAACAACCTTCGTCCTCGGCTGCGAGGACAGGAGGGAACTCAGCGGAACGACCCACCCGCCCGGCAAAGCCGCCGACCCGCAGCCTTCGGACGGCTCGACCGACGTTGCCCCGACAGCCATCCTCTCTTGGGAAGCGGGCGAAAACTCCTACATATTCCACATCTACCTCGGCACGGACGAGACGGCCGTAACAAACGCAAACGGCACAAGCCCCGAGTTCCTCGGCGGACGGGGCTCGACCCACTTCGACCCGCCGGGCGAGCTCGACCTCGGCACGACCTACTACTGGCGCGTTGACAGCGCAAACAAGGGCGCTGTGACAAAGGGCGATGTCTGGCAGTTCACGACTGTATTCCCCCCTCCCGGCCCCACTGCCGACTTCACGGCGACACCGACGACCGGCCAGACGCCGCTTGCTGTAAGCTTCACCGATACTTCCACAGGGCTCATTACCTCGTGGTCGTGGGACCTGAACGGCGATGGGAACCCGGATTCGACCACGCGCAACCCCTCCTGCACCTACTACTCCGCAGGCACCTACACTGTAAGCCTTACAGTCACAGGTCCCGGCGGGACCGACACGAGGACGAGGACGGACTACATAACAGTGACTGAACCCCCGCCCGTGGCTGACTTCACCGCAGACCCGACGTCCGGCACTGCACCCCTCACGGTCCAATTCACAGACCAGTCAACAGGTACAATCAACCAGTGGTACTGGGATTTCAACAACGACGGGCTCGTGGACTCGACCGCACGGAACCCGCAGGCAGTCTACATAAGCGACGGCCCCTATTCGGTGAAGCTTACGGTAATCGGTCCCACAGGCTCAGACAGCCTGACGAGGACGGACTATATCTGGGTAGGCTCCTTGCCCCCGCCCGCTCCCGTCGCCGGATTCTCGGCGACGCCGCTTTCGGGCGATTTTCCTCTTGCAGTCTCGTTCACCGACGAATCGACGGGAATCATATCTTCCTGGTCCTGGACATTCGGCGATGGCGGGACAAGCACTGCTCAGAACCCGGACTACGAATATTCCGACCCCGGCTCGTACACTGTAAGCCTGACAGTAACGGGACCCGGCGGCAGCGATACGGAGACTAAGACGAACTATATCACGGTTACCGTACCGCTGCCCCCGCCAATGGCTGACTTCGTCGGCTCTCCCACGAGCGGGACTTCGCCTCTTACCGTCAGCTTTACGGACCTCTCGATTGGGGATGTCACGTCGTGGTCCTGGGACTTCGGAGATGGCGGGACAAGCGACGAGACAAATCCAAGCCACACCTACACCACGACCGGGACGTTTTCGGTCAGCCTGACTGTTGACGGCCCGGGCGGCAGCGACGGCGTGGTCAAGCTTAACTACATAACGGTCAACCCCGGACCACTTCCTCCCATAGCCAACTTCTCCGGCACTCCGACGAGCGGAGTTGCGCCGCTTACGGTGAACTTCACCGACCTCTCAACCGGGAGCATTACTTTATGGCAGTGGGATTTCAACGAGGATGGACTGCCCGATTCCACCACGCAGAACGCTTCCCATGTTTTCGAGACACCGGGTACGTACGATGTCGGTCTTCGCGTTATCGGACCCGGCGGCGAAGATATCGAGGTCAAGCTGAACTACATTACCGTGACTTCGGTACCTGCGCCTGTTGCCGGGTTCTCGGGCACTCCGACGAGCGGAGTCGCACCGCTGGAAGTGAGTTTCACTGATGAGTCAACGGGCGATATCGACACCTGGGCGTGGGATTTCGACGGTTTCGGAGTGGACTCCACGGTGCAGAACCCGACCTTCATCTTCAACTTGCCGGGCGCCTACGATGTGAAGCTGACAGTGTCGGGATCGGGCGGCAGCGATTATGTCACGAAGTACAACTACATCTATGTCAACTGGCCCGCGCCCGAGGCCGGCTTCATCGCTTCGCCGACGGAGGGCCTCAAGCCGCTTGTCGTGAGCTTTACAAGCACCTCGACGGGCAATATCACGACTTACGAATGGGACTTCAACGAGGACGGGCTTGTAGACTCCTACGCCCAGAATGCGACATACACCTACGACGCTGAAGGCACGTATGATATCAGCCTGCGCGTTGTCGGCCCCGGCGGCGAGGACACCGAAGTCAAGCTGAACTACATCACTGTGACGTGTCTGCCGGTCGTAACAGGCATATCACCATCGCCGGACGAGGTGCTGTCCAGCGAGCCGTCGGAGATACTCGTCACGTTCAACAAGGAGATAGATGCAGCCACGGTCAATGCGACCAACTTCAAGCTGCTTGCCAGCGGCGGCGATGGCACGTTCGACGATGGCAACGAGGTGCCAGTTACTCTCAATTCTGTAACTCTCTTCACCACAAACGTAGTCAAGATGGACCTCTTCGGCGCCAGCCTGCCGGATGATACATATCGCGTAACTATCATGGGTGAGAAATCCGGTTATGCATTAAGCTTCGACGGCAGCGATGACTATGTGCCCGTTGGCAATTCGAGCATGCCGAAAAACAATGCCCCCCAGTCTATTTGCTTCTGGTATTTTGTTTCATCTAATACAACAGGACGCGAGTGTATTGTCGCACTGATAGGGTCCGGGTCGTCCTCTGTCCAAGTTGGTTTTATCGATTCTGAGTTCATGGTGTGGAAGTACTTTATCGGTAAATTAGCAAGGACCGGCATACCTCCAGAAGGCAAATGGCATCATGTGGCCTATACTTATGATGGCACGGACCACAAGCTGTATTTCAATGGGGAATACGCTGCCGGTTCAACAACCTCCCCGGACACTGCCTATCCGAGTTCTGTCGAGTTCGGTAGAACCAAGGGATGGGGCGAGCACTATCAGGGACTGCTTGATGATGTCAGTATCTGGACTGTTCCATTGACACAGGCTCAAATACGTGATGTTATGAACAAACCCCTGACAGGCTCAGAAACCGGCTTGTCAGGATACTGGAATTTAGATGAGGGAGCAGGTCAGACAGTACATGACCTGTCTCCCAATGGCAATGATGGCACACTCGGTGCAAATTCCACGGTCAATACCGACGACCCGCAGTGGGTCGATTCGACCGCTCCGATAGCGGACGGAGTGAAAGACACGGATGGTCTCGTTCTCGACGGCGAGTTCTCCGGCACATTCCCTTCCGGCAACGGCACAGAAGGCGGGGATTTCAATTCCATCTTCTACATTGGCGATATGCCCGCACCGGACTTCTCCGGCGTGCCCACGAGCGGGATTGCACCGCTGGAAGTGGCTTTCACCGACAACTCATCCGGCATAATAGATACCTGGGAGTGGGATTTCGACAACAACGGCACCGTTGACTCGACTGTCCAGCACCCGACCCATATCTATGACAATCCCGGGCTTTACAGCGTCAAGCTGACAGTTACCGGGCCCGTGGGCTCGAACAGCACCGTAAAGAACGGCTATATCAGCGTAAGCACTGCGGCTGTAAATGTTATCTACGTGGATGGCACCGGCGGCAGCGACTCGAACGACGGCCTCACGTGGCCTACGGCTGTAAAGAGCATACAGGAAGGCCTGAACAAGGCGACAAGCGGCTGGACTGTTCTTGTCGCTGACGGGACTTACACGGGAACAAGCAACAGAAACTTGGACTTTGTGGGCAAGTCTGTTCATCTGCAATCCTGCGGCGGCGCTGACCAGTGCATAATAGACTGCCAGAATTCCGGCCGTGGATTCTACTTCCACTCCGGCGAGGGCACCGACTCCATCGTCGAAGGATTCAACATCCGGAACGGTAATGTAGTGGGAAGTCGGGGTGGAGGCATACTTTGTGAAAGTAGTTCTCCAACGATAGACACGTGCATTGTTAACAATTGTCGATGCGATGTCGTTGCTGATGGCGCAGGTGGAGGCATTTTGTGCGATAATTCAAGCGCGGTAATCATCAATTGTACCATTTCCGGTAACTGGGCTAATGATGAAGGTGGCGGTATTTGCTGTTTTTACGCAACGCCTTTGATTGCGAGCTGTTTGATATTTGATAACACTTCTACTTTCGTAGGGGGCGGCATACAGTGTTTTCGTTCTAACGCAACGATTGCTGATTGTACGATAGTCGGCAATACTGCAGACTACGGTGGAGCCTTGAACTGCTATGACTCCGACCCAACAGTCAGCAATACTATTCTATGGGGCAACCAGGCTGGTGGAACTGGTGACCAGATTTGGACTCAGGACAGTGGTTCATTGGTCACTCTTAACAACTGTGATTACGAGAACGGTGCAGGAGACGTTGCGGGCAACGGTACGGTCACTCCTACTGACTGTATCACTCTCAATCCACAGTTTGTAAATGCAACTAGTGATAACTATCGACTCACGGAGATTTCTCCTTGCATAAACGCTGGCAGCAACGCGCTTGTCCCGCCGGGAATCACGACCGACCTCGACGGCAATGACAGGATTATCGGCGATACGGTTGACATGGGGTGCTACGAGTTTGTGCTCTCGACGTATTCCGCGACATCCTTCGATACAGATTCTACAATCGATGACAACAACCAGAAAGTCATTATCGAATTCGGTGCCGCCAAACTCGCACCCGAAGGAGATGAATTTGGTGTTACTCTTGACACCACTCATTGGACAGAAATCACAGGCACTGATTTGGCAACAGGATGGCAGAGCAAGAACGGGGCAAGCATATCTGAAGGCAGTGGCAAGCTGAATTTCACAAAGGGGACTGCTACGCCCTGGGGCATAGGGATTATGCGCAATAGCACCCTCAAAGATGCCGACATTGCGGCTGTTTGGGACCCTACAGGGACGCCAAGTACAAGTTTGGGTCAGCCCGTAATTCTTGGACTTTGGTGTTCACAAGACAACTGGGTGTACGTCTACTACTTCCCAAGTCACGACAGTTCCTATTCGCGCTACCATTTAAAAGCTAACAAGTACATAAATGGCACTAAAACGCATCTGTATGACAACTCTATCGGAGAGCAATCGCACGTTGAACTGCGAATAAAGCGTATTGCAGCGACAAATACATTCACGTTCTACTACAGGACTTCTCCTGCGAACAACTGGACTCAAGTCTGGAGTGGTATTATTACTCATTCAACATACTTTCCGGACAACTGCGACCTGAATCCCGTTTTGTACACGAGTGGAGATGGCACAAACCCGGCAACCTGGGATTGTGCAATAGACAGCTATTATCAGAACAGGACAGACGGTATTCCCGCGCAGCGGTTCTGGGATGACTCGCCGGAGTGCGGGGTAGTGGACAGCGGGGCTGCGGACTATGCATTCGATGCCGGGGTGGGGAATTCATGGGAGCTTGATGAAGCGTCCTGTGTGAAATCCGAGCCGGGAACATCTTCCGTGTTGTTCAAGGTCGGTTACAGCGATACCGGCAATGACGCTGACGTAACCTGGGTTGATGCGGCGTGGCAGACGATAAGCCAAGTCGATTCCAACGCTGCAGCCGGGAACTACGACGGGCACAGGTATATCCACGTCAAGGCGCAGTTCAATTCCGACGGCACGGACCAGCCGAGCCTGAGCTCATTCTCCGTGACGGGGCGGAGAGTGCCATAATAACAGCCAGCCAATAAGCCAATACGCCTGCTCCGCAGGCGGCCAATAGCCAGTACTCACGCCTCAAGTTCACCCTTCCGTTCTCCGTAGTACTCTTTGCTCTGCGAAGCGCTACGCAAAGCAGAGACGAAGGACGAATCGCAGTAATTCTGCTACGGAGAACGGGTCTCACGCCTGTCAGATAAGCGCATTAACCTGCATGGCGAGCTTGAGGTATTTGCGGGCGTAGTGCAGGCGGCTCATGACCGTGCCTATCGAGCAGCCCAGGACATGCGCTATCTGGCGGTAGGGCAGGTTCTCCATGCAGTGCAGCAGCAGGACCGCCCGGTGCTCGGGCGAGAGCTTGTCCACGAGGTCGAGTACCCGGTCCCGCAGCTCGCATGCGGCCGAGGGCTCATACGGGGCGACAGTGGGGTCTGGTATGCCGGCGCCGTTCTCGAGCATCTCGTCATAAGAGCATTCGGGCCTTCGCTTCTTGCGGACGTGGTCGATGCAGTGGTTGACGGCGATGCGGTAAATCCATGCGCCATAATTGGTTCGGCCATCGAGCGAGCCCAGCGCGCGATAAGCCTTGACGAAAACCTCCTGAACGAGGTCGAGGGCGTCGTCATCGTTTACAGTATAGCGGCGGGCGACGTAATAGATTCGATTATGGTAGGTGTGAAACAGCTCCTCGAAGAGCATGTCCAGACGCTTGCGTGACCTGGCTGCAGCCATTCTTTCTTCCGGTTTGTTTGTTGTTCGTTTTCTCATTTTAGTTTCCTCCACAATCCTGAAAGTCTGTTAAAGCAACGGGTGTGCCAAGCAGGCCTTTAAATCACTCTTCTAATTTCCGGGAGAGCGCAACTTCTTGAATAGTATTAACTTGCAGCTTCCAAGAAGCATAAGAGATACGGTAAGACGATATGGCTTGAAATTGCAAAGTGCCAACGTATGTTGGCATGTCATGTCAACATGTCACCGGGGGTTGAGCGGTTGTCAGGGCATGAAAAAACGATGTGAGCAGTTTTGCGCTAATCTACGGATAATCGCTTGACAAGGTGCCGGATGCGGGTTATATTTTCATTGGGAAAGCACATGTGCAATCAAGTGTGTTTGCATGTGCGCTACAGGAGCCGGTCCATACTTGAGCGAAGGGTGGGTCCATGTCTGTAACGCAGGAAATGATAGCAGAGAAAGTAGGTCTTGACAGGTCTACGGTTTCCAAGATTCTCAACGGCAAGGCGAGCGACTTCGTAAGCCGCCAGACAATCGCGCGGGTCCTTGACGCCGCCAGAGACCTCGGGTATGACCTGACGCGCCTGCGTCACACTCACTCCCGCCAGTTTGAGAGAACAGACCTGAATCTCAAGGCGGAGTTCGACATACTGACCGGAGCGGGTGAGGTATACGACTCCGGCAAGGCGCTCGTTGCGAACGTATCCGAGGGCAGTGCTCTGCTTAGAGAAGTAGCAGGCAGCAAGGGGGCGCTGCCGCTTGAGCCGTTTTCCGTGTCACTCATAATAACCGAGGGCAGGCTCAAGGGAGTATCCGTGCTTGGGAAAGTAACTAGGCTCGAGATGAGGGATGAACTGCGAATTGCCCTTGAATTCATGGAGGTTTCGCCCGTGAGCGCCAAGAAGCTGCGCGCCTTTATGGACAAGGCGGGCGACAGCGCTTGAGAGCACAGCATCCGGGCAGCGTTATGGTGAGCATAATAGACGGTCGAATACAGCCGGCGAGGCTGATGGGGTTTGGAAGGCAGGCGCGTGATGGGTTATGCAGAGACTTCCGGCGAAAGCCTGCCGGGCGCGGAATCCGGTTCGCAGATGAGCATTCCGTTTCAGATTGAAGCGGACATGCGCAAAGGCCCGCCATCGTCCGCGGTTATAAGGCTGCACGGGGACATTGGAGACAAACAGAACCAGCTTCTTGAAAGAATCACCTCCCCGCTTCTGAAGGCGAAGATAGACTACGCCGTCGTGGACATGTGCGATGTCATTTCGATAGCCCCGGCGCCCGTAAAGACCCTGGTGGAATTCGCGGTTCAGCGCAAGAAGGCCGGGGCAAAGCAGATGTGCGCACTCAGCAGCATGCGCCCCGCGGTGGTGAAAGCCATCCGAGCTGTCAAGCCTCCGAAAGTTTTCACCGCTTACAAGGAACTGCGCGACGCTACCAAATTGCTCAAGCTCCGGGGCCTCCCGGACATGTATGTCGCCGGTACGAGGCCGGCGGACCTCAACATGCGGGTCATGGTAAAGGTCATCCCTCGCGGAGGCAGAATAGCAATAGTATCGCCTTACGGTTATATCCAGCAGCCGGAGGCCGAGCTGCTTGGAAAGATACTGCGGCGGGTATCTCTCATGCAGGCGCAGAACGTTGTTATTGACATGTCCGGGGTGGCTTACGCCAACTCGCACGCGCTGGGGTCGCTACTGAGCTGTGCGTCCGCATGGGAGAAAGTTTACGGGCAGAAGGGAGTGGCGCTGACGGGCGCGAAGGCGGGCATTAAACTGGCGCTGACGACGCTTGGCGCTTCGCGCGTGGCGATAGTTTGCGATTCCGTGGATGAAGCATTGACCAGCCTGGATGTCGGGCAGGAAGCAGGTGCGCCGGTGCATGCTCCCGTGTCCGACGGGAAAAAGGCAAAGGCGGTATCCAGCGATAAGGAAACCAAAGCGGTATCCGACGAGAAGAAACCCGAGCCGGCGGCTGCAGTTGACGAAGACGGGGCAGAGGAGCCTCATCCCGCCGAGCCAGACATCGAGGGAGACGCGGACACGAGCGCATGGATTCTGAAGAATGTACAGGCCATCCTGCGCAGTGAGTCGAAACTGGGTGCGAAGCAAGAAAGCCGGGAAAAACAGCGGGAATCAGCAGAAAGCCCGAAGAAGAAGCGGACCAGAAGGACAAGAGCTGCAAATAAAGACGAGGGAAAGACCAAGGAGCGTGGTGGGCTCTGACGGCTTACAAGGAACAGGACCGTGACGGACAAGCCGGACAAGAAAGAAGGTGCTCAAATGCCTTGCTGCGGGGACCCACCGGAAGAGGGAGAGATAATACCTTGCGAAGCGGGACGAAAGTCAGGGGAAGCGGGTACCGATGCATTTGAAGTCACGGTGGAGAGAAGGGGAACCGAAACCCACTGTGCGATACTCAGGTTCAAAGGTGCGATTATCAACAAGGATGCCCGCGTTCTCAGGCGATTGCTCGACCAGTTGAATGTTCGTCCGACCGAGGTGGTTATTCTGGACCTCTCCGGAATCGTGCAGGTCGATTCGACGCCGCTGGCGACGCTGCTCATGTTTGTCAAGGAGCGCGAGACGATGAAGTACGCCCTCGCCTGCGCGCTGGTTCTGGGCGGCGGGGCAATTCGCGACAAGCTGGAGGTTCTCGGCCTGATGCCGCTCTTCGAAGTCTACGACAGTCTGCGGGAGGCCCAGTACGAACTCGGTATGTCTCCCGGTGCCGCCGGCGCGGAATGGTACGACGCGAGCAAGCTCAACCTGGCCGCGATGGTCAAGCTGGTGACATCTTCGCCGAGAACCGCCACAATAACGCTGACAGGTTACATTCAGCACAAGGAAGCCGAATATCTCTCGTGGCTGCTGCGCAGGTTGAGCAGGCGGGGGGCGCGCCACGTTATAATCGACCTGTCCGGAGTTACTTACGCCAACTCGCCCGCCTTCGGCGTGCTTGTTTCCAGCGCACGGGCCTGGGAAGATGCATACGGCGAGCGGTGTTTCGCTCTTGCAGGCACAACTCCCAGCCTCATGCACACGCTGGACCTGCTGGGCGTGAAAAAGCACTTTCTGATAGCCGGAACGGCTGAAAAGGCGAAAGACCTTTTTGCGCCGGCAGCTCTTCCGGAAGTCCCTCCATCAAGGAGACCGTCGCGTTCCAGGAATAAGACATAATTGAAAGCGGCTTGGTGAGGATACCGGTTCAGCAGACCTTGTAGACCCTTATTTTCTGCTGCTTGCCTTTCAGTGCCGTCTGGCCTAGGCAGACTACTTCAATTTTGGTCTTCAGGCTTTCGAAGGTGTTTTCGCCGATGAGTGCTGAATTGGGCTCGGCGAGAGACTGGAGCCTGGATGCGACGTTGACGGGGTCCCCGAGCACAGTGTATTCGATTCTTTCGAGCGGGCCTATATTGCCGCAGACCATTATGCCCGTGTTGACCCCGATGCGAACGTTGAAGTCCTTGAAGCGCTGGTCTTTTTCTTTCAGCTCGAGAAGGGCGCCGACCATGTCGACGGCGGCTTTCGTGGCGCCTTCGGCGCCGTCGTCCTCGGAAAAGGCGCCGAATATCGCAAGTATCGCGTCGCCGACGTACTTGTTAATCATGCCGTTATTGGCGAAGATTATCCTCGCCATGCAGTCGAAATATGCCGAGAGCAGCTCCGCCACGTCTTGAGGAGGGAGTTTCTCGCACAACGGCGTGAAGTTCTGCAGGTCGGCGAAGAGGGCGCTTGCCGTTGTTTCCTTCATCTCGAGGGCGACGCGTCCGCCTGACTCAATCTGTTTGATAATCATGTTGACGACCTGGCGTGAATTGTATCGCTCGAGGCTGTTGCGTATGACGGCTTCCTTGCGTATCTGCTCGTTGAGTTCTTCCTTGATAAGGGCCACGGCAATCTGATTGGCTACGGCCGTGAGCAGGTCGAGGTCGGATTCGCCGAATACGTTTGGTTCGTGCGTGTTGTCGATATAGATGATGCCGCGAACCTGCTGCCCCTCTTCCCAGAGTGGAACGCAGAGCGCGCTTCTGATGTTCTGCAGGGCGATGGACCTGCCATCCGAGAACCTCGGGTCCGCCGTCGCATCCGAAGTCAGGATAGAAACCTTCTCCTCTATGACTTTGGAGGAAATAGTCGAAGATACTTCTATCTCGGCGTTCGTGCCTGTCCTCGAGCGCGAGACCCTCGGAATCAGCCTGCCCGTCCCGGGCTCGACGGTCATCAGCAGCCCGCGGTCCGCCTTGAGCACCTTGAAGATAAGGTCCATGGCCGTGTGCAGCAGTTCATCGACGTTCCGCGTCGAGGTGAGCATTTTGCCTATCCTGTACAGGATGTACAGGTTCTCGCTGAGCCTGCCGGTCGGCAATTTCTTGGCCTCGGCGAGGCTGCCGGTCGTGCCCATGGCGGCGCTGACTTCGTGGGCGCTCTTTACTATCTGCGTGGCGAAGATTTCGGACTGGCCCGCGCCGGGCATGATTGCGCCTTCAGGCTCCACGCGATATATAAGCTGCGTGTTGCCGATTTTGATTACGTCTCCGTCTTTGAGCGCCTGTTCCTTGGCGACCTTACGGTTGTTGACGAAGGTGCCGTTTGAAGACCCGAGGTCCACGACCTTGTGGCCGAAAGCTGTCTTGACTATCCTGGAATGCACGCGCGAAGAGATCTTGTCCCGCATGACGAGGTCGTTCTGCGGAGCCCGCCCCATTGTAACGACGCCCTTGCGTAGAGGAACCGTCTCGGTAGGCGAATCGGTTGTCCTGACTTCGAGATACGCCAAGCGAATCCTCCCCGACCCCTGAAAGGGCGGGTCAAGTCCGGTGGGGCGCTAAGAAGCCGGGCCGAGCACTACAATTACCTGGGCTGCGATAGCCTCGCCCTGGCCGATAGCGCCAAGTCCTTCCAGAGTCTTGCCTTTGACGCTCACATCTCCAGTTCCCAAAGATAGCATGTCGGCGATGTTTTGGCAAATATTTTCTCTCTCGGGACCTACTCTGGGAGCATCGGCGAACACGATCGAGTCCACGGAGGTCACGCGGAAGCCTTTTTGCTTCACGAGGTGCAGGGCCTTTTCCACGAATGTACGGCTGTCCGCGTCCTTGTAGGCGGGGTCGGTGTCGGGGAACAGCTCTCCTATGTCGCCAAGGGCCGCGGCGCCGAGCATCGCATCCACGAGCGCGTGCAGGAGCACGTCTCCGTCGGAGTGCGCCAGTGGTCCCCGGTCATGGGCCATTTCGACGCCGCCGAGAAGGCATTTCCTGCCCGGCACCATGCGGTGAATGTCGAATCCGATTCCAACTCTCATCCTTCAAGCGCCTCCTTGCGCACCTTCCACATTTTATGAAACCAGGTCCACTGCTCGGGGTGCTGCCTTACGTACTGTCCTACGGCTTTGAGGAATCTCTCCATGTTCTCCCGGAGGTCGGCGGCCCTGTCCTTTCTCGAAAGAACCGGAATCTCTGCGCCTATTATAACCCGGTATCGCGAATTGTCCATCCGAACAGTGACGACTGGCAGCACGGGGCAGCCAAGCTTCTGCGCGAAGAGCGCGGCCCCGGGCGCGACCTGGCTGAGATGACCGAGGAATTCCGCGACAATTCCGTTCCTGTTGCGCTGGTCCACAAGTATCCAGAGAATACCGCCTTCGTTAAGCCACCTGAGGCACTCTCTCGCGGCTTTTTCGCGGGGTTTGACATATATCCATGACATGTCGAAATCGCGCCGAATATGGTTGTTCATCTCCTCCACTTCGACGTTGTCCGCGGCCCGTATGAGAGCGGCCACGGGAAAGCCCATGCTCGAAAGGGCAAGCATTCCGAACGGGAAATTGCTGAGATGGCTTCCCACGACAATCACGCCTTTTCCGCGAGACACTGCCTTGCTGAGCAGGTGTATTCCCTCGATGCTCGCGATTTTCCTCAGATAGGAGTGCTTCTTGCGCTGGAGATGATAAACTTCGGCGAAACCCGCGCCGAACTGGACAAAACACCGGCGTGCAATCTTCCTGCGCTCTCTTTCGGACTTCTCCGGAAGCACCTTCCTGAGGTTTTCGAGTGCGCGCCTTCTTCTTGCCGGCGAGACGACAAGGCCCATCGCGCCGAAAATCGAGCCTGCGAAGCGTGCGGCGTGACGGGACACCGCGGGCAGGAGAATCCTGACCGTGGCAAGGGACGCCGTGTCGAAGGCATGAATAAGTTTCTTACCGAGACTGCTCATGACTGTCGGTATGGTTCCGTATATTGGGACCGCCGTCCGATATCAGACCGCGGGCGCGCTCAAGGTCTGCGGGCGTGTTGATGTTGAAAAACGAAAGCATATCGGGGTCCACTGCACAAATCTCATCTGTTTCCACATAGCGGACGCGCGCCCGGTCGAAGAAATCGAATATCCTCAGGTTTTTTTGCTCGAGCAATTCTTCCATGTAAGGAAGGCAAGTTTTGCCGTACACGGCATGGAGGGGCTCGAACCACATGAGTTCCTGTTTGCCTTTGCCCGCGTTCTCCGGTCGTATTCTCGGCGCGACGACATCAAATCCCTCCGAGAGCGACATCATTCTGTGCACGAGTTCGGGATTCACCAGCGGCATGTCACATGCCACCACGAACGCGTAATCCGAAGCGGCCGCGCTCAACCCGGCGTGAAGTCCTCCCAGGGAGCCGCAGCGAGGATAGATGTCGGCTGCTTCGGTGAGGCCGAGCTGGGGAAAGCTGCATCCATCCGCCGTAGAAATTATTACGTGCTCAAAGAGAGGGCTGAGGCGGCGGATTACAATCTCTATGAGGGTTTCAGGGCCGAGCTTAATGAGGGCCTTTTCCGTCCCCATCCTGCGGCTCCGGCCGCCCGCGAGTACAACCAGGTCCATTCACTAAGCTTTCTCAAGCGCCACGGCGCAGACTTTGAACTCGGGAATCTTGGCTACCGGGTCAAGCTTGTCGTTTGTCAGCAGGTTGACGGCTGCCTCCCTGTAGTGGAAAGGCATGAACACTACTCCGCGCTCCACCATAGAGCCGACCAGAGCCCGGGCGCTGGTTTCGCCCCTGCGCGAGCGCAGCGTCACCATGTCGCCATCTTTTATTCCCAGCCTGTCCGCATCGGCGGAACTGACTTCCACGAAAGGCTCGCCCGCGACTGCCTCGATGGACTCGGCCTTTCTGGTCATGGTGCCGGTGTGAAACTGGTGGAGCAGCCTGCCTGTAGTCAATATCAGGGGGTATTCATCGTCGGGAAGCTCGGCCGATTCCCTGTACGCGATAGCGTGGAATTTCCCCTTGCCCCGGACGCACTGGCCTTCGTGCAGGAATTTCGTGCCGGGATGGTCTTCCGTGGGGCAGGGCCACTGCAGGCTGCACGTCTCCAGCCTGTCGCATGTAATGCCGGCGTAGCTGGGGGTCAGGTCGTTTATCTCGCGCATAATCTGCGCCGTGCCGGAGTAGTTCATCTCGTATCCCATTCGTCCGGCGAGGTCCCGGACAATCACCCAGTCCGGCTTGGCCTCTCCGGGCGGCTCGACGGCCTTGTGCGCGTTCTGGACCCTGCGCTCAGTGTTGGTGAATGTGCCATCCTTTTCGGCGAAGCATGCCCCGGGCAGGACGACGTCGGCGTATTCCGCCGTTTCGGTAAGGAATAGGTCCTGCACGACGAGGAAATCGACCTTTTCGAGCGCCTCGCGCGAGTGGTTCAGGTTGGGGTCGCTTATAGCGGGATTCTCGCCGAGTATATACAGGGCTTTTATGTTTCCGGCGAGGACTTCGTTTACCATCTCGACGACGGTAAGTCCCGGCTTGTCCGGGAGCTTTGCGTTCCAGGCTTTCGAGAACTTGGCGTTCAGGTCCGGGTTGTCAACCTTCTGGTAGCCGGGGAAGACGTTTGGCAGCGCGCCCATGTCGCATGCGCCCTGAACGTTGTTCTGTCCCCGGAGCGGGTTGACGCCGCCCGATTCCTTCCCGACGTTGCCCGTAAGCAGCGAGAGGTTGGCCAGCGACTTTACGTTGTCGGTTCCGTGCGTGTGCTGCGTTATGCCCATGGCGTAGATTATCGAGAACGACGGCGCTGCTGCGATGACCCGGGCTGCCTTGACAATATCGCCTGCCGGAACTCCCGTAATATTCTCACCGACCTCGGGCGGGTACTCCGCTACGGCGGCCTTGAGTGCCTCGAAGTCCTCCGTTCTTTCGGCAATATACTCTTTCGCTTCAAGCCTTTCCTCGATAATTACGTTCATAATCGAGTTGAGCAGAGCGACGTCCGTGCCGGGCTTCTGCCGCAGCCACAATTCGGCGAATTCGACGAGGTCTATTTGCCGGGGATCCGTCACAATCAGCTTGGCGCCGTGCTCCATGACGGCCTTCTTGATTCGCGTGGCAATCACGGGATGGTCTTCGGAAGTGTTGGAGCCGATGACGAGAATCGCGCCCGCGTGCTCGATCTCCTCTATCGAGTTGGTCATTGCGCCGGAACCGAACGCTGCGGCCAGACCGGCCACGGTCGGGCTGTGTCACAAGTGGGCGCAGTGGTCCACGTTGTTCGTGCCGATAACCGCGCGCGCGAACTTCTGGAAGATGAAGTTGTCCTCGTTCGTCGCCTTGGCCGAGGAGAAGAAGCCGATGGAGTCGGGTCCCGAGTTCTTCTTTATCTCGCCGAGCTTCCCGACGACCAGGTCCAGCGCCTCGTCCCACGAGGACTCGACCAATTCTCCGTTCTTGCGCACCAGTGGGGCTTTAAGCCTGTCAGGATGACCGACGAAGTCGAGCCCGAATCGCCCCTTCACGCACAGGCTGCCCCTGTTGGGACCTTCGTCTTCGGGCGCGGTCGAGCGCACGATTCGATTGCCGGCGACGGAGAGTTCGAGCACACAGCCAACCCCGCAGTATGGGCAGACGGTACGGACTTTCTTGAGCTCCCACTCGCGGCCCGAGCCGGCGCGAGTCCTTTCGGTAAGAGCACCGACGGGGCATACGGCGACGCATTCACCGCAGAACTCGCAGATTCCCTTTTCAAGCTCGCCGTCGTAGGGCGTTGCAATCTTGGTCCTGAAGCCTCGCCCGGTGAAGTCTATCACGTTGCGGTAGCGAACCTCTGCACAGGCCAGAACGCAGCGGCCGCAGAGGATACACTTGCTGTAGTCACGGACTATGAAACCGTTGTCATCCTGGATGGGGAACTCGGCCTTCTCTCCCTTGAACCGGGAGCCTTTGACACCGTACTCGTAAGCGTAGTCCTGCAGCTTGCAGTTTCCCGCAAGCTCGCAGGTCATGCAGTCGAGCGGGTGATTACTGACGAGAAGCTCGATAATCATCCTGCGGGCCTTGCGGACGCGCTCGCTCTGCGTCAAAATCTCCATGCCATTGCTTACTGGCGTGGTGCAGGAAGTTACGAGCGCCCTTGCGCCTTTCACTTCCACGACGCACATGCGGCATGCGCCGGTCGCCGGCAGGCGCTCGTGGTAGCACAGCCGGGGTATCTCGATACCGGCCGCGTCCGCCGCCTGCATTATAGTCTGACCGGGCGTTGCGTTTATCTCTTTCCCGTCAATGTTCAGCGTTACTGTGTTGCTCATGGACCGAGGCTCCCAGTCGTTCACTTAATCGTAATCGCACCGAACTTGCAGCTGTCAAGGCATATCCCGCACCTGACGCACTTGTCGTAATTTATGCTGTGGGGCTGCTTCTTCTCGCCGGAAATTGCGTCCTGCGGGCAGGCTTTCCTGCACCTGCCGCAGCCCGTGCAGGTTTCTTCGTCAATCACGTACTTGATAAGCGCCTTGCATGTGCCTGCGGGGCAGCGCTTTTCTTTTACGTGGGCTTCGTACTCGTCGCGGAAGTATCGAAGCGTCGTAAGCACTGGATTGGGCGCCGTCTGCCCGAGGCCGCAGAGGGAAGCGTCCTTAACCGATTGGGCGATTTCTTCGAGCAGCTCTATGTCGCCTTCGCGGCCTTTTCCCTGAGTTATGTTTTCGAGAATTTCCAGCATTCGCTTCGTGCCCACCCTGCACGGCGTGCATTTGCCGCAGGATTCGTCCTGAACGAATTCGAGAAAGTATCGCGCGAGGTCCACCATGCAGGTGGTGTTATCCATGACAATCAGGCCGCCGCTGCCCATAATCGCGCCGGCCTTCGTGACCGACTCGTAATCTACGGGGAGGTCGAGATACTCCGCCGGGAGACAGCCGCCGGACGGACCTCCTATCTGCACCGCCTTGAACTCGGCCCCTTCTGGCACGCCGCCGCCTATGTCGAACACTATCTGGCGTATGGTGATGCCCATGGGCACTTCGACCAGGCCCGTTTTCTCGACTTTCCCGGCGAGGGCGAATATCTTCGTGCCTTTGGAAGTTTCGGTTCCTATGGAGGAATACCAGTCGGCTCCCTTCAGGAGAATGACCGGAACGTTCGCCCAGGTCTCGACGTTGTTGATGTTCGTCGGCTTGCCCCACAGCCCGCTTACGGCGGGGAAGGGCGGCCTGGGGCGCGGCATGCCGCGCTTGCCCTCTATCGAGCCTATAAGCGCCGTCTCCTCGCCGCAGACGAACGCGCCGGCGCCTTCACGAATCTCTATGTCGAAGGAGAAGCCGCTGCCCAGTATGTTCTCGCCGAGCATTCCGAGCTGACGGGCCTGGTCGAGAGCGAGGCGTGCGTGACGGACTGCAATCGGGTATTCCGCGCGCACGTAGACAAAGCCTTTTGCGGCACCGATTGCGTAGCCGCCGATTATCATGCCCTCGATGACAGAGTGCGGGTCGCCTTCGAGCACGCTGCGGTCCATGAACGCGCCCGGGTCGCCCTCGTCGGCGTTGCAGATAATGTACTTGGGGCTGCCCTTGGCGTTGCGTGCAAACTGCCACTTCTTTCCGGTGGGGAAGCCCGCGCCGCCGCGGCCGCGAAGACCCGACTTGAGCACCTCGTCAATCACCTTGTCGGGAGTCATCTCGGTAAGCGCCCTAGCAAGTGCGGCATAACCATCCGCTGCCAGGTAATGCTCCCAGTTCTGCGGGTCTATCTTGCCGCAGTTGCGCAGGACGACCTTCACCTGCTGGGAGTAGAAAGGAATCTGTTCGCGCCTGAAAACTGGCTTGTCATCCACTCGAGCAGGCGCAAGCGATTCGAGCAGCTCTCCTTTCTTGACGGTTTTCGCCACTATCTCGGGGACGCTGTCGGGCTGCACCCCGTGATATACGGTTCCTTCGGGCTCAAGCGCAATGACCGGTGCACCGGCGCAGCAGCCGTGGCAGCCTGTCTCGACGACCTCGAGTTCCTTGTCCAGGCCTGTCCGGGAAACTTCATCCTTGAAAGCGTTGAAGAGCCTGTCGGCCCCCATCGCCTTGCAGCCTGTGTGGCATATCAGAATACGTTTCCTGTCGGGGTCGTGCTTTTTTGCGAGTTCCTGCTGCAGCTTCTGGAGTTGCTCACGAGACTCTATTTTTTTCACCTGACTCTTGCTCCTGCTCCCGTCGCTTCGTTGTCGCGAGGATTGTTACTTTTTCCCTGCGGACTTGCGTTTCTTCGCATTCTTTTTCGTGGCCGGCTTGGCGGCTTTTTCACCACCGCCTTCCCGGAACTCCTTGAATACCTTGCGTACTTTTGCCGCGTCGAGCTTCCCGTAGTAGTTCTCATCTATCATCATGACTGGCGCGAGAAAGCAAGTTCCGAGGCAAGCAACCGTCTCGATTGTAAATTCAAGGTCCGGAGTAGTCTCGCCGTCGCGGATGCCGAGCACCTGTTCGACGGTGGACAATGCGGTCGATGCACCGCGCACGTGGCAGGCTGTACCGCGGCAGACGCGGACGGTGTGGCGGCCGCGAGGTTCGAGATAGAACTGAGCATAGAACGTGACCACTCCGTAAATCTTGGAAAGGGGCAGGCGAAGCTTCTCGCTGACCTTCTGCAGCGCTTCGGGCGGGAGCCAGCCGTATCGCCCCTGGATTCCCTGGAGAGCCGGTATCAGCATGCTCATAAGAGGAGCACCGGGGGCGGGCGAGTAGCTTTCCAGCAATTCATCGATTCCGGCGAGGTCTGTTCCGATAGTATTCTTAGAAGTTGTTTGAGCCATGTATTTGCACCTCCCACAAGGATTCGCCATTATCCAGCGGCTTGTAAATATGTCAAGCAAAAAGGCGCAGTGCGAGCCGCCGCCGGATTCCGCGGCGGTCAGATGCTTCAAGGATGGCCCTGAGATGCGCTCGAAATTGGCCCGAGCCACGGGCAAAAAGGGACTGGTTTGAGGATTTCTTCGCCTGTGAAAATATTGCTTGACAGGGTTGGAGTACGGGGTTATGGTAAGCGACTTACATCACTCCCCTGAGGCATATGTAAGCGCCGAGGCTCCCTGCAATGTTCGGCGACAGAGAAGAGAGAAGTCGCATTTTCAGGGCTCTCGCGCTCGTTACGGGACTGGGGCTCGGCGTGGTTCTCTCCATAGGGGTGTGTGGTGTGGCGGGGTACTTTGCCGACCAGTGGCTTGGCACATCGCCGTTTTTGCTGATTGCCGGGATACTGCTCGGCGTGGCGGTGGGCGCGTTGCAGGCCTACAGGATGATCATGAAGGCGGTCGAAAAGTGACAGGGACGTAGTTGCTGACTTGGACCATGAACACGGCAACGGCGGAAGCAAGGTGAGCGAGTTTGATAACTACGTCAGAAAGGTCATGGCTTATTCTGTTGCTGTAGCCGCTGTGGGCGCTGTCGCCGTTTTCATCACGACATATCACACCAGACCGGAACTCTTCGCGGGCCTGCTCCTGGGGTGCGTTTTCAGCATGCTGCGCTGGCGGCTCATCGTGTGGGAGCTGAAGAAGTTCGCCACCCGGCGCTCGGGCGCCGGCTCCTGGCTCAGGGGATTCTTCATACGCTACGCCCTTACAGGCGCCATAATCGCCGTGGGCGCGGCAAGCCCGGAATTCTCGGTGGTCACAACCGTAATAGGGTTGTTCCTCGTTAACGCAGTGATTATAAGCGGGCAGTTCATTTCGATGATGCGTGCGGGCGTAAAGGGGCAGGGGTCTTGGGAATAAGCGAACAGATTAATCCTGACCTGCCCGTCAATATCTGGGGTATGTCCTTCAACATGACGACCGTCTACATGACGGTGCTGACCAGCCTGTTTCTTGTGATTGTAGCCTTTATCGCCGCGAGGCGGCTGCGGAGGGTGCCGGGGCGCTTTCAGGCCTTGGTGGAAAGCCTCGCCAGATTCTTCTATGATATAGTCGAGCAGGCGCTCGGCAGAGAAGATGCTAAGAGGTTCTTTCCCATAATCGCGACGCTTTTTTTCTTCATACTGCTATCCAACATTATTGGCATTGTGCCTTTTCCAGCTATTGTGGGGACCAGTCATCTCGAATTAGGCGGTGAAAGTTTCATTGACGTCAACGGGAACGGCGTTTACGACGTTGACGATGTCTTCACCGGTGAAATGGACGCAAACAGCAACGGCCGCAGGGACCCCGGGTTCGTGGTGCAGCCCTGGCACGAGCCGACGCGCGACATGAACACGACCATAGGCCTGGCAATCGCCATGGCCCTCATTACGCATATCGCCCAGCTCAAGAAGAAGGGTTTTATCGGCTATATCAAGGATTATTTCCAGCCTTTATGGTTCATGTTCCCGCTGAACGCGATCGGGCGAGTGGTCGAGGTGATTAACACCTCGTTCCGTCTTTTCGGCAATATCTTCGGGGGGGCGGTTATCATCGTGATTATCTCTTTCCTGATAAAGAGCTTCGTCCTGCCCATCGGCCTTGCGTTCTTCTTCGGGCTGTTCGCCGGGACTATCCAGGCGTTCGTGTTCACGATGTTGTGGCTGTCGTATCTGGCCGTGTCGCTTTCTACGGAGTAGCAATGCCTGATCCCGCAGTAGCGCAGGTGGCTGCCTATGTCGGCGCGGGCCTCGCAATGGGCCTCGGCGCGATAGGCGCGGGTGTGGGCGAGGGCTACACCGCCGGCAAGGCCAACCGGGCTCTTTACAGGCAGCCTTCCGCTTCGGACACGGTCGTGAAGAACATGCTCATAGGTCAGGCGATTGCGGAGACTTCTGGCATCTTCTCGCTGGTGATTGCGTTTATCCTGATATTCGGCGTGGACCTGACCGATGCCGGGATTGTCAAGGCGGCTGCGCTTCTGGGCGCCGGATTCGCCGTGGGTGCGGGGGCGCTCGGACCCGGCATTGGCGCGGGAATCGCCGGCGGGGAGGCATCGCAGGGAATTGGCAGGAACCCCATCCGCGGGCCGATACTCACGCAGGTTATGCTTATCGGACAGGCTGTAAGCCAGACAACGGCAGTGTATTCCCTTGTCGTAGCACTGATACTGATATACGTCGTGTGACTCTACGCTTAGGAGGAACTCAGGATGGCTATTGAAGGAGCCGACATTATCCGGGCGGCGGCACTGCTCGGCGCGGGTATCGCCATGGGCTTCGGGGCGATTGGCCCCGGCATTGGCGAAGGATATGCCGCCGGCAGGGCGTGCGAGGGCATCTCGAAGAGGCCGGAGGAAGCCGGATTGCTCACGAGGACCATGCTCATCGGGCAGGCGGTTTCCGAGACCACGGGCATTTACTCGCTCGTCATCGCGCTGATAATGATATTCGTCGTTAAGTAACCGCTGCCGCGCCCGGACATGCCTTTGGATGCCCGTAAGGCGGCTGAAGCGGTTCGGTCAGCCGGCGGGCGAAAGGCTTCTCCGGGCGGCGGGACAGGCGGATTTGGAGGCAGTGCATTATGGCGCTTGCGAGAGGGTCGAAGACGCTTCTGGCTATTCTCGGGCTGGCTTACCTGATTTTCCTGGGAGTGTTCTTCTATCAGTCCGTGGCGAAGCAGGGCCTGGCCCTTGTGCCTGAATTCGAGACGATAGAGAAGCTGCCGCTGCCCGCCGACCCGGGCGACAAGGCGGCTCTCGAGAAGTTCGCCGCGGAATACGTGGAGATTGAGATTCTGCAGGAGAGCGGCAGCACGGGCAAGTACAGAGTCAAGGAACTCAGGGCCGACGGCGTCGGGAAAGCTGTCGAGGCGGGGCAGAAGGAAATACTCGGAGCACTCAAGGCGCAGGCGCAGGCCGCCGAGAGCTTCATCAAGAACCGTTACGTTACGGCAGCGCCCATAAAGGATGAGAGCGGAAAAATAATCCTTCCAAAGGCGCTTCCGATAGACCTCATGCAGATTGAGATGCTCACTAAGCACGGCGTTGCGGGCAAGACGGAAATACCGGTTCAGGGGCATGGCCAGATAATCAGCATAAACGCCACAATGGGGTTCGTCATCCTGAACTTCCTCATTCTTGCCGCCTTGCTTTACGGGCTTCTCTGGGAGCCGATTACGAAAATGCTCGATGACAGGGCCGCGTCAATCCGCAAGGATATCGAGCAGGCGTCTGCAAGCCGCGAGGATGCCGAAAAGCTCAAGCAGAGATACGAACAGGCAATGGCGAACGCGAGGTCCGAAGCGGGCCGTCTGAGGCAGGAAAAAATCCGCGAGGGCGACGATGAGAAGGACAAGATAATCGGACGCGCGCGCGAGGAGGCGAAGCGCCTCGTGGACGATGCCCAGTTGCAGATTTCGGCGGCAATGTCGGAGGCCAGGCGGGAACTCAGGAAAGAAGCAGGCGTTATCTCGGTGGAGATTGCCGCCCGCATTCTGGGCAGGGAAGTAGACCAGAACGTTCACAGGCAGATGATTGACGATTTTCTGAGAGACCTGGAGACGGAGAAAGTCTGACCGGGGGAGCGGTTGCATTGGGAGACTCGATAGTTTCAAGACGATACGCCAAGTCGCTGGTCGAATCGGCGAAGGACGAGGGCGAGATAAGGGCGCTTTTCGACGAGTTCCGCGTCGTTGTCGGGCCTCTCACGGAGCCGGAGATTCTGGAGTTCTGGCGGAATCCCGGAGTCTCGATTGCGCGCAAGACGGCGGCGGTTGATGAGCTGGCGGCACGTCTCGAGACGAGTCCCAAGCTGACCTCCTTTCTCAAGGTGCTTGCCGTCAAGAACAGGATAAAGCTGCTGCGCCAGGTTTTCAGGGAGTTCACGGCTCTCGCCCGCCGGGAGCTCGGCGAGATAACTGTAACGGTCGAGAGCCCCTTCGACCTGACGGAAGAAGAGAAAAACGACCTGAGTTCCATCCTTAGAAGGAAACTCGGCAAGCAGATAATCCTCGAAATAAAGATAGACGAGCGGCTCTTGGCTGGAACGAGGATTACAATCGGTGACAGGATTATGGACGGGAGCCTCAGAAGAAAGCTCGAGAAACTGAAAGATACTATCCTATCTTAGCTGCGAGTGCGTTTGGGGAATTGAAATGAAGATAAGACCGGAAGAAATCAGTTCCGTAATCAGGGAGCGCATTGAGGCTTTCGGCGGAGCCCTGGATGTCGCCGAGACGGGCAGGGTTGTCTACGTCGGCGACAACATCGCGAGAGTCTACGGGCTCTCGGCTTGCATGGCGGGCGAGCTTATCGAGTTCCCCGGACAGGTCATGGGACTTGCGCTCAACCTCGAGGAAGACTCCGTGGGCGTCGTTATTATGGGCGAAGACGTCGGCATAAAGGAAGGCGATATTGTGCGCCGGACGGGCCGCATCCTCGAAGTGCCCGTAGGTGATGCCATGATAGGCAGAATCATTGACCCGCTGGGCAGGGCTCTCGACGGCAAGGGGGATATCGCAAGCGAGCAGACGCGCGTGATTGAGAGGGTGGCCCCGGGCGTCGTCTGGAGAGAGCCGGTAAACGTCCCGCTCCAGACGGGCATCAAGGCCGTGGATGCGATGACCCCCATAGGGCGCGGGCAGCGCGAGCTGATAATCGGCGACCGCCAGACGGGCAAGACTGCGATTCTCATTGACACGATTCTCAATCAGCACGACCAGAACGTGATATGCATCTACGTCGCAATCGGCCAGAAGCGCTCCAGCGTGGCGAGGGTCGTCAAGACCTTCGAGGAGCACGGAGCGCTCGCTTACACGACCGTAGTCTCTGCCGACGCCTCCGTGCCGGTGTCGCTGCAGTATATCGCGCCGTATTCCGGCTGCGCGATTGGCGAGCACTTCATGGAGCAGGGCAGGGACGTGCTGGTGTGCTACGATGACCTTTCCAAGCACGCAGTGGCGTATCGCGAGATATCGCTGCTTCTGCGTCGGCCGCCGGGACGAGAGGCCTATCCCGGTGACATATTCTACCTCCATTCGAGGCTTCTTGAGCGGGCGGTCAAGCTCAACAAGGAGAAAGGGGGCGGCAGCCTTACCGCACTGCCCGTCATCGAGACGAGGGCCGGAAACGTGGCGGCGTACATACCCACGAACGTAATCTCGATTACCGATGGCCAGATATATCTCGAAGGAGACCTTTTCTACCAGGGTGTTCGCCCGGCGATAAACGTGGGGATTTCCGTCTCGCGTGTGGGCGGGAAGGCTCAGAACAAGGCCATGAAGAAAGTTGCAGGTTCGCTGCGCCTCGACCTTGCCCAGTATCGCGAACTCGAATCGTTCGCGCAGTTCGGGTCCGACCTCGACGCAGCGGCGCAGGCCCAGCTTGCGAGAGGCCAGAGACTCGTGGAACTGCTCAAGCAGGATGTCTACGAGCCCGTGCCGGTCCAGGAACAGACCGCCGTTATATACGCCGGCACACAGAGCCTGCTCGACGATGTCAGGGCCGAGGATGTGAAGGAATTCGAGAAAAGCCTTCTCGAATGGCTGCGCAAGAACCGCGCCGAGATACTGGACGAGCTGAAGGAGAAGGCCGAGTTGACAACGGAAATCGACCAGAAGCTCAAGGCTGCCATCAGGGAGTTCAAGCAGTCCGTGTTCTTCGACAAGATGGGCAAGAGCCCGCCGGACGCGAAGTCGTAGCGAGGTGATGAATGCCGGCTGCCACGCAGCTTGACATAAAGAGAAAAATCCGCTCCGTTCAGAATACGCAGCAGATAACCAAGGCCATGAAGATGGTCGCCGCCGCCCGCCTGCGCAAAGCCGAGTTGAGGATGCGGGCGGTGCGCCCGTATTCCAAGGTGATAAACGAATTTCTCCTCCAGGTGCTGCCGTCGCTGACAGGGGAAGAAAGCCCGCTTATCGATGACAGGCCCGTAAAGACCGTCGGCCTCATAGTAATCACTTCGGACAAGGGCCTCTGCGGGGCGTTCAACGCGAACGTACTCCGGAGCACCGAGGCGTTTATCAGGGAGCGACCGGAACTAAGTTACACCGTCTACTGTCTGGGGCGCAAAGCCGGACAGTATTTTTCCCGGCGCCGCTATGCCGTGGGCAGGGAGTATACCGACCTTTACCGCACCGTCTCTCTGCCGATGACGGCGGAAATAGTGGAGCAGTCGGCATCGTCGTACATTGAAGGCGATATCGACGAGCTTCGGATTGTCTACACGCATTTCGAGAACGTCGCAACCCACTCGGTCGTCGTCCAGCAGCTTCTTCCCGTTGATATCGAGGCTATAATAGGCAAGCTGCCCCACCTCGCGGATGAGGCGAGGGAGAAGGTCCTGTTTGACTTCGAGCCGGATATTCGGTTCCTGAGCGAGATACTGCTCGAGAAGTACATTTCCCGTGAACTCTATCACGGGCTGCTGGAGTCGTTCGCCTCGGAGCTGGGAGCGAGGATGACGGCGATGGATGCGGCAACCGACAACGCCCAGGAGATGGTGGAGGCGCTGACGCTCGAATACAACAATATCCGCCAGGCCTCGATTACGACCGAGATTGTGGAGATAGCAAGTACTGCGGAAGCCATGAAATAGAGAACACTGGAAGCCTGTTTGGAGTTGCGGGATGAAGAATGGCACAATCAAGCAGATTATGGGACCGGTAATCGATGTCGAGTTCAGCGAGCTGCCCGAGATATACACCGCGCTGAAGGTCTTGGACAAGGGCCGCGGCATCGAGATTGTCTGCGAGGTAATGCAGCATCTGGGCGAGAACACCGTGCGCTCGATTGCCATGGCGCCGACCGACGGCCTCGTCCGGGGCATGGAAGTCGTGGACACGGGCGATTCCATCAGGATACCGGTCGGCCCCAAGATGCTCGGCAGGATGATTAACGTCATCGGCGAGCCCATTGACGAGGGCGGTCCGGTCGAGGCCGAGATGAAAGCGCCTATCCATAAGCCGCCAATCACGTTCAGTGACCTGGAAACCCAGACGGAGCTGCTGGAAACCGGCATCAAGGTCGTGGACCTCTTGGCGCCTTATCCCCGCGGGGGCAAGGTCGGGCTTTTCGGCGGCGCGGGCGTAGGCAAGACGGTCCTGCTCATGGAGCTTATCCACTCGATGGCCACCGAGCACGGCGGTCTCTCCGTTTTCAGCGGCGTGGGCGAACGCACGCGCGAGGGCAACGACCTCTGGCTCGACATGAAGGAGTCGGGCGTAATAGACAAGACGGCTCTCGCGTTCGGCCAGATGAACGAGCCCCCCGGGGCCAGGTTCCGCATCGCGCTTACGGGACTTACGCTTGCGGAGTACTTCCGCGACGTGGAGGGCAGGGATGTCCTGCTGTTCATAGACAATATCTTCCGCTTCGTGCAGGCCGGCTCCGAGGTCTCGACCCTGCTCGGCAGAATGCCCTCCGCAGTGGGTTATCAGCCCACTCTCGCCACCGAGATGGGACAGCTCCAGGAGCGCATCACGACGACCAAGAAAGGCTCCATTACTTCCGTCCAGGCAATATATGTCCCGGCGGACGACCTGACAGACCCCGCGCCCGCGACGACGTTCGCGCATCTCGACGCGACGACGGTTCTCTCGCGCAGAATCGTCGAACTCGGCATCTATCCCGCCGTGGACCCGCTGGATTCCACGAGCAAGGTTCTCGACCCGAGGGTCGTCGGCGAGCGCCACTACGGCATCGCGAGAACCGTCCAGGAGATTCTGCAGCGATACAAGGACCTGCAGGACATAATCGCGATACTCGGCATGGAGGAACTCAGCGAGGATGACAAGCTGACGGTAGCCAGGGCCCGCAAGATACAGCGGTTCCTCTCGCAGCCGTTCTTCGTGGCCGAGGCATTCACAGGGCGCTCCGGCAAGTACGTCAAGCTTGAGGATACGCTGTACGGCTTCGAGCAGATAATCTCCGGAAATTGCGACGACATGTCCGAGCAGGCTTTCTACATGGTGGGTACTCTCGACGAGGCGAGGGCAATGGTCCGCAAGCTCTCGGGCGAGGAGGAAGAGCAGGCCCCGGCCGCACCGGCTAGGCCTGCGCAGACAGGTAAGTAGGTCGCGAGAATGGCCAAGTCCGAGAACAGGACATTGAAGCTCGTTGTGCTTACAGTTGACCGGTCGGTCTACGAGGGCAGCGTGGATTCCGTGACCGGACTGGGCACGGACGGGGAATTCACCGTCCTGCCGGGCCATGTATCCTATATGACGCCGCTCGAAATAGGAGTTCTGACTGCACGTCATCAATCGAGTGAAGAAGCAATCGCCCTTCACGCCGGATTCCTTCGCGTCGAGGACGACGTCGTCACCGTGCTTGCTGATGCGGCGGAACGGGCGCAGGATATCGATGTTGAGCGCGCCAGGGAGGCCAAGCGAAAAGCAGAAGAGCTGCTTCGGGGAGCCAAGGATGCCGAAAGCGCCGGGGCCTCGCTGCGCAGGGCGCTCCTCAGGCTGAGGGTGGCTGGTAAGATGTAGTTCATGTCGCAAGCTCCACGGAGGTGGTGCAATGGCGGAGCTTGACTCCAAAACACAGGGCCGGATCTCATACTTTCTCGCGGAAGTGATTAATCTTGTCGGCGACCGCCTGAAGAAGGCCGTTGCCCGGGCCGCGAATGCAAGGGCGGGAGCGGACTCCATGGCGGATGTGGAAGTCCTGCTTGTTCTGGACGACCTGCCCACGCGCGAGATGTACAGGATATGGGACATCGCCGGGAAGGCGAGCGTTAAGTATGATGTGGCTCTGTCCGTACATGCATACAGCGTGAAGGACCTTAAAGAGAGAATCAACCTGCCTTCGCTCACGGCATTCCTTGAAGAAGGGGTAGAGTATGATTTACAATGAGCAGGCGCTCGCCAAGTACCGTCTCGAACGCTGCTACGAAGCGCTCGGTGACTGCGAGCTTCTTATCAAGAGCGGCGGCTCTACACCCGGGGCTCTGGCGATGGGCCTGCGTGCAGCTAAGGAAGCCGTACGCGCCGCGATGCTCGCCCTGGAAAACCAGAATGTCCGGACCGAAAGCCTCCTTTCGCTTGCCGCAGGGCTTGTGCGCGACGGCAAGGCCCAGGCCGACTCGTTCAACGCATTCAGGAACATGATGGACCTCTGCCAGTACGCATCTGAAAGGGATTTCGCCGCCGTGAGCAAGTCTGAAGCTGCCGCTGCCGTCGAGGCCGTGAAGCAGTTCATTCGTGAAATGGCGGATATCGTTAAAGAAGCCAAGGCCTGAACACAACGCATGGACTCTCCTCAGGAAAGGTGTTGACTATGCTTACGGAACGCGTCAAGGCTGTCAAGCCCTCCATGACACTCGCGGTAATAGCCAAGGTCCGCGAACTGAAGGCGAGCGGCATCGAGGTCATAGACTTCGGGGCGGGCGAGCCGGACTTCGATACGCCAGATTATGTCAAGGCAGCAGCCGTCGCCGCGCTCGAAGACAACTTCACGCGCTACACCGCCGCCGCAGGCATACCCGACCTTCGGCAGGCCATTGCCGATAGAATCAGGAAGGACAACCGGCTCGAATACGCCCCCGAGCAAATCCTCGTCACCAACGGCGGCAAGCAGGCTATCTACAACGCGCTGCAGTGTCTCGCCCAGGACGGAGACGAGGTCGTCGTGCCGTCTCCTTACTGGGTGTCCTACCCCGAGATGGTCGTTCTCTCGGGCGCAAAGCCCGTTATCATCCAGGGAAGGGAAGAGAACGAGTTCCGCGTTACCTCGTCCGAAGTCGAGAGCGTGCTGACCGACAGGACGAAGGTCTTTATCCTTTGCTCACCCCAGAATCCGACCGGTACTGTTTACTCGCGCGGCGAACTCGAAACCTTTGCCGAACTGTTCGTCAAGCGGGGCATCTACGTTATCAGCGACGAGGTCTACGACAAGCTCAGGTACAATCCCGAGCCGCATGCCTCCATTGCGCAGGTCTCTCCCGAAATGAAGGAGCAGACCGTGCTCGTCAACAGCCTCTCCAAAACCTACTGCATGACCGGATGGCGAATCGGCTTCGCGGCGGCGCAGAAGGACCTGATATCGGCAATGGCCCGCGTCCAGAGCCAGAGCACTTCCGGCGTGAATTCCATAACGCAGAGGGCCGCGGTCGCGGCGCTCGCATCGGGAGACGATCTGGTGGCAGGGCGCGCGCAGGAATTCCGCAAGCGGCGCGACTTCGCAGTGGAAAGAATCAACTCGATTGACGGCCTGTCGAGCTTCATGCCGGGCGGCGCCTTCTTCCTCTTCCTGTCTATCGGCGCTTTCGTCGGCAAGACCTTCGGAGGTACCAAGGTGGAAGGCTCGATGGATTTCGCGACCGCGCTCCTCGAACAGAAGCACGTGGCCGTCGTACCCGGCGTGGGCTTCGGCGCGGAAAATTACATTCGGCTCTCATACGCGACCGGCATGGAAGATATAAAAGAGGGGCTCGACCGCCTCGAGCAGTTCCTGCAGTCCGGGAAGTGAGGAGCCCCGACTTGAACCAGGCCGCGCAGTTCGCACAAAAGCATGGGGAGCTTGCCGGACGCCTCTTCGGGAGAATCGAAACCGCACGGGATGACCTCCTTGCCGAGATTCGAAGGATTGCTGAAATCCCCGCCCCCACATTCCATGAGGATGAGAGGACTCGGTATCTCCTGGATGCCTTCACCGATGCTGGCCTGAAAGAAGCGCGCGCGCTGGACAGGGGCAGTGTTCTTGCCTGCGCGCGCACGAAGGACGAAGCCGGAAATCTCGTTCTTGCCGCCCACATCGACCATGTCTTTCCCGCCGGAACCGACCTGGCGACGAGGGTCGATGGCAACATGCTTCGCGGGCCCGGGGTCGGCGACAACGCCGCGAACGTAGGCGCCATCCTGACTCTCGCCCGGCTGCTGAACGAGTTGGACATCCGGCCTGCCCGCAGCATAGTGTTCTGCGGGACCGTGTGCGAGGAAGGCAACGGCAACCTCGACGGCATTGCCGAGGTGCTCGACGCACTCGGAGACAGCGTCTGGGGGCTTATTGCCGTTGATGGCCGCGTGGGGATGGTCGTGAACCGCTCGCTTGCAATTCACCGTTACCTGCTTAAGGTAAGCGGTCCCGGCGGCCATTCCTGGGGACACTTCGGCACGCCCAGCGCCATACACGAGATGGCCCGCATCATTGCTGACATCGACGGCATTAAAATTCCACCCGGCCCTAAAACGACTTACAACGTCGGGACTGTCAGCGGCGGCACTTCCGTGAACGCCATAGCACAGGAGTGCGAAGCCGAGGTGGACCTGCGGTCTCTCGATGCGCAACATCTGAAGGACCTCGAAAGCATTTTCCTCGATATTGTCAACCGCGAGACGAAGCCGGGAATCACAACCGAGGCGAAGCTCATCGGCGAGAGGCCCTGCGCCTTGCTGCCTGCCGACAGCCCGCTCCTCGCGGCGGCGACCGGCGCGGCGGCGCACCTCGGCATTAACGTCGAGCTTGCAGCCTCTTCGACCGATGCCGCGCTTGCCCTCTGGCGGGGCGTTCCCGCCATTTCGTTTGGAACGTATCGCGGCGGCGGCGGGCACACGCTCGAGGAGTATATAGAAATCGACTCCCTGACGGCGGGCCTCAAGTGGCTCGCGCTCACCGTGCTTGCTGCAGCGGGGGTTGAAGAGTGACTTCGCGATTGCCTGCCGGGTACTACCTCTGCGATTATCACATTCACACTTCCCACAGCTTCGATGCCTCCGGCACGGTGGATGATGTCTGCCGCTTCGCCGTGGAACGTGGCCTGCAAGAGGTCGGTTTCACCGAGCACGTAGGAATAGACCCGTCCGACGATGCCTACGGCACCCTCGACTACGACGGCTACCGGCGGGCTATTGATGATGCGCGCCGGCGCTACGCAGGCAAACTCGCAGTACGCATGGGGGTCGAAATCGACTTCCGCTCCGCGGTCGCCGACCTCACGAAGCGCTACATCGAGTCGCATGAGTTCGACTTCGTGACCGGCGCGGTCCATTACCTCGACGGCGAAATCCTCCTGCGAACCGACATCTTCGAAAACCGTCCCGCACAGGAAGTCTGGGACGACTACTTCGCCGAGACGCTTCTTATGGCGAAGACCGGCCTGTTCGACATCTTCGCCCACCTCGACGTGCCCAAGCGCGGCCATGTTCCACTATACGGGCCTTTCGACTGCTCTGCGTTTGAGGAGCGGATTCGCGCAGTCCTCGAAGAGATTGTCCGCACCGGGGCGGTGCTCGAAATCAACACCGCCGGCCTTCGCAAGCAGGCTAACGAGATATTCCCCAGCATGGAAATCCTGAGGCTGTACCGCCGGCTCGGAGGCGAGCTTATCACCTTCGGCTCCGACTGCCACAGCCCGCAGAAGGTTGGATGCGACTTCGACCGGGCCGTCGAGGCGGCCGAGGCGGCAGGCTTCACCCACGTCGCCACGTTCGAGGGCCGCAGGCGAAAGGTAGTGCCCCTGCGCCTCGCGCGCGGGTGTTGACAGGGCGCTCCCGCCCCGTTACCATCCGCCTGTGAAGCTCTGGAAGCCAAAGCGCAACCTCCCGCTGCGAATCCGCCGAATAGCGGTCATAGTATTCTTCTTCACGGCCGTGCCGGTGCCGGAACTGCTCATAGCCGGCGCCGCCGCTATGCTCTTTGGCACACTTGTTCACATACTCAGCTACGGCATGCTCCTCAAGCGCGACGAGCTCGCCACCCGCGGCCCGTACGCCTTCTGCCGTCACCCGGCATACTTCGGCATGCTCGTCTCCGGCCTCGGATTCTGCCTCGCGGCCGGATGGCGCGTGCATTCGCTCATCCTGTCCGCCGCCTTCGTCGTCATAACCGTGCCCCTCTACTACCGCAAGATACGGTTCGAGGAGGAGCGGCTCGAAGAGCTTCACGGCGGCGCCTACCGCGAATACGCCGCTCGGGTAAGGCGCAAGCTCGTTCCCTCGCTCCTGAGCGGCCTGCGACACGGCGGCTTCGCGCTCAGGCTCGGCTTCGAGGCCAGCATCCGCAATCACTCACTCAAGCGTGCATCGAAGGACTTCTTCTGGTACACAGTGTTCATTGCCAAGTGGTACTACTTCACGGGCTTCCACCCGTTCGGGGCGATTCGCTGGAGCGGCAGGCCACTCAATTGGGTTTTGAACTCAGCGCTGCTCGCGCTTGTCGGCGCGTTCCTCGTATTCAAGTGGTTCGACCGCCGTTATCGCAGCCCACAGACAAGTGTGGAATAGAAGTCTTCCTGAAACGGGCCGGATCGGGCATTCAAGCCGGGTTAGTTCCTGCGGAGGACGTGGTCCCAGGTTGCCCTGTCGTCTGCTGTCAGGTTGTAATATATGGCTCCTGCGCTGTCGATTTTGAAATTCTTGGCGCCGTCTTTTTCCCATATGCCCGGGGTGGCGATGGCATGCCAGTCGGACCCGTCTTCGCTTACGCTTATGTCAATGTTATAGCCGCTCTTGTCCCTGTGCTGCGGGTGGTCCGGGTCGGCCCTTGAAAGCACTTCGTCAATATAGTTGTTGCGGACGCCGTCGTGGAGATTGAAATAGTCGCCGTATATTTCGTTCCTTAGCTGGTAAAACTCCTGTGCGCTGCTAATGGTGCGAAGCGCCGAAATCGCAGACGCCTCGTTGGCCGCCATCTTCGATTCCAGCAGGCTCGGTATGGCGATGCCGGCTATCACGGGAAAGAAGAGCAGGGCTCCCAGTATGATAAGCAGTATGGGCAGCATGGATGCTTTTTTCTTCTGCGGCGCCGGAACCGCGGGCGTGCCTTCGAGCCACTCGCCGCAGTAGCGGCACTTGACCGCGACCGTACGGATGCTCTTACCGCAGAAGGGACAGGTCTTGCTGTCCACTCCCCGGGCGCCTGTTCCATTTTCCGGTTTTTCCATTGCAGCCTCACCCCCGGATGCCCGGGGCGCTGTCACCATCTGCCGCCGAGCGTTGAGCTGTGCTCGTCCGCCAGCGGGTCGTCTTTGCTTTTGCATGGCCTGAAGTATATGACGCCAACCTCGTTTATGAAGAAGCTTCTGCCGCCCGTCTTGCCGGGCGCGGCCGGCAGCGCGGTGCAGGACCACTCTTCCTCACCGGCGGTGAGCCTGTAGTAGTAGCCGTGCTTTGCGCTTTTCGGGTTGGTGGCATCTGCCAGCGAGGAGTCCATGAAGTTCATGGAGTCAAGCTCGGCAAGCGTGCCGTACCTGTCGTATCTCGTGTGGAAAAGTTCCTGGAAGGAGGAGATTGTCCTCAGGCTCGATATCGCCATTGCCTCGTTCGCGGCGACCTTCGATTCGAGCAGGTTGGGTATCGCGATTGCGGCGATAATGGCTATGAAGAAAAAAGCTGCAATTCCCACGAGGATTGCTACAAGACAGGTCGATGTCTTTTTCGGCGGGGCCGCGGGTGTGCGCACGAGCCTGTCCAGGAACTCGTTGCAGTAGCGGCACTTCACCGCGTCGGCGGGAACGCGCTCCCCGCAGAACGGGCATGTCCTCTGGCGGCGCGACCTCTGCACCCTCCCGGTTGGTTCGGGCTGTGGCTCCAGTTCACTCATCGCTTTCCCATTCTCCTTCCGCCCACAGCGGCGGGCTGTCCGCGTTGGCCTTCTCGTCCGACTCGCTCCTGTAGTCGGCTATGAGAATCTCGCCCCTCGAATCTACGAAGTAACTTTTGGTGTCCTCGCCCGGCTTCTCGGGCCAGCACGTCAGGCCCCAGTCCAGCCCCTCCTCGCCGACCTTCATCTCATAGACGTATCCCGCCAGCCTGCCCGCAGCAAGCTTTTTGTGCCTGAGCATCTTCCCGTCTACGAGCTGCTGGAGCGTTCCGTATCTGTCGTTCTGCTCGAAGTACTTCTCCTGCGCCGCCGCCACCTCCTTGAGCACGTCGGCCACCGTGCCCTCGTAGACTTCCGGCTCATCTCGCGAACTGATATTCATGTAAAGTAATGCGACCAGCGCCAGCACGACAACCGCTCCCGCTGCAATCAGGCAGATACGCAGCAGCCGCTTCTTCGCCGGTTTCGGTTTCGTCTCATCCTGCTCGGTCATTGTCAGGTTCTCCGTTTCGCAGCCACATAAATCTACATTGTGCCGACAGTTTCGTCAAGTCCCTGCCACGGCTTCGGTCAATAAGTAAGTATCCAGTAACCAGTAGCGAGTACATAGGGCATTTAACTCGAAACTCGCAACCCGAAACTATTAATCACAGAGGCACAGAGGACACAGAGAAAAACAGTTTTTTCAATCTGGGGAAAACAGGGAGAATGTCTCTTTCCATCTGTTACAGACTCATTACGACCATATCACCAGAAAAAGACATAATATATATGGTGAACCTGTTGCATGATGCCAATATACGAACTGAAAGAAGAGGACGGGAAATGAAGAAATCGTTTCTTTGCATCCTGTTGGTGGTTTTGTCGGCCTGCAGCGATTCGGGACAGCCGCCAGTCAAGCTCGAATGGGTTGAACGTGCAACAGGGGATGTCATCTTCACTGTTCAGGACATAGAGGTTTTCGACTGGAACAGGCAGATATTCAAACTCAAGCCCGAAGCCGACAGGAAATTCAAGGAATGGGTCAAAGCAAGTAAAACCCCGATTAGACAGTATTCTCTAAACGACTCCGAAGGCATTATATATCTTGGTGAGATTTACATAGACCTTTGCACCAAACCCTCTGATGGGCCTGCAATCTTGTTGAAGGACCCCCGTACGGAGCACAATCCACTAAATCCTCCTTTCTACAGGATAAGAGAGGGCTACCGAAAAGACCCGAGGTTTTCCGAACGGCTCAAGTCCGCACTTCAAAAGGCCGGAGTATTGGGCAAAATCGATTTGCTGGAAAAGGAAGATAAGTAGACCTATCGAGCCTCAAACTCCATTTTGGAGTTCCATCGCGAGCGTGTATGATGGTTAGAGTCAGGGCTTGCGGGCGAGTTGCACGACGCCCCAGACAATCAGGCCGATTCCGAGAATGTCGAAACCGGCGTCGATGACATCTGCGTCGCCCGTGAAAATCGAGCCGCCGAACAGACCGGACAGGCCCATAACGATCAGGCCGACGCCTGCGATAATATTCCATATTCCCTTAGTCTTATTATCCGCCATTTCCGTCCCCTTTCTCTCGGGATGAGAAAAAGCAGGCTGTTTTTCGCATTTCAAATGCATTTCACACAAATTACCCAGTAAGTATACACAATCCAGCCGAATGTTACAAAAGCCTTTCGCCAGCGTGTTGGGAGTATTGCTGCCAGCCCGTTAAACCAATATGTTCACGCTGTTGAATGTGCCGGGGAAATCGGCTAAGCTGGATATCGAATACACGGCGGCGGGGTGCGTCCAACATTGCATGAGAAAGGGCATTCCCCGCCGGGCGAGAGAGACAAGCATGACTGAACCGGCAGTACCCAGGTTCGACAGCCTCAGCGACTTCGTCCGATGGTGGCAGACACCCGAGGTGCAGGAGCATGTTGCGAACAGGCCGGAGGTTCTGTCGGAGCTGGGCACTCACCCGAATATCGCACCATGGGTGCAGGCTTTTGCCGCAGAGCTTCGGAAGGTGCACCCGAGCCTGTCCGCTACGCCGGAGACGGCGCTGCGAATCCTGACCGCATGCACGCCGGAAGACAGGGCAACAGCAGAAACAATCCTGTACGGCCGCGACATGGCGCCCGGCGATGCGGAGTCCGTCTATGTCGCCGACCTTGCCTCGACTGGGACAATCGACGGCCATGAAACGGGGCCGCCGATTTTCGCGACCGCGGACGAGCGCGAAGAACTTTTCGCCGGCACCTATCATCTGCTGGAGCGTATCGGAGAGGGCGGGATGGGTGCGGTGTACCATGCACACGACTACAATCTCGATATCGAGATTGCGCTGAAAGTTCTCAAGAGCGACAAGTTCGCCAGCAGCGAGGAAGTCGAGCGATTCCTGAGCGAAGCGCGATTCGCGGCCAGGCTGAACCACCCGAACATCGTCCGCGTCTATAACGCGGGGGTGGACGAGCGCGGCGCGCACTTCATTGCGATGCAGTTCGTGGAAGGCACCAACCTGGCAAGCCACATATCATCCGTAACCAAGGAACGGAGCAGGCGCTCGGCCGACCGCGAGCTGGCGAGGGTGTTCCTGGCCGTGGCGAAGGCGCTTGCCTACGCGCATTCTAACGGCGTGGTGCATCGCGATATCAAGCCGGGCAATATTCTGCTGGGCAAGGATGGCACGCCGTACCTGGCCGATTTCGGGCTTGCCAAGCGCATTGACGCGCAGGCCATGGGCAGCAGAACCGCCTCCTACGCCGTGATGGGAACACCCTGGTACATGAGCCCGGAGCAGGCCGCCGGCAGGACAAGCACTGCGGCGGAGGCGAGCGACATATTCTCGCTCGGGGCCACAATGTATCACGCCTTTACGGGGCGCGTGCCTTTCGAGGCGGACTCGGCCTACGTCGTAATGAAGAAGGTACAGGAAGAGATGCCGGTCCTGCCGCGTAACGTGCGGCCCGGCCTGCCGCGCGACATAGATGCCATCGTCATGAAATGCCTGCATAAAAATCCTGCCCACAGGTACGCGAGCGCCGACGACCTTGTTCGCGATATAGAGGCGTTCCTTGAAGGCCACCCGGTCAAGGCGCGGCCCGTCAGCAGCCTTGAAAGGCTTTTCTGGCAGGTCAGGCGCAGGAAGGCGCTGGTCGGAACGTGCCTTGTGGCTGTCGTTGCGGCGGTGATCGTCGGCGTCGTGCTATGGCGCCTGAACGTTGCGGAAGAAGCACAGAGCAGGGAAAAACAGGCCCGTCAGAAAGAAAAACGGGAACGCGAAGAGGAACAGGCACGCGCACGCGAGAGAGCGGGAGACCTGCTCTTACAGGCGAAGAGCGCGTTCGATAAGGGCGACATTGACAGGGCGCTGGAGATGGTCAGCAGTTCTCTCGAACTCCAGAGCGATAGCCGGGAGGCCCGGGAACTTAAACGCCTGTGTGACGAGCGCATTGAGGAGAGAAGGCGCCGCGAGAAAACCCGAAACGCAGCCGAGGCGCACTACAAGAAGTTCCTCGTCGTCTCGACCGTCGATGACAAGCTGCAGATTCTCGACCGATGCATGGAGATTGACTCAACGTGGCTTACGCCCTACATCGAGAAAGGGGACCTGCTCCGGGATGCGAACAGAGTTGATGAGGCGCTCGCCGTGTACGAGCACGCGGTCAAGGTTGCCGAGAAAGAGGGTGACATAAACGGCCAGGCTGTAGCGCACTTCCAGATAGGCACAATCCTGTGGGAGAGGGAGAAACGGCTCGAAGCGAGGACGCACTTCGAGAAGGTGCTTGAGCTTATGCCGGAAGTGCGCAACCCGATGATGTTGTTTACCAGGGCCGTCAGGGCGTACTCCGACGCCAGCTATGATGAGTGCATTCGCCTGCTCGAGGAAGCGCTGAAGATAGACGCGGGCTTCGTGGAAGTCTACCCGGTGCTGGGCTGGACTTACCGACTTAAAGGTGATTTGAAGAACGCGCTGGCGAACTTCGAGAAGGCTGTCGAGCTTAAGCCCAACGATGCCTATGCATACGTGAACCGGGGCATTGCCCGCAACGGTCTGAACGACCACGATGGCGCTATCAAGGATTACACGAAGGCTATCGAGCTTGCCGGGCCGGTCAACGACCGTGCTAATCTCACCAATGCCTACTCCAACCGCGGCGCGGCGTACAAATTCAAAGGAGAGTTCGAAAAGGCGCTCGATGACCTCAACACGGCGGTCGAGTTGGACACGGAGAATGCCTCGGCCTATCACAATCGCGGTGTGGTCCGCTGCGCTCTTAATGATGTGGATGGGGCGCTGGAAGACCACAACAAGGCCATCCGGCTCAGGCCGGACGATGCAAGCTTCCACAACGCGCGCGGCGCCGCCCGGAGAGTCAAGGGCAATCTCAAGGGCGCCATTGAAGACTATCTTCATGCTATCAAGCTGGATCCTGCACACGTCGAGGCTTACTACAACCTCGGCTATGCCTACTACTCCCAGAACGACACCGATAATGCCGTTAAGTACTGGAAGAAGGGTACCGAGCTGAACTCGAACCTGTGGCAGGCATGGAGCGCTCTCGGGGTTATTTACAAGAACGAGGGGAAATTCGACGAGGCAATCAAGGCGTTCAGCAACGTCCTCAGGGTTATCCCCAATCACGCGCAATCGATCGAGACCCGCGCCTCGCTCTTCTGGACGGTTCGCCGCTACAGGGAGGGGGCGCAGGATTACGTGCAGCTCGCCAGGCTGGCGCGCAACGATCCCGGGAGATGGTATACCGCGGCCCAGGCGCTGGCCAAGGCGGGAGAAAACAGTGATGCCGTTGCCGCTCTCAAGGCGGCGATGGAGTTGGACGGAACGGGCCAGGTAAAGGCGCACGCCAGGACTAATCCGCAGCTTGAACCTCTTCGGGGCCTTCCGGAGTTTCAGCGCCTTTTCGCAGAATAATTGCTCCCGTAATTTCCAGTATCGGAAGGTTACGGGGTATCAGGTTTCTCCTGTTTCTGTTCGGGGGCGGTGATTTTGAGCTTGAGGGTGTTCGTCATAAGCTCGCCGCGCCAGACGTCGTCGTCGTCATCATCCTGTCCGCGCCTGTTGAACCCGCATATCAGGTAGTATTCGCCGGGCTCCACGTCCGCCTTGAGCGCGCCCGTCACGGGGCGCGATTCGCCCGGCTTGAGTTGTCCGACCGTTGTCTCAGGCTTCATATCGAGCTTTCCTTCGCCGCCGAATTTCTTTTTCGGGTCGGTCGGAACGAGCATGTACCAGCAGGAATCGAATCGCTTGAGCACCATCTTGCCCATGCGCCGGCTGGAGTTCTTGAGAGTGAAATCGAGCGGGAGCTCCTCGCCCCGGGTGACTTCCGTTTTCTTCGCCTTGACGCCTGCCGCGAGCCCGAACTTGGGGGTTCCCATTTCGCTCTCGACGATTTTCGGCAGGACGACCACCGTGGCACTGGGCATTTTCTTCGGCATGTAGTGCGCGACTGGCAGGAACTTTTCCTCGCCCATTTTGCCCGAGTACTCGATGCCTTTTTCCTGGCTGAGCCGCAGGACCATCGTATGGAGGCCGACGCGCCCGCCGTGCGGGCGGAATTCGCCGTTGAGGGTTATGTCTTCGCCGGGCGCGAGGTGCAGGAAGCGGAAGTCGCCCCTGCCGCGTCCGCCGCTGGACCATGACATGCTGGCCCTCTCCGCGCCGAACTGGCGATAGGACCCGCCGATTCTCGCGCCGAAATCGGGCACCCAGGCGGGTTTTTCGCCGGAATTCTTGATTATCACGGTGTATTTGAGGCGTTTTCCCGTATTGACATGGCTGTATTCGAGGCTGAGGTCTATGTCCACCTTGTTGTCGGACGGTTCCGAAAGCAGCTTTGCGAGATACCCCACGACTCTTTCTCCCTTTGCAAGCAGCGTGTCGAAGGCGCGCTCGCGCTCCTTTTCGTCTCTGCTCTTGAGCTTCTCATAGAGCGCGTCAACCTCGGCCTTCTGCGTGTCGGTGAGGTAGGCGATTTTCTGCAGGATTCTCTGCGCCCTGATGGCGATTTCGGGGTCTTCGTGTTTCGTGGCCTTTTCCAGCTCGGGCCCGGCGGCCCAGCCGATTTTTATCAGCTTTTCGTGCGCATCCTCGCGCTCGCGCCAGACTTCGGAGCCGAGCGCGGCGACGAGCTTCTTGATTTCGTCCCGACCGGTGGTTTCCTTCTCCGTCTTTTCCTGGGCGAGCACGACGGCGCAGACAGCGCAGACCAGAACCGCAAGCAGAGATTTCCTCATGCGAATTCCCCTTATCAGAATTGGGTACATAATATATACAGCCGGGGCGGGGCGGCTGTTAGCAAATTTGCCTCGTGGTGAACGAGAAGTGACGGCAGGGCTATTTCCTTTCCCAGTTAGCGATAATCTGCATGAGCTCGGCGTGACTGAGCCGGGGGAGGAGAGCCTTGAGCTTGTCCAGTTCGTCGGCGTATTCGCGCGCTCGCCGGTCCGGCTCAGGTGCGGGTTTCCTCAGAGCTTCATTTATCCGCTCGGTGAGCGATGCGGCTTCGGAAGACGCCACAATCCTGCACTCCGGGCTTGAAGTGAGCCAGAGCACGCTATCACCGATTCTCAGGTGCCCTTCGAACATGTTCCTCAGGTCTCGCAGCCGCTTTCGAGCCATTTCTTTCTGTTCCGATTTTGACAGGCCTATCCCGGCTTCGCACCAGCCCATACTCTCCCAGTAACGCTTGCCCTTGAACTTGAGCTGCAGACGTCTGCTCTTTCCGACTCCGGCTCTCACATCCTCGACTACGTCAATCTGTCTTATTCTGTTGATGAGGGCCTCAACGGCCTTTTCGTCACTGAAGTCTGTCTTTCCGCCCATTGCCGCAATCAGCAGACAGGCCTGATGTCTCCTTCTCGTCTCCTCCGGGACCTTTATGGAACCTGGCCCACCGATTTTGGGCGATACGGGTATGCCATTAACAAGTAGCCTGTAATCCACAAGCTGGACCCTGTACGGCGGCGCGATATACCTCCCGTAGAGAATCAGCGTTCCTTTCCTTATATCGGCGCCATTGTAGAGAGGTTCGGGGATATACAGCCGGTACTTCTTGAACTTCTCTCCCATGTTTCTGGAGTTGCGCATTTCCTCGTGCATCTCTGTCTCTTCTTCGGGGAAGCGGCGCAGGCACTCCCATGTCTGCTGGCTGTGCCTGACGAGATGCTCGGGCGGCGTGCCGATGCGCTCGAACAGCGCGGAAAGGTCGCGTATTCTCTGCCTGAGAACCGCGGGATTTGACTTTTCTTCTTCGGAGAGCGGCGGGAATTCTGGCAGCGGCACTGCGGATTTTCCTTTGGATGCTTCGCCAGAGATATCAGCCGTCGGCGGCACGGGTTCGTACCATTCGATGCCCTGGTACTTGACCCAGAACCGGCGTCCGGTCTTTTCAAGTCGGACATCTTCGACTGCGCCGAAGCTCCTTATGCCTGCGAGAAGGTCCCGTGTACGGGTTTCGTTGGTGAAATCCGTCCCGGCGGCCATTTGGAGTACTGCGTCATGTATCTGCCCGACCTGGTCCCTCGTGTAGGGCGGATCGCCTGCCACGTGCACGACCAGTCCGAACGCCACGCAGGATGCGATGGCGAACGCGGCGAATACAACGGCTCCGGAGTGCTTCGAGAAAGATTTCCGGAGCATGGCCGGGATTTTTTCGCGCCGTTTGATTCCTGGTCGATAGTGCGCCATGCAGGGCAGTATACTTTCCTGCGCTGTTACTGTCAAACCTGCAGCGTGCCCGGACGGGATGAATAGCGCTTGACTTGCGGCGTGATAGTTCATATATTCGGAACGGAGGAAGGAACGACGGCAGAAGTTCAATGATTGCGGACAGACACATAACGGCTCTGATGCACTCGGCGAAGCTGCGGGGGAAGGCGGGCAACTGGCTCGCCTCGCTTAACATATACCGCAGGATAATCGACGAGCGGCCCGACTTCCTGCCGGCGTACTGCGAATTGGCGCGGCTGTACCTCGACCGGGACGACCTCGCGGGCGCGCGGGAGCTGGTGCGCAAGGTGGTCAAGCGCGAGCCGGAAAACACGGAAGCGCACTTCCTGCTCGGTGTGATAGAGTATATCGAGGGGAACTTCGACGCGGCGCTGAAGTCATACAGAATCGTGGAGCGGGTTGACGGGCTGGACTGCAACCTCGCCATGAACATGGCGCTCGTGTGCGAGGCGCTCGGCCTGCCGGAGGATGCGATAAAGCACCTCGAATTCGCCGTCTCGCACGGCGAGGCGAACGCGCGGGTGTACGAAGTGCTTGCGGACCTCTACAAGTTGGTGGGGAAAATAAACAAGGCGATACAGGCGCTGGAGACGGCGGTGCGGAAGTTCCCTCGCGAGGCGTCGCTGCACCTGAGTCTCGGGCTGCTCCACGAGCGGGCGGGCAACCAGTGGGAGGCGGAGTCATCGCTGCAGACGGCTGCGAGGCTGGCGCCCGGCGACCCGGGGCCGCTCGACGAGCTGGCGAGGCTCTATTCGAAGCTCAAGCGCTTTGAGGATGAAACGGCCACGCTGGAGGAGCTTACGAAGCTCGACCCGGGCAACACGGAGAACTGGCTGCGGCTTTCGCGTCTGTACATGAAAGGCGGGGAGCCGGAGAAATCGGCGCGGATTCTGGAAGAGGCGCAGGAGATTTTGCCCGGGAATGCGTCTATAATTAAGGAGCTGAAGCAAATCAGGGGGATTGACGGGGAAAGCGGGGCGACCCGCGAAGGAGGCCCGCAGGACGGGTCGGAGCAATGATTGAGGGTTCGGTACTGGTCCTTAACAAGTCGTGGATTGCCGTGAACATGGCGAGCGTGCGCAGGGCAATCTCGCTCGTCTTTCGGGACTGCGCCAAGGTGGTCTCGACGGACGACTACTCGACTTACACGTTCGAGGACTGGATAAAGACGGAAGGCAACGGGAACGGCGAGAATAAGTACGTGAAGGCCGTGAACTTCACGTTCCGGGTTCCCGAGGTCATAGTGCTGACCGCCTACGGGGGCATCCCGCGCAAGGACATGGTGCTCACGCGCAAGGCCGTGTTCGAGCGCGACGGCAACACCTGCCAGTACTGCGGCAGGAAGATGCGCAGGGAGAAGCTGACGATAGACCACATCGTGCCGCGCAGCCGCGGGGGCGGCGACAGCTGGAGCAACCTGGTGCTCGCGTGCCTGGAGTGCAACGCACGCAAGAGGAACAAGACGCCTGAAGAAGTGGGAATGAGGCTTCTGCGCAAGCCCACGAAGCCGCGCTGGCTTCCGCACGTGGGGCTGGGGCAGTCGGCGCTGAAGAAGAGGTCGTGGCGCAAGTTCGTCGATACAAACTACTGGGAATCGGAGAGCGACTGGTCGGCAGACCTGGAACTCTGAGGGGGAGAGATGAGAAAGCTTCTTGTCCTGGCGGCTGCGGCCGTACTGCTTTGCACGGGGTGTTCTTCGGGCCCGCAGGACCTGCCGCCGGAGTCGGTGCAGGCTGGCGACATACTGAGGTCGGACGTGCAGAAGGAACTCAGGGCGAAAGAGAGGGAGCGCCAGAGGCAGGCCGTCGAGGGCAAGGGCGGGGGCGAGGTCGCTCCCGACTCGGAATAGGCCGTGGTCAGCTTCTTCTCTCTGCCACGTAGTCGGCGAGCGCTCGCAGCGTGTCGACCTCCCGCCCGAAAACGCCGAGAGCTTTCTTCGCGGCCTCGATGTGTTCTTTCGCGTGGCTGGCGGCTTTCTCCATTCCGAACACGCCTGGATAGGTCAGCTTGCCGGCGGCAAGGTCCTTCTGTGTCGATTTGCCGAGTTCCTCAGGGGTAGAGGTCACGTCCAGCATGTCGTCTGTAATCTGGAACGCGAGTCCGAGGCTCTCGCCGTATGCGCTGAGCGCGTCGAGTCTTTCCGGCGGCGCTGCGGCGCAGATTGCGCCCATGCGGCAGGCGCACCTTATGAGCGCGGCCGTCTTCATCTGATGGGTCAGCCTGACCCGGCCTCTTTTCCCTCAGCAGGGCGGCTCGGAGATGTCGAGCACCTGGCCGCCTATCATGCCGGCCGTGCCGGCCGCGCGGGCCAGCTCGCCGGCGAGCGCGGCCGCCGCGTCACCCGCGCGCGAGAGCAGCTCGAACGCGAAGGTTAGCAGGGCGTCGCCCGCGAGTATCGCGTTCGCCTCGCCGAAGGCCCTGTGGCATGTGGGCTTTCCGCGGCGCAGGTCGTCGTCATCCATTGCGGGCAGGTCGTCGTGGATTAGCGAATAGGTGTGGATGCACTCGATGGCGCACGCGGGCAGGGCGGCGGTTTCCTCGTCGCCGCCACACACGCTGCACGACTCGAAGACGAGCGCGGGCCGAAGCCTCTTTCCACCGGCGAAGACCGAATAGCGCATCGCCTCGTGGACCTGCGGCGGGAAGTCGAATTCGCCGGGCAGGAGCTTGTCGAGCAGGTCGTCCACCTGCCGCTTGCGTTCGGCGAGCCATGTCTTGAGTTCCGGCACGCTCTACTCCGCCTCGAAGTCCTTTCGACCGCTTACGCGACCTTCGGCGTCCTTTATGAGAAGCTCGACCTTCTTCTGCGCTTGGTCGAGCAGCTCGTAGCAGCGGTTCATGGATTTCACCGCGTCCTCGTACTTGCGGATGCTCTCCTGGAGCGAAAGCTCGCCGCTTTCGAGTTCCTGGACGAGCTGCTCCACGCGGGCGAAAGACTCCTCGTAGCTCGGGACGCCTTCCTGCTCCTGCTCGCCGGTTTCGGCGGGTTCCTGCTCGGGCACTTTGGATGCTCCTTCCGCTAATCCTCTTTCGTATCGCTGACCTGCGAGACTATTTTACCGCGTGCGAGGACGGTTTCAATGGTTTCTCCGGGCGAAAGGCTGGCAGTGTCTTTCAGGGGAGTGCCGGAGCCGCAGAGAGTTGTTATGGAATAGCCGCGTGCGAGCACGTTGAGGGGGTTGAGGCTTTCGAGCCGCGACTTCGAGGCATCGAGCGCCTTCCCGCCCGCGTTGAGCAGGATTTGGACTTCGCGGCCCACGCGGCGCCACAGCTCGTCGAGCTGCTGCGCACGTTGCCCGAGCATCTCGGCCGGTTTTCGTAGTGCATAAGAGATGGACAGCGCTTCGAGCCCTGCGCGCAGCCGCTGCAGAGAGTTTCGCAGGGCGAGCGCGAGCCTCTGCCCGAGCTGCAGGAGCGCAAGGCGCAGTTCTTCCTCGGCGGGGACGACCATCTCGCCCGCGGCTGTCGGCGTCGCCGCGCGCGCATCGGCCACGAAGTCGCTTATCGTGACATCGACCTCGTGCCCTACGGCCGAGATTATGGGAATCGCGGAGGCGAAGATGGCCCGCGCGGTCGCCTCTTCGTTGAACGCCCAGAGGTCTTCAAGCGAGCCGCCGCCGCGACCGACTATGATTACGTCCGCCTCGTTCATCTCGTTGAGCGTGCGAATGGCACGGGCGATTTCCTCCGCCGCGCCATCGCCCTGGACGCGGGACGGGTGCAATATGATATGCGCCGCCGGGAACCGGCCGAGAATGGTTCGGATAATGTCGCGCACGGCGGCGCCGGTCGGCGATGTAACGACGGCTATTCGGCGCGGCAGGAAGGGCAGGGGCTTCTTGTGGCGCTCGTCGAAGAGGCCTTCTTCCGCAAGCTTTTTCTTGAGCTGCTCGAAGGCGAGCGCGAGCGCGCCGATTCCCTTCGGCTCGACGTGGGTGGTCATTAGCTGGTAGTTGCCTTGCGGCTCGTAGACGCCGATGGAGCCGAGCGCGACCACTTCGGAGCCTTCCTCGATGCGGAACCTGAGCCTGGAAGCGGCGGAGCGCCACATGACGCAGCGAATCGAAGCGCCCTCATCCTTCAGCGTGAAGTAGACGTGCCCCGAGCGATGATAGGTCAGGTTGGACACCTCGCCCGTAACCCAGAGGTTCTGGAACTCATCCCTGAGAGCGTTCTTGATTCTGCGGGTTATTTCTGTAACGGTGAGGATATCGCGCTGCCGGTCGAACAGCGACGGCGCTTTACTGCTCATGTCTGACCTCGAGGCGCTCGATGGACAGGGCCTTGCCGGAATTGGGGTCAATCTCGACCACCGCGCCGTTCAGCCTCACGTCGCCCTTCGCCACGTCGAAGGGCGTCGGCATCCCCGTGACGAAGCGCGAGAGCACCCGGTCGATGCGCCGCCCGATTACCGACTCGTGCGGGCCGGTCATTCCCAAATCGGTCATGTATGCCGTGCCGCCCGGGAGGATTCGCGCGTCCGCCGTTGCGACGTGGGTGTGGGTGCCGAGCACGGCGGAGACCCTGCCGTCGAGATACCATCCCATGGCGACCTTCTCGCTCGTCGCCTCGGCGTGCATATCGACTATTATCGCGTTGGTGTGCCTGCCGATGTCGTCGAGGACCCGGTCTATGCACAGGAACGGGCATCGCGCAGCCTGCATGAAGGTCCGGCCCACGAGGTTGACGACGGCGATTTCCAGGCCGTTCGCGCTTGCGAAGGCGTATCCGCTGCCTGGCGCGTTTTCCGGCAGGTTCAGCGGGCGCAGGACCCTCGAGTCGGTTTCGAGGCGCGGGATAAGCTCGCCCCGCCTGAAGACGTGGTCGCCGGTCGTTACAACATCAACGCCCGACTCGAACAGCCTGTCGAGTATCTCAGGGGTGATGCCGGAGCCGCCGGCTGCGTTCTCGCCGTTTACTACTACGAAGTCGAGCGAAAGTTCCTTGCGCAGCAGGGGCACTTTATCGGTGACGACTTTCCTGCCGGGCCTGCCGACTATGTCGCCTGCGACGAGTACTTTCAGTGTGAAGCCCCTTCCGCTTCTGAAAAAAGCCGGCGCCGTGCGCCCGGCACCGGCTTTTAGTATCCGTTGTTACAGGCCGACCGGAGTACAGGTTATTCGAACGACTTGGCGAATTCGGCGCTTCGCTTGGCCTGCGAAGCATTGTCAATCATGGCCTCGGCCTTCTTGGACTTCTGTTCCGGCTCCATGTCCGATTCCTTCAGGAATTTATACAGCTCGAAGAGGCCGTCGCGCCACATCTTGTAGCCTTCTCGTACGCCTGACCTGGAGTCCTCCATTTCCTTCTTTGCAATCAGCTCGATGTCATCCTTGTTCTTTTCGAAAACCTCGATTGCCTTGTCGAAGCGCTTGAAGTGTATGTGCTCATAGAGGACATCGGCCACCTTGCTGGCGTCTACCTTCGCCTCTTCTTCTATTTTCTCCTGCTTCTGTTCCTCTTCCTCTTTCTTTTCCTTCTCTTCAATCTTCTTGGCCTCTTCGGGGTCGGCCTTTACCCACGCGTCTTCGAGAGACTCCTCTTTCTTCTTCGTCTCCTTTTCCTCGGCCGGCGCCTTCTCTTCGGCGGCATTGGCGACGAGGCTCCTGTTTTCCGGGAACACGGGTCCCTCGCCGCACCCGGCAGCGAGCATCAGCCCCACCAAAACAGCGACCAGCAGCGCACAGTTCTTCATCTCAAACCTCCAGGCTTGTTTCGTCCCGCCTTTCATACGCCTATTTACCATATGAATAATAACATGCTTCTTGCGGGTTTGTCAACCGAAAGCCGGGGAGACCGCCCTCCCGGCGTCAATCTTTCGGTCTGCGCGTGAAGTAGATATCGGAGTTGCTGTTGCGGTTATCGACGAAAATGACGAAGACGCGCGAGCCGTGAGCGACGAAGGGCTCCATCTGGTTCGATGTGCCGGTGTCGTCATCGATGCGCTCGTTCTTCTCGAAGCTTGCGCCCGGGGTCGTGCTTGACGTGAAGTAAATCGAAGGCCCGTCGCTTCGCTTGTCGGTGAACACGAGATAGACCTCGCCGGTGGAGGAATTTACCGTAATCGAAGGCTCATACTGCGCGAGCTTGTTCTCGTCGTCCGAGGCCTTCAGGTTCGTCGCGAAGGTGACTCCGGAGTCGATGGACGTCGCCACGTAGATATCCTGGTTGTAATTCCTCTGGTCGGTGTAGGCCACGTAGACGTTGGCGCCGTAGGCGGCGATGGAAGGCTCGGTGGCCTGCGTCGTGCCGGCGTCGTCATCTACCCTGACGCTGGCGGAGAAATTGATGTCGGGCGCGGACTCCGTGCCCGCGGCGGCGTATATGTCGGGATTCCCGTTTCGCCTGTCGGTCCACGCTACGTAGACGTTTCCCGAGCCGTCGGCGCAGATGGCGGGCTCGTACTGGTCAGCGGTGGTCGCGTCGTCGTTCAGCTGCTGCTCTGCTTCCCAGGCGCCTCCGGCATCGTTGGAATGCCTGAAATATATATCCGGGTCGCCGTTTCGCTCGTCGGTCCAGGCGACGCACAGCCGCGCGCTGGCGGGACCGTAGGCGGCGATAACCGGCTCTTCGGCCGAGACGGCGCTTGCCGAGCTGACCTTCGAGTTGGCCGAGAACGTGTAGCCGGTGCCGGGGTCGTTACCGATGGCCATGTAGATGCTGGAATCCCCGTCGCGGTTGTCTTCCCAGACGATGTAGACGTTGCCGAGCGCGTCGCAGGCAATCGAGGGGCAGCTCTGAGCGGCCGTGCCTATATCATCGTTGACCTGCACGGGGGTCTCCCAGGTCGTTCCGGCGACCGGGGAATACGCGAAGAAAATGTCGGTGTTGCCGCTTCGCGCGTCCGTCCACACGGCGTAAACGGAGTTTCCCTGCGCAGCCAGTGCGGGCGAGTTCGCCGAGGAAATCCCCGTGTCGTCATCGACCCTCAGGTTCGGCTCCCACGGGCCGAGGATGTAGTTTTCGAGCGCGAAATTGCCCGTGTACGAGGGAAGCCCCACGGTCCGGGTCGTGGCTGTAATCACGATTTTGGCGTTGTTCTCGTTGACGTAACCGGCATCGGCGACGGAATCCCAGACGAAACTGTGCGCAATCCCGCGCTGGTTCGCCGAGAGGAGCGTTACGCCGTCCCCGCCCGCCGCCTCCGTGGCGAGCCCGTACCTGATGCCGCCGTCAATGGAGTACTGCACCTTGATGTTGGCGGGGTAGCTGTCGTAGTCGTAGAGCACGTATGTTATGACGACATCGCCGGAACGCGGGCCGGAGGGCGTGGTGATTTCGACGCGCGGGGCGGTCCTCTCCCTGTCGCCGCAGCCGGTCGCGAAGCCGACCAGGAGCACAATTAGGATGACGATGAGCGTTGGTTTGTTTATCCTCAGATACACGTGCCACCTCCGAAGTTGGATTTGGTCAGTTTATACCTTTGACAGGTCTAAATGTCAAGCGGCTAACACTTTTCGCCCGCGCCGCGCCGGCCGGTTGCGCAAAAAAGCAAAAAGCTCTTGACAATTCGCCGGAACTGCTGGCACAATTACGTTTTAGCTAATGGCACCGCAGTCGCGCCCCGGGCCGGCGGCGGGTGCCGCGGATGGCGAATTTCAAGGGCGATTAGCTCAGCTGGTTAGAGCGCCAGCTCGACAAGCTGGAGGTCGCTGGTTCGAGCCCAGCATCGCCCATTGTTGGGAGTGAAGGGAAGCGTATTGCTTCGCGCGTGCCTTCTGACTGGTTTGTTGCTCGTCTGCTGCGGGTGCAGGACCGTCTCGACCGCGGTAATTGACGACGCGAACGTCTTCGTCACCACCGGCGACCTGGCGGGGAAGTACGAGCCGAAGGGGCTTATAGAGGTCAGGCAGGCCGGCCTTATGATATTCGGGTTCATCCCGGTTGCGACCGGGACGCTGCAGGAGGCGTGCGACAGGATAATCGCCGAGGCCAGGAAGCTCGGCGCGAACGCGATAATCAATCTGGAGTACAGGGTGCATAAATCGCCGTTTCCCGTTTCTTTCTTCTGGTGGAAGAGAGGCGCGACGGTGAAGGGGACGGCGGTGAAGATACCGGACCGCTGAGCCGGTACATGTCGGGAGGAATGTAGATGGCGAAAGTGCGCGGCGTGCTCGTTCTGACGGCTTTGATTGCGCTCTGCGGCACGGCCTTCGCGCAGGGCGAGGAGGACGATGCGCGCACGGGCCGCCTGTCCTTCTCGTTCAATCCATCCAGGTTCTTCCAGGCCGCCCCCTCCGAAGAGGGCCCCGCGGAAACAGGGGATGCTAAACCGGAAGAGGCCGCAGAGAAAGAGGAGCCGGAAGAAAGCGTGCGCGACGCCAGGGTGTACGTCAAGCTTGCGCTGTACGGCCTGTTCCGCTACGAATCGACGGAGGGCACGCCCGATACGTTCAAGATGCCCGGCGCCTACTTCAGGGGCGAGGGCGAGTGGAAGAGCTACAGGCTCTCGATAATGGCGAACGCCGCGGTGACCGACGGCCTCACGTGGGCTTACGTGGACATGGCGCCCTGGGAGAAGCACAAGGAGAAACTGCAGCTTCGGCTCGGCATCTTCGCCGTGCCGTTCGGCCAGCAGATGCAGACGTTCCCCTACGACCTCGGGTCCATCGACTACAGCCTCATCGTGGACGCGATAGCCGGCGATGACGGCATATACGACATGGGGGCCATGCTGCACGGGCGGTTCAGGATTGCGGACGGGGGGTTCAACTACGCGCTGGCGTTCCTCAACGGCGAATTCTCGAAGGCCGCCGACACGAACGATGCAAAGACATTCGCGGGCAGGGTCGGCATCGAGCTGAGCCCCGAGATGGAGGTCGGCGGGTCCTATTACAGCGGCAAGTCCACCGACCTGACGTGGATGTTCGACACGATGTACGAGCGCGCGGGCGCCGACATGTGGCTCACGCCGCGCAATTTCAACATCCGCGGCGAGTATATACATGCCGTCGAAAACGTCGAGTCGCACTACGAGGGCGCCACCCCCGTATGGCAGCCGGGGCCGAGGCATTTCACCGAGGGCTGGTGGCTCGACTTCGGGGTCTTCGTCTGGATAAACCACGAACTCAGCCGGACCAAGGAAGACGGCGAGAATGAACGGGACATGCTCGACTGGAGGCGCCACAGGAAGGGCATCGAGGTCTACGCGCACTTCCAGTCGCTGCTCCCTGCGCCGAGCCAGGAGATGAAGGCCGCCACAGGGCATTCCACGAGGCATCATTTCATCTACGGCATAGGCGTCAACTGGCACATGTCGAAAGAGGTCAGGCTCCAGGTGCTCTGGCAGCATCTCGACTACGGCAAGTACGGGCTGGGCCTGGGGTCCGAGCGCCGGAGACGTAACGACAGGATTGTGGTCCAGCTTTCTGTTGCGGTCTTCTGACGGACGCGGCCGGACAGGCGCCGCGCGGTCAGGAGCCTGCTTCTGACACCGTACAGACAGGTCCCGCGATGCAAGAAGACAGGCGCAAGCACCTTCTCTCGAAGCTCGTCCAGGTGGATTCCGCGCTGAGGCTGCCCGAAATCGAACCCCTTATGGAGAAGTATGGCCGCGAAGCCGCGACCGAAGCCGTGCGCGAGGCTATCGAGTCGGCGCGCCGGCGCATACTCTCCGGCGAAGAGGTCGAGCTTACCGGGGAAGTGCTGAGGGACGGCGCGCTCGCCGCGCTGAAGAAAATCTTCGAGCCGAGCCTGTGCCGCGTCGTCAACGCCACCGGGATTATCATACACACGGGCCTCGGACGCGCCGTAATGCCGCGCGAGTGCCTCGATGCGTTGAGCGAGATAGCCTCCGGCTACTGCCTCCTCGAGATGGGCCGCGAATCGGGCAAGCGGTCGCACCGCATGGAGCACGTCGAAAAGCTCCTCACCGGCATAAGCGGCGCCGAAGCCGCGCACGTCGTCAACAACGATGCCGCAGCCGTCATGCTGGCGCTGCGCACCCTCGCGCACGGCAAAGACGCCGTCTGCTCGAGGGCGGAGCAGGTAGAAATCGGCGGGTCGTTCCGGCTGCCAGACATAATTGTTAACAGCGGCGTCGGCCTCGTAGATATCGGGACGACAAACCGAACCTACGTCTCGGACTACGAGAACGCGATGGGCGAAAACACCGGCGTTATCATCAAAGCCCACACCTCGAACTACAGGCTTACGGGTTTCGTGACAAGGCCGTCGCTCGAGGAACTCGTCGAGGTGGGCCGCAGGCACGGTGTGCCCGTAGTCTACGACATAGGCTCCGGCGCTTTCGTCCACCTCTCGGGCGAGCCGACCGTGCAGGAAGCCATCGCAACGGGCGTCGATGTCGTCTGCTTCTCCGGGGACAAGCTGCTCGGCGGGCCGCAGTGCGGAATCATTCTCGGAAAGCAAGAATACGTCTCACGGATAAAGAAGGACCCCATGGCGCGGGCGGTGCGGGTCGGCAAGGTCACGCTCATCTTGCTCGAAGCGCTGCTCAAGATTTATCTCGACCCGGAGAGCGTCGCGGAGCGCATACCTGCGGTTGCGATGTACCGCGCGCCGCTGGAGGAGGTCGCCAGCCGCGCGCGCGCGTTCGCCCGCAGACTTAAGCGCGCGAACCTTCCCTGGAAAGTCGAGGTCGTCGAGTCGCTCAGCGAGCTTGGCGGCGGCTCCACGCCCGGCGAGGAGATTCCGTCGATGGCCGTGGCTTTGTCCGGCGAGCCGTTCGCGCCAGATGATTTGGCGTTAAAGCTGCGCATGGGCGAGCCGTGCATCTTCCCCTACACCCGCGACGACAGGGTCCTCTTCGACCTTCGCACCATGCTGCCCGGCGACGAGGCGCTCGTGCTCGAATCGCTCAAGCGGATTGCAGGCAGCGAATAGGCGCGGCAGCTCTTCAAGTCCGAAGAGATGTCACTACTTGCCTGGAAGTTCAGGGGTCTGTTCGAGAATCTCGCGGATTATCTTGTCGCGGTCCACGCCTTCGGCCTCGCCCTCGAAGTTGAGGATTATCCTGTGACGCAGGGCAGGCGCGGCGACCGCCTTGAGGTCGTCGAATGCGACGTTGTATCGCCTGTCTATCAGCGCGTGCACCTTCGCGCCGAGTATCAGCGCCTGCATGCCGCGAGGGCTCGCGCCGTAGCGCACGTACTTCTTCACGAGCGCCGTGGCGAACTCGTTTTCCGGCTGAGTCGCCAGCACGACGCGGGCCGCGAACTCCTTCACGTGCTTTGCCGCCGGCACCTCGCGCGCGAGCTCCCTCATCTTCAGGATGTCCTCGCCGTGGCTGACCTCCTCGACCTTCGGGGCCGGCTCGCCCGTCGTGCGTTCCGCAATCTCCACAAGCTCATCCAGCGAGCTTGTGCGAAGCAGCAACTTGAAGAAGAACCTGTCGAGTTGCGCCTCCGGCAGCGGATAGGTGCCCTCCATCTCGAGCGGGTTCTGCGTTGCCATAACGAAAAACGGCGAGGGCACATCGTAGGTGGTCCCGCCTATGGTTACGGCTTTCTCCTGCATTGCCTGAAGCAGCGCGGACTGGGTCTTGGGCGTGGCCCTGTTGATTTCGTCGGCGAGGACTATATTGCCGAAGACCGGGCCTTCCTTGAACTCGTAGGACTTGCGACCCGACTCCTTCTCGACGATTATGTCCGTGCCGGTTATGTCCGAGGGCATGAGGTCCGGCGTGAACTGGATGCGCGAGAACCGGCCGCCTATCGAGTTCGCGAGCGTCTGCACCATGAGCGTCTTGCCCAGGCCCGGCACGCCTTCCAGCAGCGCGTGCCCGTCCGCGAGGAAGGAGATGAGCGTCTGCTCCAGCGCGAGGTCGTGGCCCACGAGCACGCTCTTCATGTTCTGTACTATGGCAGAGTAGTTCTTGTGGAAATGCTCGATTCCCTCTGGTTTCCGGGCTTCTTCCGCCACGCTCTCTCCCTCCACCGGTTTGCAGGGCGCAATTCTACCAGACCCGCGCCCCGCCCGCAAGCCAAACTACTCCTTCCCGCCCTTCTCGTACCACTCCTTCCACTTGTCGTAATCCTCGCCGAAATCCTGCTTCGTTATCTTTTTCAGTGCATCCGCGGCTTGACGACGGACCCATGTGGTGTCATCTTTGAGCGAGTCAATGAGAGGTCCAGTTGCATTTTCATCGGCTATCTCGCCTAATGCCTGTGCGATAGCCTCGCGCACCCACCAGTTGTCATCGACCTTTAACCTCTTAATCAGCGGCTTAACGGCTGCGCTGTCCTGCATTTGTCCCAGTGCTCTTGCAGCGAGCCTTCGCAACTCCTTGTCCTTATCCTGCAGTCTTTCGACCAAGGGGGTGATGGCGGGTGCTCCTATCTTTGCCAGCGCCTCTGCAGCAGCCATTCGCACGTTCTGTTTACTGTCCTTCATGGATGCCAGAAGCGCAGTCAAAGCCGACTTGTCGCCTATCCTTCCCAGGGCCTGTACAGCACAGTAACGCACTTCCCATTGTTCATCTTTCAGAACCTTTATAAGCCCCGTAACAGCCTTGTTGTTGCCTATCTTGCCAAGCGCCGTTGCAGCACAGCCTCGAACAAGATAGTCATCATCTTTCAGTGCCACAATGAGGGGGGCAATGGCTCTTGTATCTGGTATCTTGGCTAATGCTGATGCAGCCCAGTTGCGAACATGGTCAGATTCGTCGTTCAAGGCTTGAATGAGGGGAGCAACGGACCTTTTGTCACGGATAATGCCCAATACTCTCGCGGCTCTGAAGCGCAGTACCCAACTCTCAGACCTCAGAGCTTCGATAAGAGGCTCAACCGCAGCCTTGCCGGTGTTGGCCAGTGCCTGGATTGCAGCATTGGATACGGAATCATCATCGTCTTCCAGCAGTTTCACGAGCACGGGCAGCGCGGCAGCTGTCTTCTGCTTGCCAAGCTCTGTCACAATCCCTTCGCGAATCGTTGCTTCATTGCACTCGAGCTCGTTCAGGATATCGGGAAAATGCTCCAACAGAGCGGGTGTTATTCGCCACTTGTTGTAAGGCGAGAGTATCTGTTCGAGCCGATGTCTTACTTCCGGGTCTTTGTGGACTTTGCAGGCCTCAACTATGTTGCCGAGAACAAGGGCGTGCCATCTGTCACACAGCAGCTTTTTTAGCTCCGCTTGCGCTCCTTCGCGGGTTTTGTATTCTTCGGATGCGAGTTGGTGGATGAGGCTGGCGGCACGGGTCTTGATTTCTTCTTTTGTAGGCTGTCGGGGGGGGGATGTCTGTGGCGGGGGAGGCTGCGGTTGCGGAATCTGCTGCGGCTGCGCGCATCCGCAGGCGGCAAGCGCCAGAACCGTTCCCACAATCAGGATTCGCACTCCCATTTCCGCTTCTCCTGTACTGAAGTATAGGGTGCCCGGCGCACCGATGCAAATGTATCCGATTCAACGGCGGATTGACTTCGTGACGAGACTGTGATATTTAGGGCTTATGATAAATGCGGGGAATTGAAAGAATGCCTGAGTCTATTGCAAATAAGCCGGAATCCAGACATTTGAAATTGAAAAACTTAATATGTCTTTGTCTTCTCTGTGTCCTCTGTGCCTCTGTGGTTAATATAAGTTCCGCATATGCGCAGGAGGAGCAGAAACAGAAAATCCTGCCGAGGTGGAAATGGCGCAAGGGCGACACGTTCACCTACCGGCTCAGGGGCGACGTTGTCTCGCCCGGGGCCGAAGTCGAGAGAAGCCTCGTATCCAGCTCGATGACAATCAGCGCGAAGGACGACGACCTGGCCGTCTTCACGAACGTCTACACCGAGATGAAGCAGTTCGAGAAAGGCGTCTGGTACAACGCCACGGAAGAGGGTCTGAAGGAGCACTCGCTGAGCTTCGATATGGACAAGGCGGGGAGCGCATCGGGTGCGGACAAGGACGCCGTCAAAGGGCAGCAGGAGTTCCTGAGGGCGCTCATGCCCCTGCCGAAAAGCGCTGTTGCAGAGGGGGCGGCGTGGTTCGTGAGCCTCGCGGGCGCCGACATGCACGGCACCGTCAGGCTCGCCGGGTACGGGAAGCGGGCGGACCGCAGGTGCGCCATCTTCAAGATGGAACTCGCCTCGACCGAGAAGGAGGGCAAGCAGCCGGCGAGGGAGCTGTCCGCCACATGCTACTTCGACCTCGAAGAGGGCTGCTTCGTCTACATCGAGCGCAGAATCCAGACGCGCGGCGACAAGCGCAGGGACGAGAAACTCACGCTGGAACTCGTATCCTCGCCCGGGTGCCAGTCGGCCGTCCGGAAGGAACAGATAATCATCGACAAGCTGCTTGAAAGGCTTGAGCGCGACCCGAAGGATGCATCCGTAATGCGCAGGCTCTCCGACCACTACGCGCGGCTCGGCAAGCTGCCGGAAGCCCTGAACATGATAGACGGCATTCTGCAGGCGGAGCCGGAGAACGCCGCCGCGCTCACGCGCAAGGGCGAGTTGATGTTCGCGTCCGGCGATTCCGTGGGTGCGCTCAAGCACTTCGCGAAGGTGCTCAAGAAGGACAAGACCTCTTCGGGCGCGCTTCTGGGGGCGGCCAACGCGTGCTTCCAGCTTCAGAGGTACGCCGACTGCGCGCGCTATGCCCGCGCGGTTCTCGGCGAGGAAAGCAAAGGGCCCTACAAGGGGTACTACCTGCTCGGCGCGGCGCTCGCGAAAATGGGGAAGAAGGAGCATGCGCAGAAGGCGCTCGAACGATACGTGGAACTCAATCCCAACATCGACAAGAACCACAAGCCGGTCATCGGGTTCACGAAGGAGAACGATGTCAGGATTGTCGTCCAGCGCAAGACCCCCGGCGTGGATGTAGGCAAGCGCGAGAAGTACACGCCCCAGGAGCTGGCAGAAGGGCGCGAGCTTATCAAGGCGCTCGTCAAGGAGGAGTCCGTCAGGCTTCGGCTCAGCGCGCAGGAAATCGAGAAGCTGCTCGACTTCCTCGCCACGCTCTACGGCAAGAAGGCCACCGAGATGATTGCGGACTTCATGGCGGATCGCGACAAGACATACGAAAGAGTGAGCAAGAGGCTCGAAGCCCAGAGCAAACTTCCGCAGGAGGCCATCGGGAAGCTCGCGAAGGGCAGGGAAGACGACCCGGCCGCCATGGAAGCGGTCCTGTCGCTGCTCGGCCCGGCCGAAGCGGCCGGGATACTCGAAAAGATGGTGCAGACCCACGCGGGCGAGGCGCGATACCACTACCTCCTCGGCAGGTACTACATCTCCAACCCGAAGGAGTTGGGCAGGAAGGCGCTCAAGCGGTTCGAGCTTGCCGCCATGCTGGATGAGAAGAACATCCTGTACCGCTACGCGACGGCCTACGCGAGCCTGAAGATTCACAACCAGAAGAGGGCGCTCGACGAGCTGACGGCAAAAAAGCTCGTGCTCGGCGCCCCGGATGTGAAACGCGCAGTAATCGCCCGCGAGAGGCTGAGCGTGCTGGAGAAGGTGAATTTCAACGAGAAGATACGCAAAGTAACCGCCTGGACGCTCGACGACCAGTTCGAGGCGAGAATCGTCAAGGAGCTGCTTGACGCGGTCCTGAGCATCGCGAAGAAATTCAGGAAGGACAGGCTCTACTCGGCGGGCATGGCGCTGGCGAAGTTCGCGTATTACATGACGCAGCAGCTCGAAGCGGACGCCGCGTCCGCGCTTGTTCTGGTGACGGCCCGGTCGGCGAGGGAGACGGCGCTGGGGCTCATAGTCGGTATTTCGAGCGACGCCGCCGATGACCCCGAAGCGCCGAACGGGGAGAAATACGCCGCGGAACTCGGCTCGTGGCGCAAGCTGCTCGCCGCGGTCGAGGAGCAGAACCTGGACTACCTCCAGGCTTACGTGGAGTTCCTGAAGAAGTGCGAGAAAGCCTTCCAGGTCCAGCCGTACACGGAGCCGTCGGAGAGCGACAGCTTTATAGAGAAGGTGATGCGGGGCGAGGTCGCGGCGTTCAGGGAGGAGCTTGCCCGCGTAATCAAGGGCAGGCAGGCTGTGGAAACCAAAGGGAAGACCGGCAAGTAAGGCGCAAAAAGGAGACGATAAATGGCTGTGCACGCAATCTGCGAATCTTGCGGACACAGGCTCAGCGTACCCGACCACCTCAAAGGCAAGAAGATAAGCTGCCCCAAGTGCGGCAAGAAGACGCGGGTGATTACGCCGCTCGAGCTTACAGTGGAAGAGGCCCGCAACCAGCACGCCGAGAAAGCGGCGGTCAAGGAGAAGGAGCAGCCCGCGCCCGAACAGCCAGCGGAAAAAGCCGCCCGCGCAGAGCGGGATACGGCGCCGCCTGAGACCATGCCCGGCACGCGTTACCCGGCGCTGCGAGCGCTCGGGGCGCTTCTGACGTTTCTTGCGTATATGCTTGCGCTGCTTTCGCTCGCGGTGGGGGTGCTACTCTACTTCAGGACCGGAGCGGAGAAGAACCTGCTCTACATTTTCGGCGGCGTGATTGCTGCCGCTGTCGCGTACATCTTCTTCAAGGTCCTCGCGGAATCCGCGAAGCTCGGGGCCGACCTCGGCGACATGGAATCGCGTATGCTCCAGCTCCTGTTCCAACTCCGCGACAAACTCGACAATCTGAAATAATATGAGAAGAACTACCTTTATCACAGCATATCTCGTTTTGCTTGTATTCGGTAATGGATGCTCAAGCACGCCACGTTATGAGGCCAACTGGGCATCCGTTAAGGTAGGGATGACAAAAGACCATGTATTAGAGCTGCTTGGTGAGCCTGTGGGAAAATCAGGCAAAGAAGAAGGAACTTGGAGTGGTAAGGGTAAGTCCGACCCCACACGTGCAGCGGCAGCGGGTATTGCCGGAGCGATATTCAGCGTACCCGAGGAATACTGGGAATACAACTCGATAGATGCAAGTAAACTGACAGAAGAGAAAATTGCCGACTATATGATTAAGGGCTTGTTCAATCCCCTGGATGAGTCATTTGTTGTTTACTTCGACCAAGATGGCAAAGTGAAGAAGCTGCGCCTGCCTCTTGGAAGATAGCCACGCCGTCGTTTCGCTCATCTTGAACAACACGCTGTATTGTGTTTTTCCAGAAGGCCTGTATGAAGACATAGTGCTGAGGGATTCTTGGGTTCTATGGCTTGGTGCGGAGCTGGGCGGCGCGGCTGTGGGCTGCGAGGCCTTCGAGGCGGGCAAGCTCGGACGCTATCGGCGCAATCTCATCCGCGCCTTTACGCGACACCTGCTGGACCGTCAGAAACCTGATGAAGTTATGCACCGACAGACCGGCCGTGTAGCGCGCTGCAAGCGCCGTCGGCAGGATGTGGTTCGCGCCGGTCGAGTAGTCCGACAAAGCGCACGAAGAGTACGGCCCGACAAGCAGCGTCCCGCAGTTCGTTATCTTCCCGGCTATCCTGCGCGCGTCGCGTGTCATTACCTGGCAGTGCTCGGGCGCAACATCGTTCACGCAGTCCGCTGCATCGGCAATGCGTTTAACGAGGAGTATCGCGTTCCGCCGCAGCGCCTTCTTTGCAGTAGAGGCGGTTGGCAGGTCGGAAAGCTGAACACTGAGTTCCGCGTTGAGCCGCTTCGCCCAGTCGGCCGAGTCGGTTATGACTATAACGGCTGCTTCGGGGTCGTGTTCCGCCTGGGCGAGGACATCAGCGGCGACGAAATCGACGCGCGCGCTGGAGTCGGCGACGACGGCAAGCTCCGTTGGACCGGCTACGAAGTCTATGCCGACTTCCCCGTAAAGCTCCTTCTTGGCGGCGGTTACGTAGACGTTGCCGGGGCCGGCTATCACATCGACGCGCGGCACGGAGCGCGTCCCGAGCGCCATTGCAGCGATTGCCTGGACGCCGCCGATATTGAAGATTCTGTCTGCTCCCGCGATTTTCGTAGCGGCGATTGTCAGAGGGCGCGCGTTCGGAGTGCAGACGATTACTTCCTTCACGCCCGCGACCTTTGCCGGAATAACCCCCATTAGCGCAGTCGAAGCCAGTGGGTAGCGCCCGCCGGGGACGTAGATTCCGGCCCTTTCCACCGGCACGAGGCGCTGTTCGAGGCTTACGCCGGATTTGTCGTGGCGGACCGGCTTTATGGATGCAAGCTGCTTCTTCGCGAAGTCGCGGATTCTACCGGCAGCCTTGCGAAGTGCTTTCATGGTGCGTGAATCGAGCTTCTTTGCAGCAGAATTTACCTCTCGGGACGGGATTTCGAGCTTCTTGAGCGCGACACCGTCGAACTGTTTCGCATAGCGGATGACAGCCCCGTCGCCGCCCCGGCGCACGCCGGCGATGATTTTCCGGACAGCCGGCAGAACCTTTTCCAGCGACTGCGGCCGGGTGTAGCGTTGCGGGAGTTTCCTTACTACTTTAAGCATTATGGAGTCCTTTAATCGAAGCAGCTTCGCTTGCCGAGGTGACACGCCGGCCCCTGCTGGCGGACAGTGAAGAGCAGGGTGTCGCGGTCGCAGTCGTAGCGAGCGCTGACAAGCTCCTGGATATTCCCCGATGTGCCGCCCTTGACCCAGAGTTCCTGGCGTGAGCGGCTCCAGTACGTCCCACGGCCTGTCTTGAACGTGGACAGGAGCGACTGGCTGTTCGAGTAGGCCAGCATGAGCACGGTGCCGTCGATATCGGTTACTATTGTCGGGACCAGCCCGCCGCCCTTGTCGAAATCCACGACCGCCGCGAAAGCTTCCGCGAGGCTCAGTTTGCCGGTGTATACGGCCATGCCGAGCTGGGAATCCGCGTCGATTGCTTCGAGCTTTTTGATTTCCTCGATTGTGGTGATTCCCCCGGCGGCCGTGACCCTGTTCGAGGTGGCGGCTTTGAGCTTCTCGATGGCTTCGAGGTCGGTGCCACCGAGCATGCCTTCCCTGTCCACTATGGTGTAAAGAAAGCCGCTGCAGTATTCTTCCATTTCCGCCGCCATGTCGGCGGGGAGCTTGCCCGTGCCTTTGCGCCAGGCTTCTACGACGACTTCCCCGCCGGAGGTGTCGAGCGCGACGATAGTCTTTTCGCGCGGGAGTTTTTTCAGGAACCCGGGGGTCGCGGCGGTGCCTATGATTATGAACTTCGCGCCCGCGTAGATGTAGCCCTGTGCGGTTTCGACGTCTCTAATTCCGCCGCCCACGCGGCAGTCGGCCATCTCGCAAAGCTCGCAGATAAGCTCCCGGTTGGAGCCTTTGCCCATTGCGGCGTCGAGGTCGATTACGGCGACATCGCCATACTTGCGGAACTCGACGATGCGCTCTTTCGGGTCTCCGCCGTCGAGAACTTTTTCGCGTCCCTGCCGAAGCTGCACGGCTCTGCCGTCCATTATGTCTATCGAAGGTATTATCACAGTCTTGTCGCTATGCCTTTCTCTTTCATGTGCTTCTTGACGTCTTCAATGGAATACGTGCCGTAATGGAAGAGCGAGGCGATAATCACCGCATCGGCATCGGCCTGTATGAAGACATCGCTAATCGTATCGAGGCTGCCCGCGCCGCCGGATGCTATGACCGGGATTGTCAGCGTCTCGACTGTCCGCTTTGTAAGCTCGATGTCGAAGCCCGCCTGCGTGCCGTCGGCATCCATCGAGGTCAGCATAATCTCGCCCGCGCCGAGTTCCTGCACGCGCTTCATCCATTCGAGCGCGTCGATGCCTGCCGGCGTCCTGCCGCCGTGCGTGTAGACTTCCCAGGAGTCGCCCTCGCGCTTCGCATCGACAGCGACGACGATGCACTGCGCCCCGAATCGCACGGAACCCTCGCGCACGAGGTCCGGGTTCTCCACGGCCGCCGTGTTGACCGAGACCTTGTCCGCACCGGCAAGAAGCATCTTGCGCATGTCCTCGACCGTGCGCAGCCCGCCGCCGACGGTGAAGGGAATGAAAATCTTCTCGGCGACGCGGCGCACGACATCGACCATGATATCGCGCTTCTCGTGCGAGGCGGTGATGTCCAGGAAGGTTATCTCGTCGGCGCCCTCGTTGTAGTAGCGCTCGGCGAGTTCGACGGGGTCGCCGGCGTCGCGTATGTTGACGAACTTGACGCCCTTGACGACCCGCCCCTCGCGGACATCCAGACACGGTATTACACGCTTGGTTAAGATTGCGCCCACCTCCTCAGAAGGTCGAGGCCGGCCCGCGCGCTCTTCTCGGGATGGAACTGGACCGCCAGGACGTTGTCCCTGCGCACGGCCGCGACGAAGCCTTCGTCCATGTAGGCGGCGGTCGCCGCAATCAGGGACTCGTCGCGCGGCCTGACGTGAAAAGAGTTAATGAAATAGAAGTAATCGTCCGGCACTGCCTGCGCGTCCCTGCTCTCGACGCGGTTCCAGCCGATTTGAGGCACCTTCCTCGTTTGGAACTTCACGACGCCGCCTTCGAGGATACAGAGGCCTTCCCCATCGTCCTCCTCGCTTTTTTCGAGAAGGACCTGCATTCCCATGCAGATTCCGAGATACGGCTTTCCGGAGGCGATAAAATCCCTGAGCGCATCGGTGAAGCCATTTTCCCGGAGCCGCTGCATTACCGCGCCCCACGAGCCGACGCCGGGGAAGAGAACCTTGTCGGCCTTCACGAGCGCATCGGGGTCGGCGACGAGTTCGGCCTGCTCGCCGATTTTATGCAGCGCGTTCAGGGCGCTGTGCAGGTTGCCGAAACCGCTGTCAAGCACCGCAATCATCACAGCCTGCCTTTCGTGCTGGGGACGCGGCCCTTGAGGCGCGGCTCGATTTCGCACGCCTGCCGAAGCGCGCGGGCGAACGCCTTGAAAATAGCCTCCACCTTGTGGTGCTCGCTCCTTCCCGACAGAAGCTTTATGTGCACGTTGGCAACGAGATTGGCGGCGAACGCCTCGAAGAAGTCGATAACGAGTTCCGCCGAGAAGTCGCCTATCTTGCGCTTCCTGTGCGTGTAGTCTATTTTCGCCATGGGCCGGGCCGAGATATCGACCACTGCGAGCGCGAGCGCCTCGTCCATCGGGACGGCGGCCCATCCGTAACGCTTGATGCCGCCCTTGTTGCCGAGGGCCTTGCCGAAGGCCTGCCCGAGAACTATGCCCGTGTCCTCGACGAGGTGGTGCTGGTCCACGTGCAGGTCGCCGGAGGCTTCCAGCGCGAGGTCGAAGAGGCCGTGGTGCGCCAGCAGCTCGAGCATGTGCCCGAGGAAGCCAATGGGATACTTAATTTTGGCCTTTCCCTTCCCGTCAATGTCGAGCTGGGCGGTGATTTGCGTCTCTTTCGTTTTCCGCTGTATTTTGGCTTTTCTCAATTCGACCACCTTTCAGAATCGCAATTCAGACAGCACGTCCGGCAGCCCGTTTACGCTTTCGAGCATCTTTTTTGCCCCGTGCCGGGCGAGTACGTCCTTTTTCGCGGCGTTTCCGAGACCAGCCGGGACGACGCCCACGGGAGTGCATCCGGCGCCGAGAGCCGCCCGGATATCATCCACCGTATCGCCGACGTAAACGCACCTTTCGGCGCGCAGTTCCTTCATGGCCGTGCGAAGGGGGTGCGGGTCGGGCTTCATTTTGCCGCCGGCATCCTCCATGGCGACGACCGTGAGGAACCTGTCCGCGACGCCCCACATCTGCAGCGCAAGCTCGGCTTCGAAGCGCGGGCGTCCCGTCACGATTCCAAGCTTGTAATCGGACGCGAGCGAGTCGAGCAGTTTACGGTTGAGTATCCATTTTTCGTTCCCGATGAACCCGGGCTTTCTTCTTGTGCCGAGGTATGCGCGCTGGAAGTAAGCGACGACCTGTTCGAGGCTCGCGCGCCCGCCGAGCCTGTCAATCAGGCGCTTGCTCAGGACCCAGTCGTTGTTGGCGGAGCCTTCTTCCTTGGCTTTCTGTATTTGCGCATAGGTGATTCGCCGGCCCGTGAAATGTTCGACTGTCTGCTTGATTGCCTTGCGGTACGACCGGCTGACATCGATAAGGACGCCGTCCATGTCGAAGATGAGTGCTTTCGGGCTCAGTATTTTCCTGAGTGAGGCGAGCAGCGTCTTGCACTGCTTCTTGGTGCCCACGCCGATTCGCACGAAGCCCTCGAGCATGGGCACGGAGGACCGGTCGCGAACGAGAATGCCATCTTTCTTCAGAGCGGCGTCTACGAACCGGGCTTTGTCGCCGAAATCGACGAGGAAGAAGTTGGCCGCCGATGGGACGACCGCAAGCCCCAGCTTTTTCAATCCGGCCTTCAGGAAGCGCTTCGACTCCTTGACCTCGCCGACGTAGCGGGCCACGTAACGTTCGTCCTTCAGGGCGCTCCTCGCGCATGCGACCGCAACGGAGTTCACCGAGTAGGGCGAGACGACTTTCGACAGTGTCGCGATAATATCCGCCGGGCCGGCGACAAAGCCCACCCTGAGACCCGCGAGGCCGTAAGCCTTCGAGAGAGTCTGGATGACGAGGACGTTGGGATGTTTTTTCAGGAGCCGTATCGCCGTGTGCCCGAGATACTGGTGATACGCTTCGTCCACCACGATGAGCGAGTTTTTCGCCTTGCGGACGATGCGCTCGACATCCTCCGGCTTTACCTCCGTGCCTGTGGGATTGTTGGGATTGACGAGTATCACGATTCTGGTCTTGTCGCTGATTGCCTGCAGGACGCGCCGGATGGGGAAAGAGAAGTCGCGCCTGTAAGGCACTTCGACGAGCTTCGCCTCCCGCAGCCGGGCGTAGATGGAAATCATGGCGAACGTCGGCACGGGCACGATTATTTCCTCGTCCCTGCCGAGGTATGCGTCGAAGATGTATCTCAGCGCCTCGTCCGAGCCGTTCGCAAGAAGTATGTTCTCCTGCTCGACGCCGCAGGCCCGCGCCAGCTCCGAGCGGAGTTCATCGTACTCGGGATATACCACGATATCTTCTGTTGTGAGCCGCCTGAGCGTGCGAAGCACCGCAGGGGAGCAGCCTTTCGTGTTCTCGTTGAAGTCGAGGCGCAGCTTGCCCTTTCTCCCGCCCGGCGGCGGGATGTAAGGCTTGAGCCGCTGTACTGCCGGTCTTGGCTTAATCATTTGTAGTCAATTCTCCCGGAAAGGGCGGATGAATTCTATTTGAGACCCTGTTCCGCCTCAAGCGAAAAGTGGGTGCGTGGCGCGCACTACTTGTCTTTGGGTTTCTCCGGCCGGATAATCTGAGGCACGTTCTCCGGCCGGCCGGGATGCACCACGTCGATTGTGAGGAAGAAAAGGAGCTGCGTCTTGTCGATTTCGTGCCTGGTCGAGCTGAAGAGATAACCCAGCAGGGGTATGTCGCCTATTATGGGCACGCTGCGCTTGACGAGCAGCCTGCGGTTTTCGAGGAGACCTGCTATTATGAGGGTCTCTCCGCCCTCGATGGACACGGTCGTCTCGCAACTGCGGGTCGAGACTATCGGGTTAGAAATGCCTCCGGCCATCGCGGGATCGGTCCAGCCCGTAAGCGAGGAGACCTGCGGCTTGATATAGAGCTTCACGGCGTCTTCGCCGATGAAGACCGGCTTGACGGAAAGCTCGACGCCAATTTTCTTGAAACGCAGGAAATACTGCGTCTGGGTGCCGATAATGTTCATCTCGTAGTAGGGAAGTTCCTGGCCCGTGTGGAGGCTCCCCGTGGCATCCTTGGCCACGAACAGGTCGGGGCAGGAGAGAATCTCGGCGTTTCCTGCCTCGTGGAGGGCCCTTATGAGGACATCGACGTTGCCGGAGTGCTTGCCGCTCGTGAAGAGGGTGAAGGTGGCACCCTGGAACGGTGTGGCGCCGGGCTTCAGGGAGTCGTTGAAATTCTTCGGGTTGAGAACGGTGTCGATGTTCCTGAGCAGGCTTCCTCTGTCCGACCGGTCCTGGGTGTACTCGAATCCGTACTCGAGGTCCGAGGAGGCGGTTATCTCGACTATGCGCACCTTGATACGTACCTGGGGTATTTCGCAGTCCAGACGGTGAAGCACCTTGGCAATATTTTTCAGGCCCTGTTCCGTGTCCGTTATGAGGAGCATATTGATATCGGGATACGCAATGAGCCTGGTGTCCTTGCTCTTCCAGTTGTTCAGGAGCGGAATGAGCTTAGCGGGGTCATGGTACTGCGTGCGGTAGAACTTGGTGAGCTTGCCCCCGTCTTCCTTGCGGCATCCTTTCAGGAACTTCTTGACGAACATCTCTTCCGTGTTCTGGGCCTGCTCGGGCTGGGCCCCGTCCTTGGCCGCCGGTTTGGGCTCTTCGGTCTTCTGCTCGAAGAAGTACAGGGAGCGCGGTCCCTGCAGCGGGACGATTTCATCGCCTCTCATTTCGTATTTTCTGGTCTGGCAGGAGATGCAGGACAGGACCAGCAGTGCGCCCGCCAGCAGGCATATATGCTTCTTCATCAGCGGCCCTCCGGAATGGCCTGTACTTCAACAATCACGAGTTGCGTTACATCCGGGATGGTCTTGCCGTCCGCAGTCGCCCTGATTGCGCCGCGTTCGGCCACGAGGTCGAGGCCGCTCGATTCGGCCACCTTCTTGAGCGCGCGCCGGAACACCTCATTGGCCTGGAGGAGAAGGACCCAGTATTCGGGGTCGTTCTCGTTGAGCTTCCGCTCTTTGACAAGCTTGAATTCCCGTATGTGGGGGAATACCTTGTTTACGCACACGGTGGCCGGCTTCACGAACGAGGCGCAGTCGCCGTAATAGACCTTGCTCTTGTCGAGCACTTCGTAATTCTGGTCGCCGGCGAGAGCTGCAGTGGCGAGAGAGACAACGCTGAAAATCATCAAGGCGACTGCACATGCTCGCATTGTACACCTCTTAAAGCTGCTCATATAGAGCAATTATACGCGCGGACCCGCGCCGGTCAAGAAGATGCATTCTTATTTATTGGCAATCAGGGCCATTGCCTCCGCCCGGGTTTTTGCGTTTGTCCTGAAAATCCCCCTGACGACGCTGGTCATCATCTTCGAGCCGGGTTTCTTGACGCCTCGCATGGTCATGCAAAGATGTTCCGCCTGTATCACGACCATGGCTCCCTTCGGCTTGAGCAGCTTCATGATCGCCTCGGCTATCTCGGTCGTGAGCCGCTCCTGCACCTGCAGGCGCCTCGCGTACACCTCGACGAGCCGCACCAGCTTGCTCAGGCCGGTTATTTTCTTGTCCGGCACGTAGGCGACGTGGCACACGCCGATGAACGGCAGCAGGTGGTGCTCGCAGGTCGAATGGAAAGGCACGTCGCGCACGAGAATTATCTCGTCGTGCCTGTGCGTTCCAATCACCTTGATTATCCGCTCGGGCGCGGATTTGATGCCGCCGTAGAGTTCTTCGCTCATTCGCGCCACCCTGTCCGGCGTTTCCTTAAGGCCGGGCCGGTCGGGGTCTTCGCCGATTCCCTCCAGAAAGAGCCTGATGGCTTTCTTTATCTTGCTTTTGTCCAACCGCCGCCTCCCTGCTGCCTAAACCAGGTCCAGATTTTTCAGGGCGGTCACAAGCTCCCGCCGGTTTTCTTCTTTCATACTAACAAGTGGAAGCCTGTATTCTTCCGAGATTCTTCCCATTTCTGCAAGGGCCGCTTTTACGGGAATTGGGTTCGTCTCGATAAAAAGCGCCTTGAACAGCGCAAAAAGCTTCCGATGCACCGCCAGCGCCTTGTCCGCATCACCCGCGAGATACGACTCGACGAGCGCGCGCATCTCGGCCGGGACGACGTTGCTCGCCACCGATATGACCCCTTTCCCGCCAACGGCGAGTATAGGGAGCGTCAGGGCGTCGTCGCCGGAGAGGATTGTGAGCGGGGTGTTGGCCGCGAGGCGGGACGCCTGGCCCAGGTCGCCGCTGGCCTCCTTGACCGCCACAATGTTCTCGCGCTCCGCGAGCCGCTCGATTACCTCGGGCGGCACGTTCCTGGCGGTGCGGCCCGGCACGTTGTAGATTATCTGGGGCAGCCCGGAGGCTTTCGAGATGGCCAGGTAGTGCTGGTAGAACCCTTCGGGGGTGGGCTTGTTGTAGTAGGGCGAGACGAGCAGCGCCCCGTCCGCGCCCGACTTTTCCGCCTCGATGGTCAACTCGATTGCGGTTCGGGTGCAGTTGGAGCCCGTTCCGGCAATCACTTTCGCGCGGCCTTTGACCTGCTTCACGGTGAAGTCAACGACCTCGGCGTGCTCTTTCTCGGTGAGCGTGGCCGATTCGCCCGTAGTGCCGCAGGGTACGATGCCATCGACGCCGGCTTCGACCTGCCACTCGATGAGCTTCTCGAACGACGCGTAATCGACATTTCCGCCGGCGAACGGCGTAACTATCGCTGTGTAAACACCTTCGAACATGCCGTAATTCTCCATTTCGTTTATCTCACGAGCAGGCTTTTCATGTCGCGTATGGCGACCTCGAGACCGGTGAAGACCGCCCGGGAGATAATGCTGTGCCCGATATTCACTTCCACAATCCGCTGCATGGCGACAATCGGCTCGATGTTATGGTAGTTCAGCCCATGTCCGGCGGCCACGACGAGGCCGAGGCCGTCCGCAAGCTCCGCGGCTTGCGCGAGGCGCTTTAACTCGCGCTTCACCGCCCGGTCGCTGCGGGCATTTGCATAGGCGCCCGTGTGCAGTTCCACCGCGTCCGCGCCGACCTGCGCCGAAGCCTCTATCTGGTCCGTCTCGGGGTCTATGAAGAGGCTAACCTTGATTTTCTTCGCGTGCAGGCGCCTGACGGCTCCGGCAATCTTCTTCTTTTTCGACGCGACGTCGAGGCCGCCTTCGGTCGTTATTTCCTGACGGCGCTCCGGCACGAGAGTCACCTGCTCGGGCTTTACATCGAGGGCTATCCGGATTATGGGCTCGGCGACCGCCATTTCGAGGTTGATTGCCGTGAACACGGTCTGGCGCAGGATGCGCAGGTCCCTGTCCTGGATGTGTCTTCTGTCTTCGCGCAGGTGAACCGTAATCTGGTCCGCGCCGGCCATCTCGGCGACGTGCGCGGCGAAGACGGGGTCGGGCTCCTTGCCCTTTCGCGCTTCTCGGATTGTGGCGACGTGGTCCACGTTCACGCCGAGTCTGACGCTCAACTGCTCCTCCTGTTCCGTGTTTCCTTTTCCCCGCTGTGCTTCGCGCGCTACCAGGGCGGTGCGCCGCCCGACAGGGCGAGGTAGACCTGGTAGCCGCAGTAGAGGACGACCGCGGCAAGGCCCAGCGTCATGATAACCTCGAGAACGCCGACCTTCGGCTCTCCGGCGCCCAGCACCCTCTCGCCCCGCCCGGCGAGATAATTCTCGATGTCATGGGCGAGCGCCGCGCAGCTCTGGTATCTGCGGCTCTTCTCGCGGTGCAGGCATCTCGCGCATATCTCGTTGATTTCCAGCGGCAACTGCGCGTTCAGCGTCCGCGGGGCGGGTACGTCCTCGCTGAGCTTGTGCAGGAGTATCTCGATGGGCGAGGGCGAGTCGAACGGGGGCACTCCCGTGAGCATCTCATAGAGCACCGCGCCGAGCTGGTATACGTCGGTGCGCGCGTCGAACGCGGTGGGCGAGGCCTGTGCCTGGCACTGTTCCGGCGCCATGTAGGCGGGCGTGCCCATCGCGAAGCCCGACCTCGTGAGCCTCCTGCTCTGCTCCTCCTTTACCGCGAGGCCGAAATCCGTGAGCACCAGCCTGCCGGTTTCTTCCTCTATCATGATGTTGCTGGGCTTTATGTCGCGGTGGTATATGCCCTGGCTGTGCGCGTAGTCGAGCGCCTTGGCCAGCACGAGGATGATTTCGAGGCACCTGTCCGGAGTCGGCTTCTTGTACGCAAGCATGTCTTCGAGGCTTTCGCCCTCGACGAACTCCATGGCGAAAAAGTACTGGCCCTCCGCTTCGCTGAAGTCGTATATGGCGACGATGTTGGGGTGGGAGAGCCGGGCGATTGACTCGGCTTCGTGCTTGAACCTGACCACGTCGTCCCTCGATGAGCGCTTCTGGTCGAGCAGCATCTTCAGGGCGACGGTGCGCTTGTATTCCTTGCGCTTGGCGCGGAACACGACGCCCATTCCCCCGCGTGAAATCTCCTCGACAAGCTCGTAGTCGCCGAGCCTGTGTCCGACGGCGGTCGAGGAATGCTCTTCCGCCACCTCCGAGCTTTCAAGCGGGCGCGGCTCCTCCAGGACGCTCCGTCCGCACCTGCGGCACTGCACCTTCATCCCCGGCACGTAGCCTTCGACGTTGTAGCGCGTGGAGCATTCGGGACACTGCAGGATGGTCTTGTGCTGGCATTTGAGCAGCATCTCGACCTGTGCCACCGAAAGGTAGCCCTTCATTATCATGACTTGGCCGAGGCGGTATTTTTTGTCCATGTCCAGAAGGAGCGCCTGCTCGCGCAGGGCGTCGTAGACCTGCTCCTTCGTGGCCATGCCGAGCTTGATTGCGAGGCGGCCGAACAGCACTTCCTTCTTGGGGACCCGGAGCCTGGCGTGGGACCGCCTGAGGCGCTGGTCCTGGAGTTCGAGAACCGCGATGAGCTGCGTTGACGTCAGGTAGCCCTTTTCCTCGAGCAGCTTGCCGAGCGACTCCTTGTGGCCCGCCGCCTGCAGCCTGACGCATTCATCGAGCTGCTCTTTCGTGACGAAGCGGTTGGCGAGCGCAATCCTGCCGAGCAATATGTCCTGCTGTTCAGACAAGCAAACCCTCCGGTGTCGCAGCGAACTTCTCTCGCGGCTCTGTCGTAAAGGCGAATTATAGGCCGGCCCGGCGCGCCAGTCAAGTGCCGGCAGGCGCTATTTGCGAAGGCCCCGGGGCAGAAGGGCTCTGAGGAGGTCCATTGAGCTGACTATTCCGACGACCCGGCCATCCTCGACGACCGGCATCCTGTGCAGCCGTTTCTCCAGCAGCACCTGCGAGGCTTCCTCGATATCGGCGTCCGGTGCAACGGTGACGACGTTGCGGTTCATCACTTCTTCCACGTACATCCTGTTGCGCCCGCGGGCAAGTTCGTCGTGGCCGAGGTATTTCGAGGAGATGAGTTCGTAAAGGTCGGGGTCCACGAAATCCGGCCCCAGGCCCGCGACCTGGTGTGCTATGATATCCTTCTCGGACACGATGCCGGTGAGCTGGCCGGCTTCCGAGACGACGGGCACGCCGCTGAGACCGAACTCCTCGAGAATGCTGCAGAGGTCTTTAATCGTTGTGCCTTCTGTGACGGTCACGACCTCGCGGGTCATGATACTGCGGACTTTAACCATGTTCATGCCTCAGGAGCCGAAACGGTACGTCACATCTATGAGGTCGAGAATTGACAGCAGGAACTGGTTGCCCGTGAGCCTGCCCAGGCTTCCCGACGAGCACGCGTGCTCGCCGTAAGATTTTACGGAGTCGCGCAGCACGCCCCTGCCGCTTATCACGACGGGCAGCGGGTCGGCGCTGTGCTCGCCTATCTCGCACGGCGTCGAGTGGTCGCCCGTCAGCGCGAAAAACACGCCGCCCGGGTCCGAAGTCTCCACCATGATGCGTCCGCACGCCTCGTCAGCCGCTTCGATGAACCTGACCTTGGCTGCGGGGTCGTTATCGTGGCTCGCAATGTCGGGCCCTTTCAGATGGAGCATCACCAGGTCGAAATGACTGAGTGCCTCGACGGCGGCCCGGGCTTTCTTGCTTATGTCGGTGTCGAGGTTGGCGGTGAAGGCGGGGTCGGTTATCGCGGTGAAGCCGGTCATCCTTGCAATGCCGACGATGGTGCTTTCGCCCGCAATGCAGGCGCCCTTTATATGGAACCTGTCGGCGAGGCTGCGCATGGGCCGCCTGACGCCGGCCCCCCTCAGCAGGATGTAGTTCGCCGCGAGCAGCCCTTTCTCGAGCCTCTCCTTGTTGACGGGGTGACGGCTGAGTATCTCGCGCGCCTTCGCGCTGAATTCTATGGCGAGCTGAGCCGTCCTGTGCGCCGCGGCCGACTCGGCCAGCGTGGGATGCATCTCGAGGACGGCGTCGCCCGCGATGTCGGGTCCCGGGTCGCTCGGGCTCAGCATGTGCGAAAGCCTCTTGCCCCGCAGAACGAGCACCGCCCTGTGCTCGGTCGCGGCCCGGAAGACGACCTTTGTCCCGTCCGAGAGCACCATGCCATCGAGCGCCTTTGACAGCTCTCCGGTTCCTTCCCTGATTCTACCGGCGCGCCTCGAAACAATCCTGCCGTCCTCGGTGACTGTGGCAAAATTGGCCCGGAACGCCACATCGCCTTCGTCCATGTCGATGCCTACGCCCGCCGCTTCGATTGGACCGCGGCCCCAGTACACCCGCAGCGGGTTGTACCCGAAAAGCGCCAGCGTCCCAACGTCGGTTCCGACCCTTATGCCGGGCGCGAGGGGGTCCATGAGGCCGCAGATTCCGGTCTCGGCCAGCTTGTCGAAGTTCGGCGTGTTCGCGGCTTCGAGCGGCGTACGGTCCCCGAGGCTCTCTATGGGCCTGTCGCCGACACCGTCCTGAATAATTACCAGCGCCTTCTTGGCCATGTTCAGTTCTCTGTCTTCTCCGGGTGCGCTGCGATGTACCTGTCGGAAGCGAGTTTCACCAGGCCGGCAGCGTCGCTTTTAAGGTTCCCGCCGCGCGGTTCCACGGCCTCCGGGACGTTGTCGCAGAACACTACTTCCAACTCCGCATCGAGCGCCATGGGGACCGCAACCTGCACGCTTGCGGCCTTGAGTTCCGTCAGGAGCAATTCCGGCCTGTCTTCCCGGGACAGCAGGGAGGCAATCTCCTCTTTGAGACGCTTCTTGTCGGAGAGCGCCGCGGTTGTGCCGACGATTCTGCAGTCGTGCGACTGCTCCAGGTGCGCCACGAGTCGGCCGACTATTTCGGGCGGGGCGGTAGTCGCATAGATAGCTTTTTTCCCTTCGAGGCTTGCGAGCGGGCGCGGGCGAAGCACCGCGGTGCGAAGCACTGCACGGGGATTGAACTCCTGCAGACGCGCGAGGAGTTTTTCGACCCGGTCGGGACTCGCCACCGGCTCCTCGCAGCCGGTGACGACAATCATGTCGGCCCGCCTGACGGCCAGCGCCCCGAACGGCCTGTCCAGGGAAGACGGCTCGAGCGCGGCGCCCGCAACGAGCAGTCTCGCATCGAGCCTGACCGGCGGGACCGTGTCGCCGCTGCCCTCGTAAAGATGGAAGTCGCATTCGAGGCTGTTGGCGATTTCAGCACCCAGGGCCGCTGTGGAACAGAACGGCGAGCCTGCAATGCCGCCGCCCGCGCGGAAACAGCCGACGACCGGCAGCCGGGTAAGCAGCGCTTCCTCGTAGTTGTCGCTTGCCGCATGAAGGCCGAGTTCTTCCTGTTCGAGAAGGAACCCGGTCGTAAGTTCTATCTGGTCCCCGCGAATAAGCCGCGGCTGCGCGGGTCCGCCCCTGCCCATCGTGATGATTACCGACTTCTTGCCGGAGGCTGCCAGCTCTCTTGCAGCGAATGCGCATACGGCGGTCTTGCCGACGAGCTTGCCCAGGCCGAGCACGCCGAGAGCGGGGCGGGCCGGGATGTCCGGCTGTGGCGCCGGGCTATACTCGAAGTCGGGACCGGTGTAGGAGACCGCGCAGTCGAGGGCAGTCTGCGCAATTTCGAGGCGGGTCTTCCAGTCGAGGACGGGTTCACCGCTAAGGTCGAGCAAAGTTTCCGGCTTGAAAGTTCCGCAGGCCTTGCGCACGGAAGCAGCGAAATCTTCGGAGCCGGTTACCACGGGAACCTCGAGTTCCGCAAGTGACTCGACGGAACCCAGCTTGCGCAGCGACCCCAGCAGCAGCGCACCCACCACCGAGTAGCCCATCGCCTGCTCGGCATGCCGAAGAGCCGCCTTGAGCACGTGCAGGTAATGGTGCCCGTCGATAATCACGAGGGCTTTTTTCCGCGCGCCTTTCTCATTCATTGCTGTCGGTGTCTCCCGTCTGCTTAACGAATCCGCAGGAGCTTATAGTCTCGAAAATATACGTAAGCGCTTCTTCCACCGAATCGTCGGTGTCGATGTTGTCGATGGTCGGGACATCCTCCCTCCTGGCGCACTCCACTATGTACTTGTGTATTTTGCTGATGCTCTTGAAGTTCCTGACGTATGTCTCCGCCTCCCGCCGCTGGGCTGTGCGCTGCCTCTTGATGAAGCGCTGCATGTGCTCTTCGGCGTTGCTCAGCGTTATGACGGCCTTCACGATGCACGCGTCGGGATAATCCTCCAGGTCAATGAAGCCCGGCACGATGTGCACGCCGTTTATTATCAGGTTGACGTTTTCCTGTATTGCGCGCTTTATCATAGCCTCCACGCCGACACTCACCAGCAGCGACTGCTGGTGGAATCCCACCAGAACCTCGTCGGACTCGGAGCCCGGGGGAAGCCTCAGCTTCCTGCCGGCGAGGTAGGACGATTTGTGAACCGCCGGCAGCAGCTTGGGCGAGAACATCGTCCTGAGCATCTCGCGTATAGTGTCGGTCGAGACGACCTGCGTTATCTCGAGGCGCGAGGCGAGTTCGAGCGCCAGCGTGGACTTGCCCGCTCCGGTCGGCCCGCCTATGAGCACGATTAGCGGGCGGCCCGAGGCCATCATCTCGCGCCATGCGTGGTATCGCTCGGCCGCGCTCGCCCCCACATCATTCCTGAGTTCGTCGTCTATTATCCCGCGCAGCGCATCGAGCTGAATTTCCTGGACGCCGTCTTTGCGCAGCCGGGCCTGTATCTTCTGGGCTATTTCCAGCGCCGCCGTGTAATCTATCGCGGTTACGCGCAGGGAGCGCGCCAGCAGACCCTTCGAGAAGGGAGTGTCGCGCTCCGCCTTGATTATTATCTGCCCGGCGGGCTTGCCCTCCCTGTAGCGCCTGACCATGACCGGGTCCTGGTCCTTTTCGAGAATAGCGAGAACCATCAGCTTCAGTTCTTCCTTGGGGTACTCCGGCTTGTCGAGCGAGGATTGAATCTGGAGCGCTATGGTGTACGCCGTCACGGGGTCGAGCCCGCACCTTACGAGCGACCGGGCCAGAATGCCCCGGGAAAACGGCAGTTTCCCGCTCTGGCTCAATATCAGCGGCTCGCGCTTCTTCTTCGCCATGCCGTCCTCCGGGCTAAGAGCTGGGCTCGGCGGCCTTCTGCTGCGCCTGCCCGGCGCTTTCCTTCTTTTTCGGCTCTTCGGTAAGTATGAACTGGAGCATTGCAAGCACGACGCCTATCAGGATGAACGCATCCGCGAGGTTGAAGTTCGGCCATCGCAGCTTGCCCGCGTAAAGCAGTATGAAGTCCCTGACAAACCCGAAAGCCATCCTGTCGCAGAGGTTGCCGATGACGCCCGTGAGAATGAAGCCGAGGTAAATCTGCACGACCGGCGGGCGGCCCTTCGGCGTGACCAGGTACCAGATGATTACGATTGTTGCGACCGAGGATACGAGCATAGTGATTGCGGGCGGGGCGGGCATTCCGAAGACAATACCGAAGTTCTTCGCCTTCTCAAAATCGAGGAAGCCGCCTATCAGGGAATAGCGCTCCTGCCAGTCCAAAAAGCGAAAGGCAGCCCACTTGCTTACAAGGTCGGCTGCCAGTGCAATCCCGAAAACCATCCCGAACAGGATGCGTTTCCTGGTTATTACGTGCGCTCCGTCTCCCTCTCGGCATTTTCCTGACAGGAAATGCAGTAGCGCGTGTAAGGTATTGCTTCCAGTCTTCCTTTTTTTATCTTTTTCTGACATAGCTCGCAAACGCCGAAAGTGCCGTCATCCATCTTTTCGAGAGCGTGCTCTATCTCCAGGAGCACTTCGCCCTTGTTTTCCATTAGCCCGAGAGTGAATTCCTGCTCGTAGTTGTCGGAGCTGACATCCGCAAGATGAACCGGCATGTTCGAGAGGTCGCCGCTCGAATCCTTCCTGTTCTTCTTGAGCGCTTCCTCCTCCATGTGGTTGATGTCGCCCGCAAGCAGAGCCCGCTGCATCTCGAGCTTTTTCTTGTACGGGCGCATCTCGCTTTTCTTCATCGACGTCTTGGTGCCTTTTGTTCCCATGGCGCAACTCCTGCACACATTTTAAAAAGCGCATAAATATATCCCGCGATACCCGCTCTGTCAAGCGATTTGTCAAGTCACCCTGCAAAGTTTCCGATTATTACTATATGGAAGCCCTTATAAGCCAGTTTCTCGCGTATCTTCATGTCGAGGCTGGACTTTCGTCGAATACTATCGCAGCGTACAGGCGCGACCTCGGGTCTTTCCGGTCGTGGCTCGGCTCGAATTCCGTGCGCGCCTTCCGCGATGTGAATCCCGGCACAGTCGAACGGTATATCTCGCACCTGCGCCGGTCACACTCCAGCCGCTCCGTCTCCCGCGCCATAAGCGCGCTTCGCACCTTCGCCCGCTTCGCGGTCGATTCCGGCGACATCGAGACCAGCTTCATGCAGGCCATTCCCGCGCCGAAGCCGCATCCCCGCCTGCCCGTTACACTTACGGAAGAGGAAGTAGCCGCGTTAATCGAGACTCCTTCTGCCGACGACCCGCTCGAAGCGCGAAACAGGGCCGTCATGGAGCTGCTCTACGGGTGCGGGCTGCGCGTCTCCGAGCTGACCTCGCTGGACACCGATTCCGTCAACTTCAACTTCAAGTACCTGAGATGCCTCGGCAAAGGCTCCAAGGAGCGCCTCGTCCCCGTGGGCGAGCGTGCGCTGGAAGCCCTGCAGCGTTACCTCGAGCTGGCGCGCCCGGCTTTGGCGAAGGCTCGTTCCCGCGATGCGTTATTTCTGACCCGTTCGGGCCGCAGGATGAGAAGAGAGGATATCTTTCGTCTTATCCGCAGGCGCGCGCCGGCTGCCGGACTCGGTAAGGTCTTGTCGCCGCACGTGTTGCGTCATTCGTTCGCAACGCACCTGCTGGAGAACGGGGCGGACCTGCGCGTCGTGCAGGAGATGCTCGGTCACGCAAACCTTTCGACGACGCAGATTTACACGCACGTCGAGACCAAACGCCTCCAGAAACTCCACTCGCGTTTCCATCCGCGCGGCTGACGCATGCGGCAGCCTCGCAGCTCTACTGCTCAACTGTTCACCTGTTCTAAGATTGGCTCACCGGGTTCCTCGTGTCACCGCGAGCGAAGCGTGGCGGTCTGATTCGCTTCCCTAACCCGCAACCCGTAACTCGAAACTCGCAACTGTCGTTGTAACCGGATTTGGTGCTATCAAAGGAGTTACGTCGAGTTTTTACAGGAAATTTTCCAAATAGTCCCCTCTGCAGTGCACCACGCTGAATATCCTTATAGGCGTAACAACTGACTGCCAAAGGAGTTGCGGCATCAGACATCCACCGGATGGCTCCGGCTCGTCCCGTAAGCGAATTACAGATGGGAACCGGTGGGATGGCGCAACATCTTCAGAAAACAAAAGTTACGACAAAAAGAAGGGATTTGTAAACTCAAAAGTCGAAACCCGGAACGCAAAACTGGAAACCACAGGTGAACACAGATACACACAATCAGACTTGAGGCTTGAAAAAGCCCATGAGCCGATAGCCAATCCTGTCATCGCGAGCGGCGTAAGCCGTACTCCCTTCCCGTCATCGCGAGTGGCGGTCGCCGCCGCGTGGCGACCTGATTCGTTTCGCCTCTTGTCATCGCGAGCCCGCCTTAGGGCGTGGCGACCTGATTATATTTCTTCATACAAATCCTTCCACTCCGGATTCATCTGCCTTATCAGCTCGACTTTCTTGCGTCTCGGACCTTTTTTGAGTTGTTTCTCTCTCCGGATAGCCTCAGTCGCGTCCTCGAATACCTCGTAGTAGAGAAGCTTCACCGCATTGTACCTTCTGGTGAATCCTTCGACGAGCTTCTCTCTGTGTTCGTAAACCCTGCGTTTCAGGTCGTTGGTGATTCCCGTGTAAAGCACGTGGTTGTGCTTGTTCGTCATTATGTAAATGTAGTACTTGTCATTCATGACATTTTTGAACAAGGATGCGGGCCGATTCCCCGGAATCGGCCCGATGAGATTGCTCGCTTCGCTGCGCGGCGCATTTATCCTTTCAATTGCGGAGCGCAGGCCACGTCGTTGTCCGCCCAAAAGCGGACTCCTCCTCGCAACGACATCAGGAAGATACTCTCAAGAGTCGTTGCGCCGCGTCAGTATTCCCACGTGTCATTGGGTGGAACATGATACACGGAATCCACCGCGATAGGAACTGAAAGTGGGTGCGTTCCGCCCCCTCATCGCAGACCTGCAATCCCATGCGGTATACCCCCAACTGCCTCCGCGGTCTGGATGGTGTGAGTAAGGGCCTATGGGCCCCTGAGGGTCATCAGTAATGGTATTGTCCACGCAATACTGGTAATAACTGCCGTCAAACCAATCTTCGCACCACTCCATCACATTACCGTGCATGTCGTAAAGGCCCCAAGAGTTCGGGAGCTTCGTTCCAACCTCATGGGTTTCGCCTCCAGCATTCACGTTGTACCACATATAAGCCCCGTCCTCAGTGCTGCCGAAGTACCAGTCAGTTGTTGTACCTGCTTTACAGCAGTACTCCCATTCGGCCTCAGTGGGCAGACGGAAGTCCAGGCCCGTTGTGAGCGTGTTGAGCGATTCAAGGAACCCGCCCGCACCATTTATGTCATCCCAAGATACTTGCTCCACAGGCCGCTTTTCAGGGTCTGTTGTGAAGTAGCTTGGCCAGTCGCCCTGTATCTCGTGCCACTGCTTCTGCGTTACTTCGAATACACCAATGTAGAAAGGCTTCGTGATATTGACTGTATGCACTGGAACTTCGTAGACCTCTCCACCACCTACCTGGTCACCCATCTGGAAAGTACCTGCAGAGATTCGCTTCAGCACCAACTTGGTTGTTTTATAGTCATCGTTACTCAGGAGGTCGGGAATGGTCTCCGCATACGTGACGGTGCCTGACGAAATGTTTACTATCTGGTAAGTGTAACCGCCTTCGTAGCAGCCTATGTCAACAGCGCTTTCTCTCATCCGTGGATTCCCATCCAGGTCGGTCGTGATTCCGGGCGGAACGAGTGCGTTGCTGCCTGCGTCTATGCACGGCGAACTGCCGGAAAGCCGGTAATTCCCCCCCGCCGCATTCACAAATAGAGGGTTCTGCTGGATACAGGCAGTAGGTGTTACCGTGCCGGTGCCTCCAATATCGTTCGCGCCATTCGAGTAATCGCAGTAATTGAGTGCAACCCCAAGGGACGATGACCATGCATATAGCTGATGCCCGCTGCCTCCAGTGGAATTGCCCCAGATTATGCAGTTGTTGAGGGTAACTCCAGTGTTGTCGCCGCAGTAGATGCCGCCGCCGTTCTGACCAGTGGATGCGGTGTTATTTGCGATAGTACAATTCGCAATCAGTACATTGCTGCTCGTGCCTGAGCCCACACACCCTACGCCAGCACCTGCACCTTCAGATGATCCGTTTGTAACATTGTTGACTATCAAGCAGTTGATTATTTGGGTATCAGAGGCGTTACTTAAGATACCTCCATAGGATTCCTGAGTATTGCTTGCAATGATACAGTTCGATATCAGAGCACCCGAATTGCCATAGCAGACAATTCCACCACCCCCTCCATTCACCGTGTTGTTCGTAATCTCGCAGTCAATTATTCTCATTGGAGAATTTGTGTAGCAGTAGATTCCGCCCCCACTGCCACCGAAGTTGTCGGTAACCTTGCATCTGCAAATGGTAGGGCAAGACCCATTGTAGCAGAGAATACCACCGCCGCAGCTATCCGGCCAGCTTCCGGTCGCATACCCATTTGTGATGGTAAAGCCTTCGACGATGGAGTCATTCCCTTCGCCTGAGTGGAAGTAGAAGCCTCTACCGGAGTCTTCACAGTCGATTGTGCACGAAGCAGCTCCATTCTCAGAGCAGAGCGTGATTGCCCGCCCGCCGAAGTCGAGGTCCTTGTTCCCCGCGCCGGTGTAAGTGCCGTCCATGACAACTACCGTATCACCGTCGGTTGATGCATCAATCGCAGACTGAATCGTGCCGTAAGAGTCAGGCACAATGTACCATCCGCCCTCGTAACAACCCATATCCACCGCTGCGCCGATTACCCTCGGATTGCCATCAAGGTCTGTCGTTACGCCCGGAGGTATCAGCCCGTCATCACCCGTGTCTATGCACGGCGAACCACCGCAGAGCCTGTAATTCTGCGCTGTTGCATTCACAAACTGAGGGTCGAGCGTGATGCAGTTGCTTGGCGTAACCGTTCCATTGCCTTCTATATCTTGAGAGCCATCAGCAAAATTGCACGTGTCGAGTATTAGATTGGAGCTTGCTTCGTAAGTATAGATCTCATTTCCTGTCGAGGCAGAGTTCCCCCATAAAATACTGTTATTCAGGTTCTGAGTTCCATTATTGCAGCCTACACCACCAGCCTCAGATGTTGCTGTATTGCCAGTAATCGTACAATTTGCAAGGATAGCATCTGACAAATACAGATATACTCCGGCCCCACCATCGGCTGTATTATTATAGGCAAGGCAGTTGACAGCTTCGCTATCACCTCTTAAACAAAAACCACCCCCCCAACGTGTTGCATTATTGTCTTTGAACATACAAGCGACAATTCTCGAATCACTGCTGTCTCTTACGAAAGCCCCTCCGCCGTCAACATCAGCAGTATTGCCTGAGAAATGACAATTCATTATTTGTGCATCTGCATTCCAACAGCATATACCTCCACCATATCCAGTATCAGACCCAGATACAAATTCCGCTTTGCTGTTGAGAATTATGCAGTTTAGAATAATCGGACTACTTGAATTATTGCATAGAATGCCTCCACCGCAGGCATTGGCAGCAAAACCATTCTTAATAGTAAGACCTTCAACAATAGCAGCGTTGGTTTCTCCCGAATGGAAGTAGAAACCCCGGCCGGAAGCTTCGCAGTCTATTATGCAGTTTTCAGCGCCGCCGGTGGATTTGAGCACAATATCCTTGCCGCCGAAGTCAAGGTCCTTGTTGCCCGTTCCAGTGTAAGTTCCGTCCAGCACCAGCACGGTGCAGCCAGCGATTACGGAATCTATGCCTTTCTGAATGGTTTGATACGGCGTGCCCAGCGAGCCATCGCCTGTCGTGTCATTTCCCGTCGTGGCGACGTAGACAGTGCTCATCGGCGCGACAGTCACTGTAATGTGGTCAACCTTCGTCTCGGTGTCGTTCCCGCCCGGGCCGAAGACTGTCAGGCTGACGGTTTTCAAGCCCGTCGTGTTGTACGTGACATCGTGCGGACCTTGCGTATTCGATATCGGAGGGCTGGCGCCCGAGCCGAAATCCCAGTCCCAGCCTGTCGTGCTGCCTGTGGATGTGTCTGTAAAGGTTACGACGAGAGGTACAGTGCCGCTCGTGGGATTAGCTGTGAAATCAGCAATAGGTGCCGGTACGCTGGTAACCATTATGTAGTCTGCCTTTGTCTCACTGTCGCTTCCGCCGGGTCCAATGACTGTCAGTGAGACAGTCTTGGTTCCTGCTGTGTTGTAGGTGACAATGTGGGGGCCCTGGGTGGAAGCGGTCGGCGGGCTTGCGCCTGAGCCGAAATCCCACGACCAGGACGTGATTGAGCCGGATGAGCCGTCGGTGAAGGTGAATTCCGTCGTGGTTGTCCCGATGGTGGAGTCGGCTGAGAACTCCGCTACTGGCGGAGGTGGGGCTGTAGAGAACGTCCAGAGGTCGCCCTTGGTCGTGCCGAAGGAGTTCGCGCTGTCTATGCGCCAGTAGTAGGTTGTGCTTGTGAGCATGGTGCCGGGGCTGTAGTTCGTATTCGTCTGAGCACCCATGAATTCCGAGCTTGCCGTGGTCGCGTTGGACACGTTCGTGGCGTTAGTCCCGAAATATACATCGTATGATGTCGCGCCGGTGGCTGCGCTCCAGAGCAGCGTCTTGTCCACAGCCACATTCACGGCACCATTTGCCGGGTCGGGGCCGGTGACCTTGGCTGGCGGACTTGTCGGAGCATCTTCGGTCGTGAACTGCCAGACGTGGCCTTTGGTGTCGCTTGTGGCGTTGCAGGAGTCGATTCGCCAGTAGTACAAGGTAGAATAGCTCAGCAGGCCGGGGTCGTAGCTTGGGGGAGTAACAGGACCCTTGAATTCCGGGCTGCCGGAGGTCGCGTTCGTCACGGCTGATTCGACGGTTCCGAAATAGACTTCGTAGAAAGTGGCGCGCACAGCATCGGCCCAGGAAAGGTCGGTCGTTACGGGCACATCGGTTGCTTCGTGAGCTGGGTTTGGATTCGTCACTCTCGCGGGGTCAGTTGTCGGCAGGACTATTTCATCGTCATCGTCCGGCATGAACAGGAGGTAAAGGACGCCCTCGCACCCGCAAAGTGTAATCGAGAGCGTAAATATGACGAGCAGAATCAGTTTTCGCATGGGCCGTAAGCCTTGTGTTACCACTACTGTGAGTGTAGCGCCTCAACGCAAATTGTCAAGCCGGAACAGGTTTCCGAATCCAATTCGGGCGGAAGTTTTTGGCAGATTTAGTTTGAAATCGCAGGAATACACGCTAAATTCTTGAAGGTCTGCTTCGAATTGTCTTGTGGAGGGAGAAGGATATGGTTGGACGACTGGTCTATCTGGTGATTTTTGCGGCGGTTGCGGGGCTTGTGCTTGCGACGGCCGGCTGCGGTGGCGGCGCGCAGGTGAGACCCGACACGGAACCACCCGCAGAAGGACCGGAAGAGAAGCCGGAAGAAATCGAAGGGCCGGAGGCGCCGGAGGAGAAACCCGAAGAAGCGCCCGCGGACGAGACGGAACTCGAAAAGAAGGCGAAGGAAGAAATAGCGGCCGCGGTAGCGAAGGCGAAGGAATTCTCGGGAGAGAAGAAGTTCGACGAGGCGCTTGCGGAACTCAACAAGGTCGTCGAGAAGTACGGCGCCAACCTGCTGCTCGTCGCGGAGGCGAGAGAGCTTATCACCGAGACGGAGGCTGCCAAGACCGCGAACGCCGAGGCGATGCGCCGCCAGGCAGCGGACCAGTGGCTTCAGGAGAAAATTGCCGCGAGCAGGGACCTGACCGCGCAGAAGAAGTTCGACGAGGCGCTCAAGTCAATCGAGACGATTCCTGAAGAGTATGCATACGACGAGGTCGAGAGCGCCATACAGGGCGAGAAGGACGCGGTCGCTGCTGCGAAGAAGGCCTACGAGGACGAGCTTGCGAAAATGAAGGCGGCCGAGGACAGGTTCGGCCGGCTGCCGGAGCAGATTGCCGAGTTCGCCGAGAAGAAGGAATTCGACAAGGTCTACGAACTTCTGGACAAGTATATCGAAGAGTTCTCCGACACCGAATGGGCCGATAAGGCCAGGGAGCTGAGGGGAGAGACCGAGACCGCCGAGGCGGAATGGAATGCCTATCTGGACAAGAAGCAGAAGTCGAAAGACCTCTTCGAGGAGACGATGGCAGGCGCGACGCAGCTTGCCGCGGACAAGAAGTTCGAAGACGCCAAGAAGCTGATAAAGAACTACCCGGTGGAATACGCGGAGTTCGGCTACGGCCCGCAGCTCGAAGGCAAGCTGCAGGAAGTTGACGGGCTGGAGCAGGCCCACAAGAAGGCGATGCACGAGGAGGCGGCCAAGAAGGCTTATGACGCGCTCATAAGCGAGCTTGCCGGCCTCGTGGGTCAAAAGAAGTTCGCCGAGGCCCTCAAGAGGCTCGACGCCTATCCCGAGGAGTACAACGACACGCAGTGGCTGGAAATGGTTACCAGGAAAAGGACCGACATCCAGGTCCAGAAGGAAAACTACGAGAAGGAGCAGGCTCGCAAGAAGAAGGCGCGCGAGGAAGCCGACAAGGCGATAGCCGAGGCGGGCGAGTCTGTGAAGAAGAAGGAGTTCGATAAGGCGCTGCAGACCCTCAGGGCGTATCCGGAGGAATTCAAGGATACGGACGCCAACGCCGACATCGTCAAGGAGATAGGCGCAATCGAGGAGCAGAAGAAGAAGTACGAGAAAGACCAGATGACCATGGGCATAGTCATCGCGGTCGTTATCGTCGTGCTCCTGATTGTCGTAATCGCCATCTCTTCCGCAGGCAGGAAGAAGAAGGGCGCACCGTCGCTTGCCGCCGAAGAACCGGAGGAAGCGCCTATAGAGACGGCGGAGGAGTTTATCGAGGATGCGCCGGAAGCGCCGTTAGCGGAAGGCGAGGAACCGGGCGGTGACGAGCCGCCGGCTCCACCGGAAGAGAATCCTTCCTAACAGGATAGAAACAGGACGAAATCAAGGCCGCGGGGCATGGAACTTCGCGGCCTTTTCTTTTCGTTACGTTCCGGGCGGGCGTCAGTAGGCTTCCGAGATACGCAGCACGAGGCCGGCGACGATGTACATCCGGAAAATGTGCTGGACGCGGGCATCCCGGGCGTAAGCCTCGAACAATCCGAAAGGCATGAGTTCCTCGCCGAGCCTCTTAAGGCGTGCGATGACGAACTTGTCCCTGAAGAGGCCTGCGCCGGGGCCGAGAGTCTCGAACTTGAAGCCGTAAGCCGAGTTGACCCAGTTGAGAAACAACTGCTCGAAGACCACGGTATGGGGTTTCTTGAGGCCCCTGCCGGAGGTGCATTCCATCAGGACCATGAAGTCGTAGCCGCTCTTCAGGACGTCGAACAGGAGAAGCTTGAGGGCGAAAAGGTTTTCGGAGCTGAACTGCTCCAGTTCGACCCTCAGGTATGCCGCGAGCCGCGGGAACGTGGAATCTTTCCTGCCGAGGCCGACCATCTCGCGGTTGGACAGGTCGAGTTCGTTTTCAAGAAACTGGTCGATGCACTTGTAGATAAGCTCTCCGTGGCAGTTGGGAACGGGCTCGGTTTCTTCTTTATCGAGGCTTTCGTGGATTTTCCCGAGGATGGGGTTCCCGGCGAGAATTTCCTCGAATATGTCGAGGCTCAGGCTGAGTTCTCTTCCCAGGTGGCTCTCATGCGGCATATATGCAAACCAGTACGTAGATTCCGGCGACGGGCAAGATGTTAGTGCAGGCGGGGGCGCGGGTCAAGACTAATCGCACCAGCCGGCCGAATCAGTCCGTGTTGAAGGGCGTGATAACAATTGTCCGAGAGGTCGTGGCATCCTCCGACCAGGCGGCTTCGCCCTTCGAAGTGGTCAAAGTAATCGTCACGTTCTGCGTGTCCGTATCTATCGAGGGCGTGAATTCCGTTACGAAATTCCCGATGGGCTCGGGCGCAGGAGTGGAAAGCAGGTTTCCGGACAGGTCGCGGTAGCGGCGATAAAGGACGTGCCTGGTGGTGTCAAGGTAGTGGCATGTATAAAAGTTGTCGTAGGTCGGAGTCTTCGTGGTGATGTTGAAGCCGCTGAGCATGCGGAAACGCAGCTCGCTCCCCACGATTTGCGGGGCGTACGGGCGGGCGAAGTTCCGCGAGGTCTGCATGAGGTCTTCCCTCATGGCGCCGATGGCGCGCGCGTTCTGGGTGTTTGTGAGCATGGTGTTGTCCGAGAGCGTGGTCGCCCTGAACATGTTCGTGAGCGAACCGAGAATGACCCCTGTCATTATGACGACGATGGAGGTCGCGACGACTATTTCGATGACTGTGAAACCCCTGCAGTTTGTGTTCATTTTGTTATCTCCAGACCGGCGTATAGAGGAATCTCAATCTCCAGGAAGTGGGGCGGGTGGTTGCTCCTGAGATTCTCGTCGTAGAAGAAGACCGAGTTGTTGTATCCGCCGTGGCCGCCGCCCAGCGACCAGCCTTTGAAGTGCGCCCAGCCGTTGGAGGCGCCGTCGGCTATCATTGCGCCGAGCAGGCGCAGGTCGCGCTGTGGGTCGTTGTAGGAGATGCCTTCCCGGCTGTCGCCGTAGTCCAGCCAGCACACGCCGCCGTCGCTGGCGGGGCCGCCAATTCCGGAGGCGAGGACGGCGCTCACGCACAGGTCGTGGTCATTGTCCGCGTCTCCGTCCTGGTTCAGGAAGATGATGTCTTCCTTGGCCATGATGGCCAAAACCCTCGGCTGGCAGGTCTCATCGCTCATGTAGTCGGGATTAAGCGTGAAGTTGTCTTCCGACTCCGGGTCGGACTCGTCGTAGAAGTAAACCGGGCGGCCGGAATCGTCAAGATAGCGAATGTCATCGGAGATGTTGATGGTGCCTGTCTCGCTGACGAGGGTCGTGCGCGAGTTGACATCGCCGCTGACGCCGTTTATGTCGCCTTCGACGTGAACTACGCCTTCCCACGGAATCGTGAAGGTCTGGTCGAAGACGGTGGTGCTCCCTTCCTTGCGGATGACGCGCATCTTCCTGCGGTTCGAGGCGTCATCGGAAAAGGTAATGTAAGTCTTCATGTTGGAAGAGCTGCCGTCCTCTATCGAGACCCCGCCGGGTCCCACCCAGACGGCGCCGTGCGTTGCCTCATCGTACGGGCTGCCGAAGGACTGCTTGGTAGCACCCGTGCGGGCTATCTGGCCCAGCTTTGTCAACTCCGTGGCGGGAGGCAGCTCGACCCAGCCGTATGGATTGCCTTCGGCATCTGGAGGGCCGTCGTCCTTCATGTTGAAGTGCTCGCCGCCGATGAAGCCGCCGTTGTTTCGCGTCTCGGCGACCCCGCCGGATTCGGAGTAGTCCTTTGCGAGTTCGCAGCTCGTTATCATGCCGTAGAATTTCGCATAGGTGCCGCTTATGCGGTTGCGGAATCGCACCTCCTTGTTTACGTGAATTTCGCCGTGCCACCGGTTGGTGTCGTCGACCACGACATTCCCGTTCTCCGCGAAGAGACTGTAGCGCGAAAAGAAGTCCTTCTCCCTGACGCGAAGCTTGACTTCGCGCGTGTCCTCGCCCTCGGTGCAGGTCGAGATAAGCTCGTACCATAAATCGCCGAGGTTATTCACCTGCACCCTGTAAGTCCCGTCATCCACGATGTAGCTGCCCGGTGTGCCGTCGTCGGTCGTGTCGGCGTTGTAAAGGACGGCGTTCCTGTCGCTGAACGGGCCTGCATCGTAGGTCGAGTCGCCCACGAGCACCATTGCGGCCTCGATGCCGCCCATGCAGACGTTCAGGGCTCTGACGCGGTTGTTGCGGTGTCCCTGAAACTTCGCCTCGGCCTGCACCCTTGCCAGGAGGAAAGTCGCCAGCCCGGCGAACGTAACCGAGAACACCAGAGTCAGAATCAGGGCTGTACCTTTCTGCGTTGTTCCAGACATCTCAGACCTCCGGTTTACTTGTAATACTGGTACTTATCTATTTTCCAGCCCGGGTCGGTGTACATCGTGCTGGTATAGAAGCGGATTTGTATCGTGTCGCCATTGACCTCGACGCTGGTGAAAGCGCCCTTGTCGCCGTAATACGTTGCCTGGGTGACTCCGGAACCGTTCCTGATGTATACTTTGTCGTAGCTGTTGTAGGTCTCGAAGGCCGAGAAATGCACTTTCATCTTCAGCGCACCCGGCTCCGTTATCGTCCAGGTGTGGTCGTAATTATTCGGATAGTTGGAGGGGTAGTTGGGGGATATGATTACGTGTGCCACGTCGTACCACTCGGGTTCGGCGGGCGGAGTCCCGCCGCCGCTGCCGCCACCGGAGGCGGCCATCGTCGCGTTGCCGAATGCCCTCTTGAGAACGGGATGCCCGTTCCAGGACAGGACCACGTTGGCGATATCGTTGGAACTCAGATAAGGATTCGTAACGCTGACTGCACCCGAGCCTTCTACTCCGCCTATGCTGAAAACGGTTCCGTTTTCATTGGCAACGTCCGGGATGCTCATCTCGCTCATCTGACGCATCAGGTCCTCGCACTTGGCGAGTATCAGCGCGTTCTCCTCGACGGCCCGGCTGTGCTGCTGGCCGGTGACGATGGCCTGCGCTACGCCGATAATCACAAGCGAGAAAAACGCCATCGACACCATAATCTCGACGAGCGTAAATCCGGCTTTGCCTTTCTGCCGCTTCATATCAGCACCTCGTGCTCCGTATTGTTACTGAACGATGCCGTTCTCCGACTTCTCGGGTTTTACGACATCCTGTTCCTTATCGTAGGTGGAGCGAATCTTCGCCGGCTGCTTGTCCTTCTTCTTCACCGGCTTCCTCTCCCATTTCAACTCTCCGTAAGGGGTGTTCTGCGCTGCCGTGTCCTGCGGGCCGGCCTGGTCGCGCTCTTCCTTGGGTATGCTGCTTCCCACGTAGCGGGTCTCCTGGTGGCCGGGCAGGTGCGGCACCTCTTCGATTCCAACGACGGCCTTCTTTTCCGGGAGAAGCAATTCCCAGGAAATAATGAAAGCAAAGGCTGCGCCGAACACGGCGATGGCGATTAGCACTAACTTGCTTGTATTCATTATCCTGCCTTTCTTTCATCAACCCTGCTAATTTGCACAGCACGAACTTAACGACATTTTGCGGGCGTGCTTTTCTTTCACTCCCGGTCGCGGCGAACTCGCATGTGAGCACAACGCCGAGGGCGATGATATCCGTGTTGCACGCGCCGATTTTTCGAATGGGTGTTTTACCGTATTTTTGTCGCGCTGAATCATGTTGCTTGTTCCTCTTCCATAATCAGTGACGAGTTGTTTGGGACAAAGATAACCGGAATTCAGATAAAGTTACGGAAATATCTACGTCACAAGTGCATGCACAACACTGAATGCACATCTCGGCTGCGAAGATTAAAAAATGCAGGAATCGGTTAGTTTACTCTTTTTAAGAGAGGTATCGCGCGCATATAACACTTGAAGACCGGGCTTACCAGTTGCTCGACCTGAGCCATTTCTCCCATTCCTTCATGTCTTGCGGGAGGTTCTGGCCGGTGATGGCTTTAAGGGCCGAGTGCGCGGCTTTCTGTACGGATTGTTCAATGTCGTCGAGCTGCTTGACGAGGTCCGGTACCGCGTCCCTCGCGCCTATGGACCCGAGGGCCTCGCAGGCTTTTATGCGAATTCTCTTATCGCCGCTTGTTATCTGCGAGAGAAGTGCTGTCGTGATTTGCTTGCTGCCGAACCGTATCGCTGTCAGCTTATCTATTGCCTTGAGCCTCTCATCGTTCGTACCGGTGCGAAGAACATTCAGCAAGGCTTCCCTCTTTTTCCTGTACTTGCCGGATTCGCTGTCCCACCAGACTTTCCATCGCGTGTAGTTGTCCGGGAATCTCAGGCCGGTGATGTTCTTAAGAGCCCAGTACGCATTCTTGCGGATGCCGCGATTATCATTTTGCAGGAGCGTGATAAGGCTGTCCACGGAATCTATGTCCTGCAGCCTGCCAAGCGCAAGGGCTGCTTCTCTCTTGACCTGGGTGTCCTCGCTTTTCAGCAGGCGCCGGACCTCCGTGCATGCGGCCGGTTCGTCGAAGCCCAGCTTACCTATGGAAATCACGGCGGTGACTTTTACAGACGTATCCCAGTCGTTTACGAGAGTGAGCAGGGGGGGCAGAGCGAGCCTGCTGCCCGAACCGCCGAGTACCCTTGCAATCCTGGTCTTGCCGTTCTTTTTCGCCGACCGTGCCGCGTCGTGAACCTTCATGAATACGAGATGATTGGCGGATTCCCTGCGCAGCGTCGCGGCAACGGCTTTGTCCGCTGCCGCGCTCATCTCTTGGTCCTCGCCGAGCATGCATTCGAGAAGTGCGCCGACTGATTCCGGGTCGCCTATCTTTCCGAGTACGGTCAGCGCATTGAGCTGAGTATTTCTGGATTCCGAGGAGAGAAGGCTTCTCACCTCGCTGACGGTATTATCATCATGGAGCTGCGCGACCGCCTCTGCCGTGACCGAGAGTTCCGCCTTGCCCGGGTCTGAGCGCAATAGCCGTATGAGCGCGGGCAGAGCTTCTGCGCCGAGTTTGACAATCTGCTTGACGGCTTCTTTCTCGGAGATGGGTTCCTTGTTCGTTAATTTCTTCAGGATGTCCGTAACGCTGCCGGCCGGCAGAGGTGCAGCCCCCTTCTTTTTTTGGTCATCCTTTTTTTCCTCTTTCCTAGCCCTCTTTATGCTTTCAGCATCTTCCTTTCGCAGGACCTTGAAGCCGCTGTTTAACATGCGAATCGTGATGAATTCATCATTCTCGTGCGTGATATTTCCCTTGTGAATTATGCCATTCTTCATCGTGATGACATCGAGATTCGGTTCGGACGATTCCGTTTTCCCGGCCGCGGCGGGTTTTTCCTCCGTTACGGGTTTCTCCCCGGGCTTCGCCTTCTCTGTCTCCTGCGGATTCTTGTCATCGCCGCGGATAATCTCGGAAATATCCGACCTGTTGAATGTCCTGGCACCTGTATCCCTGGTCAGAAGCACGATTGTCTCTTCGGTTTCTCGCGTTATTTCGCCAATGTGCGTTTCGCCGTTCTTCAGCTTGACCGTGTCAGCAAAGCTGCTGGAAGCTGCAAGGTAGATGGCTAAACATATCAGTACACCGACGGAAAAATTTTTTCTCATGACGTACTCACTCTCGTTCTTGCTGCACTTCTTAACCCTGTTGTCTATTTAGCCGTACCTAATCTATCTACGGCCTGAACTCGTGCCATGCGTTTACCTGGTAGCGAATCTTGCTCGTTATCTGTATATCTGCCAGCGCCTCGTCGTAGTGAACGCCGCTGGTGCCTGTAATCAGGACGGTGTCGCCCACGGCCGCGCCGTAGAACTCCGACGTACCGGCAAGCTTCACAGGGGCGGCCGGAGCGTAAATGGCGCCGTAGAAGTCCGCCGTACCTCCAACCTTGACCTCCGCGGTCGAGGCTGTGTACAGGATGAAGTTACCCGGTATATGCGAGTTATTGACAAGGCCCTGGCCTGTAAGGCTGACCGCACCCGTTCCGTTGTGCATGACAACCGAGACATTGTTGGGAATGATTATTGCCCCGGTGGCGGACAGGGCGATTTCCTGGTCTATGTATATCGTGATTACATCGCCCGGGTTTGTGCCGAGTGTCAGGGTCTCTCCACTGGTAAGCTTGATATCGTCGTAGCGATAGGTGCCTGAAGTGAGGGTCAGTGAGCTGTGAATCGGTCCCAGAGATACGCCGACCGGGCTGTACGTGTAAGGCTCGACAGGCTGTTCTTCAGGTGCCGGGGCTGTCGCGCCGCCGACGTATGCGGTGTCGGCTATGGTGACGCTTCCGTACGGCCCCGGCGTCGCATCTCCGTAAATGCCGCGGCTTTCCAACACCGAAACGCTGCCGTTGGAGCCGATGCCGCCTTCATCGCCGGCATGGTCGCCGGATAACTGGCTGGCGTACGTGCCATCGTCGGAATCATAGCTGTCCACGATATTGGTTCCCTGGGCGGTGACGCTTGTTGCTCCGAAAGCGGCGTGCTGGAACGGGCTGGTAATCCTGCGGCTTATTATGACTGCAATGCCTCTCGTCTCCAGTGCGTAAACGCCTGTTGACCTCAACGACCAGATATCGCCTCCGAGGTGGGTTGCCTCAACTGCGAAGGTGCCGTTGTCGATTGCGCCCGAGATGTCTCCCATCCCATCGCCGTCGGAGTCGGTGTTCGCGGTAATCTCCGCCATGCTGGCTGTTATTCCTGAATCGGCGATATAGAACGCCTTGCCCTGGTCGCGCGAGAAGGCGGCTTCTTTGTTCCTGTAAATGCTGGTGGAGAGCAGGGCCGCGCTCGTGCCAGCGAGCGCTATGATGGTGACGAAAGCGAGAATAAGCGCACTTCCGGTTTCCGAGTTGCTAAACCTGTTCATGATTCACCCCCCGCTGCCCGCTGTCTTTCGTCTCCATGTCAACGCTGCTGAGTCCGGCGTGCAGTTATGGATTCTTAATCTGCACGGCGGTGGTCAGCGTCGTTGTCCACGGGTCGCCCTTGTAACCCTTCTTCTTCAGTTTCAGCGCTATGGTCAGTACATCAAGCCTGAGATTGAAACTCAGGCCGTCTTCTTCGACCCAGTGACCGAGAATCTTACTCGTAGTGCCGCCGCCGGAATCGGTCACAGTCCGTTTTACTACTCCTTCGTCTATGAGGCCGTTTCCGTTGTCGTCGGCTCCGTTGTCGCTTTCACCGGCCTCGTACTCGAACGAAATAGTAATAACATCGCTCCACTGGATTGCGCCGGCGGAATATCCCGTTGCGGTCTGGAAGCTGATTGTGCTCGTACCCGTTCCCGATTCGGGAGGTATGGGGTAAATGGTGCTGAGGCCCGCGCCCTGAATCTCGTTCGCTACGCTGTCGATTATCCTTCGGGCGTGGGTGTGCACTTCGGTCATTATGCTGCTCTCGTTGTACGTATTCAGGCCGGAGAGCAGCACCTCGAAGATTCCCCCCAGGACAATGATGAGGATAACCGTTACAATCATGACCTCGAGCAGCGAAAATCCGGACTGTTCAGTTTTTTTCATATCTGCCCTCGGTCCTATCTATCCGTCAGCAGGGTTCTTATCTCGAGAGTCTCCTCGCCCGCAATGCCGGTCCATTCGATGCGAACTATCACCGGCAGTATCAGGTAATCGCCGGCGTGGTCGGCCGAATCGACTATGGTGTCGGCATTGAGGTCCCGGGGCATCCCGAGCAGCGCATCAGTAATATCTTCTCGAAGTTCGGTTCCCGAGACGGGAAAAACTATCTTTCCCGGCTTGCCGTCTCCGTCGGATGGCCTGGCTTCCAATCCCGTAATGTCGAAATCCGCGCCTGGTGCCGTTCCGACTCCGCCCGGGTCATCGTTGGCGTTTTCATTATAGAGCGAGAAGATTCGCGAAAAAGTCTCCGTGCGCATGCGCTCGATTATCTGCCGGGCGGCGTTTGTAGCCAGATCTCTTTCGTGCGCGGCGGCTGAGAGCTGCATCGAGGATGTGAGCGACACGAGAAAACTCACGATGCCGACCGTAAGCACGACCAGGGCAATCATAACTTCGACGAAGGTCCAGCCGCCTTCCCGCCGGGCATTGGAGGGCAAAGTTGCATTATCGTGCCGGAGCGTGTGTATACAGGATTCAGCCCAAGTTGTCATACCCAAGTTCTCCGGTATAGTTGCAGGAAAATCTCAAACCGGCAACTAAAACTTTCTCCTGCTCCGTTCCCACCTTAGATGACGAAAAATGCAGGCGTTAACGTAACAGATTAACATGTATAAGCTTCATGCCAATTTCGTCCATATAATAATATAACACAATACTTCACTAAGCCCACAGATTTTATCAATAATTGTGCAAGTTTGCCGAGCACCGGGATGCCTGTGCTCCGGGGTTATCGGACGAAACGGTCGAGAAATGGCTTGAATCGTATTTTTTTGCGGCTATGCTTCCAATATCGGGCTGAAAAGGTGTCCGGGGGAAGCGGATGTCGAATGATGATGTGAGCGATATAATCCTCTCGTCGAACGCCGTCGAGGAGCTTTTCAGGCTGTACGTGCGGCAGTGGGCGCTTGCCGTGGGCAGGGTGAATTTCGCCAAGACGGTCGGCGTGAGCACTTCGCGCCTCAGCCGTGCTCTCTCGGGCGCGACGCCTGCTTATGACCTCGCATACAGGATACACGAGACCTGCAAGGTACACTGGCCGGCCGTTTTCACCGGCGCTGCGGCAACGATAGGAACTGTCAAAAGCGTAGCCAAGGCGGAAGAGGAGCGCGATATTTCCCTTTCCGAGCGCACTGTTGCAGCGGAGGAAACGCGGGCGAGGGCCAGGCTGAGGGATATTGTCGAGAAGTTCGGGTTCATGGAGTGTTCGAGGGGTGCCGGCATCGCGCCCGCAAGCCTGCATTATTACCTGACTTCAACCAGGTTATCCCTTGCGGTTATCTGGCGGCTTCACCTGCTTACGGGGACGCCCTATTCCGAGATTGCCGGCGGCGAACAGGAGCGGCAGGAGAAGCAGCTTACGGAGAATCTCGGTCAGGATATCGAGCTGCAGGGGCGCTTCCCGGACCTGTCCGAGGCGATTGTGAGGCTTGTCGAGCGCTACGTTTACAACGACATGAGCGAGGCAGCCGGTCAGTATGTGCCGCACGTCGAGCGGCTGCTCAAGAAGAAGCTGTCCCAGCCGCAGAGAGTGCGCATAAGAAGAATCCTGGCCCTCTATTATGATGATATGAACGAAACGAAAGCGGCATCGGCGCTCGTGAGGAAGAACTGGCAGGACCTGACGAAAGGAGAGGTGAAAGTCTCGATTCTGCTGAGCCACCTCACAGTCACGGGGCACGCCGGGCTTCTTGAACATGCCCGGGAAGTCGCCGGTTGCATTTTGAAGCACAGCGATGATGCACGCGTTATCTCGCAGGTATACAGGGTGCAGGCGGAGATTGCGCTCGAGGGCATGGACATTTTCACAGCGGAGGCTCTCGCTAGAAAAGCCGCGCATATCACAATGAACGCGGCGCCTGTGCATAGGCCTTTCATACTCGCGCAGCTCGAGAACGTGCTGGCCATCTGCGCGTGGGCTTTCGGGGATTACAGCGAGGCACTCTCGCGCATCGAGCGGCTTCAGAACTCGAAGGTTACCCCGCTTCACATCCGGCGAACCGCGAGCGAGCTCGAAATCAACATCCGGGTCTGGCTCCGGGACGTCGCGGGGGCTTTCCGGGCGCTGAAGGTCTTCGGAAGCAGCTCCGTTTCGGTTCTTAACACCGAAGGCTTCGGCAGGCGCATGGATATTTACCGGCTGCGCTGCCTGCTCCTGAAAAAGTCCCGGGGCATCGGACTTTCCGCCGCTGAGGACAGGAAGCTTGAGGCGTTAAGCGAGCGGGTTCCCGGCAGGTCGTACGCGGAATGCGACCTGGAGAGCGGTCTTGTCAGGGCGGCGTGTATCTTCCTTGCGCACGGGGAGGCGGATCCCGCGAAAGAATTCGTGAAAAAATTGGCCTCGGGAAAGCGCATGCGGGGCGGAATGCCGCTGTGTGCCCTTCCCGATTTCCTCGATATCGTCGGCGAAGCGGACCTGTGGAACGCCGGACTGGAGCGCTGGAAGGGCGGGGCGATAGAGAAGGGCGTCCTGAACTTCAACATGCTGCGGCCCGGGGAATGACCGGCCCGGTCATTCGGGGACAATCACGCGCTTCTTGCGTCCCGTAACCTCGAACGTCTTCGGCAGGTGGCCCGCTGCTTCTCCGTCGATGTGCACGGGAACTTCGCCCTTGCTGGTAAGTTCGAGTTTTTTGCCCGTCAGGTATGTCGCGTTTCCGTGGCGCGTATGGTCTCCCCAGAGAACGCCGGCGAACAGCTTGAGCATCTGCAGGGGAGTGGCGCGCTCGATTATAAACACATCGAGGAGACCGTCCGCGAAGTCGGCCCGCGTCGTAATCTTGAACGGCCCGCCGTAATACTTCACGTTGCCGACGACGACCATTCCTGCCTTCTTCGTGCGCGTCTTGCCGTCCAGGATGACTTCGATATGCGGGAAGCTGTACGTGACGAGCGAACGCGCGATGGGCACGACGTAGCCGGGAAAGCCCAGCGGGGATTTCCGCGAGCCTGCTATCGAGTGCACGATGTGCGCGTCCCACCCGGCGCCGCCCATTGCTACGAAGTACCTGTCGCTCGCGTGGCACAGGTCGATTTCCACGCTCGTGCCTTTCACAATGGCTTCGGCAATCCTTTCCGGCTCCGGCGTGATTCCCAGTTCGAGAGCCAGCACGTTGGAGAGGCCTGCGGGCAGTACTGCGAGCGGGATATCCGTCTCGGCGATGCCGTTTAGCACCTCGTTCATGGTGCCGTCTCCCCCGACGGCGCAGACTGCGGCATAGTCTTTGCCGGCGGATGCGGCAGCCTTCAGGCCGTCGCCCTTGGCCGCCGTGAAGGCGGTCTCGACGGCGAGTCCGCGCGACTCAAGCTCTTCCTTCAAGCGTGCCACGAGGGCGCGGCTCCTGCCGCGACCGGATATCGGGTTGGCGACAATCTTGACTTTGCTCATTGCACTCGGGCCGGATAGAGGGCCGCGGAATCAGTAAGCCTTGGCGAAAGGCACCCGGACTTTTGCAGTTTCCGGGCACGCGACGCACGTTGCCTCGACCTGCGGCGGGTCCAGCGGAACGAGCCTTATTGTGGCTTTGGTCTCGTCCTGGATGCGCTGCTCGCAGTCCGGGTTGCCGCACCAGGGGGCCCACACGAAGCCGCCAGACTCGTCGGTTATCCGCTTCAGCTCATCGAAACTTTCGGTCTCGTAAGTGTGCTTGTCGAGGAACTTTTTTGCCCTGTCGAATATGTCGGCCTGAATAGTGTCGAGCATTTCAGCAGCCTTCGTCTCGACGCCGGCGGCGGGCACCTGGGATTTGTCTCCCGTGTCCCTTCTCACGAACACGACCTGCCCGCTTTCGAGGTCGCGCGGGCCTATCTCGATTCGGAGCGGCACGCCGCGCAGCTCCCAGTCGTAGAATTTATAGCCCGGCTTGAACTCTTCGCGCAGATCTGACGTAACGGAGATTCCCAGCCCGGCGATGGCCTTCTCGGCTTTTCGTGCCGCCTCGAAGACCTGCTGCTTCTGCTCGTCCGACTTGTAGATTGGCACGATGACGACCTGCGTCGGCGCGAGCTTCGGGGGCAGGACGAGGCCCGTGTCGTCCGAGTGCGCCATGATGAGCGCACCAACGAGCCGGGTCGAGACCCCCCACGAGGTCTGCCAGACATATTGAAGCTCCCCGGCCTGGTCCTGGTAGCGGACGTTGAAAACCTTCGCGAAGTTCTGGCCCAGGTCGTGGGAAGTTCCCATCTGCAGGGCCTTGCCATCCTGCATGAGCGATTCGATGCAGTAGGTATCCACCGCGCCGGGGAATCTCTGCGAAGGAGTTTTTCGCCCGCGAAGCACGGGGACGGCCATGACGTTCTCGACCGTGTCCGCGTAGACATCGTTGAGAATCATGAGCGTCTCTTCTTCGGCTTCGTCGTGAGTGGCGTGGGCAGTGTGGCCCTCCTGCCACAGAAACTCGAGCGTGCGAAGGAAGAGCCTTGTCCGCAGCTCCCACCTGACGATATTGCACCACTGGTTTACCAGGAGCGGCAGGTCGCGGTACGAAGCAATCCACTTCGAGAACATCTCGTACATGATTGTCTCGGAGGTCGGGCGCACGTAGAGCTTCTCTTCGAGTTCCTTGCCGCCGCCGTGCGTGACCACGGCGCACTCGGGCACGAAGCCTTCGACGTGCTCGGCCTCCCGGGCGAGGTAGGACTCGGGTATGAAAAGCGGGAAGTACGTGTTCATGTGCTTGCGGCCGCCTACGCCCGTGGCCTTGATGCGCCGGTCGAACTCCTGCTGGAGCTTTTCCCAGATTGCGAAGCCGTAGGGCCTTATCACCATGCAGCCGCGCACCGGCGCATAGTCGGCCATCTCGGCCTTCAGCACTATGTCGTTGTACCACTGGGAATAGTTTTCGGAACGACTGGTGATTCCTTTTGCCATCTGTATCTCCGGACTTTTTCGGTCTACTTGACCACGATGTTCACAAGACGCCCGGGCACCACTATCACCTTCCTGATGTTTTTATCCGCGGTAAGCTCCGCGATGCGGGCGTCTTCGAGCGCGAGCTTCTCCAGTTCCTTCTCCGGCATGTCGGCCGGGACTGTCACGTGCGAGCGAACCTTGCCGTTCACCTGCAGCACGACCTCGACATCCTCGGCCCTGGCTACCTCCTCGTCATACTCCGGCCACCGCTCCCGGAAAATGATGCCTTCGTGCCCGAGCCTGTGCCACAGCTCCTCGCAGAAATGCGGCACCAGCGGGGCCATTATCTTCACCGTGGCGGTTACCGCCTCGTGCAGCACCGCCTTGCCGGGTTCCGTATCGGCCGATACGCCGCATTCGCGGATGGCGTTGAGCAGCTCCATTACCGCGGCGAGCGCGGTGTTGAAGCCGAATTTGTCCTCCATCTCGTACGAGACTTTCCGGATTGTGGCGTGAAGCTTCTGGCGCACCTGGCGCAGCTCCTTGGACAGTTCTTCTCCGGTCGAAGCGGATGGCTCGTATTTACTCATCCAGCCGGCGTGCGAGAGCACGAAGTCCCAGACGCGGTGGAGGAACCGTCTCGCGCCCACGATGTGCTTCTCGTCCCAGAGCACGGGCGCGTCCGATGGCGCAGCCGAGAACATAGCCGCCCTGGCAGTATCCACGCCTTCATTCTCCATAACGTCGGTCGGGCTGACGACGTTGCCGCGCGACTTGGACATCACGACTCCGTGCGCATCCTGAACCATGCCGTGGTTGAAGAGCGCCATAGCAGGCTCGTCGTCGGGCATGTAGCCCATGTCGAACATGAGCTTCGTGAAGAACCTGAAGTAGATGAGGTGGCCCGTGGCGTGCTCATCGCCGCCTATGTACATGTCAATGGGCATCCAGCTCTTCGCGCATTCTTTGCCGAACGGCTCCGAGTCGTTGCGGGCATCCACGTAGCGCATGTGGTACCACGACGAGCATACGAAAGTGTCCATTGTATCGGGGTCGCGCCTCGCGGGAGCGCCGCATTTCGGACATTCCGTATTGACCCACTCTTCGACATCCTCCAGAGGCGAACGGCCTTTGGGGATGAAGTCGATGTCGCCCTTCGGCAGGAGTACGGGCAGGTCTTTCTCGGGCACGGGGACTATCCCGCATTTCTTGCAGTGTATCATCGGTATCGGTGCGCCCCAGTAGCGCTGCCGGCTGATGAGCCAGTCGCGCAGCCTGTAGTTTACAGTCCGCCTGCCTTTGCCGATTTCTTCGAGGTAATCGTTTACCGCCTCGATTCCTTCCTGCGACTGCGTGCCGTCGAACTTGGCCGAGTTGGCCATAATGCCGGGCTCCACGTAGGCTTCGGTCATCGTCTCCGGGGTCAGCTCCCGGCCGGGAGGCTGTATGACGACTTTGATGGGAATGTCATACTTCCTGGCGAACTCGAAGTCGCGCTGGTCGTGGGCGGGCACGCCCATGACGATTCCCGTTCCGTACCCGGCCAGTACGTAGTCCGCGACCCAGAGTTGGACCTTCTCGCCGGATACGGGATTTATCGCGTGCCGCCCGGTGAATACGCCGTCCTTCTCGGTGACTGCGGAGGCGCGCTCTATGTCCGATTTCTTCAACGCGGCCTCGATATAGTCGGCGACCACCTTTTCCTGTTTCGTTCCTTTGGCAAGCTTCGCGGCGAGGTCGTTCTCAGGCGCGACTGCCATGAACGTCACGCCATAGAGCGTGTCCGGCCTCGTCGTGAAGACGCTGAATTTCCCGCCGCCGTCCTCGATTTCGAAGTCTATATCCACGCCTTCGCTGCGGCCTATCCATTCGCGCTGCCGCTTGACGACGTGCCGGGTCCAGCCGGACAGCTTGTCCAGCCCCTCGAGCAGCCTGTCGGCATACGCTGTGATTTTAAAATACCACTGTTCGAGCTTCTTCCTGGTTACGTCGCTGCTGCAGCGCCAGCATTTGCCGCCCTCGACCTGCTCGTTCGCGAGGACCGTCTTGCATCCGGGGCACCAGTTCACCGGCGAGGTCGCCCTGTAGGCGAGGCCCTTCTCGTAGAGCTTCAGGAAGAACCACTGCGTCCACCTGTAGTAATCGGGCAGGCATGTCGTCACTTCTCTGTCCCAGTCGAACAGGATTCCGGCTTTTTGAAGTGTGCCGCGCGAGACTTCCACGTTGTTGAGAGTCCACTGCTCGGGGTGGGCGTTCTGCTTTACCGCCGCGTTTTCCGCGGGCAGGCCGAACGCGTCCCAGCCGAAGGGGTAGAGCACGTCGTGCCCCTTCATGAGCCTGTAGCGCGCGACGGCATCTCCTATGATATAATTTCTGAAGTGGCCCATGTGAATGTCGCCGGAGGGATAGGCGAACATGACCAGGCAGTAATACTTGTTCTCCGGGACTTCGGGCGCGCGGGCAAGCCCGGCGGCGTCCCATTCCTTTTGCCACTTCGACTCGATTTCCCTGAAGTCGTATTTCTCCATCTTACGTTCCGGTACTCCTTCGACGCATCAGCGTATTCCCAATCGAATTGAACCATTATATTGGGGCCGCGTTGCTTGTTAAGCAAAAACTGCTTCTTTTTCGCCAGAGCCCTCGGCATCGCACCGCCTCGCACTATGCTTAACGCGTGGGGCTACTTATTGTTTGACACGTGTGCCGAGTGCTGTATAATGTTGCGTTTCGCGGGAAAACGACTGCCCAAAGTCATGGAGGCGGATGCGAATGGGGTTATACGAGCAGGTAGAAGAAGCTGCAGCGGCCGTGAAGAAGCGCACGAAGGTCAAGCCGCGCTTCGCCATCGTCCTGGGAACCGGCCTCGGCAAGCTGGCCGAAGAGATTAAGACGGACGCAGTCATAGACTATCCCGAGATTCCGCACTTCGTCTCTTCCACCGTCGAGACCCACGCGGGGCACCTGCTCGCGGGCGAGCTCGAAGGGCAGCCGGTCGTCGCGATGAGCGGGCGATTCCACATGTACGAGGGCTACAGCACGAAGGAAATATCATTCCCCGTGCGCGTGATGCGCGCGCTGGGCGCGGAAATTCTGCTTATCTCGAACGTCTCGGGGGGGATGAACCCGCAGCACAGGCCGGGCGACCTCGTGATAATCGAGGACCACATCAACCTGCTGGGCGATAACCCGCTTATCGGCCCGAACGACGAGCGGCTCGGCCCGAGATATCCCGACATGAGCGCTCCCTACGACAGGGAGCTTATAGAGCTGGCAAAGCGCATTACCCTCGAAGAAGGCATACGAGCCCACACTGGGGTTTACGTCGCGCTGACCGGCCCCACCCTCGAGACGAGGGCCGAGTACAGGTTTCTTCGCTTCATAGGCGCCGACGTCGTCGGCATGAGCACGGTTCCGGAAGTGATAGTGGGGGTGCACGCGGGCTTTCGCATATTGGGCGTGTCGGTCGTGACCGACGAATGTCTGCCCGATAGGCTCAAGCCCGCCGATATCAGGGATATAATAGCCGTGGCCAACGAGGCCGAGCCGAAGCTCACGAAGCTGTTCAAGCGAGTCATTAAAGAAGCGAAGTAAAATACGGGGTTTACGGGCAAATGAACTACAAGGATACGCTTAATCTTCCGAAGACCAGCTTTCCCATGAAGGCCAATCTCACCAAGCGCGAGCCGGAAATACAGGCCGAATGGGAAGAGATGGGCATATACGAAAAAATCCGCGAAGAAAGAAAAGGGCAGCCGCAGTACCTCCTTCACGACGGGCCGCCGTACGCCACCGGCGACCTCCACATAGGCACCGTGATGAACAAGGTCCTGAAGGACATAGTGGTGCGGTTCCAAACCATGCTGGGCAAGGACTCGCCCTTCGTTCCCGGCTGGGACTGCCACGGCCTGCCCATCGAGCACAAGGTGATGCAGTCCATGGGCGCCGAACTCGGCTCCAAGAGCCCGCCTGAAATCAGGAAGGCGTGCCGGGAATACGCGCAGAAGTATGTCAAGTTTCAGCGCAGGCAGTTCAAGCAGTACGGGGTGTTCGGCGACTGGGAGAATCCCTATCTCACCATGACGCCGCAATACGAGGCGGGCATAATCAACGTCTTCGGCAAGATTGTCGAGAACGGGTTCGTTTACAAGGACCTCCGGCCTATCCACTGGTGCCACGACTGCGAGACCGCTCTGGCGGAAGCGGAACTCGAATACGCAGATGTCTCGGGCCCGTCGATTTACGTGAAATTCCAGGCCGAGGACGCGGTCGGGGAAGAGTTCGGGGTGAATAGCGGTCTTCCAGTTTCCGTGCTTATCTGGACCACGACGCCCTGGACCCTGCCGGCCAACGTCGCCGTCGCGTTCGGGCCTCAATTCGAATACGCCGCGGTCGAGGTCGAGGGCAGGGAAGTGCTCATCATGGCCGCGGAGCTTGTCGAGCGGGTCATGCAGGAGACCGGGCACAAGGACTACAAGGTGCTCTCCAAAGTGCGCGGCGAGGACCTCGAAGGCATGATGTACAGGCATCCCTTCGTGGAGCGCGACGGGCGCATCATACTGGCGGACTTCGTCAGCCTCGAATCCGGAACCGGGACCGTTCACATAGCACCCGGTCACGGAAAGGAAGACTACGAAATCGGCCTCAAGTACAAGCTGCCGATAGTGAGCCCCGTGGACGAGCAGGGCAGGTTTACGGACGAGTTCGCCGAGATGCAGGGCACGAAGGTCTTCGACGCCGATGCGAAGATACTCGACAAGCTTAAAGGGCTCGGCGTCCTGTTTCACAGCACCAAGATGACACACTCCTATCCCCACTGCTGGCGGTGCAAGAGCCCGCTTATCTTCAGAGCGACGCGGCAGTGGTTCATAAATGTCGAGCACTCCAACCTGAGAAGCTCCCTGATGGAGGAAATCAAGCGGGTGACCTGGATACCGGACTGGGGCAAGATGCGCATTCTCAGGATGGTTGAAGGACGGCCCGACTGGTGCATATCCCGCCAGAGAGTCTGGGGCGTACCGATTCCAGCCCTGTACTGCACGGAATGCCAGACCCCGATTCTCGACAAGAAGGTGGTTGACAGGGCGCGGGACGTCTTCGCCGTCGAGGGCGCGGACTCTTGGTTCAAGAAGGATGTCGGACATTTCGTGCCGGAAGGGTTCAAGTGTCCCGTATGCGGCTCCTCTTCGCTCGAACAGGAGAGGGACATACTCGACGTCTGGTTCGAGTCGGGCGCGAGCTACCACCCGGTCGTAATGGAGGCGGAAGGACTGCCGTTCCCGGTGGACCTCTACCTCGAAGGCACCGACCAGCACAGGGGATGGTTCCAGACGTCGCTGATAACCAGCACGGCCGCTTTCGGACACGCCCCCTACAAGACGGTGCTCACCCACGGCTTCGTCGTGGACGAGGCGGGCAAGAAGATGTCCAAGAGCCTGGGCAATTTCGTCAGATCCGACGACATCCTCAAGAAGTTCGGGGCCGATATCATGCGGCTCTGGATTTCCTCGATTGACTACCGCAACGACATAAACACCTCCGAGCAGATAATCGGGCGCAGCGCTGAGGCCTACAAGAAGCTCAGGTTCACCTTCCGTTACCTGCTGGGCAACACGAGCGGCTTCGACCCGCAGAAGGACGCTATCGAATACGAAAGTCTTCTCGAAATAGACCGCTGGGCTCTCGCCGTCCTGCAGGAGCTTGTAGAAAAGGCGCTCAAGGCATACGAGGAGTTCGACTACCACATGGTCTACCAGCGCCTGTACAACTTCTGCGTCGTGCAGATGAGTTCGTTCTACTTCGACGTGCTCAAGGACAGGCTCTACACGGCGGCGTCCGGCTCGCTGGAACTGCGCAGCGCGCACACGGCAATGAGCGAGATACTGCACGTGCTCACAAGGTTGGCGGCGCCGGTTCTCGTGCACACGTGCGAAGAGGTTTGGCGGCACATACCCGGTGCCAGGAAGCACGAGAGCGTACACCTCGCTCACATGCCGAAGGTCTACAAAGACTATGCGGACAAGGGGCTTATCGAGCGCTACGAGCGGCTGTTCAAGGTGCGAGATGAGGTCCTGCGCAGGCTCGAAGCGCTAAGGGCGGCGAAAACCATCGGGTCTTCCCTCGAAGCCGGTGTGAAGCTCTACACCGGCAGCGGGGAGCTTAACGAGTTCCTCGGCTCGTTCAGGGGAGTCGGCGGCGGCGACCTCGAAACGCTGTTTATCGTCTCCGAAGTCGTCCTTGTCGAGGGGATTCCGGAGGGAGCGGACCGCGCGTCCGAGGTCGAGAACATTGCGATCGAGGCTTACAGGATAGAGTACGACAAGTGCGAGAGGTGCTGGAACTACCGTAAGAGCGTCGGCGTAAGCGAGAAGCACCCGACCATCTGCAGCAGATGCGTCGAAGTGGTCGAACAACTCCAGTCGCGGGAAGAGGGCAGTTGACCGAACCGAAGGAACTCATACAGTCTTCGATAAGCGCAATCGAGTCGCTTGTCCCGCAAGCCGGGCTTCTGCTGAAGACAGCGGGCCTGATGAGTGCATGCGTTAAGGGCGGCGGCACGCTCTATTTCTTAGGGAACGGCGGCAGCGCCGCCGACGCCCAGCATCTCGCCGCCGAGATGGTCGGCAGGTTCAGGACGGACAGGGAAGGAATCCCCGCCGCGGCACTCAACGCGAATACATCGGTTCTTACCGCCATCTCCAACGATTACGGCTTCGAGGCCGTGTTCGAGAGGCAGGTGAGGGCGCATGCGAAGCGGGGCGACGTTGTCGTGGGCATTTCCACCAGCGGCACGTCACAGAATGTCGTTCGAGCACTTAGCGCCGCGCGCGAACTCGGCTGCGCCACCGTGCTGCTTACGGGCGCGCGATGGGCCGAAGCGGCGGCAGGAACGAAGGCTCAGGCCGATGTGACCGTCGTGGTCGATTCCACTGACACGGCACGGATCCAGGAAGGCCACATCCTCGCGGGGCACGTGCTGTGCCACATCGTGGAGGAAGAGCTGTTCGGCGCAAGCCCGGAGTGAAGACATGCTGAGCGAAGGCGACAGGCTTTTCGGAAGGGTTGCGATAATCAGCGGCGTTCTCACGCGCGAGAAGCTCAAGCTCTGCATCAAGAAGCGCGAAAAGGTCGCACCTAACAAGTCGCTCGGCCTGTTTCTGCTGGAAGACAGCCACATTACGCAGAAAGACTACGAGACTATAAACAGCATTAGAATGGACGTCGAGAGCAAGTCCAAGGGCGTTTCGATAGAGGAGCGGGAAGCGGTCGTCAAGAAGATAGACGCGCTCATGGACAAGGCGCTCGAAGAGTTCCGCGAAGAAACGAAGATGTACGAGCAGGGCGTAGTCCCGGAAGAAGGCAAGTTCGAGGACCTCGGGGAGGGGCGCCAGGAACTCGAGCCGCCGCCTGCCAAGCCGGCCCGCAAGCCCGGCGTGATGACCTCGAAGAAGGCGCCGGGCCAGAAAGTGGTTCCCTTCGACTCCGACCTCGCGTTCATGGAGCCCGAGGAAGAAGCGCCCGAGCAGCCGGAGTTTCTATTCGCCGAGCGTTACGTCGAGGAAATAACCGAGCCCCCGGAGGAGGTCGAGTATCTCGAGGAGGATTTCAGCCGTCTCGTAAATTCGCCGCTCGACGAGTACCTGATTACAGCCAGGGAACTCGGCGCCAGCGACCTGCACTTCACGGTGGGCTCCCCCCCGTTCCTGCGCATTCACGGCAAGCTCCTGTTCATGCACCATCCTGTAGTGAGCGCGCAGATGGGCCGGGAGAAAATCGTCGCAGTGCTCTCCGGCGAACAGCAGGAGCGGTTTTTCAAGCGCAAGGACCTCGACTTCACATACGACCTTGCCGGCGCGGGCAGATACCGTACCAATATACACATGCAGCGGCGCGGCGTCTCCGCCGCCTTCAGGGTAATTTACGGCAAGATTCGCACGCTCGAAGAGCTGAGCATGCCGCCCGAGCTGCGCAGGCTGACGGAATATTCCCACGGCATTGTCCTGGTGACCGGGCCTTCGGGCTGCGGCAAATCCACCACCATGGCGGCCCTGGTGGATATCGTCAATCGCGAACGGCGCGACCACATAGTCATGATTGAGGAGCCGATAGAGTTCGTGCATAAATCGCAGGGCTGCAACGTCACGCAGCGCGAGGTGAGGAAGCACACGGAGTCGTTCCATATCGCACTGCGCGCGAGCCTCCGGGAAGACCCGGACGTCATTGTCGTCGGCGAGCTTCGCGACCTCGAAACGATATCAATGGCCGTGACCTCGGCTGAGACGGGCCACCTCGTTTTCGGCACGCTCCACACGACCAACGCCACGAGGACGGTGGACAGGATACTGGATGTCTTCCCGCCGAGGGAACAGGAGCAGATACGCTCGATGGTCTCCGAGTCGCTGCGCGGTGCGATTTCCCAGCAGCTTCTTCCGCGCGCCGACGGCAAGGGCAGGATTCCGGCCGTCGAGGTGATGTTCAACACGCACGCCGTCGCAAACCTCATAAGGGAACACAAGACGTTCCAGCTTCCTTCCATAATACAGACGGGGAAAAAATACGGGATGGGCCTTATGGACGATTCCATCAAGGAGCTGTTGTCCAAGGGGCTGATAACCATCGAGACGGCGAGACGCTTCGCAGAGGACCCGTCACGGTTCGCGGGCAGCGAGTCAGGATAGACGCATGGCAAAGATAGACAAGTTTCTCAAGGCGGTCAGAGAGTACGAAGGCTCGGACCTCCACATTCTCTCCGGGACTGTGCCCAAGATACGCATTCACGGCCAGCTACAGCCGCTTGAGATGCCAATCATGTCTAACAAGCAGGCGACTGACCTCCTGCTCGAGATACTGTCCGATTCGCAGAAGATTCGGTTCCTGCAGAAGTTCGACATCGACTTTGCCTACCAGGTACCGGAAGTGGCGCGATTCAGGGTGAACTTCTTCATGCAGCGCCAGGGCATTGGCGGCGTTTTCCGCCTGATACCCACCGAAATCAAGCCGCTCGCGGAACTCGGAATTCCCACCGTGGTGGAGCGCTTCGCCGAACTCAGGAGCGGCCTCGTACTCGTCACCGGCCCCACAGGCAGCGGCAAGTCAACCACGCTGGCAGCCCTGCTGGACTACATCAACCGCAACTACTCCAAGCACATAATAACCATCGAGGACCCTATCGAGTACGTGCACACCAACAAGAAATCGGTGATAACCCAGCGGGAACTCTGGCACGACACGAACACCTTCGCCGATGCGCTGAGGGCGGCCGGCAGGGAGGACCCGGACGTGGTTCTCGTGGGCGAAATGCGCGACCTGGAAACCATTTCACTCGCGGTGAGCCTCGCCGAGACGGGACTGCTTGTTTTCGCGACTCTGCACACTAACCACGCGGCCAAGACGGTGGACCGAATTATCGACGTCTTCCCCACAGAGCAGCAGCCGCAGATACGGGCAATGCTCTCGTTCTCGCTCAAGGGCGTGCTTTCGCAGCTTCTCATACCTCGAAAGGACCGCAAGGGAAGGCTGCCCGTGTGCGAGGTACTCTTCGCGACGACCGGCCTGCCGAACATCATAAGGGAAGGCCGAACCGAGAAGATAGCGACCGTCATTGAAGGCGGGCGCGGACTGGGCATGCAGCGCATGGATGACTCCATTATCCAGGCCTGCAGGAGCGACCAGGTTGATGTGAGGGAAGCGTACATCAAGGCCATCGACAAGCAGCGGTTCGCAGCCCTTATGAAACAGGCAGGCTTCGAGGCGTACTAAAGGGAGCTGCCATTTGACCACCGAATCCGCCAGGGCGGTTTTCCTCGACCGGGACGGCACCATCATAAGAGACTGCGAATACCTCAGCGACCCGGCCGGAATCGAGCTGCTGCCCGGCGCCGCGGAAGCGTTGCGCGCGCTTCACGAAGCGGGATTTCTGCTCGTCATTATCACAAACCAATCCGGCGTTGCCCGCGGGCTCTTCGATGAAGCTGCCTGCCGGGCTGTAAACGAGAGATTCGTCGAATTGCTGGCGGAGCGGGGAGCGCCCGTCGCGGCCGTATATTACTGCCCGCATCTGCCGGGCGCCGCCGTGCCGGAGTACGACATGGAATGCGACTGCCGCAAGCCCGGGACGGCTCTTTTCACGAAAGCGGCCGGTGACCTCGGCATAGATTTCGCCCGGTCCTGGGCGGTGGGCGACTCGCTTCGAGACCTCAAGCCGGCGAAGGAGCTGGGTGCTGCCACCGTTCTCGTGCTCACCGGCAAGGGCGCCGCCCAGGCGTCGCTTGCTGATGCGCGAGCGGCTGCCGACAGGATTGCAGCGGATATCCGCGAAGCGGCCGATTTAATTACAGGCTCCGCGGAATCGACCCACACTCCATAGTGGGCCGGCGTGGCGCAACTGCTCTTTTATCTTGACTCAGGGACCGGTTCGCGTATCATCGGCATCGTCCTGGAGGGAAAAAGCCGCCCGGGAGAGGTTGTGGAAGAATCGATTAGCCTGAGAGACACTGCCGAAGCGATGCTGCTCTTCGGCGAGCGCGACTCAAACCTTAGACAGGTGAGGGATGCCTGCTCCGTCGAGGTCGTGGCCCGCGACGCCTTTGTCAGGATTTCCGGCGAAGAGGAGAACGTGCAGGCGGCCGCGAAGATAGTCTCCGACGCGCTTGAGGAGATTCGCAGCGGCGGCGCGACATCCCCGGACCAGATAAGAAAAAGCCTTCAGGAAAAGGTCAGGCTGCTTTCCATCAAGGCTGCGGAGGACATTCGCGAATACCTGCTCGTCTCGCTTCGCAGCGAGGGGCAGGAAAAGTTCGTCAGGGCTATCAAGGACAATACGGTTGTCTTCTGCATCGGTCCCGCCGGCACGGGCAAGACGTATCTCGCGGTCATGATGGCACTTTCAATGCTAAGGCTCGGCGTAATCGAAAAAATTGTGCTCGTAAGGCCCGCGGTCGAGGCGGGCGAGAAGCTCGGCTTCCTGCCCGGCGACTTCCAGGCAAAGATAAGCCCCTACCTGCGGCCGCTTTACGACGCCCTGTACGACTTTCTTGATGCCGAGACCATCCTGCGTTACAAGGAAAAGGATATAATCGAGATAGTGCCGCTGGCCTACATGCGCGGAAGGACGCTGAACAGGTCGTTCATGATACTCGACGAAGCGCAGAACACCACGAGCGTCCAGATGAAGATGTTCCTTACCAGGCTCGGCATGGATTCGAGGGCGGTGGTAACGGGGGACATAACCCAGATAGACCTGAAGAACCGGGGCCAGTCGGGCCTGGTGAAGGTGCAGAAGATACTGAGGTCCGTCAAGGGGGTGGAGTTCATATACATGAACAAGAAGGACATAGTGCGTCACCCCATAATCGAAAGAATTCTCGCGGCCTACGATAAGGCGGGCAAGTAGTCATGGCGCTGTTCGGCGGCAAGAAAAAGAGGGGCATGAGACGGGTCAAGCCGGAGAAAACCATAGACCGCACCCTGACTGCCGACGGGGAGCGGCCCAGCCTGCTGCGGCCCGTGCTTGTCGTGTGTCTGTTCACTTTTCTTATCGTGGTGGTCGAGCAGTGGCGCAGCGTCCTGCGAACGGGCAGCACGCTCGTTCCGGTTAGGCTGACCGGGTATGTCCTGCTCGTAGCACTCAGCGTATTTGTCACGGCAGCTTATCTCTTCGCTTTCGAGAGAAGGAGCTTTCGCAAGAGGGTCAGGCTTCTGAATTATGGCATGCTGTGCCTGTGCTTTCTGATCATTGGTCGAATTCTGAGGGTCGAGCAGGTTGCAGTACCCGCGTTTCTCACGCCGCTGTCCGTGCTGGCCATACTGCTTGTGGTCCTCTATACGCAGAGGGTCGCGGTCGCCGGGGTGCTTGCGGTGGCGTTCTTGATAAGCCTCGACCCGCAGACGGGCAGGTACGGCGAGATTGGAGCGTTCGACCTGCAGCTCTTCATAGTCAACGCGACCGGCGCCATTGTAGGCATCTTCGTGGCGCGGCGAATTGACACCCGGACGCGGCTTATCAAGGCGGGCATGCTCGTCGGTCTCGGCCACGTTGCGGGATTGGTTTTTGCCTATCTCGTATTCATGGCGCCGAGCGGCTCGGGCTGGCAGGCGCTCGACTGGTTCACCGAGACCGGACGGAACTTCGCCCGCCAGATGGGCCCGCAGACCCTCGGCGCTGGGGCCGGGAACCTGCGGTTCCACCTCTTGTGGTGCCTCGTGTCCGGGGTGGGCGCGGGCTTCGTGCTCTCGGGGATTCTTCCGTTCGTCGAGCGCATCTTCCGCCTTGCCACGGACATGCGGCTCAAGGAACTTTCCGACTTGAACCAGCCGGTCTTGCGGCGCTTCCTCCTCGAGGCGCCGGGTTCCTACCACCACAGCCTCGTCGTGGGCACGCTTTGCGAGGCGGCTGCGGCAAGGATAGGCGCAAATCCGCTTCTTGCGAGGGTGGGGTCGTACTTCCACGACATCGGCAAGATAAACAAGCCCGAGTACTTCACCGAAAACGAGGTGATAAAGGGCACGAAGCATGCAACTCTCTCGCCTGCCATGTCCACGCTCATTATAATCGCCCACGTGAAGGATGGGGTTGAGATTGCCAGCGACCTGAACTTCCCGCACGAGGTGATATCAGTCATAAGGGAGCACCACGGCACCAGCCTCGTCGAGTACTTTTACCGCGAGGCGCTCGAAGAGCAGAAGCGCGAGAACGGCGAGCAGGTGGAAGACCGCCTCTTCCGTTATCCCGGCCCCAAGCCATCCACGAGGGAGGCGGCAATCCTTTTGCTCGCAGACGCCGTGGAAGCGGCGACCCGCACGCTCGGAGAGCCATCGCCCGCGCGTATTGAGGAAGTCGTTACGGAACTTGTCAGGCGCAGGCTCAACGACGGCCAGCTCGACGAGAGCGGGCTTACGCTTACAGAGCTGAAACGTGTCGAGGAGACTTTTACGAGAGTGCTCATGGGCATTTTCCATACGAGAATCAAGTACCAGAAGGAACCGTAAGCCGGCAGTCAATATTCGGAGGCAGGAAAGTGGAAGAGAACCTGCTCGGGCAGATACTTGTCAACAACAACTTCGTGACGGAGGAGCAGTTGACCGCCGCCGTCGCGAAGCAGAAAAAATCTCAGGGCAGAAAGTTCCTCGGCGAGATACTCGTCGCGGAGGGCCTGATAACCCAGAGGATACTCGACTCGGTCCTCTCCATACAGAGGCGCCGGCTCGAGATGACGGGCAAGACTACCGTCGGCCTCTCGCGCGAGGTTATCAAGAAGCGCCTCACGGAACTCGATATCAGCGGCTACGCGAATCTCGCCCTCGAGATGGAAGCTTCGGACTTCTACATCCTCAGCGAGCAGCAGCCGGTAATGAGGCTGCACGGCAGCCTCATCGAGCTGGACCACCCGCCGTTCAGCGCCGAGCAGGTAGAGCGTATGATAGAGAAGGTGCTCGGGCCGGACGGCCTGAAGAGATTCCGCCAGGAGCGCGACCTGGAACTCACGAAGGACCTGAAGGACACCGCCCGGTACAGGGCGAACTTCTTCTGGGACTCGAGGGGGCCGGGAGTCGTGGTGCGGGTCTTCCCCGGCGTTATCCGCGACCTCGGCGAACTCGGATTCCCGCCGATTGTCAAGGACTTCGCGCTGCTCAACCAGGGATTCATCCTCGTGACTGGCCCGATATCCAGCGGCAAGTCCACCGTGCTCAACTCGCTCGTCGAGGAAATCAACAAACGCCAGCAGGGACACATCATAACCATAGAAGACCCCATCGAGGTCGTGTTCGAGCCGAAAGGCTGCGTCATCACGCAGCGCGAGGTGAAGTCCCATACCCAGTCGTTCGCCGTTGCACTGAGGGCCGCGCTGAGGGAAGACCCCGACTTTATTGTAGTGTCGGAGCTTCGCGACCTCGAAACGATTCTGACCGCGATTCAGGCCGCGGAAACCGGACACCTCGTGCTCGGCACGCTTCACACGGCCAACTCGGTGCGCACGATACACCGCATAATAGACGCGTTCCCGGCGGTACACCAGCCGCAGATAAGGTCCATGCTCTCCGGGGCGCTGAGGGCCGTCATAAGCCTGCAGCTCGTCCCCAACATCGACGGCCAGGGCCGGTCCATGGCACGGGAAATCATGCTGGTAACGCACGCCATCTCGAACATGATTCGCGAGGACAGGGCTTTCCAGATTCCGCAGATTATGCAGACTGCGGGCTCGCTGGGGATGAGGCTAATGGATGACTCCCTCGCGGAGCTTGTAAAACGAGGAAAAATCTCCTTTGAGGAGGCCCTGCTCAGGGCTGACGACAAGTCGAAAATAACGCGTATTGAACTGGAGAAGAAATCATGAATTCTTCGACCCTTAATTCACTGCTGGAGTACGCGGTTGACAAGAATGCGAGCGACCTTCACCTGCGGGTGGGCCTGCCGCCCAAGGTCAGGCTCGCCGGCAGCCTCGTCGATGCGACCAAGGAGCCGCTCACGAAGAGCCAGGTCGAGGAGTACCTGCTCTCTATTCTGACGCCCGAGCAGAAGGAGCGTTTTCTCGATAGCGGAGACCTCGATTTCGTATACGCCATAAGCGGCGTTAGCCGGTTCCGCGTAAACTATTTCAGGTACATCCACGGCTTCGGGGGCGCGTTCAGGACGATACCCCAGAGAATCCGGACCATCGAGCAGCTCGGACTCCCGTCGAGCATAAGAGACTTTGCGGAGCTCAGGAGCGGCCTCGTGCTCGTAACCGGCCCCACGGGCTGCGGCAAGTCAACGACGCTGGCGGCCCTGATAGGCCACATCAACAACACGTTCCGCCGGCATATCGTCACAATCGAAGACCCCATCGAGTACCTCCACCACAACAAGAAGTCAATGATTAGCCAGAGGCAGATTGGCAGCGAGACCAACACGTTCGTGGGTGCGCTGAAGGCCTCGCTGCACCAGGACCCGGAGGTCCTCCTGATAGGCGAGATGCGCGACTACGAGACTATCAGGCTCGTCGTCACCGCGGCCGAGACGGGGATTCTCGTCTTCGCCACCCTGCACACGAACAGCGCCGAGAAGACGCTCAACCGCATAATCGACGTTTTCCCCTCGGGCGAACAGTCCAGGGTCAGGGCGATGCTCAGCGAGTCGCTGAGGGGCGTCATCGCGCAGAACCTGCTCAAGACGAAGGACGGCCGGGACCGCATCCCCGCCGTCGAAGTCCTGTTCGTCACGCAGGGCGTCGCGCACCTTATCCGCCAGGGCAAGATACCCGAGATAACCAGCCTCATGCAGACGGGGCAGCAGCAGGGCATGATTACGATGGATGACAGCCTCTGGCGCCTCATGCGCGAGGACAGGATTTCCCCAAGCACCGCGTACCTTTACGCGGAGAACAAGAGGCGGTTCGAGAAGTTCGCCAAGGGGACCATCGAGAAGATATCGAAAAAATAGAGTTTCGGGGGCTTTCGAGCAATTCCACGTAAACTGCGGTAGCTACTTCTTCTCCGCCTTTTTCCTGAGCTTGGGTATCTCTTTTTTCAACTGCTTCGCAGCTTCCGAATTCGGCTGGATTTTGCAGAACTTTTCCCAGGCATCGGCGGCTTCAGCGTATTTTCCCGTATTGTTATACAGGGCTCCGAGCTGAAAGAGCGCGTTGGGGTGGTTGGGGTCCTTTGTCAGCACCTTCTCGAAGTTCTCAATGGCCTTGTCATCCTTTTTCAGGTACTTGTACGCGGTTCCGAGATAGTCGTATATGTCGGCGGTGTCGAGACCCAGCGAAATCGCCTTTTCGAAGCATTCAACCGCATCCTTGTATTTCTTTTTCTGGTGATGTATCGCTCCGAGGTTCGCCCAGGCGGTCGCGTTTTTCGGGTCTTTCTCGAGGATTTCGTCCAGAAGTTTGTTCGCCTCCTTGTATTTGCCCATGCGCATGTAGCACGAGACAAGGACTCCCATTGTCTTTGTATCTTCGGGGTCTGCAGCCAGGGCCGATTTCAGCAGGGGAATCGCCGATGAATAGAGCTTCTTGTCCCAGTAAAGGAATGCCATCTTCTTCAGGGTCTTGAGTACGTCTTCTCTTGTCGGGTCCAGAGCACAGGCCTTCTCCAGCTCCTTTCCGATTTCTCTGAGCAGCGCGACGAACTCCGCCTGGACCTTTTCGGATTTATCGGAAGAGAGCTTTTTCTCCATGTCGTAGCACTTTTTCAGAAGCGCCGTCGCCTGCTCGTAATGCTTCTGAGCCTCCGCCTTGTCTGCCTGAGTTTTTTCTTCGATTTCGTCTCGCAGTTTCTCGAGCCTTTCCTTTTCCTCGCCTTCGGCCTTCTCCAGCTTTTTCGCTATCGGCACGAGCGCGGCGCGCTTTGCTTCGATGAGCTTTTTCGACGCGGACGAGTCGCCCTTTGCGGCCTTGTCCACAAGCTCCGAGAGGTCAGCCTCCTTTTTCGATTTCGGCTTCGGTTTCGGTACAGGAGACTTCTTTTCACCGGGCGTCGGCGGCTTTTCCTCTTCCTCCACGGGTCCGTATTCTATGTGGTCTATCTCGTGACGCTTCAGCGTGACTTCGCCGTACTTGCCCTTGAGCAGCACGTGGTCGTCGGTCTCGCTAATAATCTTGCCTTTGAGCTTGCGCCCGTCGCTCATGTGAACGACGTCGCCGTAAACGAGGCACGCGGCGAACAGAAAAAAAACGGCCGTGAGAATCGCTGTCTTCATGGGAGTCCCTCCGGTATGTCCTCTTAGTGTTTATACGACCGAGACGCCCTTGTGTTCCCAAAAAGGCGTTATTTCGCAAACTCAATGAAGAAGTATGCGACGGGCGCGGAGAAGAGCAGGCAGTCCACGAAGTCGAGCATTCCCCCGGAGCCCGGTATGAGGTTGGCGGAATCCTTGACGCCGCAGCGCCTCTTTATCATCGATTCGGCGAGGTCGCCGGTTTGCGAGGCGATGCAGACGATGACGCCGTATATCGCGGCGAGGTACAAAGGGAAATCCGGCGCGAGAAACAGCGCGGTCACCAGCAGTGCAATGCCCGTGCCTACCGCAATCCCTGCAATGGAGCCCTCAATTGTCTTTTTAGGACTCTCCGGGTGGAACGGGTGCTTGCCTATGGAGGAACCAATCAGGTAGGCGCCGATATCGCACGACTTCGCCGTGCAGACGAACAGGAACGCCCATTCGAAAGCCTGGAACCGTATCCTGAGCAGGTAACCGCCGAGGAAAACAACGTAGACGAGCCCGAATATGGTCGTCATTGAAGATTCGAAAGAGTGCTCCTGCTTCGGCTTTATAAGGTAATTTATAAGCACCGCCATCACACCGAGCGTGAGCACGAGGTTTTGCAGCATGTCGGCGCCGGGGAATGCGGGCTCGGGATGTCCGAGGACCATTAACGCCAGATACAGGATTGCCAGTGCAGCCCCGAGTGTTTCCAACGGAACGCTTCCGCGATTGCGCGACATCCGGTAAAACTCCACCAGGCCGCCGAGCAGCACGACGAAGACGAGCGCGCTGAACGCCCACTCCGTGCCCGTGAAGTAGTCGATTCCCAGCGCGATAAATATCACGACCGCGGTGGCAAACCCCGATATGACCTTGACTGCGCTCACGCCTCTCCTCAGTTACAGCCCGCCGAAGCGCCGCTCGCGCCTGCCGTAATCGGCGATAGCCTCTTCCAGCTCCGGCTTGTGAAAGTCCGGCCAAAGCACGTCGGTGAAGTACAGCTCTGCGTACGAAATCTGCCACAGCAGGAAGTTTGAGACCCTCTGCTCACCGCCCGTCCTTATGAAAAGGTCCGGGTCGTGCATGGCGGAATCGTAGAAATGCCTGCGGAACTGCTTTTCCGTAATTTTCTTTTTGCCCGGGTTGTCGGTGCAGAAACCGGCGACCGCGTCGAGAATCTCCTGCCTGCCGCCGTAATTGAGGGCCAGCCGCGCGTGCAGGCCCTTATTTCCGCGGCTCAGTTCGGTCGTCTTGTCGAGTTCGCGCCGCACGCCGGCCGGCAGCTTCTCAAGCCCTCCAATGGCGCCGAACCTGACGTTCTGCTCCATTATCTCGTCGCGCTGCTCGACGAGCTGATGTTCGAGCAGGTTCATCAGGAACTTGACCTCCGAGGGCGAGCGCGTCCAGTTCTCGGTCGAAAATGCGTACAGCGTAAGTTCCCTGATGCCCAGTTCCGAGGCGCTTCGCACGATGTGCCTGACGTTCTCTGCGCCCGCCTCGTGCCCGGCGGTGCGCTTGAGACCGCGCTTCTTTGCCCAGCGGCCGTTGCCATCCATCACTATCGCGATGTACTTGGGCGGATTTTTCGGCTTCGCCATGGCTGCGCGCTCTATTTCTTGAGGTAGATTGTCTGTTCTCTCGAATGGCCGACCGACACGACCGCGAACGGAATGCACAGCATGTCCTCGATACTCCTGATATAACCGGCCGCCGCTTCCGGCAGGTCCGCGAGGCCGCGGGCGCCGCTCGTGTCCTTCTTCCATCCCCGGAACGTCTCGTACACGGGCTTTGCATTTTCGAGAACCTTCAAAGAGGATGGAAACTCGGTTATTTCCCGGCCCTCGTGCTCGTAAGCCACGGCGACCTTTATCTCTTCCAGCTCGTCGAGGACGTCCAGCTTCGTGAATACAAGCGCATCCACGCCGTTTATGGCCGCGGTATATCTTACCGCGACGAGGTCGAGCCAGCCGCATCGCCGCGGGCGGCCCGTTGTCGCGCCGTACTCGCCGCCTTTCTGCTGGAGATGCTCGCCAACGGCATCGGACAACTCCGTTGGAAACGGACCCGCGCCGACCCGCGTGCAGTACGATTTGATGACACCCAGCACACGGCCAATCGACCGCACGGGAACGCCCGTCCCCGAGTTAATGCCGTCGAGACCCGTGTTGGATGACGTCAGATAAGGGTACGTTCCGTGGTCTATGTCGAGCAGGGCGCCCTGCGCGCCTTCGAAGAGCACGCTGCCTTCCCCGGAGGCTGCATCGGCAATCAGGGGCCGGGTCTCGCGGATGTATGGCTTAAGCCTGCTTCCGTATTCCAGTGCCTGCGAGAGCAGAGCCTTCTCATCCATTTCCGCGAATCCGTACTTTACGAACAGCGGGTTCTTCGCGGCGGCGGAATGCCTGAGCATCCCTGCGAGAACATCCCGGTCCAGAAGGTCGCAGACGCGAATTCCCAGCCGGGCCGCCTTGTCGGCGTAGCACGGGCCGATTCCTCGCGCCGTCGTGCCTATCTTGTCCCTGCCGCGGGCCTTCTCCCTGAGTTTGTCGAGTTCCTTGTGAAACGGGAATACGACGTGCGCCCTGTCGCTCACGAAGAGGCGGCCGACAGTCTCGAACCCGTGCAAGTGCAGTCCTTCGAGTTCTTCGAAGAAAATCTCGGGGTCGAAGACGACGCCGTTGCCAATGACGCAGGTCTTGTCCGGGTGGAGTATTCCCGTCGGTATGAGGTGCAGGATAAACTTGTTGCCGTCGAAGACGACCGTGTGTCCCGCATTCGAGCCGCCGGAGAAGCGAACCACCATGTCGAAGTCGTGCGCGAGGGCATCGACGATTTTGCCCTTGCCCTCGTCCCCCCATTGCAGACCTGCGACGCATTCTACGCTCAAATGGTTTCCTCCGGAACGAGGCAAGCTGGCAAACCGCGGGATTCTAAGCCCGTGTGCGCGCCGTGTCAAGGAAAAACGAGCAGGCGCGCCCGCCGTCGCGCCTGCTCTCGAACTTGACCCGCGGATGCGGGTTATTTCCGCGACTTGTCCGCGTTCTTGTCTATGCTCGAAATCCCACCGAACTGCTCGGTGAACTTGTTCCCGTCCCTGCCGCAGCCCATCGAGCGCCAGCCGCCGTAAGCGAAGTTGTGGCCTTTCTGCGAGCGGTCCTCCTTGGCCTTGCCGTTGACGTGCTGCGGGTCACCGCCGCCGAGCATGTTACGGTGGTGGCCGGAGGAGTTGTACCACGCGTTAAACGCAGCACCCGCCGAGCCCATGCCGGTGAAGATGTTCTCACCGACGCCGCCCTCGTAGCCCTCCGCCGCGGCCCGCTGGCCGGGAGACTCAAGACCCTTGGTCGGCGATGTGTGGCTGAAGTAGCCCAGCCGATTCATCTCCTGCGAGTGCTTCCTGCAGCACTTTACCAGCCGCTCGTCAATCTCAACCGGCAGGCGGCCCATCATCATGCGGTAGTCGTTGGTTAGCTGGACCAGCTTGCGTTCCTCCGCGTTCGCGGTGGTTTTGACTATCCGGTCGTTGTAATGGAGTATCCGCAGCGATTTGAGTCTGAAGTAGAGCCGGAACTCCCAGTTATCGAGACCCTTGGCTAAGCTCCAGGCGGCGTCGTAGCGCTCGGCCCTGTGGCTCAGGAGCGACCTGTAAACGTTGGTCACGGCATCCTGGAATTCCTCCACCGTCAGGCTGAGCTTCTTGAGACACTGCTGCGCCTCCGCCAGTTGGAGCTTGAGCAGGTCGAAGCTGTCGAGCAGCGAACCTGCCTTATCCTTGCTCAGTTTGAGAATGGCGATAAGCTCCGCTTTTACCAGCGCGTCGTAATATGGCCAGAGCTTTTTGACCGCGTTGACTTTTTCGTCAACTTTCGGCTGTCCGGAACGGCCGTGGTTCTGGTCGGGATAAATCTCCCTGTCGTATATGACCTTGAGCGCTTCGAGACGCGCTTCCTCCCATTTCTCGAACCATTTAACCTGCATATCGTGCAGGCTCTTTGATGTCTGCCCCTTGAGCAGCCTCAGGATGTTCTTCTGCCTGCTTTCGAGCGTGGTGAGCAGACTGTCGTGGTGGGCCTGCAACAGCACCTTGATTTTTTCGAGCACCGTTTCATCCGTGACGCCGCTCAGGGTCGCATACGCCTCGGCCCGGGCCTTAGCGTCCTTTTCGAGCAGCTTGTTGGCTGCGTCGGCGAGATCTTCCGGCAGGCCTTCGAGAAGCTTGGCGTCGAACTTCCTTCTCTTGCGGGCAACTTGCTTCTTGTGTGTCTTGCCGCGTTTCAGGCCGTGTACCCAGGGTTCGTCCTTTTCTTCCTTCGGGATGACCCAGCCGTCCTTGCGCTCGACGTATCCGAGTTCGGCTCTGGCGAACCTGTGGTCCGGGTTGAGGATTATGGCCTTCTCGAACTCTTCCTTCGCTTCCTTGTGATAATTGACCTTCTTGAGCCACATGCCGAGATTGTAGTGGCCTTCGGCATCGCCTTCCTTTACCTTGGACAACTTCTCTTTGTACATCTCTTCTACGGAAGCGCCTTCTTCTATTTTTTCGATATCCTCGAGCAGTATGGTCGTCTTGTTTCCCTGTTCCGTAACGACGACGATGGAGTCGAGGTTGCGCTCGGTAATCTTGCCCTTGACCACGCCGCCCGTGTTAAGGTAGATGACGTCGCCCGATGCTACCGCGCAGCATACTATCAGGGCTGCTGATACGGCGATTATTGTGATTGCGGACCTGCTTATCATCACGCCTCTCCAGTCAGGATGCATATGCCCATACCCCCCGTGGATATAGACTCGCTCGTAAGAATATAATACTATACCATATCAAGTGTGTCATCGCTTTGTAAAAATATCTGCTTTCATGCCAATTACTTGCGTCTTGAAATCTTATGAACTCAGAGGAGACGGGGTAACGGTGCGTCCCTGTCATGGAGAGGCTAATGAAACGGAGGAAAAAGTTTACTGCGTGCTATCGCGCAGGATTGATGGAGAAGACGAATAGCCGTCTTCCGACGACATTTTTTCTTGAAGACGGGCCGCTGTAATGATAAAATTTCACGAAGTGCGATTGGTGCTTGCCGGATGCGAAGGGAAATCCATTGGAAGATGACGTTCTGGCTCAGCTTGTACTCGAATACGGGTTTATAAGCGAGGAGCAGCTCGAGTCCGCCCGCCGCAAGCAGAAGGAATCGCCCGACGGGCTGACGCTCACTCAGGTGCTGGTGCAGGAAGGCGCGATTACCGTAAGGGCGCTCAAGACGCTCCACTCCGTGGCGGATAAGCGCAGGGAGGCCGCCCGCGAACACGAAGTCCATCAGCGCAAGATGGAAAAACGCCGGGAACGCACGAAAAGCCTCATCCCCATGAGCGCGCCGCCTGCCGAACTGCCCATGTTCAAGAAACAGGAAAAAGTCGGGCTCAGCGTCAAGAAAGCGTGGGACCAGGGCGACGGGAGTTTCAAGCCCGTGACCCTGCGAGGCCTCAAGGAAGACTTCGACGAGCTTGCCGAACGCGTCTCGCGTCTCGAAGAACAGGTCAGGTTGCTTGCCGAAAAGCTGTAATAACGCCTGTCTGCAGGCTGCCAAAATGACGCGCCGCTGCAACTGACATCAATGTCATTATGGCAGAGATACTCTGACAGCCCTCGCGCCTGACTTGCGTAACATGCTTTCCTGCCGGAAGTTGCAACAGACACTGGACAATGGCATTTCATTTGCTATCATTATCTGCTTCAAGCTGAAGTCAAGATTGATTGCAGGAGGATGCAGGATGAAGGTTAAGCCGATTGGCGACAAGATTCTGGTGAAGAGGCTGGAAGCGAAGGAAGTGTCCAAGGGCGGGATAGTGCTGCCCGATTCTGCCAAAGAGAAACCGCAGGAAGGCAAGGTCGTCGAGGTCGGCGATGGACGCAGGACCGACGAAGGCAGGAAAGTGCCTTTCACCGTCAAGAAGGGCGACAGGGTCATCTTCACATCCTACGCCGGAAGCGAGGTCAAGATAGACGGCGACGAGTATCTCATACTCGGCGAGGACGACGTCCTGGCGATAGTGGGTTAGAAGCGGTTTTCTTGAGGAGAGCTACATGGCTGGGAAGAAGCTTGCGTTCTATCTTGAGGCGCGGGAGCAGATAAAGACGGGCGTTGACCGGCTGATAGAAGCCGTGCGCACGACCTACGGCCCGCGCGGCAGGAACGTGATGATAGAGAAGTCGTTCGGCAGCCCCGAAATCACCCGCGACGGCATGACGGTTGCGAAGGAAATCGAACTCGAAGACAAGAGCGCCGACATCGGCGTCACCGTCCTTCGCCAGGCCGCGTTCAAGACGGCTGAGGAGGCGGGCGACGGCACGACAACGGCCTGCATACTCACCGGCGCGATTCTGAACGAAGGCATCCGCAACGTCGCGGCAGGCGCGGACCCCATGGCGCTATCGCGCGGTATCGAGCGCGGGCTCGCCCAGGCGCTCAAGGTCATAGACAAGATGTCCGCGCCCGTCAAGGGCCGCAAGGACCTCACGCGCATAGGGACCATCGCCAGCGGCAACGACCCCGCCATCGGCGAGCTTATCGGCGAAGCCATGGAGAAGGCCGGAAAGGAAGGCGTCATAACGGTCGAGGAGGGCAAGACCCTGGAATCCGGCATAGACTGGGTCGAAGGAATGCAGTTCGACCGCGGCTATCTCTCGCCCTATTTCGTGACCGACAAGAAGGGCATGAAGACGGTACTGGACAAGCCGCTTATCCTCGTCCACGAGAAGAAGATTTCCAGCGTTCAGGAACTCGTCCCGCTACTCGAGAAAGTCGCGCAGGGCGCGCGGTCCATTCTCGTAATCGCCGAGAACGTCGAGGGCGAGGCGCTCGCGACTCTGGTGGTGAACAAACTCCGCGGCACGCTCAAGTGCGCCGCCGTGAAGGCGCCCTCATACGGCGACAGGCGCAAGGCACAGCTTGCCGATATTGCCGCTTTGACCGGCGCGAAGGCCGTTTTCGAGGACACGGGCCTCAAGCTCGAAGAGCTTCAGCTTTCCGACCTCGGCACGGCCAAGAAGGTCGAGATTGACAAGGAAAACACCACAATCGTCGAGGGCGGCGGCTCCAAAAACGACATCAAGGGCCGAATTGCCCAGATAAAGGCCGAAATCGAGGCGACCGACTCCAACTATGACAAGGAACAGCTCCAGAAGCGCCTCGCCAAGCTCGCCGGGGGCGTCGCGCAGATTACGGTCGGCGGCGCGACCGAGGCAGAGGTCAAAACCCGCAAGGCGCGCACCGAGAACGCGCTGAGCGCCGCCCAGGCTGCGGCGGAGTCCGGCGTCGTGCCGGGCGGCGGAGTGGCTTTCCTGAGGGCGGCCAAGAAAGTGGCGGGCCTGAAGCTTGATGGTGCAGAGAAACTCGGTGCGAACATACTGGCCCGCGCGCTCGAAGCGCCCATGCGCCAGCTTGCGCAGAACTCCGGCGCTGCGGCGGACGTGGTCGTCGAGAAAGTATCGGCGAAGAAGGATTCGTTCGGCTACGACGTGGTTGCGGAGAAGTACACCGACCTCGCGAAGGCGGGCGTGTTCGACCCGGCGAAGGTGGTGAAGTCGGCGCTTGCGAACGCGGTGAGCGCTGCGACCATGCTGCTTACGACCGAGGCTTCAATAACAGTCATCCCGGAGAAAAAGAAAGCCCCGGCAATGCCCGAGGACATGTACGGCGACGACATGTACTAACGCCTGTTCACACTAAACCCAAAGAGCCCGGCAACCCCGGGCTCTTTCAATATCGCTGGCCATGTGCTCTGCCTGGGCCATGTTTGACTTCCGAGCGGCGTGTGTGGTATAGTGGTTGTATCAGACGGTACTGAAACTGTTCAGCCGGGAGGCGGCATTGAGCTTAACCATACCTAAGAGGGAGAGATGTTGCAGAGTATTCAGTTTCGTTATGGTCGCGTGCCTGTTAATGGTGTGGAATGTGTCGAATCTGTACGGACAACAAGAAGATCCGTCTAATCTCCGACTGGAGGTGAAAGTACGCAAGGACAAACTGCTGCTCGGAGAGCCAATCGAGCTAACCTTCACCGTCACAAACGAGGGAAGTCAGGAAGTTGTACTTCAGGGTGTTTTTGACTACTCAGCAGGGTATCTCCAGATATTCTTAAATTCGACAGGCACCACAAATGAAGGAATAGAACACAAGTGGGAGTACATTCCTCCTTTCAGGTACGCAACCATTCATGGTTCGATTAAGCTCGAGCCAGAAAAGTCGCTGTCGCAACGAGTCATCTTGCTCTACAGCCATGTGAAGCTGTCCTATGTTTTGTCGCAGTTGGGATTATACAGGATTATGGCCAAGTACCGTTTCCGCATCGAAGGAGAACGAAAGGAACTGATTTCCAATGTTCTGAGCATCGAAGTACTGAAGCCTCAAGGGAATAATGCAAGAGCGCTGGCTTTGTGGAAAGATGTCGAAGTTTTCGACGCAGTGCAGCAGTACAGTGGCACGATAGGGGCAATAAACCGTCTGAAGCAACTGATATCGACCTATCCAAATTCAGTCTACACGCAATACGCCAGGACGACTCTAAAGAGCCTCAAGGATTTCGTTGTCAATAATCCCGACTCCCTGTATTCGAAACAGGAAGACATAAGACGCGCACTGCTGGAATGGAACGAGGAAGAGATCCAGGCGTCACCATCAACAGCTCAGGATACCGCGCCGGAGTATTACGAACTCAGCAGGACCAGCGAGGAGGTCGGCGGCTTTCAAATGCGCGTCCAATGGAAGGAGAAATACACCCTCGGCGAGGAGATGAAGCTCAAGGTAGCCATAACAAACGTCTCCGACAAGGCCCTGCCGTTTTCCCGCAAGAAGTGCGTTGAAGATATCAGGATAGCCCTCACGGACGCCGAAGGCAGAAATCTCGAGATGACTGATTTCGGGAAGAAGGCCTACGACGAGACAAGGTGTATGGGTGCGCACGGAACTGACTGGAGCCCCGGGGATTCGGGCGAATGGACCTTCAACCTCGCCGCGTACTACGTAATAGACAAGCCGGGGAAATACACAGCCGCGGTAACGCGGTGGGTAATGGGAGTTTCACCTCCGCATGGGCTCGTGGTCAGCGGCATTCCCGTCGTAGTTGTCAGCGAAGATGCCTACCCTGTCCCGGAGAAACCGGAGAAATGGGTGTCAGAAACGGAGACTGACACCGGTCCGGGAGGAAACTGGCTTCTGCCCGGTCTGATTGTCATGGCTGTTGTCCTTGCTGGTGCCTTAGCTCTTCTTGTTCTTTGCCGGAAGGGGCGCAGCACTGACCTTTAACCTTCAACATTGAACATTCAGCATTCCGCATTACTCATTCCGCATTCCGCACTTAGGGTGAGTGTGGAGAAGAGAGAATTGGGAAGACCCACATGAATCCTGCGGTTATTATTCCTGGTTTTTGAGCAGGAAGTCAACGATTTCGTCAGTCTTTTCCAGCGGCACGATATCCGGGCCGTACTCGTGCATCTTGTTGACGATTTCGGCCCAGCCGGCGCGGTTGTACCGCTTCGTAAACAATTCAGCCGGCTCGTGACAGGGCAGGCAGTGTCTCTGCGTCAGCGAAGCGTCTACCGGGATTTCTTTCGTACGCGGGACATGGGTTTTTGTGAGGTAGTTCAGTATCTGCCCGGCCTCGTCCATCGTAATCCTCGGAGCAGCCAGCGCCACCATCTCGTTGACAATCGCTTCCCAGGACTGGGGGCTCCTGGGCTGCATAATCCGCTCCAGCATGTGGCAGGTGGCGCACTTGTCTATGAAAAGCTCCTTGCCCAGCCTTTCATCGAGCATGTGCTTTGGTAGCCCGGCCTGGGACAGGTACGGGTCGCCTCTTACCGCGTGGGTGATATAGTGGCTGGCCGTAATAAAGGCCATCGTGAAGGACACGAGGAACAGCCCCGTGCCCAGAAGATACAGATTCTTGTTGAGCCTGGGAAACAGCCGCGGCGTGGCCACCTTGAAGACCAGCAGAACCAGCGCAAAGACTGCCAGCGTGATATGAATCGCAAGCAGGGCGGAGAAGTTCTCCCAGTATTGCCCGGCCTTGCGAAGCATGTAAACGAACATCACGACAAACAGCACGACGAAGAGCCAGCCGGCTATCTTGTGTATCTTCACGTAGAGCCTGGGCTTTGAAGCCGAGCCGCCCTGGATTACCATCATTGTGTAGACGGCGACAGCTCCGCATAACAGAAATATCATGCTGAGCACTGTGCTCAAGAACGGGCTCATTCCTGTCTCCTGCCGGGGAGGCATTTGTGCCAGAGAAGCATAGAGGCAAGCACGGGCCATATCAAGCAGTATTTCTCGGATGGTGGGCTGATGTAACTATAGAGCCCGACCATGCGGTCGGGCCCCTTCCCGTTGGGAGGTGAGGGAGAGGAGAGGGAGATTCTCCTTAATGTTCGACTCCGGCGGCCACCAGAGCACCCATAATGCCAAAAAACGCCGTTGACAAGTACGGGTTGCAGGTAATGCCTCAGCCGCCCTGCGCCGCCTTGCCGACGAGACCGAGCACCAGGCCTACGCCCGCCCCAATGGCGAACCCGATTACAGTTCGAAGCACCATACCTCGACCTCCAACGGCCCGGTTAACCGCCCCGTCACAGAAGGCGTTTCCATTACACCGTTCCTACTTATTTGACGAGTCGGAACGGGTGATGCACGTAAAAAAAACCGCTGAAAACCTTATTTTTTCCGGCCTGCAGGCTGACGGGGCGCCCTGATGTCGTGCCGTCACCATCCGGTGATGAGACGCGCGATGTCGTTGTAAGTGACGAATACGGCCATGCTTAGAAGGAGCACCAATCCCACCATCTGAGCTGCTACTTGGGTCTTGATTGCCACAGGCGAGCCTTTGATTTTCTCTATCCCGAGAAAGAGCAGGTGGCCCCCGTCGAGCACCGGTATGGGGAAGACGTTCAGGATGGCGAGGTTGATGGAAATCATTGCCAGGAAATAGATTAGCGTGCCGAGGCCGAACTGGGTCACGGCGTAGGAAATAGTGAATATTCCGACCGGACCGGCGAGGTTTTTCGGGCTTATATCCCGGGTGAAGAGTGCCTTGACAATCAACAGGACGCGCTTCGCCCAGAGGACTGTCCGGCTGATGCCCGTCCCAATGGCACCGAAGAAACCTTTTCGCAGGATGAACCTGTCCTGGGTGAAGAAAATGCCGACATATCCACTGCGGTTTGGAGCGGGCGTAAGCTTTGCGGTGAACTCCTCGGAGCCGCCGTCCGGCTTCTGCCTCTCCCACGTGACTTCCACCGGCTCTCCCTTGCGGGCTGCAATAGCCTTTGCGACGTCGGTGAACGTTTCCATCTTCTCGCCGCCAACCTTCGTTACGCGGTCGCCCGGTTTCATGCCCGCCTTCTCGGCGGGCATCCCGGGCAGGACATCCCCGATGACGGGGTCGTTTGACGCCGAGGAGAACGCCATCTCGCTTTCCAGCCAGCTTAGCAGCTTCTTTTTCTGAACCGAGACCTTTACGAGTCCCGCTTCGCGTTCGAGTTCCACGCTTACCTCGCCGTCCGGAGGAAGGTTCGCCTTGAGCTGCCTGAAGGAGTTGTACGGTATGCCGTGGATGGCTTTCAGGACATCTCCCACCTGGAATGTGTCATTCGCTGAGGAACTGTCCTGGATTGCGCCGATTTTCGTCGCGAGTCCGGTAATGCCCAGCAGTTTGGGCGATTCCTCGGGAATCTCCGGCACGACCCTGACCTTGAGATTTTTTATTCTGTCGGGGCGCTTGCGCTCTATCTCGAACACGATCGGCTTGCCGACAAGCTCGGGCTTGCCGACCGTCCGGGTAACATCGGAGCCTGTCCGCACCGGCACAGTCACGGTTTCACCCGAAACGGGGTCTTCGTACTCCAGGCTTATGATTTTGTCGCCCTTCCTGAGACCGGCCTTGTCGGCCGGGCTGCCTTCCGGCATAAGGCCGACTACGGGGAGGTTGTTTGGGGCGATGCCTATGGTCATGCCGCGGCCCTGAAGGTCGAGCACGGGCGCTATTTCCGTGTCGAACACTTCGTCGCCGCGCTGAATCTTGAACTTCAGATTCTTGTTGGCGTCGGCGAGTGCGACATTCATGTACATCTCGGTGAACTCGCTCTGCTTCTGGCCGTTGATTTCGAGAATCTTGTCGCCCGGCTGCAGGCCCGCCTGCCATGCGGGTCCGCCGGGGCTGACATCGCCGATTGTGGGCCTGACGAACGAGACGCCGATGGCGAACGAGACGACGAAGAAGACGATTGCGAAAATCGCGTTCATCGTGGCGCCCGCGGCGAAGATAACGGCGCGCTGGCCCGGCGTCTTCGTGTTGAACTGCTGCTCCTTCGGGGTGTCGGTGGCGTGGTCGCCTTCCTGCTCGCCGGCCATGTCAACGAACCCGCCGAACGGTATCATGCCGACGCCGTACTTGGTGCCGCCGCGCTCGATTGCGAAGACCTGCAGGGTAATCTTGCGCTTGCCGATTTTAATGACCGGCGCGAAACCGAAGAAGAACCTGCGTACCTTGACGCCGGCCCACCTCGCAGCGAGGTAGTGCCCCAGCTCATGCACGAAGATGATGAGGCTGACGCCGATAATAACTTCAATGACGTAGAGAGCAGAACTCAGGATTCCCGTGATACCCATTTATCAGCCTCCGCTGTGGCCCATTCAAGAGTTGCGAGTATATCACCAAGCGCCGGGCTATGCACGACGTTTAACTGCTGCAGCACCTTTGCCGTAGTCTCATAAATCGAGTTGAAGCCTGTCCTGCCTTCCAGAAATGCCTTCGTGACATACTGGCTTGCCGCAACGAGGGCCGCGCCTGCGTTACCGCCGAGTTCGAGCGCTTGCCACGCAAGCGAGAGCGCTCCGAAACGCTCCAAATCCGGCTTGCGAAAGTTCAGGCTGCCGATTTCGTGCAGTCGGAGCGGCTCCAGGTCAAGCCCGCGCCGCTCGGGCCATGTCAGCGCGTACTGAATCGGTATGCGCATGTCGGTCACGCTGAGCTGCGCGAGGCACGAGCCGTCAACGAACTCCACCATCGAATGTATTATTGATTCGGGGTGAATGACAACTTCTATCTGCGAGGGTTCGAGGTCGAAAAGCCACTTTGCCTCGATTACCTCAAACGCCTTGTTCATGAGCGTCGCCGAATCTACCGAGATGCCATGGCCCATCTCCCACGTCGGATGCTTGAGCGCATCCTGCGGCGTGGCCGCGGCTATCCGTTCCGGTGTCCAGTCGAGGAACGGCCCGCCCGAGGCGGTGAGAATCACGCGGCGGACTTCGCTTCGTTTGCCGCCCTGCATTGCCTGGAAAATAGCGCTCTGCTCGCTGTCTATCGGGACGACAGGGCAGTCCAGTTCCTTTGACGCCTTCATGACTATTTCGCCTGCGGCGACGAGGCTCTCCTTGTTGGCGAGCGCGAGCCTTTGGCTGTGCCTCAGCGCCGCAAGTGTCGGTTCGAGCCCGGCTGTTCCCCAGATGCCGTTTACGGTTACGTCAGGCGAGCTTTCCTGCAGCGCCTGCTCAAGCTCTGAGGCCGGCAAAATGTCAATCGAATCGGAGATGCCCTTGTTCTTCTCCCACGAACCCTCGTCATGGAGCACGACGCGGTTTGCGCCGAACTCCTGCGCCTGCTCAAGAAGCACGTTGGCGTTCGTGTTGGCAGAAAGAAGCACCACTTCCGGTCGGGGGTCAAGCCTGCGGCAGACATCGAGCGTCTGGAGCCCTATCGAGCCGGTCGAGCCGAGAACCGCAACTTTCATAATCACCATCTATGCGCGAAGTTCGCGCAGATTATAGCCTTGTATTATCTCTCGTCAAGCACCGCCGTCTGGACTAACCGGAATTTGGGTACACGTAACGAGTACATGTCCCCAAATTCCTGCCGTCAAGCGCCCGCCGCCAGGGCGGTTCTTACAAGCAGCACCACCGCCGCCATTATCATCATTGCCACCGACAGGGCGGGACCGTTCTTTTTGAGGCAGGTTCGCAGCCTGCCTTTCGCCGAGGCAATCATGGGGCCCAGCTCTGCCGGGTCGCCGAACTCGCGCATGACGCGCACAGCAATCTCGTCCTCGGGCACGCTTCCGGCTCGAAGGGCCGCGCACATTTCGCGCACGTGGTCCGTGACTTCGGCGCGCAGGCGCCTCGCATCGCCGGGTGCGAGTCGGGCGGCGCGGACGATTTCATCTATGTATCGCTCTATTCTATACACAGGCCGCACCTCCCAGCACGAGCTTCATGCCGCGCTCAATGTTCGCCCACGTCGCCAGGTCTTCCTCGAGGGCCTTGCCGCCCCTGGGGGTCAGTTCGTAGTACAGCCGCTTCCTGCCGCCGTTCGTGTCTTTGCCCTTTCGCGACACGCGGATGAGGTTCTTCTTCTCCAGCGAGTAGAGCAGGGGATACAAAGTGCCCTGTCCCAGCTCGAAGATATTATCGCTCCTGTCGGCGAGCAGCGAGGCTATCTCGTAGCCGTACATGGGCCGCTCCGAAAGCACCTTGAGGACCATCGTCCTCGTACAGCCCTTGAGAAACTGGGATTTTGCTTCCATAAATTACCTCGCAATCCATACTATGTTATGCATAGTATAACGAAATTCTACATCCCCGTCAAGCAACTTCTTTGAAATATTCTCATTTTTCCTGTACGCTTGGGTTCAAAGAGGTGTATTCCGAAACTGATGAATCATCCTGACAGGAGGTATCCGTGGGCAAAATACTTGTTGCGTATCACAGCATTGGCGGGAATACGCGGAAGGTGGCTGAAGCGGTGGCCGAAGGCGCGGGAAGCGTCGAGGGAGTCGAGGTCAGCCTGAAGATGGCCGCTGATGTCACGGCCGAAGACTTCGAGAACGCGGACGGCTTCGCCCTGGGCACGCCGGACTACTTCAGCTACATGGCGGGCATGCTCAAGGACATGTTCGACCGCGTGTTCTACGAGGTCAAGGCCGGCACGGAGGGCAAGCCGTGCGTGTGCTTCGTGACGCACGGCGGCGGCGGCAAGGCGGTGGGATCGCTTTCGCGCATCTGCAACAGCTTCAAGCTCGACCGCATCGAGGACGCGCTCTCTATACAGGCACCCGTGACAGACGAACACCTCGCAGCCGCACGAGAGCTTGGCAAAGCGCTTGCTGGCAAACTGGTCTGAGTAGAAGCGAGAGGAAGAAATGAGAAAGACGTTCATGTTCTTGCCGCTTCTTCTGTTTCTTGTAGTCGGATGTAAGAGTGCGGCTGAAAAGCAACGGGAAGAGCATTTCCGGAAGTGGAGGGAAGAACTACGGCAAATCCACGAATCAGGTCTTCATGACACCGATTGGGGTGAGGATGAGAGTCAAGGTATGAATTTCGACGCTCCGCCGCATCTTATCAAGGAACTCAAAGACAACGATTGGTGTATCCGCAGTCGTGCTGCACTGCGTCTGGGTGAAATCGGAGACAAGAAGACTGTGCCTCCGCTGATAGAGGCGCTCAAGGACAGGAATGAACATGTTCGCCAGCATGCTGCAGGTGCATTGAAAAAGATAACGAAGCAGGACTTCGGCGAAGACCCCGGGAAATGGACAGCTTGGCACGAGAAGAACAGGGACAGCCAATAGAGCCGAAGTTCACAGCCCTTATGTCAAACCAGTGCAGCCTTTCATGTCGCTGCGTCGTCTAAATGGCGGGCGATGAGTCGCGTCCGGAGGGCTGCAATGAGGAGAGTGCTCATATTCACGGTGCTGGCGCTGTGCACCCTCGCGGGCTGCGGGAAGGTCGAGCGCGCTCCGGCGGATGATGAGACCAGAGAACTTATCGAGGCTTTCCGGGACGGAGAAAAGCCCCACCGAATCCGCGTCCTCGCGATAGAGAAGCTCGCAGCCACCCGCAGCAGGGAAGCCATAGATGCCCTAATTGACACCATGAAAGACGGAGACCCCTTCGCCGACTACGCGATGCACCTTCTGCGAGACATTGGCGAACCTGCCGTCGAGCCTCTTATCGCCGCCTTGAAACTCGGCGATGAACATTGCTGCTGCCTTGCTGCACTCGCACTGGGTGGCATAGGCGATACGAGGGCTATCCTGCCGCTTGCGCGCGCGCTGGGCGACGAGCGTGAGGTAGTGCGAAGGTGCGCAGGCCACGGCCTGGTGGAGTTCGGGGAAGCTGTGATAGAGCCCCTGGTCGATGTTCTGGGTGGCGGCAGCGCCCAAGCCCGCGCCTGCGCTGCGTGGACGATAGGCAGGATGGTCAACCAGAGGGTTCTTGACAGCCTGCGCGAAGATGAGAAAGGCAACTGGCGAGACTGCGCGGCGAGGGTGCTCAGCGAGGAGAGCAAGAAGAAAGCAATCGGTGCTCTTGCCGCGGCATTGCAGGATAAGGACGCCGATGTGCGACGCTGCGCGGCCGGGGCTTTGGGCCAGATAATGGATGTAGGCGCTGCGGAACCACTTATTGGGTGCCTGCGGGACAAGGATGAAGCAGTGCGGGCAGCCGCCGCCTTTGCGCTGGCGAACACAGGCGGCGACGGAATAGTTGTCCCGCTTATCGAAGCACTTGGTGACGAAAGCAGCCGAGTTCGGTATGCGGCTGCGGAGGCGCTGGGTGACAACCATGCAGAGGTAGCGGTAGGGCCTCTGATAACAGCTCTGAGAGACACTGACGATGATGTAAGGGACCGGGCACGGTGGTCGCTTGCCTGCATAGGCGAGCCTGCCATATTGCCTCTGTTCGATGTTCTTCGAGATGAAAAAGACGAAAAAGTCCGATTCACCTGCGAAAGAACGCTGGAGAGGATGGGGAAAGAAGTCGTACCGCATCTCAAAGAAGCGCTGCAGGACCGCGAGGAAAAACTTCGAGCATCTGCGGCGAGAACGATGGGATGGATAGGTGGGGAGGAGGTCTTTGAGCCGCTCGTCAGAGCCCTGAAGGATGAAAGCGGTCCTGTGCGCGAGGCTGCCGCATGGGCGTTCGAGAACAAGCCTGACGCTCGCGCGATGGGACCTCTGCTCGAAATGCTCGACGACAGGCATAGCTGGGCCCGCGAGGGAGCGGTGTGGGCACTGGCGAAGATTGGGAAGCCTGCAATTGCACCCTTAATGAAAGCACTGCGAAGCTCCGACAGGTTGGAGTCTATCGCCGCTTCGCGTGCCCTGGGCGAAATGAAGGAGAAGAGTGCAGTCGAGCCTCTTATTGAGATGCTAAATGATGCTGACACGGAAATCTGGAAGCGCTGCGCGTACGCGCTGAAAGAGCTGACGGAGCAGGATTTCGGCGTTGACTACAGGCAGTGGAAAGACTGGTACGAGAAGAGCAGGGAGAAGTGAGAATTTGCTCAGTGCTGGAGCAGGTATTTTTCGAACTTCTTGAGCTGGGACTGGGTGACTGAGCGGCGGGTCTTTTTGATAATTTTGGCGAGGTCGGCCTGGCCTATGCTGCGGTCAACATCCTCGCGCACCGAGTCGAGGAACGCCTCCTGCGCCGTGTTGGCGCAGATGTTACGGATATCGGCGCCGGAGTAGCCTTCCAGCGCGTCGGCCAGCTCGTCGAGATTTACGTCATCGCTTAGCGGTTTGTCATCGAGATTCAATTCGAGAATCTTCTTCCGCGCTTCGCGGTCCGGCAGGTCAACGTAGATAAGCTCGTCGAAGCGCCCGGGCCGCAGCACCGCCTGGTCGAGCAGCCACGGCTCGTTGGTCGCGCCCACGAAAAGCATTGGATTGGCCTTAGGCGCGTCGAAGCCTTCGAGCTCCGCGAGAAGCTGCGGGACGACGCGCTGCATGACGGACGAGTTCGAGCCGGAGCGGCGCGGTATCAGAGATTCGATTTCGTCAATGAAGATGACTGAGAGCTTGTGCTTTCGCGCCTCCTTGAAGAGCGCGGCAATGTTCTGCTCCGCCTCACCGACCCATTTCGACATGATTTCGGACGGCTTTACCGTGTAGAAGGGCGCGTTGACCTCGTGCGCGATTGCGCGCGCAATCATGGTCTTGCCGGTGCCGGGCGGGCCGAAGAGCAGTATGCCGCCGCCGGGCAGCATGCCGTACTTCTTCGCCTTGTCGGGGAACTTGAGGGGATATATGACGCGGGCGTAGATTTCTTCCTTCACATCTTCGAGGCCTGCAATGTCGTCGAAGGATATGCCGGGCTTCTCCGCGGCTGCGAACTTGGACTCTCCGGCGCCCTCGCCCTCGCGGATTCCCTCGCCGTGCTCGCCCGCGGGCGCGTGCTCGATTTTCTTCGCAAGCGCGACGAGCTTGTTGGCGTTCTCGATGCGGCTGTTGCGGATAATGCCGGTCGATTTTTCGGCGAGCTTGAAGAGGTATTCGGCCGCCTTGAGCAGGGCGAACCTCGCGCGCGGGTAGTCGCCCGCGGCGTAGGCCTGCAAGCCTTCTTTCTTATAGGCTTCGAAATTCTCGAGCAGGAATCTCACGGGAATACACCTGTGTGCCTAACGTGCGAGAGTCGGACGGCGCTACTCCTTGCCGAGTTCCTTTTCGATTTCCTTGAGGCCCTTGGATATTGCCTTGTCAATGCCTTCGCCCTCGGACTGCGCGACTTCCGCCTCGATGAGCGAATCGATTTCCTCGTCCGTCACGAGTTCGTCGGACGAGGCCTCTTCGCCGAGCATCGTCTCGTTGGCGAGGTCGAGGAATATCTCCATGCGCTCTTCCATGGACTGCGCCTGTGCCATGGCGCGCGCGAACTCCGCCTGCGTCTTTGCGAGGTCGGTCGCGCCGAAGGCCTCGGCAATGGCGCCGGAGACCGCGTTTATCGACTTGGCGAACTGGCCGTGCGCCTCGGCCTGGTTCTTTATCTGCAGCGCGGTTTCTATGTTGAGTAGCTGGCGCTCCATGAGGCGCTTCTGGGCGGCGGTTTTCTTCAGCGTGGCCTTCAGGAACGTAAGCTGCTGGTCGCTCCCGAGCTGCCTTGCGCGCCTGGCCTTCTTGAGGTAGTCCTTTTCGTTTTTTTCGAGCTGGCGGATGTGGCGCTTGACCTGGCTTATGCCTTTGCGGATTTCGATGTCGCGGTCAATGCGCCGCTGTTCCTTGCTTTTGAAAAGCCCCATTGCGCCTCCCCGGCCGCTACCGGGCGGTTACGAACAGCGGGACGACCTCCCAGGTATCGGGCCCCGCTTCCTGCCTGACTGCCTTTTGCACGTCGTCGAACGACCCGGCGTGTATGGTGGTGGTATAGATAATCAGCTTGAAGTCTTTTTTGTCGCCTTTCGCGAGCGCATCGGCGACGTTGTGGAAGAAGAGCATGGGCTTTGTTTCCCGGCCTCCCGGGTCGTTGACGAGCTTTGCCTGAATCACGTTCCGGGTATCGTCCTTGATGCCGACCTTGACAGTGACGTCGCTAAGGTATGCATGGCCGGTGTTCTCGACCGTACCGGTGAGGATGAGCTGCTCCTCGCGGTCGTTCTCGTCCCATTTGAGATTGTAGACCTTTACCTCGCCGATTTCCTTGCGGCCCTCGAGGTCCCTGATTTTCTTGCTGAGTTCGACGTTTTGCTTGCTGTACTTGTCGGCCAGGTCTTCCTGGGTCTTGACTTCCTTCTTGAGGTTTTCGGTTTCGGCGCGCGCCTCCCTGAGTTCTTCGGTGGAATCCTCACCGCCGCGCTTGCAGGCGAAAGGCACGACCAGCGCCAGCACCGCAACGGCCAGCAGGGCTATCCTCATGTCAAGCCTCCTTCCAAAGATGCTTTTTGCCGTAAAAGGCAAATGCTGCTATTCGAGTTCCGCTTCAAGGCGTTTCGACAGGGCGTCGCGATGTTTTTTCGCTTTCGCATCTTCCCCGCTGTCTTCCGCCTCTATAATCCTGTCAATCTCTTCGAGGAACCTGGCTTTCTCTTCGTCTTCCTCGAGTTCTTCCTCGTGCAGTTCTTCGGTCGCGAGTTCGACGATGGCGTTAAGCTCATCGAGATACTCCTGCTCGCGGATACGCTCCTCTGCCAGCTTGGCCTCGAGCCCACTGGAGCGTATTTTGGTCAGGAGCTTGCGGATTCCGTCGGTGTCCTTGCGTCTTTCGAGTTTTTCGAGCGCGCGCACGTATCGCTTGAGGGCAATTTCTTCGAGATTGGCGATTCTCACCTCGCGCTTCGAATACGCGGCGTCGAACTGCAGTTGCCTTATCTCTTCCCAGAGGTAGTCGGTTTCGAGGCTGTCACCGGACTTGCGGGCCTTGCGCATGCCGTCAATGAGCTTCTCGCGCTTGCGCCCGAGCTTGCGCATGGCCATCATCTTGCGCCGGCGCTCACGTGAAAGTCTCGCCAGCTCGGGGCGAAGCTCCTTGGTGGAGAGAGGCTTCGAGAAAAGCGACCGCAGAATTCCCATTCAGGCTATCCTTCTTCCTCGGCCTGTTCCTTTTTTTTCTTCCCGCGCGGCTTTCCCTCGACTATTTCCTTTTCGAGGTCCCGCAGCTCCTCTTCTTCTATAGATTTCGCGAGTTTGCGCAGGTCCTTCTCTTCGGGAGTTTTCGCTTCGGGCTCCTTCTCGCCCTTGATTTCGGCTTCCAGGTCGGCGAGTTCCTCGTCGGAAGTGACTTTCACAACCTCGTGCTCGACGGCGGACTCGCCTGCCGCGACCGTCTCGGTATACTCTTCGAAATGCGATTCGAAGTCAAGGATTATGTCGTCTATCTGCTCCTCATCGACTCCGGCGAGGCTCATGGCCTCCATCTGCTGTATTTTGCCTATTAGATTCAGGTGCAGGTTGATGTTGCGGTCGTAAATCTCGATGCGCCGTTCGAGGTTGTCGAGCTGGCGCCTCATGCGCTTGATGGAGCGAAGCACGTTGTTCTTGGACCTGCCCGAGACGGCGCCTTCCTTCACTTTCCTGACGTCTGTCTGCTCCATCTCTTCGAGTTTTTCGAGTTCCTTGTTGAGCTGCTTCAGGCGCAGCTCGTTGCGCGTGATGAGCTTGTCGAGGCCCGAGAGCAGCTCCTTGGTGTCGGAGGTGTTCACGAAGATGTCCTTCGTCTCGTCCGGCAGGGGCGTGTCCTTGAACAGCTTCGCGAGCTTGTCGAAGATGGACATTTAAGGCTCCTTGAGTTTATGTCCGGGAGCGCTTGAGGATGAGCTTACCCTCGACGCGCTCCATGTCGAGCGACTTGTCCTGGGCGCAGAACTCTTTGGCGACCTGCTGGACAATCTCCGGTGCCAGGCCGGATTCTTCGACGACGTCGGACAGGACTATGAAGCCGCCGGACACGTTCAGGTCCGGCGCGGCCTTGATTATGCTTCTTGCGCGCCAGAGCTTTTCGCTTTCTTTCTCCGGGTCGAAAAGCGAAAGCACCGTTCTCCTGCGGGTTTTTTCGCCGCTTACTATTTTCCAGGCGGTTCCCTCGACATGCGTCACGAGGGCGAGTTCCCAGTTGGGGCCTGAGAGGGGCAGCGAGTAGACGTCGGGCGCGAATCCGCAGAGGGCGAATACAGCGATATAGTGAAAAAGCTCCGAACGCTCCATTGCACCCAGCCTCGCGGCTTCAACTTCGGAAGTCGGGACGGTTGTAGAGCTTTTGCCGTCTTTTACGAAGTCGGCAAGCTCGCCCCTGACGAACGCGGAGACCATTACTGCGGCTTTCTTGTCGAACAGACCGTAGTCGTAGACCGTGTAGTGGAAATAGCGCCCGCGGGGCACCTTGTCGAGCAGCGACTTGTCGAATATCTCGTTTTCTTCCATCACTTTCTTGACCGATTTGCGCAGCGAGTGGGGCTCGTAGTGCTCCTCGGCGTAACTGACGCCAAGGCTGCTTCCACTCATGGGGTTGGATATCTCGGAGATGTTCTGCAGATTCTCCTTGCACCTTGCGATGAACAGGTCGGCGAGGTGTTTCGCTTCTTTGGACGCAAGCTCTTTCGTATTCGTATCTTTGCCCATTTACAGCTGTCTGTACCCGTAGACCTCGTATCCGCAGGAATTTAACCAGCCCCCGCGCGCTTTGTCAACCAAAACATCGGGAGCGCGCAGCCACGTGCAGTCAACAACGGGCAGGCGTTGCGACGGACAAAATTGATTGCACGTGACTGTCGGCAGTCCTATAATCCGCCTGCGGGAGGACAGGGTGTTTCTCGATGAAGCACGGATATTTGTGAAAGGCGGGAAGGGCGGCGGCGGGTGCGTGTCGTTCCGGCGGGAGAAGTTCGTGCCTCGCGGCGGGCCCGACGGAGGCGATGGAGGCGACGGCGGGTCGGTTTATCTTATTGCAGATTCAAGGCTTGCGACGCTGGCCGACATAGCCGCGAAAGTGCACTACGTCGCGAAGAAAGGGCAGCCGGGCCGCAGCTCCCAGATGCACGGAGCGGATGGCACCGATATCACCATAAAGGTGCCGGCGGGCACGATTGTCAAACACGAGGGTGAAGATAGAGTAGTAGCTGAACTGCTTGCTGACGGCCAGAAAGCGCTCGTGGCGGCGGGCGGCAGGGGCGGGTACGGCAACAAGCATTTCGCTACATCGATGAACCAGGCACCGCGCGAGGCGGAGGAGGGAACCGAGGGCGGGGAATTCTGGCTCAACCTGGAACTCAAGCTGATTGCGGATGTGGGGCTTGTGGGCCTGCCCAACGCTGGCAAATCGACGCTTCTGTCACGCATCTCCGATGCAACCCCAAAAATAGCCGACTACCCGTTCACCACGCTGTTTCCGTACCTCGGTACGGTCAAGCTGTCCGATTTCAGACGCATGGTCGTCGCTGACCTGCCCGGCCTGATTGAGGGCGCGCACGAGGGGACGGGGCTGGGCGACGAATTCCTGCGCCATGTCGAGCGCACGCGGGTGCTTGTGCATCTGGTGGACATCCATCCCATGGGCGGCCCGGAGCCGCGCGAGGCCTACGAGACCATACGGGGCGAGCTTGCCAAGTACTCGAAGGAACTGGCCGGCAAGCCGGAGCTTATTGCTCTGAACAAGACAGACCTCGTTTCCGCCGGGGAAGCGAAGAAGGTTACCGCCTCAATGCCCGGCAGCGTATTTCTTGTCTCCGCAGTTACGGGGAAGGGGATAGGCGAGCTACTCGAAGCGGCGTGGAAGATTGTCGCGGAAATGCGTGGGAAGGATTAGGTTTCGGGGAATGTGGCAGATACGGAAATTCTACCTGACCGAGTTCCTCAAGACACAACGGTACTTCATTCCCGTGATGACCCTGTTCCTTCTCTTTTACAGGCTGTCCTACACCGAGATATTCATCCTGTACGCGGTCAACCAGGCGGTGGTGTTCCTGCTTGAGATACCCAGCGGGGTCGTCGCGGACCAGTTCGGCAAGAAGGCGTCGCTGATATTCTCGAGGTTCATACTGCTCCCGGCCTATGTATTATTCGCACTGGCCGATAACTTCTGGCTGTTTCTTGTGGCAATGGTAATCCTGGGTGTGAACAAGGCGTTCAAATCGGGGACCCACAAAGCCTACATCTACGACTACGTGGAGCAGAACAGGACGGAAGTCACGTTCACCGAAGTAATCGGCGCGGGCAAATTCTGGGCGCGACTCGGCGAGGCGCTCGCGTGCGCCGCGGGCGGCGCGATAGCGGGCAGGTACGGATTCAGCAGCGTGTTCCTGTTTGCGCTGGGGCCGGCGGTCATTAACTGCATAAACGCCCTGACATACGCGAAAATCGAAGAGAAGCACAAAGTGTCGAAGTTCAGCCTGAAGTCGCACTTCGGCCATATATGCGGTTCCGTGGGGCAGATATGCTCGAGCAGCATGGTATGGAGGATAATCGTGAATGCGGCGATTTTCGCATTCTGCCTCACGGCTGCGGAGGTGTTCTTCCAGCCGTATATGAAGGCTCTGGATATCCGCCTGGAATTCATAGGACTCATCTATACTGCGGTGTTTGTCGTGACGGCCTTCGGTTCGAGGTACGCCTACGTGCCCGAAAAGTGGTTCACGAGGATGGATATCGCCAATATCATCGGTTGGCTGGCAATCATACCGCTTCTGCTGCTGGGTTTCAGGCTTGTCTCGGTCGGCGGGGTGTTCCTGTTCGCCGGGATTATCTTCATGCGCAACGTCAGGAGGCCGCCGGTTATTACGGAACTCAACCGCCATATCGAGTCGAGCAACAGGGCGACGATTCTGTCGATTGACGCGCTTTTCACGGCGCTGCTTGCGCTCGCGTTCCTGCCGGTCGTCGGGAAGGTTGCCGATACAATCTCGGTTCACAGCGCGCTGTTCATTCTCTGCGGCACCCTGGCTGCAAACCAGATTCTGTTCTCTCTTCCAAAACCACCAAAGGAAAAAGCAGAAGAGGCTGAGAGCAAATAACCGAGACAGCGACCGTTAAATAAAAAAAGCGCGGACCGGAAGGCCCGCGCTTTGATATTAGAAATTCAAGCGTCTATTCACGCAGCTTCCCGACGCACAGGGATACATTGTGGCCGCCGAAGCCGAACGAGTTGGAAATGGCCACATTAACGGGAATCTCGCGCGCCTCGTTGGGCACGTAATCGAGGTCGCAGTCGGGGTCGAGCGTCTCGTAATTGATTGTCGGGTGCACGACGCCATGTTTGATGGACAGAACGGTTGCGACCAGTTCGGTGGCCGCCGCGCCGCCGAGAAGATGCCCGGTCATGCTCTTGGTCGAGCTTATGGGCACTTTCTTCGCGTAGTCGCCGAAGGCGGTCTTGATTGCCCGGGATTCAGAGCGGTCGTTGTACTGCGTGCTCGTGCCATGGGCGTTTATGTACGATACATCTTCCGGTGCCACATTGGAGTACTTAAGAGCCAGACTCATGGACATCGCCGCGCCCGCGCCGTCTTCGACAGGCGCCGTGATATGATACGCGTCATCCGACTGGCCGATGCCAAGAAGCTCGGCGTAGATTTCGGCTCCGCGCTTCCTGGCGTGTTCGAATTCCTCGAAGATGAGGACGGCGCATCCCTCACTGAGAACGAAGCCATCGCGGTCCTTGTCGAAGGGGCGCGATGCTCTCGGGGGGTCGTCGTTTCTGGTCGAAAGCGCCTTAAGGGCGCAGAATCCTCCGAGTCCCAGAGGGGTCAGCGCGGCTTCCGAGCCGCCGGTCAACACGACGTCCGCCATGTCGGTCTTTATCGTCTGGTAAGCGCAGGCCATGGCGTGGTTCGATGCGGCGCAGGCAGATGCCGTGACGAAATTGGGGCCCTGCAGGCCGAACCTCAGCGCCACGTGCGCCGTGCACGAGTTCATCATGACCTTCGGAATGAAGAAAGGCGAAATCCTGCTGGGTCCGCGGTCGATGAGCGTTCGGGTAGTGGCTTCAATTTCGTAGAAACCGCCGATTCCGGAGCCCATTATCGCGCCGTTTCGGAACGGCTCATTTCCAGGCAGCTCCAGTCCCGAATCCTTGACCGCTTCCGAGGCGGCGGCGACTGCGAACTGAGAGAACCTGTCAACCTTCCTGACCTCCCTGCGATCCATCCATTTCTCGGGGTCGAAGTTCTTGACTTCGCCGCCTATCTGAGACGAGAAATCGGACGGGTCGAAAGCGGATATACGGCCGACACCGCTTCGCCCCTCACGGATATTTTCCCAGAACTCGCCGAGGGTCAGGCCGACAGGTGTCATGACACCCATTCCAGTGATAACTACTCGTCGGTCCATGGCATTTCCTCAGACTTGTTGAAGTCCTGCTCTGCAGCTTTCGGGCTGAAAAGCAACCGGGAGTCTTATGCGTGACCTTCGACGTACTTGATTGCATCGCCGATGGTCTGAATCTTCTCGGCCTCCTCATCCGGTATGGACACGCCGAACTGGTCCTCGAGTTCCATGACGAGTTCGACGAGGTCGAGCGAATCGGCGCTCAGGTCATTAACGAACGAGGTCTCCGGCGTCAGCTTGTCCTTCGAGACGTTCAACTGCTTGCACACGACATCCATTACCTTCTCGGTTACTTCCGACATCCCTGTCCTCCCATTTCACGTTTTCTCTTGTTGACTGACTGCAATTACACTTTATTCTCTTTTTCCTTTGTTAGTATTCAAAGAGAAGCTGCATCTAGTTTGCCTGCACCTCCTTTCCGCCGGGCGGTTACATGCCCAGTCCGCCGGACACCACCAGGGTGTGGCCTGTGATATAGTCTGAAAGCGGGCTGCACAGGAACAGCACGGCACCGGCGACATCCACCGGTTTGCCCATTCTGCCGAACGGGACCCGCGTCATTATATTCTTTTTAACGTCGTCCGGCAACACGCCGGTCATTTCGGTCTCTATGAAGCCGGGCGCGACGGCGTTGACGTTTATGCCCCTTGGCGCAAGCTCCTGGGCGGTGGTCTTGGTCAGCGCTATTACGCCTCCCTTCGATGCGGAGTAATTCGCCTGGCCCGCATTTCCCGTAATTCCGATGATGGATGCTATGTTCACTATCCTGCCGGAACGCTGCTTCATCATGGGCCTTGCGACGGCGCGTGTGAAGTTAAAGACACCCTTGAGGTTCACCGCTATGACGGCATCCCACTCCTCGTCGCTCATGCGCATGAGAAGATTGTCGCGTGTAATTCCAGCGTTGTTTACGAGGAAGTCAATCTTGCCGAATTCCCCGATGATAGCCTCGACGGTGGAATTTACCTCGCCGGGAACGGCGACGTCGCAGCCAAAGGCGGCGGCCTTTCTGTTGAGTTCGCGCACAAGCGCGACCGTCTCCTCGCAGAGTTCCGCCTTGATATCAACGACTGCAATGTCCGAGCCTCGGCCGGCAAGCTGCAGGGCGATTTCCTGACCGATTCCGCGGGCCGCTCCGGTAACAACGGCGACTTTTTCCTTCAGGTTCAAAACGCTCTCCTAATTCAGGGCGTCGTAAGACTCCAGTCCAAGCAGGCTCGTCACCGTGGCGGAGCCGTCGATTCTGCGCATGAGGCCGGCGAGCACGCTGCCGGGTCCGATTTCCAGGAAGCTGCTAATGTTCCTGGAGACCAGAAGCTCCATTGACTGGCTCCACTTCACAGGATTGTCAACCTGCTTTATAAGGTTCTGCTTGATTTCGTCGGGCGATTCGGTGAACTCGCCCGTTACGTTGCTCACGAACGGCACTTCCGGCTTGTTTAAATCGGCCTTTTCGATAAAGGGGGCGAGTCTCTCTGCAGCGGGGCTCATGAGCCTGGAATGAAAAGCACCGGCGACTTTCAGGGGGATGACCCGCTTGGCGCCGGCTTCGGTTGCGAGCCTCGATACTTCCTCAAGGGCTGCCCTGTCGCCGGAGACCGCGACCTGCAGTGGCGAGTTGTAATTGCCCGCGCATATGACGCCTTTATCGGCGGACTGCGCGACGAGTTCCTCCACTTTGGCGTGATTGAGGCCTATGACGGACACCATCGAGCCGTCGGAATCATCGCAGGCTTCCTGCATGAACCTCCCGCGCTTGTCAACGAGGAAGAGCGCTTCCTCGAAGGTGAGAGAGCCTGCGAAAACCAGCGACGAGTACTCGCCGAGGCTCAGCCCGCAGGTGGCGACGGGTTCCGGCAGGTCCCGGGTCCTGCGCAGGACCTCGAGGGCTGCCACGCTGGTTGTAAGGATGGCCGGCTGAGATATGCTCGTCTTCGTCAACTCCTCTATTGGACCTTCGAAGCACAGCTTCGCAATGTCGTATCCGAGTACCTCGTTCGCCTTCCCGTATATTTCCTTGACGTAGTCATACGCATCGTGGATATCCTTGCCCATACCCACGACCTGCGCGCCCTGTCCGGGAAAAAGGTATCCTGCACCCGACATATCACACACCCTTTGCGTTCGCAATCAGAAACGTACGAGCGACGAAGACCAAGTCTTGCCTCCGCCGAAAGCCACGAGTATTATTAAGTCTCCCTTGGTTATCTCGCCGCCTCGCACTGCCTCATCGAGCGCGATGGGCACGGATGCAGCGGAAGTGTTACCATAGCGGTCGAGATTGATGTAGAACTTTCCAACGTCCATGTTGAACCTGTCCGCCGCTGACTGGAGAATCCGCATGTTGACCTGGTGCGGGAAGATATACTTGATGTCTTCCATGGTTATGTTATTGGCCTCAAGCTCATGCTGCAGCATCTGATTCGCCCGCAGAACGGCAAACTTGAATATCTCGCGGCCCTTCAAATTCATGTAATGCTTGCGTTCAGCGATGGACCTGTGCGATGCCGGGATGCGCGACCCTCCGGCGGGAAGAACCATCATCCCCGTCTTGTCGTACTCGGCGTGCATGTTCATGCTCAGGAAGCCGCTGTCATCGTCGCTGGGAACGATGACGGCCGCGCCCGCGCCGTCGCCGAAGAGTATGCAGGTATTGCGGTCCTGATAGTCGGTGATGGTCGTGAGAGTCTCCGCACCTATGGCAAGAACGCAGTCGTACTGGCCCGTCTCCACGAAGGACTTGGCTATTCCGCATGAATAGATGAAGCCGGAGCAGGCCGCGAGTATGTCGAAGGATGCCGCATAGCCGCAGCCGAGACTTTCTTGAAGGTAGCAGGCAGTGGACGGGAATATCGTGTCGGGAGTTATGGTGCCTACGATAATCGCCTGAACGTCGGACGGGGATCTGCCGGCCATTTCGAGCGCCCGCTGTGCTGCGATGTGAGCGAGCTTCGATGTGGGCTCGCCCTCGTTGACAATGCGGCGCTCCTTGATGCCGCAGCGGCTGGTTATCCACTCGTCGGTCGTGTCAACGATTTTCTCGAGGTCCGCGTTGGTCAGCTTGCGCTCGGGCACGTAAGAGCCGGTCCCTGCTATCTTGGCCATTCTTGTCATGCTTCATTCCCCGGTTTTGCTAATGGCTGTCCCTGTCGAAGAACCTGCCGAGGCGCCATCTCAATCCCAGCGCCCTGAGAGTTTCCACAATCTTCTCATTAACCTTTTTTTCGGCTACTTTCTTCGCGACCTTTATGGCATTGGCGATGGCATTTGCATCGGAGCGCCCGTGGCAGATGATGCACACGCCGTTTATGCCGAGCAGTGGGGCGCCCCCATACTCGGAGTAGTTGCCGAGGACGTTCTGGTTGCTGAAGAGCGCCTTGGCTATGTTCTTGTCGCCGCCATTGGTTATATATGACTCGATGCTCTGTTTGAGCCAGCGCAGCATGCCTTCGCCCATTCCTTCGGCGACTTTCAGAATGACGTTGCCCACGAAACCCTCGCACACAGCCACATCGCACACCCCGCTGAATAGCTCCTGTCCCTCGACGCTTCCGACGTAGTTTACCGGCGAATCGGCGAGCAGACCGCGGGCTTCCTTCACGAGTGAATTGCCCTTCTCGTCTTCGGCGCCGACGTTAACCAGTGCCACGCGCGGCTTGTTTACGCCGATGACCTGTTCGCTGTAGATGCTGCCCATGACTGCGTACTGCAGCAGGTTTATGGGCTTGCACTTCAGGTTCGCACCGGCGTCTATTATCGTGCAGATGCCACTTTCGGTATCCGTGGGAAATGGAATGGCAATCCCGGGGCGCTTCACGCCCTCGAGTTTCTTCGACATGAACATGGCCGCGGCGACGACCGCACCCGTGTTGCCGGCGGAAACGACAGCACCGGCCCTTCCGGATCTCAGGAGCACCATGCATCGGGTTATCGATGAGTTGCGCTTTTTGCGTATAGCGCTGACGGGAGGCTCGTGCATGCCCACTACTTCCTCGGCATGCATTATGTGAATCCGGTTCTCTTCCCCGGTGGGCTCCAGGTTCGGTTCTATCTTGGCCTTGTGCCCGACGAGCACTATGTCCACGCCCAGGCCGTTCTGCACGGCCTTTGCCGCACCACGCACTATTTCTGCGGGCGCGTTGTCACCACCCATGGCGTCTACAGCTATTCTCACGGCCTAACCTGTGATTTCACCGCTTCTATTTTGTTGGTGCACAGCGAGTTGGAGCAAATGGACCGGGATTCCCCGCGTGGAGGCTACCCGCTGGGTTTCTCAGGCCTCCAGAGTGTGTACTCCCTGCCTTTGAAGTGTTCGCAGTTCGCACATACCCTGTGGGGCAGCATCGGCTGCCCGCACCGCGGACAGTCTACTGACCCCGGCAAGCGCAACCCATGGTGTGCCCGTCTTTTGCGTGTCCTCGACTTTGAGTGCTTCCGTCTTGGGTTGGCCATTACTTGCCCACCTTATGCACACCGCTCCCGGCTACTTAAACCGAAAATAGTACGTTGTTCTGCGGTCAAGTCAACTAAAAAAGGTAAATTTTATGCTGCTTGCGGCCCAAGAGCGAGTTTATCCGGGCCGGAGTAGGCGTGCTGCAGGCCGCGATAAAGCCTTGCAGGCCGGATTATTCTTGACCGTTGCGTCACGTCATATAATATGATTCCGGGGAATTTGTAATTCGATTCTTGCGTCAATGGGAGATTCTCGCTTGCTAGGAATCGCAGAGGGAGATATTGCCGTCATACGCTTCAATGCCGCCGTGATTGATGGCGAGCGCGGGGTGGTGGCGGCCGAAAGCGGACAGATGAGGCTGCGCGCGGGAGACCACGGCGCCATTGGAGGGGTTGATGTCGCCGTCGTGGGCATGTCGGTCGGAGAGAACAGGAAGATGCTCGTCCCACCCGGCGAGGCCTTCGGGGCGCGCGACCAGTCTCTGGTCAGGAAGCTGCCGCGAAGCCTCTTCCAACACCTTCCCGGTCTTAAGCCGGGCTCGCTTGTGAAGCTGTTCTCGAAATCCGGCAAGGAGATAGAGGTGGTTGCCCGGGAGATGGATGACGGCACCGTGACGGTGGATGCAAATCACCCGCTTGCGGGCATGGAACTCAGCTTCGAGATGACCGTTCTTGCCGTTGAACATGAGGATAACAGTCGGATATCCGCGGAATGACCGTCTGCGAGCTTCTCTTCCGTACCGGAAAAAGCCGGGCCCTGCAGCTGCATGAGGGAAAATTTGCAAAAGTGAGACAATCTGCCGCTTGATTTACGTCTTAGTTTCTGCATGATACTTATCTGCCTGTAATCCCGTGCCAGCATTTTAAGGACGCAGCGTGGTAACCAAGCGCGACATTACACTGGGCAAACTGGCCGTGAAGAACGGTTTCATGACGCCCCAGCAGATGAAGGACGTTCTCGACCAGCTCGAAACGGAAGAGGACGCCGGCAGTGATTTCGCCACGCTTGCCCTTACCAGGGGATATATCCAGAAGCGCGAAGCCTCGGCCATAGTCCTGGCCTGCGACCGCATAGTCCGCGACGGCGAGAAGCAGTCCATGGCCGTCCGCGGTTACGACATTATTTCGAAGATTGGCGAGGGCGGCCTGGGAGTCGTATACAAGGCCCTCCAGCGTTCGATGAACCGGATTGTCGCGCTTAAAATCCTGCACAAGAAATGGCTCGAGGATGAGGAGTTCCGCAAGCGTTTCCTGCTCGAAGCGAGGCTCATGGGTAAACTATCCCACTCCAACCTTATCAGCGTCTTCGACGTTGGCAAGCAGGACTGGAAGTATTACTTCTCGATGGAGTACGTGGAGGGCGTTTCGGTCGAGGACATACTTGACCGCCAGGGCGCCATGGATGTGACGAAGGCGATTGATATCGTTATCCAGGTTGCCAAGGCGCTCAATTACCTCAAGGATCAGGCCATTGTCCACTGCGACATCAAGCCGGGCAATATACTCCTTACGAAGGATAACATAGCCAAGCTCGGCGACTTCGGGTTCGTCAGAATCGGCCGCGAACTGGACAGGCAGCTCGAGGATGAGAACTCCGTACTCGGCACGCCCGAATACATATCTCCCGAACAGGCGATGGGGGAAAAGAACATTGACTGGCGCTCGGACATATACTCTCTGGGCGTGAGCCTCTTCCACATGGTGACGGGCAGGCCGCCTTACGAGGGGCCCAGCGGCGTCGTCATGCAGAAACACGTCAAGGGCGAACTGCCCGACCCCCGTGTATACAACAGGAACCTCAGCAGAGAACTCTGCAATACCATTATCAAGATGATGGCAAGGCAGCCCGATGACCGCTATGCGAACATAGAGGACCTTCTCGAGGACCTTGCCGTTGCGCGGCTTGCCGAGGATCCCCGGGGCTCCGATGCGCAGGTCGGGAAGACGACGATACTATCGGCATTGAAGCGGGAAAAGCTGCTCGCGCAGCGATACTCCAAGCATGCCGACAAGCTCGAAGAGAGCGTGGCCAACTTCAAGCTCTACTTTTTCCTTGCACTGGGCGTTCTGATACTCTCGCTTGTGCTTAACCTCTATCTCTTTATCTGCCTGCTTAATAAGTAGGTCTGCGCCATCATTCACCAGGCGTGCATGTTTCAGGCAGGCTAAATCCCCATAACGCCGATGGATAGACGCTTAAGTCCCTGGAGGCCGGCTGCTTCGTCCACCTCGCCCGTAACAAGGTCGAGATAGGGATGGGGGCAAGGGGGCCGGGCGGAGCCGTCGTTCCATGTTTTCAGGCAGGATTCGCATTTGGGGCATTTTTCAAGAAGCAGATGGGGCCAGGCTTCCATTGTCAGCGTTACGAGCCCTGCGTGACCACAACCCGGGCAGCGATGTCGCGCGAACCTGTATATGGCCAGGCAGTTAGGGCAATGCAGGAGCAGAACTCCCTCTGCGGTAAGCTCTGCGGTGCAGGGCAGAGCCCCGCAGCAGGGGCAGTGCCCGAGAATCCACGTTTCGTCGTCCGCCTGCAGGTTCGCATCTCGAAGCGCAATAAGCTGGGGGCGTATCGCCTGCTGGCAGCAGGATATCAACTCGGCGACCGTAAGCCCGAGGTTTTTCGCGTGACGTGTGAGTGCCTCCCCCGCCGCGAGAAGATAATCATCCATGAGCGTATCAGGCAGACGGTCCTGCGCGATAGCCGAATAACTCGCGGCCTTGTTTTTGTCGCCTTTCGATGCATGGTCTGCGAGGAACGCGAACAGCTTTCTGAGCGCCTCGCCGAACGCCCCGACATCCAGCTTGCGCCCGCATGCATCGAGAATTGTCCTGCCGGAACGAAGTTCGCGCTTCAGCTTGTCTCTTTCAATTACGGGAGGATGCTTAAAGCTGACAGAGTGGATGGCCTTGCGGATTGCTTCGAACATGTCGATGTGGGGAGCACGGGTCGGAAACAGCGTTTTAAGCTTTTTGAGGCCAGTTTGCGTGAGTTCGGCTTCCATAGGCCCGTGGGTGTTATCGGGAAGTCCCGGCGCCGGCTCGCTATTCGTCTGTCTTGTCTTTCTTGTCGATGACCGGCTGGGGCGGCTTTCGCGCAGGGCGTTCTATAATCGGGCCCCTGCTGGTGCGCTTGAGCGTTGCCTCTTTCTCATCGACCTGGGCGAGTATACGCTCCACCTTGTTGCTCGCGCCGTCGATTTGCGCGGCTCTCTCGCCTGCCCACCTGGCGAGTGAAAGGTCGTTCCGGTCGGCGCATTGTCTCGCGAGGAGCAGGTACAGGTCGAAAGCCTTGCTCTTGTCGCCCAGGAGTTCGTAAGCGGTCGGCAGCACGAGCGAGATATCCGTTGAAGAAGGCTTCAGCCTGAGCACCTCTTCGAACGCGGCCGCCGCTTCCTTGTAATCGGCACCGCAGTAGCTCAGCCAGCCCACCGTGCGCAGCTCCATTAGTCGCTTGTCGTCTTCTCCTACGTGTTCGTAAAGCTCGGCCAGGGCGCGGTGGGCGACAAGGCTGTAAGGACTTGCCTTGAGAAGTCGCGACGCGGCGCGCTGCGCAAGCCCGAACTCTTTTCTATCCAGCGCCATTGTAATCACTTCCTGGAAAGTGTCGGAAGCGCGGACGATGTCGCCGAGTTCCAGATACACTTTCGCAAGCTCGAGCCTTGTGTCAGTCTCATCGGGTTGGAGTTCTATAATCTGCTTCAGGGAATCGGGCACTTCGCCGAGGCGGCCTTCCGCTTTTTTTGCCTCGGCCACTTGGCGCAGGCATGGAATCGCCTTCTCGATGAGGTCGTTTTCTATGTATGCCTTGGCCAGCCACTCGCGGGCGGTGATGTTGTTGGGCTCGAGGCTGGTTATCTTCTCGTAAATGTCAATCAGGAAGGTCCAGTTCGCCGAATCGTGTATAACGCCGGATTTGACGAGAGTTTCTGCAAGGGCGTTGTACTCGCTGACCGCGTCCTCGGTTTCGCCCATGTCTGCCAGCGTTCCCGCCAGCGAGAGCCTCGCCTGCACGCACTCCTTGTCCAGGTTCAGCATTTCCCGGAAAGTTGCGATGGCCTCGGTGTGCTTTTCATTGACAAGGTAGAGGCCGGCGAGGTTTTCGAGTTCGATTATGGCCTGGACGGTGCGTCCTGCTGCCGCGTGCAGGTCGGCCAGGTGGCGATAAGGCGCGGCGTTGTCAGGCAGGGCTTCCTTCATCTTCGACCAAAGCGAGGCCGCCCTGGGTCCTTCGCCCCGCGCGAGCAGACTCTGCGAGAGGCGGGTGGCTTCCCTCGCCGCCTCCTCCCTCCTGTCGAGCGTAACGAGCGTATCGACAAGCTCCTCGTGCGCCTCTATCTCGCCCCTGTTCAGGCTTACTATCTTCCTGTACGAAGCGAGCGCCTCTTCGATGTTGCCCGCTTTCTTTGCCTCCTCGGCGTGGACTACGTACTTTTCGATGGCCTTTTCGCCTATGCCGAGAGCCTCGTAGGTCTCCGCGAGGCGCATATCGAGGTCGATGTCGGTAACTCCCAGCTCAATCGCCCGCTCGTAGAGCCTTGCGCACTTTTCGAGTTGGCCTTGGCTGGCGCAGTTGAGGCCGAGCTGCACGAGCTGGACGGACGCCACCGGCGCGACCTCGCCGGCCGAGACAAGCTTGTGAAGCGTCTTGAGCACGTCGAATTTCGACATGCGCGCCTTCCCGATAATTTCGCTTACGTCGCGAACACCGTCCACGAACGAGAGAACCTCGAGTTCGGCCTCGTTCCCGCTTTCGCTGTAATAGTGGACCGCCTTGGGAGTGGCCATGAGCACGTCCTTCATGGACGGGAGCATCTCGCGCAGAATCTCCCACTCGTCAATCCGGCGTGCAGCCTCCATGACCAGGCTTTCCGGCGCGACAGAGACGTGAACGCCTTCGCGCGAGAGCTTGGTGATATCCTCCGGCGGCTCTCCCGCGCTGAATTCGCAGTGTATGTCCTGCCAGGCGAAAACCTCGCAGACTTCTTCCGTAATCTGGAAGACCAGCGCCTTGCGAATCTCCTCTTCGCCGACGAATTCCAGCTTCAGCAGCGCGCCGCCCAGGTCAACCTTCCAGATTTTCTGCTTCTGCAGTGCCTCCTGAAGCTGCTCCTCCGTTATTGCCCCGTACTTCATCAGGGCTTCGCCGAGCATGTGCTTTTTACGGGGAGCGACGACCGCTTCCACGCTGCCCTTGCGGAAGTAGACCAGTTTCTCCTCGTCCCCGTGCTTGACGCGCAGCGTTCCCGAACGTTTCGCTGCCGAGAGCGACTGGAAAATGGACGAGAGGTCCATTATGTTGATGTCTTTCTTGGAGGTCGGCTTTCTCATCAGGTGCCTGCACAAAGAGCGCCACTAAGCCTTGTTAGTATATTGCCGCTACGGCCTGCTCGCAAGCTAAATCTGCGCACGGACCCGCACTTAGCAAAAGTCTGCAGCAATTCGGAAGGCGGAAATCGTTGAGAAAGGAGCGGGCTGCCCGCTATTCTTTCTCCTTTTTTGATTCTTCCTGCTTTAGTCTTAATTCCTGCACGAGCTTTTTATATCGCGGGTCTGAGCGGATATTGTCGAGGTCTTCGTCCTTTTCCATGTGGGCAATGTCGCTGTAGCCGTTTTCCACAGAAAGCGCCAGATGCCTTATAGCGCCATCCGTGTCGTTCATGAGCGAGTACGAGCAGGCCAGGTTGTAGTGGACAAGGTGATTCTCCGGCTGCTGTTTCAGGCATTTTCTTAAGTGACTTACCGAAAGCGCGAATTGTTTCGTCAGCAGATATGCCATGCCGATTTCGTAGTGGGTTCTGAAATCATCGGGCGCATCCTTCAGGGCTTTCTTGAATTCCTCGATGGATTCCTTGTATCGCTTGGCCTGGCTGTACTTGATGCCCTGGCTCAGGTAAATCTCTGCAGTTATCGCAGGCGCCTGAATCTTGCTTGTGAGGCCGATTTTCTGCAGGAACTTCAGGTCTTCGAGCGTCCCGACCCTGATGAGCGAGTTGGCCGCCTGGCCCTGGACTCGAGGATTGGTCTCACGTTCGAGCATTCTCTTCAGCGCGGGCACCGCGAGCGGGCCGCCGAGCCTCTCGAGTTCGCTTATCATCTCTATTTTCCTGCGCCAGTCGGATTTGCCGAAATCCGCCATGACGTGGCCGAGCCTCTCGTACAGCCCGGGCGATATCCTGTAGTCTATCATGTGAAGCAGAAGCAGCGCAGTTTCCTTGAGGTGCGCGATGTTGGAATCGGCCGCTTTCTTGAGATGCTCGATGCCCGCCTCTCCCGCGGCGTAAAGCAGACCGAAAGCCCGGTCACGCTCCTTGAAGTTCTCGGCGGCCAGGCTTGCGGTCCATTTCCCGCAAAGCAGCTTAAGCGCTTCGCCGGCCTCCTTTTTCTTCGAGGCGAGCAGTTCCTCGACCCCTTCGGCGCCGAGCTTGTCGAGCTTCGGGACGAGTTCTTCCTTGATATCGCCGGCGAGTTCGCGGATGAGCCTGCGCGCTTCAAGACGGCGCAGCAGTTTCTGGCGTTCTTCTTCCTGGCCCTCGGTCGTCGCCTGTTCGGCGGGGTCTTTTCCCGGTTGTTTTTCGGGGGCAGGCGTATCCTGGGGAAAGGCGGCGCAGCAGACGGCCAACAGCAGAAAAGCGGGAATATACCGTAGCACGCTGGCTTCCTGTTAGTCCCGTGAAGTGCTTATTTGCTTTTATCCAGGCTGCGCATTATCACGCCTGCCTTTACGACCCAGTCGCCTGCCGCGCTGAGGTCTGTTACCTTGAGCTTATCGATGACCTTGAGCTTGTCGTCGAGCATTATTTTTACCTGCAGCGGGTATAACGTGTTTGAAATCATTATCTTCGGATTATTCATGTTAGACCTGTAGAAGTGCAGGTCGGTCGCCTTGAGCGCGTCTTCGAGCTTTGATTTGAGCATCATCCCGTAAATCTTGCCTTCGAAGCCCTCTTCGGTTTCGACTTCGTAGATGACGCCCTTTCGCGATGAGACCCACAACGCTTGCTTCTTGTAAAACCGGGTGTAGAGCCCGAGGGAATCGGCGCCCTCCATGTTGATTCTGCCGCTGATACCCGGACCTTCCCTGTCGGCCTTGCCGAGAGCCGTCTCCGCCGTGCGTGCGCCGTCGCCGGGCTTTACCGCGGGCGAGTACGCGGACTCGGACTTCTTCAGGCGTTTGGTTCGGGCGTCGTACTCATCGGACTGGAGCGTCTCAATCTCGTCAATGAACGACCACGTAAGCTCCACGCCTTTTGCATCGGTCTGGATTGTCAGGCCTTCTTCGCTTTTTACGAATTTGCCCATGTGAATGGTCCCGTCGGGCTCCTTGAACGTGAAGCAGCTTCCTTCCTTGAAGCCTTTCGACTTGAGGTAGGTCTCGAGCACCCTGACCTTGGCCGTGTCATTGCGCAGCATGTAGATGCTCGACGCTTCTAAAGTCTCGGATTCATCCTTGACCTTGACGACGACCTTATCGTCCGCGATGCTATCGAAAACCACGTCTCTCTTCCTTTTGCTCTCCTCGTATATCGTTATCGAGTCGCCCGCCTTGCAGCCGAAGAAGAGCAGTTTGGTCAGCGTCTTGCCGGTGTCAATCTTGTAGAACGTGTAGTCCTTGGAATCATCCTGCTTGAATACCGCCTTCGACGGTGCTTCGAACCTGATTGTGCGCTCATCTTCTGCCGGGACCACTTCGGCGACTGTGCCTGAGACGGCGACGCCAGCGCGCGGGTTCAGGGCTACTACCTTGGCACCGGCTTCGACTTCCGCATAGGGCACGTGATGGTGAGGCATGTCCGGCAGCACTTCCCATTCCTGCTCGCCGACTTTCTTCCCGGGCAGCGTCTTGTCTTCCTTCTTGGGAACCTTAAGCGTCTTTTCGTCTTTCTCTATGCGCTCGACCTGCTTGAGCGAGAAAGACATGATGCCCAGGTCCGTCTTGATAATGACCTTGTCTCCCTTGATTTCCGTCTTGCCTACCAGCTTCCTGCCGTTCTTCAGGTAGACCGTATCTCCCAGCGCGGGCAGGGCGAGAACTGCTATCACCAGCGCTGTCAGGACTGCATATCGCATCTTCACTCTCCCTTTTCCGTTAAGGTCGGTGCCTGAACCTTCGACTGCATTCTACCTCACAAATCTCCACAAATCAACCCGTTAATGTTGTTTCAATTGCACCGGAAAACGAGTGGCTTCTTGCAGGCGCCGAAGCTCTGTAGTATCCTTTCTGGGCGAAAAGCAAATCCAATTGGAAGGAGGAGAGAAATGGGAAAGGCGATTGTGCTTGCCGTGTTTGCCATGCTGCTTGTCTGCGGGTGCGAATCCACCCCGAAGACAGAGCCCCCGGTGCAGCGGGAGACGGTCGATGAGGCAAGGATTGATAAGCTTATCGGCATGTTGAAAGAAAGGGCCGCTTCGACGAGAGAGTCAGCCGCGATAGAACTCGGGGATATTGGCGACGAGAGAGCCGTTCCCGCGCTTATCGAGGCGCTCGGGGATGAAAATATTGTCTCGCCTGCGGCAGTCTCGTGGGAAATGGTGCTTGCCAATTACCGCGCCACAATCACTGGCGCGCTGAGCAAAATCACCGGCCAAAACTTTGGCCCCGACCACGCCAGGTGGAAGGAGTGGTACGAGAGAAAGAAGTAGCTGCTCTATGCACGCTACTACGTAACGGAAGGCGCGGAGTCGGCATTAGCCTTCTTCCGTTATTGATTCGTAGTACATCACGGAATCCTGTTCCGTCACTTCGCAGGGGAGTTTGGGCACGACCTCGCGTCGAAAGCGGTCAGCGAGGGAGGGCGGCAGGGTAACATCGAACTTGTTAGAGAATTCCGGCACGCGCCGGGGGTCATAGCTGCCTTTTTTCAGCAGGTGGGTGATATCCTCGTCGAGATAGAATCGCAGGTACCATGCCGACCGCACCGGCGCAACCCCCAGGTGAACCATTGTCTCGCAACGCATGATCAGGGCCATCGCTTGCGGCGTTCTCACGTTTTCAAGGAGTTTCTTGAAGGTAGTCCTCTCACCGGCGAAAAACTCTCCGTCATGTTCCCACCAGTCGTTGTAGGTGTACAGCCTGCGCACGCGCGTGACATCCCGGAGGAATTCGAGCACGACAGTCACGGCTTCGCAGAGAGTCTCCGGCTCGAGCTCGTCTGACGCCGAGCGGAAGTTGCGCCCCTCAGGCCTCCTGAACTCGCCGCCCGAGAAGGGCCCCTCCTCCAGCATTTCGAATATCCACGTCAGGCACCCCATGGTACGGCGGCTCCCGCTGATGCAGCAGTTCGAAGATGGTGGTATTCTACAGAAAGGCTGCTGCCTAATCCAGCACTTTCGAGCATGTCATTCCATGCAGTGCGAGCTTGCACTGTCCGGTCTGGCTGGTTTATACTCCAGTAGAAAGAGCGAGTGAAACTTCTATTCCTTGACGATGGCGGAGGTGTGCCGTGGCGAGGGTTTACTGTCTTGCTGTTTGCATTGCCGCTCTGTTCTGCTTTTCGTGTTCGGGGGCGGAGACTGAGAAGCTCCGGCAGTCACTCGAGCAGAAGAATGCCGAAATGGAGCGTTTGAGCGCGGAAGCGGTAAAAAACGAGCTTCTCTTCAGGCAGGCAAGTTACAAGCTGAAAGAGGCGGACAAGAAAGCCGAGACAGCCGGGTCGGAGCTGGAGAAGGCCCGCGCCGGGCTTGCGCAACTGCGCGAAAAGGCTGCGGCAAGCGAATCTTCTCTCACTCAGGCCCGTGATGAACTGGCAAAGAGCCTTGATGATGAAAAGACAGAGCTTAAAAAAGCGCAGAAAGAGCTCAAGGCAATCACTCAAAACAAGCTGAAACTGGAGAAATCACTCAAGACTGAAAAAGAGAAATCGTACAAAGCCGGCCCGTGGCTTCGGAGTATTCCTGCACAATATCGCGACATACTCAAAGAAGTTAATATCACTGAGGAATCGGAGCTCAGCGAGTTTTTCAAGGGGCTGGCCATGTTGATGGCAGGCAAGGACATGAAAATACAAGACCTTAGACTGTCAGTAGAATATCTGCACAAGCATTACAATGAGCTGATGGCATTGAGGAAAGAGTACGAAAGCGCATTCGACAAGATGAAGAAGGACGGTATCGACACTGACAAGTACCTTAAGCCCAAGAAATAGCCTTTCCGTATTCGTCGGGTTCCTGTCAAACGAACTCTCATTTCAGTGATGCCTTCGGGCAAGCTTGCTGATAGAATGCTGTGGTATGGGCAGGAAGAAGAATCGCAGGAAGCAGCGCAGGAGTGATTCCGAAGATGGCGTGACTTTCGGGCTGGTCAGCCTGGGATGTCCTAAGAACCTGGTGGATTCGGAGAAGATAGCCGCGAGCATGCTCGAGGGCGACTTCCTCCTGTGCGAAGACGAGAAAACCGCGGAAGTCGTAATCGTAAATACGTGCTGCTTTATCGAGCCTGCGAGAAAAGAGGCCCTGTCCGTCATCAATGAACTGGCCGAACTGAAGCGACACGGCGGGATACGCGCGCTTATAGTCGCCGGATGCATGGCGCAGCAGGAAGGCGAAAAACTCCTTGAAACCCTTCCCGAAGTGGATGCCGCGGTAACGTTTTCAGCATATCCGCGGATTGCTGCGCTGGCGCGGTGCGTACTCGAAAAGAAAGACCGCTTCTTCGAAGGCGAAAGGGAGTATGAACTTCAGGCGGAGACGGGGCGGTTGATTCTGAGCGGTCCGTACACCGCGTACCTGCGAATCGCCGAGGGCTGCTCGAACAAGTGCACGTTCTGCACCATTCCGAAAATTCGCGGGCCTTTCCGCTCGAAAACGCCCGAAGCCGTACTCGAAGAAGCGCGGGAACTCGCCGAGTTCGGGATAAAAGAGCTGGTAGTCATAGCGCAGGATACGACTGCCTACGGCAGCGACCTGGACGAGGGCATCGATGTAGCGGAGCTTCTCGTGCGGCTCTCGGAGGTTGAGGGCCTGCGGTGGATACGACTCATGTACGCAAGCCCTGAGAAAGTGACTGATAAACTCATCGATGTTATTGCGGGCACGCCTCGAATAGTGAAATATCTCGACCTGCCGGTGCAGCATATAAGCGGCCCGGTGCTGAAGAGAATGGGCCGACGCCACAGCGAGGAGAAGACGCGCGGGCTTGTCCGCAGGCTGCACGAGCGCATTCCGGGGCTGGCGCTTCGCACTTCGCTCATTGCGGGCTTTCCGGGCGAGACGGAAGACGATTTCAGGAAGCTGCTCGATTTCGTGAAAGAAGGATATTTCCAGCGGCTCGGAGCATTCGAGTACTCGCGGGAAGAGGGAACGCCGGCCGGGAAGATGAGCGACCAGCTTCCTCCCGGGGTAATTACCGACAGGCATGAGAGTCTGATGCTCGCTCAGCGGGAAGTCGCGCATTCCTTCGCTCGCAGCATGGTCGGCAAGCAGTTGGAAGTGCTCGTGGAAAGGCGGACGGGGCAGGGAAGATTCGAGGGTCGCACTTACATGGACGCCCCTGAAATCGACTGTAGAGCCTTGATTGAGTTGGAAGATGCACCTGAAGACCCTGTGCCCGAGATGGAGGTTGTTGACACGTCGGGCTACGACCTTATACTAAGGTAGCGTCCGCCGGCACTCGTCCGTTTTCTTTGGAGATTTCGCATTGAACCTCCCCAACTTCCTTACAGTGCTGCGCCTCCTCATGTCTGTGGTCGTGTTTTCGATGTTGAGCGTGGCCGCCCGCAGGCCGGAGCCGCCCTGGCTGCTTCTCGTTGTATCGCTTGTGCTTTTCGTCTTGACGGCGCTGACAGACATGCTCGACGGCATGATAGCCAGAAGATACGGCATGGTGACTACGTTCGGGCGCATTGCAGACCCGTTCGCGGACAAAGTTCTTACGGCGGGCAGCTTCATCTTCCTCCTCGGATTTCCCCAGACGTACCTTCAGCCGTGGATGGTGGTGGTTATCCTCGGGCGCGAGTTCCTCGTATCCGGCCTGCGGGGATTCATCGAGGGACAGGGCAGGCAATTCCCGGCGATGATGTGGGGCAAGGTGAAAGTCACATCGCAGTACTGCCTCATCGGCTGGCTCATCTTCCATGTCGCCAACACGAGCGATATAACCGGGTTTCAATATTTCACGAGAGTTGCGGTTATCGGAGTCACGGTGTGGACGGCACTCAGCGGCGTAGCATACCTCGTCAAGGCAATCAGGATTCTCAGAAGTGGCACAGAAAGCCAGTAAGATACTGCTGTCCTTCTTCGGCCTGGGTTATCTCCCCAAGATGCCGGGAACGTGGGGCTCCGCCGGAGCGGCCCTTGTCTACCTGGCGCTGGCATCGGCGGGACTTCCCATGCTTCCTCTTTGTCTCGGGCTCGCGGCGGCCTTCACCGTGCTGACTATTGCGCTGGGAGGCTGCGCGGAGGAAGCCTACGGCAGGAAGGACCCGTCGCAGGTGGTCACGGACGAGGTCGCGGGCTACTTCGTCTCTGCGGCGTTTCTTGTTGATGTCAAACCTGTTACAGCCGCCGTGCTGGCCTTCTTCCTGTTCCGGTTCTTCGACATCGTGAAGCCGCCGCCCGTCAGGCAGATAGAGAAGCTGCCGCGCGGCTGGGGCCTGACTCTCGACGACGTGGCCGCAGGTGTTTTCGCCTGCGCAGCGGGGCACCTGGCGATTATATATATCATTCCAAGGCTGCCATTCGGCGCTTAGGTGCACGCGGCTGCCCGGGTCGTGCCCGAACAAAACGCTTGACAATTTTGCCCTCGATTGTAATATGTAGATTCAAGAATGCGCCGGCGTGCGTACGCGTTGCGTGCGCTGCGCGGTGACTTCTGGCCGGAGGCCTGATTGACTGAGCTTACCGATAGAGAGAAAGCGGTCGAGATAATCGAGGAGTGCATTACGGACTCCGGCAAGAAGGAGATTGTGCTCAAGTGCCTCGCGGACCTCGACGACGACAGGAACAACGGGCTCAAGCTTCTCAGGAAGCTGAAGCTCGATTTCGACACTGTAATCGAGGTCGCAAGCCAGATAAACGCCAAGAGCCTCGACATCGAACTCATCGAGCGATTCACACTGAATACGGTCATGGGCCAGTTCGCCGTGCAGCAGGTCTTCCTGATGCGCAGGCAGGACCATTCCGAGCCGAAAATCGTGCCTGTCGCCGCCAAGAACGTCGAGGTTCCATTCTTCGAGTTCGTGGCCGACGGACCGTTCGCCATGAAGCTGGTAGAGAAGTCAGGACCGTTCGAGGTTGACGAAGCGGCCGGGATGTTCGGCGAGTTCGAGGAATACAAGGCGCTGCAGAAGTCCGGCGTCGAGCTGTGCGTTCCCCTGATAAAAGAGGGCGACGAGACGGAAGTCGTGGATGTCAAGGGCCTGCTCTGCCTCGGGAAGAAATTCAACAGGCTCAAGTTTACGGACGATGACAAGGAATTCCTCGGGCTACTGGGGTCGATGGTTGCGATCTCGCTGCACAACGCGCAGCTTTACCATCGTTCGATACTCGACGAGATGACGCAGGTCTTCAGCCGCGGGCACTTCGACGTCTATCTCTCGCAGGAAATAGAGCGGGCGCGCCGCTATCGCAGGACCGAGGAAGGCAGCGATGTCGAGGTGCCGAGCGTGTCGCTGGTCATGTTCGATCTCGACGACTTCAAGAAGGTCAACGACACCTACGGCCACCAGGTCGGCGACGTCGTCCTGAGGCAGACGGCGCAGCTCGTGCGCGGCAAGGTCCGCTCGGCTGACGTGGTTGCCCGGTACGGCGGGGAGGAGTTCGTAATCGTGCTGCCCGAGACGGCCAAGGACAACGCGGTGATGGCGGCGGAGAGGCTGAGAAAAGCCATAGAGACCAACAAGATAAGAACAAGAGAATTCGGCGAGTTGAAGATAACGGTCAGCCTGGGCGTCTCGACATATCCGGTGGACGCGAGGGACGCGCACGGGCTTGTGAGGGCGGCCGACAAGGCCCTGTACAAGGCCAAGGGCGCCGGGAAGAACAGGATTGAGGCTGCCGAAGAGAAAGAAGATGATGCGGAGAACGCAGACGGCTGAGAATTAGCAACCGGGAATAGTTACATGGCTTCAGTGTTTTACGAGGAACTGATAGTCTCGAACGAAACGGCCAACCTGGCCAGTGTCAGGGAGTTCGTGCAGGCCAATATCGAGCGGACTGCTCTCGCGCCGAGCGAGCACGTCAAGGTAATACTCGCGGTTGACGAGGCCGTCTCGAATATCATGAGGCACGCCTACGAGGACTTCGCGAAAGGCACCAGGAGCATTGAGATAGTCTTCAAGGCTGACGAAGAGAAAATAATACTCACGCTCAAGGACAGCGGGAGGGAGTTCGACCCGACAGATGTCAATGAGCTGAATATCTCCGAGCACGTAAAGCTCGGTAAGAAGTACGGTCTCGGTCTCTTTCTCATGCGGAGGATTATGGACGAGGTCAAGTTCGTCTTCCGCTCGGGAATAGAGAATATGCTGACAATGGTTAAGTACATTAAGCCTCCCGAACCGAAGTAGGCGAGGTGCGGCTGACGGAAAAGACGAGAATCCAGACAGCGCTTAGGAGAACACGATGTCCGGACTTGCAATCAACCAGAGAGAACTCGAAGACGGCATAATACTTATCACAGCCTCCGGATTTCTCGATGCCCACACCTTCGAGGAGATGGAAAACGTCATCGAGGACCTCTTCCGCCAGCGGGTCTTCAAGATAATAGTCCGGCTCGACGGCCTCGACTACATATCCAGCGCGGGGGCGGGCGTCTTCATAGGCGCCATAGGCACGGCCACGCAGAACGGGGGGAACATCGTCCTGCTGAGCCCGTCGCCGAACGTCAAGGAAGTGTTCGACCTGCTGGGCCTCTCGCAGATATTTCCCATAGTCTTCCACCAGGAAGAGGCGATGCAGTACTTCGACCAGGCCGTGTGAACTCTCTTGAGCCCGCAGAAAGGGTCGTGCCACGGACAGCCGCCGCGACAGAATCACGGAACCGCCGGTCATCGTAAGCGCCTGCCTGCTCGGGCTTCCGACGCGCTACGACGACAAATCACTCACAGGAGTCATCTTGCCCGAACAGTTCAGGGGAAGAGTCCTCATTCCCGTCTGTCCGGAACAGCTCGGTGGTTTGCCGACTCCGAGACCTTCCCAGGAGTTCAGCGGCGGCACCGGGATGGATGTCCTGGAAGGCAGGGCGCGTGTCGTGAACATCGAGGGAGCGGATGTCACACGCAGCTTCGTCAGGGCGGCGGAGATTATTTGCGAGTTAGCGAGTGCGCTCGGGGCGACAGAAGCGCTGCTCAAAGATGGCTCTCCCGCCTGCGGCGTGAGTCGCGTGACGGTGGATGGCAGGGAGTGCGCCGGCCTTGGCGTCACCGCCGCCGCGCTAAAACGCCTCGGTCTTGCGCTTCACACTTGCGGTTAATCCATTGTCATGCGAGCACGACGCGGGCATCGACCGCGCAGGTGCAGCCGCTGGCGCCCGAGACGAAGAACGGGTTCATCTCGAGCGATTGAATCTGCGGGAAATCGCCCGCGAGCTGCGACACGCGAAGAAGAGTGTCCTTTATCTTTTCCACGTCGGCTGGCTCCTTGCCCCTGTAGCCGGTCAGGAGCTTGTAGCCTTTTATCGATTTAACAATGTCATCGGCGTCGAGGTCGGTGAGCGGGTACATCTTGAATGAGACATCGCGCAGCACTTCCACGTATATGCCGCCCAGGCCGAACATGATGAGCGGGCCGAAAGTCGGGTCGTACGTCATGCCGATTATGGTCTCGACTTCGCCTTCTATCATCTCCTGGATGAGTATGGCTTCGACCTCGTCCCTGCCGAAAGATTCGCGTATCCTGCGGTATTCGTTGAGCAGCCCCTGCTCATCCCGGATGTTGAGCGCGACGCCGCCGCGGTCGCTCTTGTGAGATATCTTGCCCGAGACGATCTTGAGAGCGAGGGGATAACCGTGCTTGCGGGCAAAGGCGGCTGCCGTTGCTTCATCCTCGACTGTCGCCGAGGCTGCTACATCTATTCCGTAAGCCGCCAGCACCTGCTGCGACTCGGCGATGGTCAGGAGCTTCCTGCCCTCGCCTCGCGTGGTCTCGAGGACGGCGGCGGCTGATTCCGTTTTGACCTTGAATTTTTTTATCTTGCCGTGCGGGCGCCTGCGCCATTTCCGGTAACGCTCCAGTCCCTCGAGGGCGATGGCCGCGCTCTCGGGATAAGTGTACACTGGTATGTCGGACTCGCGCAGCAGCTTGAGCGCTCCCGTCTCGTCCTCCGCGCCCGTCATGAAGCACGCCAGGACGAGCTTGCCGGGATGGCTGTTTCTCGTATCGATGACCGAACGGGCCACGGCTCTTGCATCGAGGAAGGCGGGCATGACGACGATGACCAGCGCACTGTCCACGTCGGGGTCCTTGAGTATGATGTCGAGGGCCTTCCCGAAATCGTCCGGACTGCTTGAGCCTGTCATGTCCACGGGATTGCCAACGGCCGCATCTTCGGACAGGAAGCTCGACAGCGACTTGAGCGTCTCCGGGCTGAAACGCGCCATTTCGAGGCCGCGCGTCGAGAGCGCATCCGTTGCGAGTATGCCCGGGCCGCCGCCGTTCGTGAGAATCGCCACTTTCGGACCGGCGGGCCGCGGCTGGCCGACGAAAGCCTTGGCCATGTCAAAGACTTCCTCTATCGTGTTCGCCCGAAGCACGCCGCACTGCTCGAAGAGCGCATCGACGGCGATGTCCATGCCTGCCAGCGAGCCGGTATGACTGCTTGCCGCCCGGGCGCCGGCCACGGTCCTCCCGCTCTTGACGGCGATTATCGGCTTTACGCGGCTGAGTTCCCTGGCAATTCGGGAAAAATTGACCGGATTGCCGAAGCTTTCGAGGTACAGGAGCACGAGTTCCACGCTGGGGTCGTTCTTGAGATATTCCATCGTGTCGTTCGAGGTGACATCCGCCCTGTTGCCGAGGCTTATGAACTTGGAGAGGCCGAGATTCGTCTCAATCGAATAGTCGAGAATCGCCTCGCCCAGCGCTCCCGATTGCGAGATGAACGCGGTCTTTCCGGTCAGGGGATAGGTTCTCGTGAAGCTGGCGTTCATCCTCACTTCGGGGTCCGTATTCACGACGCCCATGCAGTTAGGGCCCACCATTCTCATGCCTGACGAGCGCACTATGCGCGTAATCTCGGCTTCTATCCTCGCCCCTTCTTCGCCCGTCTCCTTGAATCCGGCTGTTATGACGACAAGGCCTTTGACCTTTTTGCGGACGCACTGGTTTATCACTTCGGGCGCGATTCTCTTCGGAACCGCGATTATCGCCATCTCGACTTCGTCCGGGACATCCTCAACGGTCGGGTAAGCTTTTATGGAATGAATAACATCTGCTTTTGGGTTTATGGGAAAGACTTTGCCGTTGAATTCCGCGGTAACCAGGTTATGCACGATTTCATGGCCTATCTTGCCCGGCTTCTGGCTCGCGCCTATTACCGCGATTGACTTCGGCTTGAAAATACAGTCAAGAGAATCCGGCATTTTCGCCCCCGTATCTACTTTAACCAGCCTGCGACATCCTTCGCGTGGTACGTCAGAATCATATCGGCGCCGGCACGCTTGAAACCGGTTAGAATTTCGAGCACGGTTCTTCGCTCATCGAGCCATCCTTTGGCAGCGGCCGCCTTCACCATGGCATATTCGCCGCTGACGCTATAGCACGCGACAGGTAGGTCGAATTCATCGCGCACCAGGCTGATAATGTCCATGTATGCGAGCGCCGGCTTGACCATGACTATGTCGGCTCCCTCGGAGATGTCCAGCTCTACCTCACGCAGCGCCTCGCGCACGTTGGCCGGGTCCATCTGATAGGCGCTGCGGTCGCCGAATTGCGGCGGCGACTCTGCCGCGTCGCGGAAAGGGCCGTAGAACGCCGATGCGAACTTCGCCGAGTAGGCCATGATAACCGTGTTCTCGAACCCGGCCTTGTCGAGTGCATCTCTTATCGCGACGACCTGTCCGTCCATCATGGCCGAAGGCGCTACGACATGCGCCCCGGCCCGTGCCTGCGACAAGGCGGTCTTCGCCAGCAGCTTCAGGGTGGCGTCGTTATCGACCTCGAAATCGGCCCCGCGCTTTTTCACGACGCCGCAGTGGCCGTGGCTCGTGTACTCGCAGAGGCAGACATCCGTAATAACCAGAAGGTCCGGCACTTCCTTTCGTATGCGTTTTACCGCTTTCTGAACGATGCCGTCGGCTGCGTATGCGCCGGTTCCCATCCTGTCCTTCTTCGGTGGTATGCCGAAGAGAATCACTGCCGGGATTCCGGCAGCGAATAGCGAAGCAGCCTCTCTGGCCGCTTTATCCACGGACAACTGAAACTGGCCCGGCATGGAGGGGATGAGTTTTCGTACTTTCTTTCCTGGTCGCACGAACAGCGGCGCTATCAGGTCGTCGGTGCTCAGGCTCGTCTCTCTGACAAGCCTGCGTATAGCCTCGTTCCGCCTCAGCCGCCTCATTCTCGTTTCCGGGAAGTCCATTTTCTCTCCTGTCTGTCGGTTTTATCCCTCGGACTCAACGTGCGCTGCAATCGCCCTGGCGAGTCCCGGCATTGTATGCTCGCGGGCTTCTATGTCAATGCGCAGGCCGAGCTTCCTCGCCACGCGCGAGGTTACCGGCCCGATAGATGCCAGCCTGGCTTTGCCGAGAAACCTTCTCAACTGCTGCGGTGCAGGCAGTCTTCCGTTTCCCGCGATTGCGGCGAGGCTGCGGACCGTCGAGCCGCTTGCCACCGTGACGAAATCAACCTTCAGGACCCGTTCTCGCAGCTTTTTCGCACCGGTACTGACAGGCACAGTTTCGTATAGGCTTCTGACAGTTACTTTCGCGCCCGCCGCACGCAGCCGCCGCGGCAGTGTCTCTCTCGCGCCCTTCGCCCGCAGAAGCAGCACGGTCTTTCCGCCTACGCCACCTGCTTTCATCATGTCGGCCACGGATTCGGCGATGTACTTTTCCGGCACCGCCTTCACGCGGACGCGGCGCTTCCTGAGCGCGTCGGCAGTCCCGGGGCCGATGGCGACCACGCTGCTGCCGCGCAGGGCCTTCCCGCCTGCTTCGGCTCCTGCACGGCGGAAGAAATCGTCAACACCATTGCGGCTCGTGAAAATGACGTAATCAAACTTTAGCCTGCCGGCGCAGAAGCGCTCGATAAACCTGTCCAACCGGATTGACCGGACGGGCTGAATCTCAATCAGCGGAAACTCGACCGGCGTTGCGCCGAGCCTGCGAAGTATACGCGAGAACTCGCCCGCCTGATGTCCGGCGCGGGTGACGAGGATTTTCTTTCCCGCCAGCGGTTTTCGCGCGCTTCTAAGCATATCAGCTGCTCCCGCCGCGGACCTGCTGGAGTATCTCTTTCGCTCCCGCACCCATAAGCTCCTGAGCCACTTTCCATGTGACATCGCGCCAGTCGCTCGAATCGCCGTCCGCCTGCGCTTTCAGGACCCGGCTGCCGTCGGGCGAGACGACGCACGCGCTCAGGGCGACCTTCCCGTCGCTTACACGAGCCATGACGCCGATAGGCGCGCGGCACCCGCCTCCAAGAAGGTCCAGGAGTTGCCTCTCTGCCAGCGCCTCGGCTCTCGTCGGTTCGTGCTCGATGGAGCGAACTATATCGATAATATCAGAGTCTCTCACGCGTGCCTCGATAGCCACGATTCCCTGCGCTGCGGCCGGCTGCATTACGTCCGGCTCCAGCATCTCGGTAATAACATCTTCTTTGCCAAGTCTCCTGAGACCGGCGGCTGCCAGGACGATTGCGTCGAGGTCCATGGATTCGAGCTTCTGAAGCCTGGTCGGCACGTTGCCGCGCATGGAGATAATGTCGAAATCGCCGCGGAATGCCCGTAGCTGCGCTGCACGGCGGATGCTGCCAGTTCCGATGCGGGCGCCCTGGGGCAGGTCGGCGAGCTTCGCTCCGCTGCGCGAGACAAGCGCATCGCGCGGGTCCTCGCGCTTGAGGACACCGGCGACGGCGAGCCCTTCCGGTTGCGACGTCGGCAGGTCCTTGAGGCTGTGGACGGCGATATCCAGCGTCCGGTTGAGAAGATTGCGCTCAATCTCCTTGGTAAAAACGCCCGTGCCGAGCCGGGGTATCGCTTCTTCGGCGAAACGGTCTCCCGATGTCGTTACCGTCCTGATTGTGAAATCATGGCTGGGCCAGACGGCGGCGAGCTGCTCGACGGCCCATTTTGCCTGCGCCAGGGCGAGGTCGCTTCCCCGCGTCCCAACCAGAATCCTGCGGGAACCTTTCTGCAATGCTGCTCCTCTCCGTACCGTGGGCGAGAAACACGAATTTTACGGGCGTCGTGCCGTGCATGTCAACATCCATTGCAATTCCGCCCGGCGCGAGGGTCACATTTATGCTTGAAGAGAACCGAAGCGATTAGTACAATCATAAGTTCCACGACAGAACCTGCAAGTTCACGAGTTGAAAGGAGGATGCAATGGCGGCGGAGCTTATCGATGGCAAGGCTATTTCGCAGAAGATTATCGAAGACGTGACAGCGGAGATTGAATCCGGCGCGGTCAAGCCGCATCTCGTTGCAGTTCAGTGCGGCGAGGACCCGGCCTCCATGTACTACGTAAACAGCCAGAAGAAGAAAGCCGAGGCGGTGGGAATACAGTACACGCTCGAGCAACTGCCCGCCGATACAACCCAGGACCAGCTAATAGCCAAGATAGAGGAGCTTAACAAGAATCCCGAGGTCACGGGCATGATTCTGCAAATGCCCGTGCCGGAAGGCGTGGACCGCAGGGCAGTCCAGCAGGCGATTAACTACAAGAAGGATGTGGAAGGAATCACGCCGACGAGCCTGGGGCTTCTCATGCAGGACAGGCCGGCGCAGGTGCCCTGCACGGCGCTCGGCGCGGTCGAGCTGCTGCACGCGGCCGTTGACAAGCTCGAAGGCCTGGACGTCACCATCGTGGGCCGCAGCGAGATTGTCGGCAAGCCGGTCGCCATGCTTCTTCTGTCCATGAGCCGGAGCTGCAGCGTCAGCGTCTGCCACTCGCGCACGAAAGACCTCGAAGGCGCGGTCAGGAAGGCGGATGTCCTGTTCGCAGCCGTCGGGAAGCCCGAGATAATCAAGGGAGAATGGATAAAGAATGGCGCGATAGTCATTGACGTGGGCATTAACCGCATACCGGTCCTCGATGAGAAGGGCGAGCCCGTTCTCAACGAGAAGGGCAAGAAGAAGATGCGCACGGTCGGCGATGTCGAGTTCGATGTTGCGAATGAGAGGGCGTCGAAGATAACGCCCGTTCCCGGCGGAGTCGGCCCGATGACCACGGCGATTCTTATGCGAAATACGCTCGAGGCGGCTAAGCGCCTCAAGTAGCACCGATGCGGGCCCGGCGGCCTGCAGCGTGAGGCCCGGCTAAGATGGCTTACTACTGTCTGAACCACCCCGACCGGGTTGCGGTCGGCGTATGCGTGAAATGCCGCAAGTACGTATGCGCCGAATGCGCCACGAAAATAGAGGGCGTGAACTACTGCGCCGACTGCCTTCCGCAGGTGGGGCGCAGGAAATCCGGCCGGAGCCGCTCGTGGGAGAAGCCCGCCGCGTTTCTCGTTATCCTGTCGAGTCTCGCGGTTTGTTCCGTTCTTCTGGGCACCTGTGCCCTGCTTCTGCCCGAGGCGCGTCCGAACGTCCCGAACGAGGAGCAGTGGGATAAAAACTTCGAGTGGATGGAAACCATCATAGAAGCCCTGCTCGAGTTCCGCGGGGACTGCGGGCGGTTTCCGAGCGATGACGAGGGTCTGGACGCGCTGGTTTCGTCTCCCGGCGCGCCGGGCTGGAGCGGCCCGTATCTCGAATCTCACATTACCTATTACGGGGTGGAGGACGAATACGGCGAGCTGGTGATATACCGGATAGGCGGGCTCCCGGAGCCGGTCGTATTAAGCGCCGGCAGGGACGGCGATTTTCAGACCGATATCGGCATGCTCGAATACGGCGAAGATGGCGAAGGGGATGATGAACTCTTCTGGGTCAAATAGCTCGAAGCATGACATCCTGCTCGAATTGAGCCCCATGGGCGTCATCGAGCTGGTTGACGGCGGGCTGGAGATGTGCTCGCGGCACTTCGGGGCGCTTGTCATGCTCGTCCTCCCGGGATACCTGCTTCTCGGGGCGGGTGTGCTGCTGCTGGCATCCTTCGCGGAACTCCCGCCGCCCGTATTCTCGAGCGTGCCGTTCTACTACCTGCTTGCGATCGGCATTGCCTTCCTGTTGCTCGTCTCGCACATCGGCCACGGGGCCGGGGTCTACTACCTTTACCGCGCGGAGACGGGTCAACCCGTAAGCGCCGGTGAGGCGATGTTCCGCGCCTTGCAAAAGGGAGGCTCCCTCATGACGGCGGCTGCGGTCGCATACGCGCTTGCGGGGCTGGGCGCGCTGCTCTGCATCGTTCCGGGAGTGGCCGCGTTCTCGCTTTTTGCCCTGTGCGGGCCGGTCGTTATGGTCGAGGATGCCGGGCACATATCGGCGCTCAAGCGCGGCTACCGCATGCTGAGGGAATCGGCCGGCAGGGCGTTCAAATCGTACCTCCTCGTCGCGGCGCTATGGTTTGTGGGCATGCTGAGCCTGCACGGTATGATTCATATCGGCCTGCTGATGAGCAGGGGCCTGCTCGGGGTCGATGCGGGGCTTCTTGCCAACGCATTCGCACTGTCGAATTTCACCTACTTCGCCTTCCTGAGCATTGTCGTGCTGCTGGGGACATCTCTGTTAATGTGCGCCATGTCGGTGCTGCTCTACATTGATGTTCGCATGCGCACGGAGGGCATAGACATAGAGAGAAAAATCGAAATGCTGCCCCGTATCCGGGAGGAGACCGAGTGAGCTTTCTCGTCGTACTGCTGCTTTTCGGTCAACTGGCCACACCGGGGCTTGAATGGTCGGTGGATGAGTACATGGAGAGACTCGAAACCGCCATAAAAAACACGTCGGCCGCGGCGAATAGTCCATACGAATCGGAAAGGGCGGTGCAAGCCCTCCAGAACCTTAAAGGCGCGATTATCCGGTTTCCGGGAGAGGAAGCAGTCCGGGTTCACAATCGCTGGGTTGACGATGCGGTTCAGGCACTCAGGGTCGATAGCACAGGCGAAGCGGCACAAAAAATACTGGCGCGGCTCGAAGCTGTAAAACGGGAGATATCGCAGATACGGGGCGCGGAATCGTCCGAAGTCAGCGCCGAGCTTGCGACCGGCGAGGAATTCGGCGAGACAGCCTCTAAACCTAAAATCGAGGATGTGGACCTCGGTATAAAGGACAGCCTGCGCGACCTGGCCGAGTGGCTGCGCAAGCGGCTCGAAACGGAACCCGATATGCGCAGGCCCGCGACAATAAGCGTGCCAAGGGCTGTAGCCTGGATTATCGCGGTCGCGGTCGTGTGCCTGCTCGTTTTCTTCATAGTGCGACATATAATGCGAGGTCGGGGTTTCGGCAGTCCCGAGTTCTCGGGCGGGCCGAGGGTGAGAAGCCTTCTCGAAGATGCGTTAAAACGCACTCCGGAGCAGTGGAAGGAACTGGCGAGGCAATATTTCGACAAGAGCGATTTCACGCAGGCGCTCAGGGCGCTTTACCTGGGCCTGCTCGTCGTACTGCACAGGAAAAGGCTCATAAGCTACGATACCTCGCGGACGAACTGGGAGTACGTGTGGGAACTCGGGACGGCCAAGCCGGAACACGAGCCGTTCGCGGAGCTCACGCGCGCCTTCGACTACAAGTGGTACGGGCGCGAATCCTGCACCAGAGGCGATTACCTCGCCCTTGAGAGCAGGGCTGACGGAATTATAGCAGCATCGGCGGACGCCGGTGCGAATGAACAGCGAACAGGGAAAACGCAGTGAGAGCATTTTCGGCATTATTGCTGATTGCTGCCGCGGCGGCTTTCGCCGGGAGCGTCTGGTACGCTCTCGGGCGGCGCATTGCGCGCGGGGAATACTACAGCCCCTATTCGAGCTACCGTTCCGACGCTCTCGGGACCCGCAGGCTGTTCCTGTTCTACGAGGATGCGGGCTTCGAGCCCGAGAGGCTCAAAAACGAACTCGTCATGCTCGAGGAGCCGGGAATCCTGTTCGTGATAGAGCCGGCAAGCATGATGCTGCCTGTGCTGATTGCTGACAGGATGCCCGAGTTCGGCACTTTCATGGAACGTGAGCTGGAGGCAATCGTCTCGTGGGTGAGCGAGGGTAACGTGCTGGTGCTGGCGGGCTGCCGCGGGACCGAGCTGCATGAGCGCGTCGGGCTGGAAGTGCGGGGCATCACGCCCGGCAGGACGAGAGATGCCCCCAGTACACAGATTTCGCCGCTGACGAGGGGGATAAGGAACCTTCGGGCGCGCCGCGGCGGCGGGTTCGAACTCGATGACGCGTCGTGGGTGGAACTGTTCGCTTCCGAAGAGGGACAGGGCGGGCTGCAGACGCTCGCCGCAGTCAGGCGGCTGGGCGAAGGGGCGGTCGTAGCGGTAAGTGACCCCTATATCTTCACCAACAAGGGCGTGAAGGCGTCGGCGAACCTCCTTTTCGCGGCGCGGCTCGCGGGCCTCGCGGAAGGCACGAAGATGTACTTCGACGAGTATCACCACGGGTTCAGCGACCCGAGGACCATTGTCTCCTACGTGCGCGAACGGGGCTTTTACCTTGCTGTCCTGCAGGCCATCGTCGTTTTCGTGCTTTTCGCGTGGCGGGCGAGAGCACGGCTGGGCACGCCGATAAGCCTGAGCAGGGAGGTCGAAAGAGGCTCTGCCGAATACGTAAGGGCGTTCTCGCTGATTTACCGCAGGGCTGGGCTGCACGCCAGTGTTATTCGGGCCGCATACGCGCTCTTCAGGGAAAAGGTGGGAATCTGGGCCGGGCTTGGCCGCGACGCGGAGCCGGACGAAATCGCCGAGGCGCTCGAGAGCCGCGACGGCGCGGCGGCATCGCGGTTCAAGGTGATTACGACGCGGGCGAAAGTCGGAGGCTACGGCGGCACCGACGCGCAGGTGCTCGCTTTTACAAGACTTATAGCGTCTTTTGAGAAGGAGTTTCTGCATGCCGAAAGAAGAACTCGACGGACTTCGTGAGAAGATAGAGACGGCCCGTTCGGAGCTGGCGAAGGTCATTGTCGGCCAGCACGATGTCATCCGCTACATGCTTGTGACGCTTTTCTGCGGAGGACACGCGCTCCTCGAGGGCGTCCCGGGAATCGCCAAGACGCTCATGGTGCGCGCTCTCGCGCGCGTGTTCAGCGTGAAGTTCAAGCGAATCCAGTTCACGCCCGACCTGATGCCTTCCGACATAATCGGCACCAACGTCTTCAACATGAAGAGCAGCGACTTCGCGTTCAGGGAAGGTCCCGTTTTCACCGATATCCTGCTGGCGGACGAAATCAACCGCACGCCGGCGAAGACGCAGGCCGCGCTGCTCGAAGCCATGCAGGAGCGGGCCGTTACGGTCGATGGGATTCGCAGGGAAATCTCGCGGTATTTCACCGTCTTCGCCACGCAGAACCCGGTGGAGTACGAGGGCACCTATCAGCTTCCCGAGGCGCAGCGCGACCGTTTCCTGCTGAAGATTCTGGTGCGCTACCCCGGCCCGGAGGACGAGGATGCGATACTGGCACGGTTCAACAAGTCGTTCGGCGCTGATGACCTTGAAGTGCAGGGCGTGAAGCCGCTGCTTACCCCGGAAGACATCGAGTCGGCGCGCAGGGCGATTGAGGGCGTGAAGGTCGAGGACGACGTGCTCAGATACGTCAGGGAGGTCGTGCGGGCGACGCGCGACTCGTCCGCCATCCTGCTCGGCGCGGGGCCGCGCGCGGGAATCCACCTTCTGACGAGCGCCAAAGGCCTGGCAGCGCTCGCCGGAAGGCACTTCATGACGCCCGACGACATTAAGGAAGCGGCCTTGCCGGCGCTTCGTCACAGGATTATCCTGCAGCCCGAGGTCGAGGTCGAAGGAACCACCCCGGATGATGCGCTGCGTGACGTTTTGAGGAAGATTGATGTCCCAAGGTAGGCTTGTGCTGTCTGCGAGATTCCTGAAGCTCCTGGGTGCGGGGGCGGCACTGCTGCTGCTTGTGCCATTCGTGCCCGAGGTCGGGTTCCTGGTGCTCGGGTGCGACCTGCTGCTGGTGGTGCTGCTGTTGTGGGATGCCGGCACGGTGCCGGGCATGGACGCGGTCGGAATCGAACGCAGGCTGCCCGCCGCGCTGTCGCTCGGAGAGCGCAACCCGTGCGAAATCAGGGTCAGCAACTTCACCGACCGGATGGTGAGTGGCGTCATGCGGCTGGTATTTCCCGAGGGTCTCGCCGCCGACGTCGAGACGTGCGACATAGCCATGAAGCCTTACGGTGCGGCGCTCGTGGATTTCAGGGTCTTCGCTCTCCGGAGGGGGCTCTACGAGGTCGAGTCGGTGTATATGCGGCTGCGCGGGCTTCTGGGGCTTGCCGAGCGCGACTACGCGTTCGACGACCCGCGCAGGGTGAAGGTCTATCCGAGCCTGCTCGGAATCGGGCGGTACGAACTCATGGCGCGCAAGAGCCACCTTGCTCAGATTGGATTCAGACAGATGCGCAAGATAGGCGCCGGGACCGAGTTCGAGAAGCTCCGCGAGTACCTCCCCGATGACGACTACCGCCATATAAACTGGAAGGCTACCGCGAAGAAGCGGAGGCCCATTACGCAGGAATACCAGATTGAGCGCAGCCAGAATATCTTCATCTGCATAGACACATCGCGGTACATGGCGTACCGCGCGGGGCGGCTCACCAAGCTGGACTACGCGGTGAACGCATCGGTCATGCTCGCGCACGTGGCGCGCAAGTTCGACGACAACGTGGGGCTCATGGTCTTCAGCGACCGGGTGCACCTCTATCACCCGCCGCGCAAGACAGGCGGCATGTTCGCCTCGCTCGTTGATGCGCTTTACAGGGTCGAGCCGGAGCGCTGCGCCGTCGAGTACGGCGAGGCTTTTCGCACGCTCCAGACGAGGCAGAAGAGACGCTCCCTCATTGTGGTGTTCACGGATTTCTTCGACCAGAGGGACGGCGAGGAGCTGCTGAAGTTCGTGCCGCTCCTGGGCCGCAGGCACGTGCTTATCTGCATCACGGTGCGCGACGAGCGAATCTCGGCGCTTGCCCGCAGCGAGCCGGCGAGGGCGGAGGAGGCATTCGACCGTTTCGTGGCGGGCGAGGTGCTGTCGGAGCGTGCAAAGATACACGGAATTCTGAGAAACAGGGGCGCCTTCGTCGCCGATTCGGAGCCGAGGGACCTTACGGTAGCTGCTGTGAATCAGTACCTGCAGGTGAAAACGAGACAGTTGATTTAGCGCTTTCGCGGCCAGCAACGGTGAAGTACAGGATAATGAATACACCGGTCAGGGCCGCGACGAGTAGCTTGAACCAGTAAGGAATGGCCGGCGGGTTTATCTGGCTTAGCGAGCCCTCGATAAGTCCTGCGACCACGAGAAAGGGAATAATGCCCAGCACGAGGACGAGCGCGGAGCGGCCGCGTATGCGCAGCGAGTCGAGCATCGTATACTGCCCGGGCCACAGTACGGCCCTGCCCAGGAGCAGGCCGGCGGCGCCCGCGATTACGACGGAGGTCAGCTCCATTATCCCGTGCGGCAGAACCCAGGAATAGAAGAAGAGGGCTGCGCCGCGCTGGTGGTAGTCGGCAGCCACCGCGCCGAGCGTGACGCCGTTTATGCCGAGTACGAGCGCCGTGCCGATGCCGAGGGTTATGCCGGCTGCGAATGCGAGGAGCGCGACCCGGATGTTGTGCGTGAACAGGAAGGAAGAGAAGGCGGCGGACTGGCCGGCCGACTTGATGCGCCCGCCCTCGTTCTCGGCTTCGCGCGCCTCGTCCACGCGCTGGGCGGGGTCGGCGTACATGTGCTCGTGCGGCATCAGGTAGTAGCGGCTGTTCTCATCGAAAGAGACGGCCAGGAAACCGAACACGACGCCGCCCAGCAGAAGGGCGGCGGAAAGGGCGAAATAGCGGGCGCGCAGGCGCAGCTCGCGGGGAAACGTTCGGACGAAGAAATCGGTCAGGGCGCGCAGGCGCAGGCGGCGGCCGGAGTAGATACCGGCGTAGCCGCGCGAGACCAGGCTGTTGAGGTATTCGGTGAGTTCAGCGTTGGAAGTGGCGGAGCGGACGTGCACGAGGTCGCTGCAGACCTTGCGGTACAGTATGCCGAACTCCCTGAGCTGCTTGTGGTTGAAGCGGTCGAGCCCGGCGGTCTCGGCGGTCCCGAGCATCTTTTCGAGGTTGTGCCAGTCTTCGCGGTTATCTGCTATAAACTTGTTGAGGTCCAATACGTGCGCCCTCCGCGCTGAAAGCTTTATAGCACTCTGCGCGGGATACTTCAACACGTTTTCGGGAAGGAACCCGGGTGAAGTATAAGGTAATCACACCGGAGAACCTCGAGCTTACGTTCGAGCTGGCGGGCCTGACCGGCCGGTTCCTGGCGTGGCTTATAGACACGCTGTTCATGATAGCGATAATTATCGCGGGTATTATTGTGCTTGCGATTGTGGGATTCGCCTCGCCGCACCTGTTCACGGCTTTGATGATTATCCTGGTATTCGTCGTGCAGCAGGGCTACTTCATCTTTTTCGAGCTTAAGTCGGGCGGGACGACCCCCGGTAAGCGCATAATGAAGATACGAGTCATACAGGACACCGGCATCAGGATAGGATTCTATCATTCTTTTCTCAGGAACATCATGCGGCTCATGGATTCCACGCCGCTCATGCTGCTCCACGTGGTCGGAGCGGCAGTGGCTTTCTTCCACCCGCTGAATCGCAGGCTCGGCGACGCAGTGGCGGGGACGGTGGTCGTGCGCGAGCGCAGCTACCCCGAGCCGGGGAAGATAATCGCCGAGAGCGACAAGTATTCGACCCTTCTCGGGAACTATCGCCTCAGGGAGACAATCAAGCGCACCGTGAGCAGCGAAGAGAAAGAGGCCATGATTGAGGCGTGCCTTCGTGCCGAGGAAATCGAGCTTTCCCGCAGGCTGGAGATTTTCGCAAGGCTCGGCCGGCGCATGAGGAGCAAGCTGGACCTGCCGCCCATGGAGTTCAGCAGCGACGAGAAGCTTGTGCGAAACATCACCGCCATACTTCTCGGCGCCGAGCCTGAAGCCGGTGAAAAGGCTTGATTTGTGCAGGTGCGGTCTGCTATTCTCGCGCCCTCGACCCTAAGCTTTTCAGGAGAACGGAGTGAAGGTCCGCTGCAGGAAATGCGGCAGCACGTTCGAGGCGCTCGCGGACGAGGAGGCGCTTTGCCCCGTCTGCCGGCGTCTTGGCGGCGGGCATCCGGAGGCAGCGCTGGAAGGACCGGAAGGCTCGGACGAGACAAAAGCCAACCGCTGCGCAGTCCATCCCGGCAACGTGGCCGACCAGGTATGCGGGCGCTGCGGCAACTTCATGTGCAGGCTGTGCGCAATCCACGTGGGCAGGACGCGAGTCTGCCCGGCGTGTTTCAACAGGCTCTACGAGAAGGACGAGGTTTTCGTCCGCTACGCCGGATTCGGTGAGCGCCTGGGTGCGCTGGTGATTGACTGGGTGCTTCTATTCGTCATTTCCCTTTTCGTCAACATGATTCTGCAGATTGCCTGGTTCAGCCGGGACTCAGAGGGTGAGCTGGGCTTCCTGCTCTTCTCGATGGCCATGGTGGGGCTCTGGAGCTTCTACAACGTGGCGCTGTGGACCCTGACCGGCTCGACGGTCGGCAAGCGGGCGCTCGGCATCAAGGTCGTGGGGCCGGACCACAAGCCGCCGTCGCTGCCACGTTCGCTGGCGCGCTACGCAATGTACTGGGTGAGCACGGCGGTGTTCTTCCTCGGCTTTTTCTGGGCTGCATGGGAGCCCAGGCACAGGGCGTGGCATGACCTCGCGGCAGGCACCGAAGTAATCGTAGCCCATAAGAAGTGACGCCCGGGAGACTCTCCGGCAAACCCTAATCGCTCTGCGCGGTCGGCTCCGTTTCTTCCTGCGCTACCGGTCCTTCCGAGGTTGTGATATCCTCGTATATCGGCGAGGGCAGGGGCGGCTCCTTGCTTTGGGCAGGTGCCGGCGCGGGTTCTTCCTGTGCGACAGTCATGAACCCTTCGCCCGCGGCAAGCTCTATCATCTGCTTTATCTGCTGGATTTCCTTGTCAATGTCGGCGAGTGTGGGAGATGGTGGAGGCTCTGGTGAGGAGATAGCTGCTGGCTCTTCCTCCATATCCGCCTCCTGCTCGAAATCGGAAGCCTCGACGCTTTCGAGTCCGGCTTCTGCAAGCCCTTCCGGCGCGGTGGCGGTCTTGCTGCGCTCCTGCTGGATAAGCTCGCGCAGCTTCGCTTCGGCGCGCCTCGCCTCGTCTTCGAAGCCGGGCGGCGGCCAGACCATGGGTTCCGTCTCGGCCTCTACGCCCGCGACCTCGCGCGCCAATTCCATGTAGTCTTTCGCACCGCTTGAACCGGGATCGTACTCGATTATCGTCTTGCCGTGGCCCGGCGCTTCCGCAATGCGCACGTTGCTGCGAATCGTGCTGGCGAAGACCTTTTCCTTGAAATATTTCCTGACTTCCTCGACGACCTCGTGCGCAAGGTTGGTGCGCCTGTCGAACATGGTGAGGATAATGCCGCTGAGGTCGAGATTCGGGTTAAGGCGGCGCTTTACGAGCTTCACCACGTCCAGCAGCTTGCCCATGCCCTGCAGCGCGAAAAACTGCGTCTGCACCGGGATGAAGACCTCGCTAGCGGTAGTCAGCGCATTCAGCGACAGCAGGCCCAGCGACGGCGGGCAATCGATGAGAACGTAGTCGTAGTGTCCGCCCTCGCGGACGTGTTCGAGCAATGCGTCGCGCAGGATTGTCTCGCGGCCGACCGCGCTTGCAAGCTCGACCTCCGCACCGGAAAGGTCTATGTTCGAGGGGATTATGTCGAAGTTCTTGCGTTTGGTCGGTCTTACCGCCTTCGAGACCGGCATCTCGCCGAGGAGGACGTTGTATATACTTTGCTTTGTCTTGTAGATGTCGATGCCGAGGTGGATGCTCGAGTTTGCCTGCGGGTCGATGTCTATGAGCAGGACTTTGCGGCCGAGCTTTGCGAGGCAGGCTCCGAGGTTTACGGCGGTGGTGGTTTTCCCCACGCCGCCCTTCTGGTTCATGAATGCTATGATGCGCATACATCCCCTCCCAGCGCATGGTCTGCTGCGATTCATTATATTTTGTACAGCTCAGTCACGCAAGGCTATTCCTGTTAGACAATCTGGTGCGCAGAGGAATATTAGTGTATAATCATGAAATTACTTACTGGAACAGGATGTGAAACGGAGGTTGTGCAATGCGTAAAACTTGGATTCTGCTGGTTGTAGGCATTTTTGCAGCGGGGTTTGTCTGGATGCAGTGCGGGTTCTCGCAGGACGAGCCGCAAAATGAGCCCAAGGGCAAGACTGTCAAGCTTCCCAAGCCCAAAGAGAAGGGCGAGATGTCGGTCGAGGAAGCCATCAAGAAGCGCCGTTGCGTGCGAAGCTACAAGGACAAGGCGATGAGCCTCGAGCAGCTCTCGCAAATCCTCTGGGCTGCAAACGGCGTTACAGGCAAGAAGAGCTACTACAGGGCCGCGCCGTCGGCCGGCGGGCTGCACCCGCTCGATTTCTACGCTGTGGTGGGCAAGGGCACTGTGACCGGCCTCGATGAAGGGGTATGGCACTATAACCCTGTCAAGCATACCCTGAGACGCATTGTAGAGGGCGACAAGCGGGAAGCGCTCAAGAACGCTGCGCTGGGCCAGAAGCAGATAGGCACGGCCCGGGTCGATATCATGGTTACAATCGAGTTCGAGAGGACCACAAAGAAGTACGGCGAGCGCGGCAAGCAGCGCTACGCATATATGGACTGCGGGTTCGCGTGCGAGAACGTGTTCCTGCAGGTGCAGTCGCTCGGGCTGTCCATGTGCGTCGTGGGCGCGTTTCACGATGACAAGGTCGCCGCGGCCCTGAGCCTGCCCGAGAAGCACGAACCAGCCCTGCTGCTCACAATCGGGTATCCGGAATAGAATTGCCTGTCAGTTGACCGGGGCCTGGTCTTTGTACTGTAGCTGGTAGAGCTTGTAGTAGAGTCCATGCCTGGCGAGCAGCTCCTGGTGCGTGCCTTCCTCGACAATCCTGCCGTGGTTGAGGACCAGTATGCGGTCCACGTTGCGCACGGTCGAGAGCCTGTGCGCTATGACAATCGAGGTGCGGTCCTTCATGAGGTTGTCGATTGCCTGCTGTATAAGCACCTCGGTCTCGGTGTCGATGTTCGCGGTAGCCTCGTCGAGGACGAATATCCTCGGGTTGAACGCCACGGCGCGTGCGAAGGAGAGCAGCTGGCGCTCGCCCTGCGAGAGCGTCGCGCCGCGCTCGTGAAGCTCGTGGTCGAAGTCGCCGGGCAGTCGGCTAATAAAGGAGTCGGCCCTGGCGTAGCGCGCGGCGGAATTAACCGCATCGTCCGTGATAGAGAAGTCGTTGAGGCGAATGTTGGACTTGATGTCACCGGAGAAGATGAAAACGTCCTGCATGACGACGGCAATCTGGGAGCGCAAGTCGTTCTTGAGCGCGTCCCTGACATCCACGCCATCGACGAGAATCTGGCCGTCGCGAATGTCATAGAATCGGCTCAGAAGGCTGATTATCGAGGACTTGCCTGCGCCCGTAGGACCCACAAGCGCGACTTTCTCGCCCGGTTTGACCTTGAAGGACACGTTTTTCAAGACGTCCTCGTCCTTGTAGGCAAATGACACGTTCCTGAATTCAATCTCGCCGCGTATTTCGGGCAGCGGCTTGGGTTCCGACGGGTCGGGAATGCGCTCCTCCTTGTCGAGAAGCTGGAAGACGCGCTCGCTGGAAGCCATTGCCTGCTGGAGCTGGTTGTACTTCTGGCTGAGTTCGTTTATCGGCTGGAAGAACATCCTGACGTAGAAGAAGAAGGCCACAAGGTCGCCCAGATTGAGCCTGCCCTGTATGACCTCGCCTCCGCCGTACCATACGAGAAGAGCGACCGCGAGGGTCTGGAACGCACTTATCACGGGCCGGAAGATAGCGAAGATGGTTATCTGGCGGCGGTTGGCCAGGTAGGTCTCGTGGTTAATCTTCTGGAAGTGGTCGTAGGAAGCCTTCTCGCGGTGAAAGAGCTGCACGACGCTCATGCCCGAGATGTGCTCGGCGATTGTCGCGTTTATGCGGGCGATTTTCACTCGGACTTCGCGGAACGCCTCGCGGACCTTCCTGCGGAAGTAGAACGTGACCCATACAAGCAGCGGAAGTATGCAGAATGTGACCAGTGCAAGTTCCCAGTTCAGCCAGAGAAGCATTGCCACGATGCCTATGAGCAGGAATATGTCCCTGAAGAGATTTATCATTATGTTGGTGAACGCTTCGTTGAGAACCTCGATATCGTTTGTGACGCGGGTTACGAGCCTGCCCACCGGGTTGGAATCGAAGAACTTGAGCGAGAGCCGTTCGAGGTGATTGAAAAGCCCCGTGCGAATATCCATTATGATGCGCTGGCCTATGTACTGGGAAAGGTGCCTTTCGAGCATGGTAAGAACGAAGCTCGCACCCAGCAGGCTCAGAAAAATCAGGACGAGAATCCTGACGCCGCTGATATCATCCACACGCAGGAGGCGGAGTTCCTCTCTGGTAAGCATGGACTTCTCGTATGCGTCCTCATACAGGAGGTAGTGGAAACCTTGTCCCTGCTCGAATACAGTCGGCTTGGATTGAACGAGTGCCGCCACGTCGGCTCTCGCCGGTTCGGGGTAGTCCTCGATTCTCACTACCAGATAGGGCTTTCCTATCACTTTCTCGTGTGAGAGCCTGACCGTCAGGGCGGGGTCCAGCTTCTTGAAATCCCTGTTCGAAATGAGCCTCTGATTCCCGGTGGTAACGAGCAGCCTGTCTTCCAGCTTGCCAAGAAGTTCAACTGTCTGCGCGCTGGCCTGAGACAGGTTAATCGATTTGTAGGTGGTGACGATGTAAGTGTCCACTGCCGTGCGATAAACCATTGGCAGGGCGAGCGTTACGCCTGTCAGGAGCAGAATCAGTATCACGCTGCCAAGAACGAGAAACCGGTAGGGCCTGACGTACTTGAGCAGCCTCTTGACCAGCGGAAGGTCAATAGCCTTTCCCAGTACTTCCTCGTCATGGAATGAATGGCCGTGGCCGTGCCCGTTCACGAATCCAGCTCCTCCTGCGACGCGCGTTCGATTTCTTCCTCGAGCTGCTGTTTCTGGTGCATATCGGCGTAGATTCCGCCGAGAGCGAGCAGCTCCGAGTGCGTACCTTCTTCGACGATTCTGCCTTCGTCAAGGACGACTATATAGTCGGCGTTCTGGATGCTGGAGATTCTGTGACTGATTATTACTGCCGTGCGATTGGCGAGCACGTTCTTCATGCCTTTGAGAATCTCTTCTTCCGTATTGGTGTCAACGGCGGAGAGACAGTCATCGAGAACAAGAACCGCCGGGTCGGCTGCAATTGCGCGGGCGATTGCCACTCGCTGCTTCTCGCCGCCGGAGAGCATAACGCCGCGCTCGCCAACGATGGTCTCGTACTCCTGGGGGAATGTCATGACCTGGTCGTGTATCTGGGCAATACGAGCGGCATTGCAGACTCCGTCGAAGTCCATCTCGGAGTCCGAGAAGGCTATGTTTTCCCTGACCGAGCTTGCGAAGAGGAAAGTGGTCTGAGGCACGGCTGCGACCTGGGTACGCAGGCTGCCCAGCTTGATCTGTCTGATATCTTTATCGTCAATGAGGACCTGGCCGGGTTCGGGCTCGAGCATCCTGCTTACGAAAGACGCCAGCGTGCTTTTTCCCGAGCCGATCCTGCCCACGATGGCGAGGGTTGTGCCGGGTTCCACGGCGAGGTTGATTCCAGTAAGCGACGGGCGGTCGCTGCCGGGATAGGTGTAGGTAAGATTGCAGAATTCTATCCGACCTTTGATGTCAGGCAATTCGACGGCATCAGGAGAATCCGAAATTTCCGGCTCCGTGTCGAGTATCTTCTTTATGCGGCCCATCGAGACTTCGGCGCGCTGCAGGAAGGGAATCACCATTCCCACTGCGATCATGGGCCATGTAAGATTCAGAAGATACAGCCAGAACTCGAGGAATTTGCCTATTGAAATGTCCCCGAGGATAGTGCCGGCGCCGCCGAGCAGCAGAGTCAGGGCAATGGCGCTGCTGGCGAATACCATGAGCAGCGGCTCGAAGACACGCCTTACCCTGATAAGAGACATGTTTCTCTCGAAGTAGTCCCGGTTGGCATCATGGAACTTTTCTATCTCCGCGTCTTCCTGGACGTATGCTTTGACCACGCGGATTCCTGAGAAATTTTCCTGGGTCTTTTCGCTGAGCTTGGCGAAGGACTCTTGTACCTGCCTGAACCGGGTCTTGAGGGCCTTGTCGAACCTGGCCACGACGAGCGATATTACGAGCATAGGCAGCAGTGCGTAAAGCGTCAGTTGGATATTTATGAAAAGCATTAGCGTCAGTGTCGCAATGCCGACGAACAGCATGTCGATTACGATTATGGCGCCGAAGCCGCACGCTTCGCGGACCGCGCGCAGGTCGTTGGTGGCATGCGCCATGAGGTCGCCGGTTTTCGCCTTGCTGTAGTAATTCGGAGTGAGCTTCTGAAGGTGGCCGAAGAGCCGGTTGCGCAGCTTCTCTTCGATTCGGAAGGCGGCGACTACAATGCCTATTCGCCAGCCGAATCGGGCTACGGCGACGCCTGCGGCAATGAGAAGTATCAGGCCGGCGTAGACGAGCAGGCGCGATGGCGCGCTTGTGCCGAGGGCGAGTTCGTCGGTGGCTCTTCCGATAATCTTGGGGATGATAAGCTGCAGGCCGTCGCAGATTACGAGCGCGATGGCGCCGAAGATATAGCGCCATTTGTGTTCGAAGAAATAGTTCTTGAGTGTACGCAGATTCTTGAACAAGCCCTCACCCCGGTCGCGGTTCAAAGCACCGAATATAGCCCGCCGCGTTCACATGTCAAGACATGCAAACGCAATACTGCCAAGAAAGTTGAAACACCCGGGCCGGAGTGTTGTTCGGGGTATTCCGGATTTGGTTTTGTTTTGACAGAAAGGCGCCCTTGCGGTTAAACTCGCCCTGTCCTTCATCCGGCGCGTAAGAGGTTTTTCGTGAGGTTTCTCAAGGCACCCGTCGTTTTCGCACTTGTTATCCTGTCCCTGTTTGCGGGCTGCACGGGGTCAACGCCAAACTACAAGTTCAAGGTAGAAAAGAACATCTCCCACGTCTATATAAACAACGATGGGTCCATAGACATCGAATATCACATAACCTTCGAGAACCTGGGCGACCCGATAGACGTGGTTGACATAGGCCTGCCCCACGACGGCTACCGGCTCGACACGGCGCGGGCGGATGTTAATTCGTTCCCCCTGACGGACATAGACCGTTCGAGCTACATAGCGGTCGGCGTGGAGGTGCAGCTCGGTGAGCACGCCATACCGAGGAGTCAGAGCGGCACGCTGAACTTCAGAATCAACAATCCGAAGATGGTCTTTCCCGACACCGAGGATGCGACGTATGCCAGCGTTCAGTTCTCGCCGACGTGGTTCTATCCCCCGTTCGTCGTCGGGACCACCCGCGTCGAGGTCCACGTCCACTTTCCCCCGGGCGTGAGCGGGAGCGAGACGAAGTACCACGCCGTTGCGCCCACGTCCGATACCTATGCCGGCGACAGGCTGATTTTCACGTGGGTGAAAGAAGCCGCCCGCCAGGAAAAAATGATGGTGGGCGTGTCGTTCCCGAGGAAGTACGTTGACAAGGTATTCGACCCGTCCGAAGTGACCTTTGTCGAATCCATGGAGCCCACGGAGCCTTTCAACTGGGGTGCGCTTGCAGCCTGGCTGCCTTACATAGTGATTGCGTTCATAGTGATTCTGGGAGCAGTGGGAGGCGCTTTCGCGAACCGCACCAAACGGATGCACTACCTGCCGCCCGAGACCAGGATAGAAGGGCTCGGACCGTGTAGGAGCCTCGACCCGATAGAGGCGGCCATCGTGCTTGAACTGCCGCTTTCGAGAATCGTGGCGCTGGCCATGATGCAGCTCATACAGAAGCAGTGCATCGAGGTTAAGCAGGTTCATCCTCTCAGGGTCAATATCCTTGACGAGAACAAGCCGGGGCTTAAGGCCTACGAGGAGAGCATATTGAAGGCGCTTGACCCGGCAAAGTACGATGATGAGAAGACAAGGGAAAGGCGACTTCACAACGCCGTGACGAAACTGATAGAGAGCGTGAGGGACAAGCTTAAAAAAGGCTTTTCCCGGAAAGCGACCGCGGATTTCTACCGCGGGAAGATTGAGCACATGTGGGGCAGAATCGAGCGCGACCCGCAGCTCGAGCACCTTGCATGGATTGCGCTGAACGATGACTACGTTAAGGAAATTGAGGAAAGTCCGGCCAAGCAGGAGAAGCTCGAACCTTTCTGGCGCGATGGATATTACGACTATTTCCCCTCGCGGTACAGGCGGCGCAACATGTACTACATCTTCGATGATTTCGAGGAAGAGATGGTGCCGGACAATACAGGATTCACGCACGGCGTCAGCAAGGTCACCAATCCCACGGCGTGGATACAGTCTTCCGGCTGGTCCTCGGGCGGCGGAGGCGGAGGGTCCTGTGCATGTGCGTGCGCCGGCTGTGCCTGTGCCTGCGCCGGGGGGGGGAGATAGGCACCGGAGGTAAAATGTCCGTATTCGGTTTCCTGAAGAAAGTCAAACCTCTTGAGAAGGGAATATACTCCGCCCGCATCGACGAGCCGGAGGGCAACTACAGGCTTCACCTGCGAATTGAAGAAGACGGAAGCGGGGTCCTGGTGATAAACGCTTCCAGGATTCTCCACATGAACCAGACTGCGACGGAATACGCGAAGATGATTATCGACGGTCTCGATGTTGACGAGGCCGCTAAAAAAATGCGTTCGAGATACAGGGTCAGGTTGGACATCGCCAGAAGGGATTATCAGAAAATCAATGATACCATAAACGCACTCTCGCGCACGGACCTCGTCTGCCCCGTAAGCTATCTCGACGTCGAGATGATTGAGCCCGACTCCGTCGTCCCCTCCGCACCATATCGCATGGACATCGCGCTTACTTACGAATGCCAGAACAAGTGCGCCCACTGCTACGTCGAGGAGAAGGAAAGGGGCGAGCCGCTGAGCTTCGAGCAGTGGAAGCAGGCGCTGGACAGGCTGTGGGCGGCGGGGATTCCTCACGTATGCTTCACGGGCGGGGAGCCGACGCTGCACGAGAACCTGGAAGGGCTGATTGAATACGCCGAGGACATCGGCATCGTGACGGGGCTTATAACGAACGGCAGGAAGCTGGCGGACGAGGCGTACACGCGCAGGCTGATTGACGCCGGGCTGGACCACGTGCAGATAACACTCGAGAGCCACGATGAGAAGGTGCATGACGAGATGGTCGGCAGTCCAGGCGCGTGGAAGGAGACTGTCGAAGGCGTGAAGAATGCCGTCAAGCTGCCGCTCTACACGATTACCAATACCACGCTTCTCAGAAACAACGTCGGTGAAATCGAGAAGACCGTGGAATTCCTCGCTTCTCTCAACGTCGATGCATTCGCCTGCAACGGCCTTATTTACAGCGGAAAGGGCAGGGAGCACGAAGGCGGAATCAGCGAGGAGGAGTTGCCCGGCATCCTCGAACGAGTCAAGGATGCGGCGTCGCTGAACGGGCTGAGATTCATCTGGTACACTCCAACGCGCTACTGCACGTTCAACCCGGTGGACGCGGGCCTCGGCATTAAGCAGTGCAGCGCCGCAAAGCTGAACATGTGCATAGAGCCGGACGGCACGGTGCTGCCCTGCCAGTCATATTTCGAGTCCGCGGGCAATATCCTGGCGGATTCGTTCGACTCGATATGGAACAGCGACACGAGCAGGACCCTGCGCAACCGCGAGTGGATTGACGATGAGTGCAGGCAGTGCGAGATGCTGAAGCTCTGCGGGGGCGGGTGCCCCCTGCGCCGGGAAGGCGAATCGTTCATCTGCCGCGATTCCAAGGCCTCCTCGTAGGAAACGTATGGATTGAACACAGGGCAGGCATCCAAACACCTTGAAGAGCTGGAAGCCTACTACGCCGCGCAGGCGAGGTGGACGAAGGCAGCGCGCAGCTACCTTTACAGGCGCGCGGGCGTGACAAGGGCCCGAAGGATACTCGAGGTCGGGTGCGGTACGGGCGAGATAACGAGCGAACTTGCCCGCAGGGCGAAGGCGAGCATTACGGCGGTCGATATCGACGGCGCGATGGCGCAGTACACCCGGGAACGCGTGCTTTCGGCAGATGTGATAGCGGCAGATGCGGCGAGCCTCGATTTCCCTGACGGCTCGTTTGACGTGGCGGTCTGCCACTTTACCCTGATGTGGTGCAGTGAACCTGCGGCAGTTCTCGTGGAGATGGCGAGGGTTGTGAGGAAATCGGGGTGCGTAATCGCGCTTTCCGAGCCGGATTACGGGGGTGCGCTGGAGTACCCGGATTCCATGGGATACCTGCGCCTTGTGGCGGAAGGCCTGCGCCGGCGCGGCGCCGACCCGGAAATCGGGAGGAAACTGTACAACATATTTTCGCAGGCTTCTCTTGAGACGGAAACGGGCCTTGCGAGCACGGTGTGGACCGGAGAGTCCTCGAAGGCCGACTTCGAAGCCTGCCGCTGGCTCGTACGGGATGTGGTCGATGAGGAGGAGTTCATCAGAATCAGGAATGCGCACTGTGATGCGCTGCCGGTGGAAGGATGTATATGCTTCCTGCCGGTATTCTGGGCCTTCGGGCTCAAGAAGTAGTTTGACAAGGAGGAAGAAATGCCTGAGCTGCGTCAGAACATGGCCACGAAGGAGTGGGTCATAATCGCGACCGAGAGGGCCAAGAGACCGGACCAGTTCAAGTCCGAGTCGAAATCCGACGAGGAGGTTCCCGAGTACGACCCGAAGTGCCCGTTCTGTCCCGGCAAGGAGGACAAGACGCCTCCCGAGACGTATCGCATCGATAAGGACGGGAAGTGGCTGGTGCGTTCCTTTCCCAACAAGTTCGCCGCGCTGCTGCCCGAGGGTGATACCGACAATGCGTTCACCGGCGTGATGCGCAAGATGAACGGCGTGGGCTTCCACGAGGTGATTGCCGAAACGCCGCTGCACAACCAGCACATGTCGAGCCTGGATATCGACCATTTCGCCAGCGTAATCAAGGTGTATCACCAGCGCTTCAATCACATCGCCGCCGACCCCCGAATCGAGCAGGTGATAATCTTCAAGAACCACGGTGCCGGCGCGGGCACCTCGCTTGTTCACCCGCATTCGCAGCTTATTGCCCTGCCCGTCGTGCCCGCTCATATCAGGCATCGCGTCGAGGAGGCGATGCGCTACTTCGACGACCACGGCGAGTGCGTCATGTGCGAGATGATGGAAATGGAGCTGAAAGAGAAGACGCGCGTGGTCCTTGAGACGGAGCATTTCGTGAGCTTCGTTCCTTACGCAAGCTTTTCTCCTTTTCACGTATGGCTCGTTCCGAAGGAGCATCTCTCCTGCTTCGGCCACATATCCGAGGATGTGATGCCGGATATGGCGCGCAATCTCAGGAGCGTCCTGCAGAGGCTGTACGTCGGGCTGAACAACCCGGATTTCAATCTGGTGGTCAATTCCGCGCCTCTTGACGGCGGCACGCGATACTACCACTGGTATCTTTCCGTGGTTCCCCGCGTAACCAGGACGGCCGGCTTCGAGCTCGGCTCGGGGATGTTCATCAACACCTCGCTTCCGGAGGCGGGTGCGCAGTACCTGAGGGAACAGGAAGTGGAGGACTGAAAAGGGGATGAAGAACCGCATCCTCAGGAGGGCTCAGCTATTCGGGCGCGCCCTGGCATGCGCCGCAAGGTCGCGTCTCCTGACGCACCGCCCGTTCACCCTGTCGCACAGGATAACCGGGCGGTGCAACGCCCGATGCGAGACTTGCCTGTGGAGGGGCAGGTTCGAGGAGGAAGCCGGTACCGACCGGATTGTCGAGGCTTACGAGCGCGCACGTGATGCGGGTTTCATATCGACGACATTCTGGGGCGGCGAGCCGCTGCTGCGCGCCGATATGCCGGAAATCGCGCGCCGCGTCCGCGGCCTTGGCCTGACGGTGGGGCTCATCACGAACGGCTATTATCTTCCCGAGAAGGCGCGGGAGCTTTCTGGCGCCCTCGACTATATCATTGTATCGCTGGATGTGCCGAATCCCGGGCACGACAGGCTGAGAGGGGTAGAGGGCATCTTCGACAGGGCGGTCGAGGGGATGCGCGTTCTTAGGAGCTTCGACCCGACGGTCAAGATTTTCATCAACTCGGTCGTCAGCAGGTTGTCCTATCCGGCGGTGCCCGGGATGGCCGACTTCGCCCGCAGACTCGGCCTTTCCGTGACGTTCGAGTCCACGAACACGGGCGTGACTCTCGACGGGACGCGCAATGTGCAGTTGAGGCTGCCGCCCGACATTGAGCGGGAGGCTTTCGACAGGATACTGGCGATGAAGATGCGCGGCCTGCCCGTCAACAACTCGTCCACGTATCTCCGGATGTTCGCGACCGGGCGCACGCGCTACGCCTGCCAGAATCCGAAAGTGGCCCTTGGCGTCGGACCGGACGGCACAATCACCGCCTGTCTCGACAGGCCGGTTTCCCTGGGCAACTTCTACAGCGACAGCCTGGTGGAGATTTTGGACAGTTCGATTCTCATGGATATGCAGGCGAGAGCGGAGAACTGCTGGCTCTGCGTGGACAGCGGGACAATCGAAACCTCGCTCTTCTGGCAGTTCAGGCGGGAGGTGGTCTTGAGCACGCTGAGGTTATTCTTGAAATGAGCGGTGCGGACAGCATGCTGGATTTTGCGATTGATGTTTCGAAACGGGCCGGAAAGAAGCTGCTCGGCCGGTTCGAAAAGCTGGGCCGGTCCGATATCTCGTTCAAGGGCAAGCGCAATCTCGTGACCGTTGCGGACAACGAATCGGAAGAGTTCATCGTCGCCGAGATACGCCGTTCGTTCCCGGAGCATACGATTCTGGCCGAGGAGCGGACGAAGGACAGGGAAGAAACCGGGTACAGGTGGATAATCGACCCGCTCGACGGCACGATTAACTACGCGCACGGCCACCCGTTCTTCTGCGTCGCCATGGCGCTTTTGAGGGAAGGCGAGGTCGTGCTCGGGGTCGTGCATGCGCCGCTGCTTGGCGAGACGTATCATGCCGAGTTGGGAAAAGGGGCTTTCCTCGGCGGCAGGAAGCTCTCCGTAAGCGATTCGGACGAGCTGATAAACTCGCTGCTGGCGACCGGGTTCGCTTACGTTCGCGAAGAGACGATGTCGAACAACCTCGCCAATTTCAGCCGCCTGTCGCTGAAGGCGCGGGGAGTGAGGCGCTACGGTTCGGCCGCAATCGACCTCGCCTACGTGGCGGCCGGGCGGCTGGATGGCTTCTGGGAGTTGTACCTGGCGCCTTGGGACGTGGCGGCCGGCAGCCTTCTTGTTACCGAGGCGGGAGGAAAAGTTACTGATATCGCCGGCGGAGATGATTACATTTACGGCCAGAACATCGTTGCATCAAACGGGTGCATTCATGATATTATAAGAGAGAATATTGAACCGTTCGAGCGAAGTGAGCGCACCGACAGTCAGGGCGACTGAGTGCATTAAGGAGGAAGCGACTTGTATCTCAAACTTACGGCGGCGGCGTTTCTCTTGCTGGCGGCATGTGTCGGCTGCGTATCACCGCCAACGGGCGCCGCGCCCGACCCGGGACGGACAGGTCTTCACCAGAAGGGAATCGCGATTGCGGCCAAGGATGCCTTGAAGGATATCAACCTCAAGACGCTGGCGGGCATGAAGGTTTGGGTCGATGTGGCCTGCCTCTCGGGGCTTCAGTCGGGCGGCGACCGAAGCGAGGATGCGCGCTTCCTGGAAAACCTGATTGTTGAGATGCTCGTCGAAAGCAGGATAAGAATCGTCGAGAAGCGCGAGGCCGAGGCCGTGCTGCGCGGCGTCTGCGAGGTGATGGGCACCGATTCGGTAATCCGCGTCTTCCCGCATCCGCTGCTGCCGCTTATGTACTACGCCAAGCACAAGGCGCACGTCAAGCTGCACCTGTACGCATACGAGCCGAAGGATTCCCAGCCGATAACCGTCGCCGACTGCGAGGGGTCGTACTCGTGGTCCGAATGGTCGATATTCGGCCTGGGGCCTTACCGCTGAGCCTTGAGCCGGCGCATGTACGCCTGCCGCACCGAGGCGAAGAACTCGTGATAATCCTCCAGGCGGTAATCCGGAAACGTCCAGGGCAGGATTCTGAAGGAGCCGTTTGCATACTGCAGGGTGATTTCGCCGTACACACCCTTCCCGAGGTATATCCTGTGCGAGAAGTTCTTGCAGGATGCGAGAATCAGCTTCGACGGCAGCAGCAGCCCGGGGTCAACGTTGACCGGCCTCTTAACTCCGTGCATGCCGGAAAATTCCTCTTCGAGCCTGTTGGTTGAAAGTTTGGCCCTGACAAGCGATTCCTGCTCTACAAGATTTTCGAAAGCGTAAAATTTGCGCCAGAGGCCCGTTCCCATTTCAGCCTCGTAGTATTCGGTGCTGTCGAAGGCCATTGTCTCGCTTTCGAGGTCCGTCTTTCCGAAAAGTTTTTCGAGCTTGTCTTTCAATTCGGGGAGAATCTCCTGCGAGGCTGCGAGCACTCCCGCGAATAATTTTGCCTTGTCGGGTTTGCTGGGTTGTGCCATTTCTCAAACCTCGCCGATGCGCAGGGAATGGAGTCCCGATATTACGGCGAACGTCTTTTCGTCTTTATGTGCCCGTCCCCACGAGCCATCCCTGCCGGCGGTCCGGGCCAGCCTGTCAAGCGCGAACTCGAACTCCTTTAGCGCATCGAGACCTCCGATAACGCCGAGCGTTTCCAGCGTGAAGAAGAACGGGAATCCTTTCCAGTTGCCGGATGCCGTTCTGCGGCTTCTGAGCGTTTTCAGGCCTTCGTTCGCGTATGGCCGGTACTGCGGAAAACAGTTCGCGACGCGCCAGAAGGCGCCCGTGCAGTTCCAGCAGCAGTAAATGCCCCGCCGCGAGAACTTCACCATGTTTCTGAAGGCTTCCAGCATGTCGCCGACGCGAGGGTCATCCTTCGCGCCTGCATCGAGGAGGACTCCAAGTGCAAGCTCGCCGTAAATGTGGCAGAACGAGGCTCGTGAGGGGAGTCTCTCGCCGGTAGGCAGTATGAAGGCATTCTTGAGGTCGCTCTCGGTGGGTGCGGGAAACACGCCGCGATACGAATGGGGCTGCCCCTGCCGCCACAGGAGCCATTCCGCGGCATCGGCGACGTGCGGGTCGGAGACGTCATAACCGAGGCGCACAAGCAGGTCGAGCCGGCGCACCGTCTCTACGAGCGAGTCGTTCCACGAGCCATTGCTGCGCTGGCCGGCGGTCAGGGCCTTGTATGCGGCACGCGTGTCGGCCTCGTCGAACAGCGCAAGGGCGGCCAATGAAAGAGGAGTGGACCGGCTGCGGAAGTAGTCGATAGCATCTTTTCTCTCTGTCACGTCCTCTCCGTCGGGGCGGGCTGTTTCGGCCCGCACGCCTTGACGCACACGCCGCATATCCGCTGGCCTATGAACTGTATCCTGGAAAATTCCGCGAGCTTGTCCGAGCAGGCTTGTACGTCGAAATCCGCCGGGTCATCCTTTATCGCGCCCGCGGGGCAGACGGCGATGCACGCGCGGCACGAGCCGCAGTTCATCTCGAACGGAGAATTTGCGGCTTCGACGGGCATATCCGTGAGTACCGACACGAGACGCATCCGGGAGCCGTATTGCGCCGTGACAAGGAGGTTGTTCCGCCCGCGCCATCCGAGCCCGGCCGCCTCGGCGAGAAGCCTGTGCGAGATGTGGCCCTTCGCCACGGGATGCCACGATGTGACCTGCGATGCGGCGACCGCGAAGGCTTTTGCGCCGTTGCGCTCGGTAGCAATGGCGGCATTCACAGCGAACCTGTCGAGAATATAGTTTAGCTGCCTGTAGTGGTGAAAATACGCGGTTGTGGGGCGGTCTGTAATTCCTTCGAGACAGCCGGCCGGCACGGGCATTCCGAATACGAACGCCCTCGTAAAATTTCCCGGGATATCTTCGAGCAGCGCGGGATATTCTTCCTGAAGCTCTTCGAGATTGCAGATGCCGAACGCGCTTATCCCGCTGCCGCGGGCTTCCGTCTTAAGTTGGTCTATGAGACCTTTTGACATGCCGGAGGAGTCTACTTCTGGCCCGTGACCTGGACCCTGCTGACCTTGTTCCTGCCCGCGAGGTACACGCAGTAGGTCTTGAAATCCTTCATGTCCTTCTCGTCAACAAGCGCGTACGCGAGGATATGGACCCGGTCTCCCGGCTGGCCGAGCCTTGCAGCCGGGCCGTTCAGGCATATCTGCCCGGTGTTCTTCCTGCCCTTGATAACGAACGTCTGTAATCTCGCCCCGTTGTTGAGATTGAGCACTTCGACCTTCTCGTTCGGCAGAAGGCCCGTCTTCTCGAGCATCACGGGGTCGAGCGTTATCGAGCCCCCGTATTCAAGTTCGGTCTTTGTCACGGTAGCGTTGTGAATCTTGACTCTAAGCATTTCCCTAAGCATTATTACCTCGCGGCGCGTTCAGAATCATGTTGTCAATCAGGCGCGTATCTCCGACGAATACCGCCAGCACGGCGACACACTTCCCGTTCACATTTTCAAGACTTTCCAGCGACTCGGGGTCAACTATATCGGCATATTCGAGCCTCGCCGCCGGAGCCTGCGCTATTATACCTGTCATGCGGGACTTTACAAGCTCGGCTTCGGTGATTTTTTCCTCTTCGACGGCATTCTTCGCATCGAGCATCGCACGGTAGAGGCAGGTCGCCTGTTCGCGTTCTTCCGGCGAGAGATAGGCGTTCCTGCTCGACATTGCGAGGCCATCTTCCTCGCGCACGGTGGGACAGACCACGACCTCAACGTCGAGGTCGAAGTCTTTGACCATTCTGCGGATAATCACCGACTGCTGGTAATCTTTCTGGCCGAAGTAAGCCATGTGCGGTTTGCATACGTTGAGCAGTTTCAGGACTATCGTATCGACGCCCCGGAAGTGGCCCGGCCTGCTCGCGCCGCAAAGCTTGCTTCCGAGGGAGTCCTCCGGCTCCGCGTACGTTGCGAAGCCGGGGGGGTACATCTGCCTGGTCGAGGGCGCGAAGACCAGGTCCACGCCTTCTCTCGCGCACAGCTCGACATCTCTTTCGAGGTTACGGGGATACTTGTCGAGGTCCTCGCCGGCCCCGAACTGGGTCGGATTGACGAAGATGCTGACGCAGACGTAACCGCACTCCTCACGCGCCCTGCGCACGAGCGAGAGATGCCCCTCGTGAAGCGCTCCCATGGTCGGCACGATGCCGATGGTCTTGCCTATAGCCCGGGCGGCGGAAATGCTCTTCCTCGTTTCAGAAATGGTGGTCAGAATTTCTGGCATTGCAGCTATACATCCAGACAAACGTTCAACAGGTCCAAGCCGCTCGTTCCGAAAACGGGATGCTTGAAGTCCGGCGCGATTTCGAGCAGGGGCCGGAGAACGAACCCGCGCTCGTGCATCAGCGGGTGCGGAATGGACAGAGTCGGGCTCACGTATACGAGGTCGTCGAGGGTCAGGATGTCGATGTCGATTGTCCGCGGCCCCCAGTGTTCCCTGCGCACGCGACCGAGGTCGCTTTCTATGCTCAGCACGGTCCTTAAAAGGTCCTCGGGCTCGAGCGAGGTTTCTATCTCTACCACCGCGTTGAGGAACCTGCCCTGGTCGGGTCCTCCGACCGGCTCCGTTTCGTAGAACGAGGACTTCTTGAGGACACGGATTCTCCGGTGAGAGTTGAGCGCGTTTATTGCACTGTTGAGATTTTCAGCCCTGTTCGCGAGATTCGAGCCGAGGGCGAGAAATCCCCTCCTGGCGGGGGAACTCAAGGCTTTTTTCCTGGTTCGAGTCAATGGAACTACCTTGCAATACCGTCCTCGGTCGGCGCCTTCTCGGCCGATTTGGAACGGAAATAGCCCACCGCATACTGGATGGGACCCATCGCCACGTAACCTGCGAATATGAACACGAGCGTAATCTGTGGAATCAGCGCTATCAGGACGAAGGTGAATATGAGATAAGTGAAGTAATCGAAGGTCCTTTTCTCCTTGAATATCTTGTTGAGGACGTGAACGTATCGAATGCGGCTCGAAACCATGAGGAACGCGAGGATTATCATAAGGAGCGGCATCATTGTCTGGGCGAAGTGGAGCAGGCTGGCCATGTTCTCCCCGCCGAACATCTGGTGCAGGTGTCCGACGACTTCGTTCCTCGCGGGTGGGGAAAGGTAATTCAGGAATATGACAAGCGATGCGACCAGCCCGCCAGCACCCGGCGTGGGCAGGCCGACGAAGTGCATGTGCGAATCATCGCCGTGTTCGTTTTCCACGTTGTACCGGGCCAGTCGAAGCAGCGCGGCCATTGCGTATGCGAGGCAGAAGAACCAGGTCACTTGCGCCCAGAACGTCTCCGGTCCGGAGCCGGCAAGGAGCTTGGAATTCCACATGGTGACGAGCGCCGCGGGAGCTACTCCGAAGGATATCGCGTCCGCCAGAGAGTCGAGCTGCCCGCCGAAATCGCTGGTCGCGTTAGTCATCCGGGCGATCTTTCCGTCAACTGCGTCGAAAAGCATTGCCAGCAGAATAAGGTACGCCGCCTGTACGAGGAACTGGACGTCGCCGCCGGAATGCACGAAAGAGGCGACCTTGACGATTGCTGCAAAGCCGCATGCCGCGTTTCCCAGCGTAAAGAGGCAGGGAAGCGTGGAAAGATTTTTCACTGAGCATCCTCCGTGCGGAAGACCCCTATGACCGTCTCGCCGGCCTTGACTTTCTGGCCGACTTCCACCTGCAGTTCGAAATCGGCGTCGAGCGGGACGTAGAGTTCCGTACGCGACCCGAACTTAATCATGCCGATTTTCTGCCCCGTGTCAATCCGGTCGCCCTCGCTGAGCTTGCATACTATCCTGCGGGCTATAACGCCGGAAATCTGGCGCATCAGCATCTTGCATCTGTCGGTCACGATGCCTATCGCGTTGGACTCGTTGACCCGCGAGGACTCGGGATTTCCCGCGTTGAGGAATTTGCCCGGCTTATACTTTAAGTATTCCACGGTTCCAGAATACGGGGCGCGGTTCAGGTGAACGTTGAGGAGAGAAAGGAATATGCCGAGCTTCCGGGCGCTCGTGCCCAGGTAACTATCTTCGTCTACCTGCGTAATCTCAGTAATCTTCCCGTCGGCGGGGGCAACGACCACCTCGGGGCTGCTGGGAACCGAGCGCTTCGGGTCTCTGAAGAAGAACATGCAGAAGCCCACGAGCCCGGCCGGCAGCACGCAGAAGAAATATATCCACCACAGGCCCGTCAGGCAGGCCAGGGAAATGATTCCCGCTGACACCGCAGCGCCGATGAGTGCGCAGATAATAAGTTCCTTCTTGCCGTATCCCGTTACAGTCATGACATCCTCAACACGTTTTCTGGAATTGTAGAAAGGGTGGTGATGGATTGTCAAGGTTTTTCACCGACATAACCCGGGTGATTTGCGAGCAAAGAATCAGCCCGGTGGCAACGCTCCTTGACTCACGTTCGCATTATGGCGTATATTCTTCAGAAATTCGCACGTGCCGCCCGGAGGTTTTTGCCATAACACGGTTGCCGGAATCTACGGTCGTGGTGCCCACGTACAACGAGAGGGACAACATCGAACGCGTTGTGCGTGAGCTTCTCTCGCTGTCTCCCGATATCTCGGTAATAGTCGTTGACGACAATTCGCCCGACGGGACGGGCGAATTGGTTTCCGGGCTTGCCGCGAAGGAGCCCCGGCTTGACATCCTGCTGCGTTCCCGCAAGGGCGGGCTCGGCTCGGCTTACCGCGAGGCGTTCGCGCGAATCCTGTCGCGCGGGTCGAGCAAATTCATCCTCGAGATGGATGCCGATTTATCGCACGAGCCTGCCGCGGTCCCTGAGCTTATCCGGACGGCGCAGGGCAGGGGGGCGGACCTCGTCATAGGGTCGCGATACGTGCGTGGCGGCGAAATCAAGGGCTGGGATTCGAGAAGACTTTTTCTTAGCGGCTCCGCCAACAGGCTGTGTTCTCTGCTTCTGGGCAGCCGCGTCAAAGACTACACGGCAGGCTTCCGCTGCTACAGGACCGAATCACTCCGCCGTATCGAGCCGGGCCGGATGCGCTCCGAGGGCTATGCCTTTCAGGTCGAGATGACCTTCGAGGCGCTCAGGAGGGGAATGACGGTAGTTGAAATGCCGATTGTATTCTCGGAACGGGCCGGGGGAGTGTCGAAATTCGGACCCGGAATCGTGGCGGAAGCGGCCGCGTTATTGGTATTGCTTTTTTTCAGACGTCTGATAGTATAGGAAGAGATAACGTATTACCGAGGCGGAGATGAAACTCTCGCAGGCCCTTTCGGAAAACCTGATATTCTGTCATCTCAAGGGGCAAACCAAGGAAACCGCCCTCAACGAGATGATAAGAGGGCTTGTCAGGTCGGGCAAGGCCGCGGACGAGAACGCTCTCCGGGAAGCGGTGCTCGGCAGGGAAAAGCTCCAGAGCACCGGCATAGGCGGCGGAATAGCAGTCCCGCACGGAGTTACCGGAACGGTGCGCAGCCTGACTTGCGCGCTGGGAGTGTGCCGCGATGGCCTCAAGTACGGTGCAATCGACAAGCGGCCCGTCCACCTTGTTTTCATGTTTGTCAACAACAAGGCCCGCGACGTCCAGTATCTCGCTCTTCTGGCTTCGGTCTGCCGGCTCTTCGACGACAAGCTGTTCTGTGAAAAGGTCGTAGAATCGACGGCGCCGGACGGCGTCCTCGATTTGATCAGGGAGCGGGAAGCCAGCGAGTACGAGTACATGCGCAATCTGCCGACCTAAGGCAGGTCCCCGCCTTCGGGAGCTTCGGAATACCAGAAGAACGCGCCTGAAAGCACCGTCTGCCTTGAGTCCGGCGGCAGCGCTTCGAGCACGAGCAGGAACGATTTCTCGAAGACCATGGCATCCGAAGCGTAAAACCTGTACTGAATGGTCGTAGCTTCATGCTTCTGGAGGAGGCCCGACATGGGAAGGGTGAAGGGACCGCCTTCGTAGAAGTTCGCGCCGCCGAAGTAATCGTCAATGCCGGTGGAGTGCATCACGGACCTGTCCGTCGAATCCGCGAAAGCCATGATGTCCGAGTCGAGGTATGAAATCTCGCCCAGCGAGTCGAGGCCGACCATGCAGCCGACGTAATGGCCGGCTCCCTTCACCGAAAGGAGCCGTATGCTCTCTCCCGGTCCCGCGATGGCGGTTCTCGAGTGGCAGCAGAAATAGCGCTCCGCCCGTGTGCCCCGGGGAAGCCTGGTAATGCATGCGCGGACCGTTGCCCTCGCAATGTCGGAGCCCCTGTTCGTGAGCACAATCCTGGCAGACTTGGTGAAAGGCATCGGGTAGTGAATGTATCCTTCGGTGCCGCTGAAGCCCGCGGTCAGCCCGAGCCATGGGAAGGTTCCACCTTTCTGGCCGAAGATGTCGGCCAGCGAAGAGCCTACTCCCGCCGTCTCGGACCCATCCCAGTAAATCTGAAGGATAATCTGTTCCATATCCTCGCGCTTCGCGCATTCGACTCTCAGGCATTTGATAACGGCGGGGCCTGTAAATGTAATTACTTCGGCTTTTCCGCCGGGAGGGAGTATGGTTTCTTCCAATTCCTTCGCGCCGGGGCAGCCCGAGTGCATGTTACCCGCGTCGCGGCCGAGCCGCACGGCCAGGGTCGCAAGTTCTCTCTCCAGCCCTTTCAGGATGTTCATTGTCGAGTTCCGTATCCCGGCAGGGGATTCGTGAAGACAGTAATCCACCTGGCAGAACCTGGGTGTACCTACCGTTGCGATTACGAGGCGCTTCGAGAACCATATCGGCACGGAAGATACGGAGCCGCCGCCGGAGGCCTTGCCCGAGGCTACCAGAGGATGCCTGAACGGGAACGAGTTGCCTTCGAACATCTCTTCGGGCGTTACATCGATGCCCGGCTTACTCTCGTCATCGAAGTAGAAGCGTATGCGCGACACCTTGTCGGAACCGCCCAGGCGCAGCCAGAAACGCCGTATTACTCCCGGACCTTCCGCGTCGAATATCACGTATTCTCCGTTGTCTTTCCTGTAAAGGTATGAGCTTGTGCCGGAGAAGCCGTCATCGTTGTCGCCGCTCCTGTCGTGCGTTCCGTAGCTCGCGCAGCGCGTGCCGAGCCTGCCGGCGAGGCCGTCGAGTTCGGTCATTGCAACCGGGTTGTCCGGTCCTATCGGCTGGCCTGGAGGCGGGGGCATGTCAGAAAGCTGCTCGACCAGGACCGCGCCTTCGTCGAGCGGCACGCTGATTTCTCCACCGGTAGCCGCCGTTATGCTGCTTCGGAAATTGCCGAGGGCATCCGGAACCATCCTGGTAATCCTGGCATACGGCGATTTCACCTTCAGATTTGCCGTTTGTCCCGGTTTCTCGGCCCACGCCATGAATACTGGCTGCTTTTCCGAAGGAAAGCTTGTTACGGCGACGCCGTTTGAAGACGAGTGCATTCTGGCCCGTCCGAGGTCGCAGTTGCCGAGAGCGTGAATAAGCAGCGAAGATACGTGATAAACCGGCCTGGGCATGCAGTCGCTGGTCAGGAGGCCGTCGAGAGCGAATGTCCCCTGGCTGCCGCGCAGGGGAGAATCCTTGAGCGGACCGAAAATCACAACTGTGACGCCCGCGTTAGCGAGCAGCGACAGACAGGCCGGAAGCTCGGTCGCTTTTTTCAGGGAGCAGAGATAGTCGCTTTCAAGCCGTGCGGTGGTGCTTCTGGCTCCGATTGCACCCTGGCCGAGCTGCGTGCACCAGAGCAGCGGCGGCTTGGCTGATGCCATCCTGAGAGAGCGCACGAACTCGGACAGCTCGGTCTTGAGCGATTCCGGGGAGAGGTTCGAGGAGACCGAGATGCCTTCGACCATGTCTCTCAACTGCTTCCCGTCCGCGAACCTGTGCAGGATGAGCGACTCGACGGCGCCCGCCGTGCCGTACCAGCGCCTGTCCCCAAGAGGGATAGGCCCCATGAAGAGCTTGACGGATGCGTCCCTTCTCCTGACCGTCGCTGCCGCCTCTTCTATCACGGCGGCATATTTCTTGTACGACGCCACCGGGTCTGTGCCGGGGTCAAGCGCGATTTCCAGGAATCTCGCCTTCGCGCCCTCTCCTTTCAGGGCGGTGTTCAGAATGCGCTCCAGTCCCAGGGCCACCGTGCCCGCCCTCTCGAGCAGGTTGCTCGATATTTCCAGGCGGATAATTTGTTCGAGTCCCGCCTTGTCGGCGAGCATCTGGTGCTGGCGCAGCCTGTTGCGCTCGGTCTCGTAGCTGTCTTCCCAGGCGGCGCTTGACGTGCAGTAAATGACCCTGCCCGCGCCCGAGGACGTTATCTGCCTGTAGTTGATTTTCCCCGTCTCGGCAGAAACGGCTATTCCGAAGTTCCAGCTCCCCTCGGAGTCGCTGGGCATCCAGGGAAGAATCGTGCTGCGCTCGTACAGGTTCCAGAGCGAGACGAATCTCGCCGTGTCTATATCTTCGAGCATGAGGCGCGTGCGCTCGGCGAGATTCCGGGCCAATGCGGCGATGTCTTCCTGCCTGCCTGAAATTGCAAGGTTCCGCAGCCTGACCAGCGAGCTTTCTCCCAACTGCTGCTCTATTTCCGGACCGTATCCCCTGTCGGCGACGGCCGCCGCGGCCAGAGCAAACTCCTGCAGGCTCTTTCCAGCCGGGGACTCGCCCGCTTCCGGCAGCTTCCCGAGGTATCGCAGAGTCTTCCCCGCTTCCTGAGCAATTTCCCTGTCTTCTTCGCTCAGCTTCAGTACCAGGGGAGGTATGTCCATGATGTTTGCGATGCAGCCGAAAGTCTGGCAGGCCCTTAGCCTGATTTCCCTGTCCGGGCTGTCCATGGCGCTTTCGAGCAGCGGGCGCAGGTCACGCCGTCCCGAGAGGATGGCATTTTCCCTCAGGTAGGAGAGGGCCGTAATGGCGGTCCTGCGGGTCTGCGTCTTGCCGGCGTAATAGCTGCTGACCAGGTAATCAACCGTCTCGGATTTGGGGTTGGCGTTGAGATAGTCGTATGCGAGCGCCCACCTGCTCGAATCGGCTGACAGCACCATTGAAGGGTCGAGGAACAGAAGCAGCCCCCGGTCGGCGCTGTGGTCCGCAAGCAGTTCGAGCAGCTTGTCCTTCAGCTCCTTGTCGGTCGAATCGCTGTGCCACAGATGCAGGTAAACCGTTATCAGTTCTTTCTGGTCGGACTCGAGAAGCCCTTCCACGGCGAGGTCGCGAAGCTGAGGGTCCTTGATGAACGACCTGAAAAAGACGTGTCTCGCCTCGCGGGGACGATTATTGATAAACCAGCGGAGAGCCTGCGTTCTGGTTTCGCTGGCCCCGTATTCGGCCTTCAGTGCGCGAATCTGAAATCCTATCCATTCGCGTTGGAAGAAGGCGATGATAATCAGAATAAGCAGGACTGCAAGCAGCCACTTGAGGATTCCCCTGCGCTTCTTGACGTTCTTTGGGGGTATGTGGAATTTCGTGCGCGTCTTCTCGGGCTCGTTCATTGCAGACCTGAAAACACGTGGCGGCCGGAAGGCGGTTCCTGGAATGTGCTACCTGCCGTACTTGAGCCGCTCGCCCAGAATCTCCGGCAGTCCGGCACCCACAATCTTCTTGACCGCCGACTCAATATCGTACTCGGTGCGCTTTATCCAGACCTTCTTCTGTTCTGAATCATATATCGCGTAAGCGGCCTTTGGATTGTCATCTCTCGGCTGGCCGACAGACCCCACGTTTATTATCGCCTTGACGCCGGGCTTGAGTTCTATCTCGGGCTCGACCGAGTACGTGACCGCGTCGTCGAGGAAAAAGCTGATGGGCACGTGGCTGTGGCCGACGAAACAAAGCTGATTCTCGAGCACCTGCAGGCTCAGGTATGCATCGAACGTCGTCTGGATATAATCGAACAGGGCTGGGGCGTACAGAGTCCCGTGGACGACGGTGAAATCATCAATTTCCTCCACCAGCTTCAGGTCCTTGAGATACTGCTTGTCGTCGTCCGTGAGCTTCTGGCGGGTCCAGAGCGTAGCTTCCTTGGCGTATGCGTTAAAGAACTCGATGTTCGTCTTTTCGATGGTTGCGAAGTCGTGGTTGCCCGCTACGCACGCGACCGCAATCTCCTGTATCTTGTCAACGCAGCGGTCCGGTTCAGCGCCGTAGCCCACGATGTCGCCTACGCAGACGTACTTGTCGATGTTCTCGCCTTCAAGCTCCTTCAGCACCGCCTCAAGAGCGTCGTAGTTGGCGTGTATGTCGCTGACGACAGCGTAACGCAATCGATACACCTCTAATGCAGAAACATAGGCAGTCTAAATTACCCCGTTCGACCGTCATGTCAAGGCCAAAGTCTAAAAATCTCGACCCGGGGTTCAAGAAAAAACCTCCACTCGGGTGCCGTATGGCGGGGTGTTTGGAACCCGTCTTCAAAGTGGGTACCTATCCGCGCTTGCAAAACGTCCCGCCGTAAGGCAGGCATGTCCGCAGCTTCGGAAACCAGTTCCCCGGGCAACCTTGTCGGTTCACAAAATCGCCAGCCAACTACGGGCACAGCAGAGGTTTTCTCTATATCAAAGAATAGCCCGGGGCGGGCCAAAAATCAAGTCGAATCCTGTCTATTTCCTCAGCCGGGCGCTGAAACGCTCTTCGAGGCGAGCGGCTATCTGCCCGATAAGCTCATCGACTTCCTCGCCTCTGAGCGTCCGCTCCGGCGACTGGAATTCGAGCGAAAAGGCGACCGACTTCTTGCCGGGCGGGAGCTGGCTGCCCCTGTAAACGTCGAACATCTTTACGCGCAGGAGCAGCTCAATGCCCAGACCTGCAATATCGTCGTGCAGTTCCTGCCACAGCACCGTCTCATCCACCACGACCGCCATGTCTCGCAGCACTTTCGGAAATCTCGGAATGGGCGTGAAGGCGACCTTGTCCTTCGAGAGAGAATAGAGGAAATCGAGGTCTATCTCGCATACGGCACACGTGTATTCAATGCCGTAGTGCCCGGCGGTTTCCCGCGAGAGATTTCCGAGAAACGCGAAGCTTCGCCCTTCGAGCGCGGCGGATGAGGCCTGGCCCGCCTTCAGGGTCGCGTGAGAGTATTCGCCGAACGATGCTCTGCCGGTGCGCAGGCTGTCGAGAAGCGCCTCGAGCGTACCCTTCGCCGCCGGGTAGCCTTCCGGGCAGAGGAATGCCAGGGAGTGCATCTCCTGCGGAAGTTTTTCCGAGCGGGGGAGATAGACGACCGACACTTCGAACATGCCGGCCCCGCCCTCCGCCGCCGCACCGCTTGCGCGGAAAGCATCGAGCATGTTGGGGACGAGGCTGCACCGCAGCAGCGGCCTCTCGACCGTCACGGGATTCCTGACTCCGAGCGGCTCGCCCGCGTCGAAGAAGCTCATCCTGCCCGCTGGTGAATCGGTGATGAAAGAGTCCGTGAGCAGCTCGTAGAAACCGAAGCCACTCATGCATTCCCTGACGGCGGCGAGAAATCGCTGGCGCGGTTCGAGCTGCAGGTCGCTCGATGGAATCTCGACGAGCGGCACGCGGTCGATGCCCTCGTGCCGGAGAACCTCCTCGACGAGGTCCGCTTCCCGCGCTATATCCGACCTTCGCGGAGGAACCGACACGGTTATTGCCTTCTTTGTGCGCTTCTTCGTTTTCAGGCCGAGAGATTCGAATATTTCGACCGCCCTGTCGGGAGCAACGTCGTATCCAGTCAGAACGGGAATTCTCGCAAAGCGCAGCTTCGCCTCGCCGTATTTGATTTTCTGAACGTTTACATCTGCTGGCTCGCGCGAGAGCTTTCCTCCCGCAAGCTCGAGTACGAGGCGTGCGCATCGCATGCTCGCAGGCATGACAAGTTCCGGGTCCACACCTCGCTCGAATCTGTACGAGGCGGCGCTCTCGAGTAAAAGTTTTCGCGACGTTGCGCGCACGCTCAGCGGCTCGAAGTACGCGCTTTCGAGCAGGATGTGCTTCGTTCTTTCGGTCACCTCGCTGAAGAGCCCGCCCATTACTCCCGCTATGGCGACCGGCTCGCGGGCGTCGCATATCGCGAGCATGTCCGGGGCGAGCTGGTAGCTCTTGCCGTTTATGGCGGTTATCGACTCGCCTTCCCTCGCGCGCCGCACGACTATCCTGTTCTCATTGAGCTTGTCGTAGTCGAACGCATGGAGCGGCTGCCCGAACTCCATCGTCACGAAGTTGGTGGCATCGACCACATTGTTCACAGGTCGCACGCCGATGACCTCGAGCCGCTGCCTGAGCCAGTCCGGTGACTCCCCGATGTCCACGTCAAGGATTATCTGCGCGGAATATCGCGGGCAGAGGTCGGCGTCCGGGATTTCGACCGAGGTGTACCTGGCCGTTTCATCCCCTTCGGCGTCGGCCTTGAAATCGGGGAATTTCAGGGGCGAGCCGCACGCGACCGAAACCTCGCGCGCCACCCCTATAATCGAGAGACAGTCCGGGCGGTTGGAAGTCAGCTCAAGCTCGATGCACCAGTCGTCGCCGACCTCGGCCAGCCGCTCGACCTCAAGCCCGATGAAAGTGAGCTTCTCCGCAAGCTCCTCGGGCGAGTAGTCGAAATCGACCAGTTCCTTGAGCCATTTGTAGCTGACGTTCAAGTTTAGTCTCTTTCTCTCTCGAGGAGTATGTGCGTCTTGCGGGTATTCTCCTCCATATCAATAAAGAGGTGGATAATCTGGGCGGCGGCCCAATGCAGTATCGCTGCCGCTATCCCTCCGAGAATCATGAGCAGGCCGTTGGACGTGCCTCCTGCGCCCTTGGCGCTCAGGACGGATATGCCGCTCAATATCCCGCCAATAAGGAAAAGAAGCCCTACAACCCACAGAACGGTCGTGATAATCCTCAGCGAACCGTATTTCTTCTCGACAGAAATACCCATGTCGTAACCTCCCGCAAACAGGGGTTATTAAAACTGTCTGAGGAATCTGACATCATTGCCGAATATCAGCCTGATATCGTCGATTCCGTATTTCGCCATCACCATCCGGTCTATGCCGATTCCAAAGGCGAAGCCGGTGTATTTCTCGGGGTCTATGTTGACCTGTTCGAGCACGTTCGGATCCACCATGCCGCAGCCGCCCATCTCCAGCCAGCCCTTGCGGCCGCAGGTCGGGCAGCCCTTGCCTCCGCATACGAAGCACGAGAAGTCTATCTCGGCGCTCGGCTCGGTGAACGGGAAGTAGCTGGGCCGCAGGCGCATCTTCAGGCCGCCTCCCAGCATCATGCGGCCGAACATGAGAAGCACGGTCTTCAGGTGGCTGAAGGTGATTCCCTCGTCAACCCAGAGGCCCTCGACCTGGTGGAAGATGTAGAAGTGCGACGCATCCACCGTGTCGGGCCTGAACACCTTGCCCGGGGCGAAGACCCTGACAGGCGGCCTGTGCTTCTCCATGTAGCGAATCTGCACCGTCGAGGTCTGGCTGCGAAGCAGCACATCATCCTCGATGTAGAAATTGTCGGACGGGTCGCGGGCAGGGTGGTTCTCCGGTATGTTCAGCGCGACGAAGTTGTGGAAGTCATCCTCTATTTCCGGGCCCTCGGCCCAGTCGAACCCGAGCCTCATCATGCACTCGGCCACTTCCTCGATGGCCCGGGTCACGGGGTGGCGTCTGCCCAGGGGAGGGCGCCTGCCCGGCAGCGTGTAGTCGAATATCTCGGGCACCGCGGCTGCGCCCGCGGACAGCTCTTCCTTTCTGCGGGCGAGGATGTCGGAAATCTTCGTTTTGGCCTCGTTTGCGAGCTGGCCTGCCGCGGGCCTCTCTTCGGGCGGGAGCTTCCCGATTGCGCGCAGCGCCGTGGTTATCGCGCCCTTCCTGCCGAGGTAACGCACCCTCAGTTGCTCTATCGCATCGGGACCGGTAGCCAGGGCTATTTCGCGTTCGGCCTCCCCGGTGATTCGAGCGAGTTCTTCCTTCACGGCGTGTCTCTTGGCGCAAGCTTCATTGATTCTGGGCTCTGGCGATTTCGACGAGCCTGGCGAATCCCGCATCATCGCTAACCGCCATCTCGGCGAGCTGCTTGCGGTCAAGCTCGACGTTCGCCTTGCGCAGCCCGTTCATGAAGCGGCTGTAAGTCATGTCATGACTGCGGGCCGCGGCGTTGATGCGCAGAATCCACAACCGGCGGAACTCCCTCTTGCGCACCCTGCGGTCCCTGTATGCGTACTGCTGGGAACGCGTGACCGCTTCTGCCGCGGTGCGGTAGAGTTTCGAGCGCCGGCCCCAGTATCCCTTGGCATCCTTGAGGATTCGCTTGCGTCTTCGCCTGCTCGCGACTGTGCCTGTCGAACGTGCCATCTTCTTCTCTCTTCCTAAGTTACTTGTGCATGACTTTCTTTATCTTGGCGGCATCTGCCTTCGGCAGACTGCTCTTTTTCCGCAGATTGCGCTTTCTGTTGCCGGACTTGCCGCTGAGCAGGTGGCTTCTGCCTGCCTTGTCATGCAGCACTTTGCCCTTGGGCGTAACCCTGAAGCGCTTCGCCAGTGCCTTGTTCGTCTTGTCCTTCGGCATTTTCAATCACTCCCGGAATAAAACAAGGTGCACGGGTTCTACTTGCCGTGTTCCCTGGGGACCAGCAGGGCAGAGACCTTGTTGCGTTCGAGCGTCGAAGGCTTGTCTACTTTTGCAATTTCCTCCAGCTCGCTCGTGAAGTGGTCCACGACTTTTCTCGCCAGGTCGGCGTGCGCCATCTCCCTGCCGCGAAGCAGCAGGTTGACCAGCACCCTGTCGCCCTTTTCGATAAACTCCCTGGCGTGCTTGACCTTGACCAGAAGGTCGTGCTCCTCGGTTTTCAGTCTGAGTCTTATTTCCTTTGTCTGTTGGTGGTGGACTTTTTTGGCGGCGTGCAGCTTCTTCTTCTGCTGGTATTTGTACTTGCCGTAGTCCATCACCTTGCAGACCGGCGGGTTAGCGGTGGGCGCGACTTCCACGAGGTCGAGCCCCTCCTCTTCCGCCTTTGACAGTGCGTCTTCGCACGAGACAATCCCGAGCTGCGCCCCGTCCTGGCCTATCAGGCGCACCTGCGGTGCCTTTATCTGCTCATTAAGCCGAGGTGTTTTAATCCCCTGTCCTCCTTTTTATTGCCTGCCTTCAATCTCCAAGTGAAGCCTGTCGAGAAGCTCTTCCAGCTTCAGGGACCCTGTGTCCCCCTCGGCCTTTCTCCTGACGGAGACTGTGCCGTTTTCCTGCTCCCGGTTGCCGACGACGAGCATGTAAGGAATCCTTTCGAGTTCCGCGTCCCGGACCATTGCCGAAAGTTTCTCGCGCCGCAGGTCGCCCTCGGCCCTGATTCCTTGGGCTCGCAGGCGTTCGACGACCTCTCGTGCGTATTCGTTCTGCCTGTCGGTTATCGCAAGGACCTTGACCTGGACCGGCGCCAGCCAGAGCGGGAAGTTGCCCCCGTAATGCTCTATCAGTCCGCCGACGAACCGCTCCATCGACCCGAGCACCGTGCGGTGAATCATAACGACCCGGTGCTCGGCCCCGTCCTTGCCCGTATAATTCACATCAAAGCGTTCCGGCATGTTAAAGTCAACCTGAATTGTCGGTCCCTGCCATTCCCTGTCAAGGGCATCGAGGAGTTTTATGTCGATTTTTGGCCCGTAAAACACCCCGCCGCCGGGGTCCATTTCATATTCCAGGCCGAAACGCTCCGCCGCTTCGCGAAGCCTGGACACCGAAACATCCCATATCTCCGGACTGCCTATGGCCTTTTCGGGCCGCGTCGCAATGTAGGATTTGTACCTGTAGCCGAACGAGCGCATCATGTAATCGGCCAGGTCGATTACGCCGTACACTTCATCGACGAGCTGCTCCGGCGTGCAGAACAGGTGGGCGTCGTCCTGCGTGAAGCCGCGCACCCGCAGCATGCCCAGGAGCACCCCGCTTCGCTCGTACCGGTATACCGTCCCGAGTTCCGCGTAGCGCAGGGGCAGCTCGCGGTAGCTGCGCTTTTTCGTCTTGTATATCATTATGTGTCCGGGGCAGTTCATGGGCTTGACGCGGAAAGGCTCCTCGTCAATCTTCATGGCCCCGTACATGTTCTCGGCGTAGTTTTCCAGGTGACCGCTTATGTGGTAGACTTTTTCGCTTGCGATGTGCGGGGTGTACACGAGATGATACCCGCGCTTTATATGCTCGGTCCGCCAGAAGTCCTCTATGAGGTGGCGTATCATCGCGCCCTTCGGGTGCCAGTGGATTAGGCCCGCGCCCACTTCCTGGTGGACGCTGTATATGTCGAGTTCCCGGCCGAGCCTGCGGTGGTCGCGCCGCTTCGCCTCCTCCAGCTTTTCGAGATGCTCGTCGAGCTGCTTTTTCTTCGGGAAGGCGGTCCCGTAGATGCGCTGGAGCATCCTGTTCTTCTCGTCGCCCCGCCAGTAGGCCCCGGCCAGGGAAAGGAGCTTGAAGTGCTTTACCCGCCCGGTGCTGGGCAGATGCGGCCCCCGGCACAGGTCCACGAAGTCGCCGTGCCTGTAGAAGGTTACGCTGCCGTCCGGTATATCTTCGAGCAGCTCGACCTTGTATTCCTGGCCCGCCTCGCGCATTTGGCGCATCGCCTCGTCCTTCGGCAGCTCGATGCGCTCGAACGGCTCGTTACGGGCGGTTATCGACGCCATCTCCTTCTCGATAAGCTCGATGTCTTCCGGGGTCAGCGGCTTGTCGAGGTCGAAGTCGTAGTAGAAGCCGTCCGCAATCGACGGCCCGATGGCGAGCTTCGCACCCTTCCTCAATCTGGCGACAGCGTCGGCCATCACGTGGCTTGTGGAGTGGCGCAGGACTTCCAGGCCCTCTTCGGAATCTTCGGTGACTATTTCGAGGGACGCATCCTTGGCCAGCGGTGTGGTGAGGTCGCTCAGCACACCGTCAATCTTCGCCGCGACCGCCGCTTTTGCCAGCCGCGCGCTGATATCGCGCGCGACATCCCCGGCGGTTGTCCCGGCCTCGTACTCCTGCGTACTCCCGTCTGGTAGAGTTATCCTGACCATGACCGTCCCGAAACACAACGATTTGCGGGAATTCCCGCTGAAACGGGCAGACATACTACAAGACAACAGATGCATCTGTCAATATAAAATGCGTTCACGTCCGCGGGAGCTTTTCGCTTGCGCAGCCCTGAGCGCCGTGCTAACATGCCTGCGTGCCGGGGGATGTATCGTGGCGAAAATTATTGTCACCACCGAGGACGGCGAGCACACCATAACTATGGGGGCGGAACCGCTCACAGTCGGACGCTCGCCCGCGAACACTCTTCAGATAAGCGACCCCGCCTCGTCGCGCAAGCACTGCATGATTAAATCCTCGGGCGGATTCACGGTTATCGTCGATATGGGCTCCTCGAACGGGACGCGCGTGAACGGCGAGAAAATCACCCGCGAGGAGGTGCTCAGCGACGGCGACCTTATCCAGATAGGCAAGACGGTCCTGCGCTTCGTCGATGAAGAGTCTTCCAGAGACTAACCGCCTTCTTCTCCCGGCTGCCGCCCGGATGGAAACCTGCTGCGCCTGCCCGGCGCCCTTTCACGGCGTGCCGGCCTCGTTGCTCTCTGAAGCTCCTGCAGCTCTTCTTCGGTGAGCAGGTCTTCGAGCGCCTTCTGCGTGTCCTCGCGCACCTTGCGCATCTGCGCCTGGAGCTGCTCCCTCGACTCGGGCGAGGCCTCGTCGCTCCTGACCGTCTTGCGAAGCTCTTCTATCTTTTCCCCCTGCTGCGCGAGAAGTCCGATGACCTGCTGCTTCTTCTGCTCGTCCCACTTGTATTTTTCCGCCAGGCTGTCTATCTGGCGCTGCCTCGCGCGCGACAGCTCCTCGCGCACCCTCTCCTCGCGTTTCTGGAGTTCATCGCGCCTGCGCTCTTCCGACAGCTCGCCGAGGAGCTCCTTGAGGGTTTCCCTGTCCGTATCCTGAAGCGAAAGGGGCGTGGCCTGCGCCGGCGGGGATATCGCACCGGCTTCTCCGACAGTAGCGGGTTTCGCCGCATGCACGGCGGCAAGCTGTTTCTTGAGATTGTCGATTTCCACAGCCTGCTGGCCTACTTCGGTTTCGAGTCTCTCGACGTGCCGCTCGTATTTTTCCCTCAGCAGTCCGATTTCTTCCCGCAGCTCGAGCATTTCACCCGCGCTGGCGCCTCTCGAGTCCGAAACGGCATCCGATTTGGAAGGGCTGGAAGACGGTGAAACAATGCCCGACATAATCTCCGGCTGCTTGAACAGCATGTAGCCTCCGAGAGCAACGCCGCACAGCGCCAGCAGAACGACAAGCAGGATTACGACTTTCATTGCAGCCTCCGAGATTTTTAAGCAATCCTATCATTGTTAACGTAAACGAAAAAGAGAATGTTCTCCCGAAACCGCCGATTTTTCAGCAGGGATGGGGAAGTATCTGATTGCCGGCGCTTGCCGCAAGCTGACAGTTGTTCTACAATGCATGAGTCTGGCATAGACAGGGGGCCGTCAGTGGCAGGACGATTTCGCGTGGCAATCGGCGGGATATGGCACGAAACAAACACGTTCTCGCCCGTTCTCACGGGCTATGAGAGCTTCAGCATTGCGAGGGGCGATGCAGTTCTCGAAGGCGGGCTGCACGATGTCGGCAGGAAGAAAGACGTTGAGCTTGTACCGACTTTTATCGCGAGGGCAGTGCCCTCGGGTCTTGTGCTGAAGGATACTTACTTAAGGCTGAAGCAGGAACTGCTGGAGCAGTTCCGCGCCGCGCTGCCCGTGGACGGGGTCTATCTCAAGCTGCACGGCGCCATGGAAGTCGAGAACACGGGAGACGGCGAGAGCGACCTGGTGTCAGCGGTGCGTGAAATTGTCGGACCGGAAGTCCTTGTTGCGGTCAGTCTTGACCTTCACGGCAATATCAGCCCGGCAGTCGTCGAGAAATCTGACATGCTAACAGCCTTCAGAACGGCACCGCACCGGGACGAGGACGAGACGTGCAGGCGGGCGCTTGCGCTGCTTGTCCGCGCGCTCGAGGAAGAGCTGCGGCCGGTGCCGGTCATGGTGAAGCCGCCGCTGCTGCTCGTCGGCGAGAAAGCCATGACCGACTGCGAGCCTGCGAAATCGCTCTATTCGCGGCTCGGCGAGATTGATGCAGCGACGGGAATCATGGACTCCTCACTGCTTGTGGGCTGCGCCTACACGGACAGCCCGTTCACTTCTGCGAGCGTCATCGTGGTAGCCGAGAATGACAGTGAGCTGGCGCGCGCACAGGCGCGGGCGCTCGCCCGTGAAGTCTGGTACCGGCGGCGCGAGTTTAAGTTCGGGCTGGAGGTCGCAACGGTGGATGACGCAATCCGAACCGCCATGCAGTCTCCTGATACGCCTGTTTTCATTACAGATTCCGGGGACAATGTAACTGCAGGCGGCGCGGGCGACATCCCGTTCATTCTCGAGCGCCTGCTCGCGCTCGGGGCGCAGGACGCCCTCGTGGCGGGAATTGTTGACCCTGTCGCGGTGGCAGAATGCGCAGGAGCCGGTGTCGGCGCGAAGGTCGGACTTGCAGTCGGTGGCAAGCTCGACCCGGCTTATGGTGCGCCGCTGGAGGTTACAGGCGTTGTCGAGAATCTTGGCGCTACAGGGAAGGGCGCAGAGAATGATTCCGCGATTCTTCGCATTGGCGGGGTAAGCGTCATTCTCACGAAGCGGCGGCGAGTGTTTGAAGATATCGAAAGCATCGCCTCGTGCGGCATTGAACCCATAAAGCAGAAGATAGTCGTCGTCAAGCTCGGTTATCTCTATCCCGACCTGGAGGAGCACGCGCAGCGCGCCATTGTGGCTCTAAGTCCCGGCTCGACGAACTTGGATGTGACAAGACTGGCCTACCAGAAGCTCCATCGCCCAATCTTCCCGCTGGATAAGGATTTAGAGTGGGAGCCGTGATATGCTTCGTGGCTAATCATCTGCGTTGAGTTTGAAGGCGCCATCCGAAGGCTTGAATGCATGGAAATCGGGCTGCTTCGCAATTTGCTGCTCGTAGCCGACGCGCACCTTCCTCGTAAACTGGCTGACTGACTCTCTGCGAACGAGGCTTACTACGCAGCCGCCGAATCCGGCACCCGTCATTCTCGCCCCGAGCACGCCGTCCGTGTTTCTTGCGAGGTCAACGACAATGTCCAGCTCGCGACAGCTCACCTCGAACAGGTCCCGCAGCGAATCGTGGCTGTCGTAGAAGAGCCTCCCAAGTTCGTCCATATCCGAAGATTCAAGAGCCTTCACGGCGTTGAGTACTCTATGATTTTCATTTACGACGTGTTCGCATCGCTTCGCCACTGATTCAGGCAGCAGGTGTTTATTCTCCTGCAATTGTTCAGAAGTAACATCCCGCAGCGATGCAGCATCAAGCCCGGTTTCCCGAAGGATTCTGACGCCTTCACGGCATTCGTCTCTTCTCCTGTTGTACTCGGAGGAGGCGAGGCGCCTTTCCACTTTCGTGTCAATGATTACGAGACTCGCATCTTCCGCGGGGAAAGGCACATGCCTGTATTCAAGGCTTCTGCAGTCCAGGAAGAGGGCTGTGTCTTTCTGCCCGAAGACCGAGGCGAACTGGTCCATAATGCCGCATTCCACCCCGACGAATTCGTTCTCCGCTCGCCGGCAGAGATGGGGAATCTCCGTATCCGCGACTCCGAGATTGAACATCTTCGCGAAAGCGAGGCATGCGGCCACTTCGATTGCGGCTGATGAACTCAGGCCCGCGCCCTGCGGCACATTGCCGCCGATGCGCATCTCCGCGCCGCCGAGAACAAAGCCCCGGTCGAGCAGCACGCTGGCAACACCCTTCACATAGTTCGCCCAGGTGTATTCCGGGTCTGACCTGATATCATTAAGCGCGAAAATGTGTTCTTGGTCGAAAACCTCCGAGTAGAGACGGACCGAACCGCCTTCGCACCTGTCAGCTTCAATCCAGACGCATCTGTCAATCGCCACAGGCAGCACGAAGCCTTCGTTGTAGTCGGTATGCTCGCCTATCAGGTTGACTCTGCCCGGCGCTTCCACGCGGACCATGCAGTCACCTCAGAAACTGCGACGGAGCTTGAAAGGGGATTACTTGTTCTTCTTGTGCCATTTGAGCCACTTGTCGTGGTCCTGGCCGAAGTCCTGCATCGTTATTGCCTTGAGCGCTTCCGAGGCCGAATCGCGGACACCCTCGTTTTCGTGCTTGAGCTGCTCAATCAAAGGTCCTACAGCATTCTTTTCTTTAAGCTTCCCGAGGGCCAGTGCGCAGGTACAGCGGATATCGGGGTCGTCATCCTTCAGCAGTGCGATAAGCTGCGCCGCAGCTTCGGTGTATTTCATCTCTCCGAGGGTGTATGCCGCGCCGATACGAAGGTCTTTCTCCTTGCTGTCCAGGAGCGCGAGGAGGCTCCTTGCGACCGGCTTGCCCAGCGCGACCAGCGCTTCTGCAGCGCGCAGGCGCACCCCGGAGTCCTTGAACGCGGCAGTCAGCGCATCGACCGCGTCGAGATCGCCTATCCTGCCGAGTGCCTCGGCGGCGCTGCAGCGGGTTCCTTCGGATTCTTTCTGGTTCTTGAGCAGTTCAATAAGAGGCTTGACGGCCTTCGATACTTTCAAGGTGCCCAGCGCCTCGGCTGCAGCCCCGCGCAGCCCGTCATCTTCCTTCAGAATCTTCATGATTGGCTCGATAACGCTGCTGTTTCCCGTCTTGCCCAGAGCCCTTACTGCCGCGGCCCGGACGCTTTCGTCAGGGTCTTCGAGCGCTTTCAAAAGCGGCTCGATGACTGCTTTCGTCCCGATATCTCCGAGTTTCTCCGCGGCCCCGCGCCTTAAAAGGGGATTCTCGTGCTTTAGCATCTCCAGCAGTCGCAGCATATTCTTCGCTTCCTCTTCCTGCCGGGTATTCTCGTACCACCATTTCCACTTGTTGTGGTCTTCGCCGAAATCCTTGCCGGTCAGCGTCTTGAGAGAATTCGCCACCGCGCTGCGGACGCCGGCATCGCCATCCTTGAGCACATCTATAAGGGATTTCACAGCCTCGGTGTTCTTCAATGCTCCGAGAGCTTTCGCGGCTGCGCGGCGGACTTCCGGACTGCCGTCAGAGAGCCTGTCAATGATTGGTGCAAGCGCCTTATCGCCGGCCGTTTCGCCGAGAGCCTCGACCACCTCGGCGCGAACGCGCCAGTCCTTGTAGTCAAGAGCCTTGAGCAGGTACGCGAGGATGTCTTCATCCCGGCGGAGCTTGAAGGCGGCGATGGCGGCCGAGACACGCACGGGAAGCTCGTCATCGAGCTTCCAGAGCAGCCGGAGTATCGTGGCGGCGGACTTGTCGCCGATTCGACCGAGTGCGCGCGCGGCGCTGCGGCGCACAGAGGCGTCCTTGTCCTTGAGGGTTTCAAGGAGGGGTTTGACGGCCTTTTTGTCGGCGAGCATGCCGAGCGCTTCCGCCGCGCCCCGGCGCACGCCCCACTCCTTGTCCTTGAGCGCCGCGAGGAGAGGCTCCACCGCTTTGGCATCGCCGATATGACCGAGGGCCAGTGCTGCAGCATAGCGCACATGGAGCGATTCGTCCTTGAGCGTCTCGCCCAGCGCCTCGACCGCCTTTGCGCTGCCGGTCTCGCCCAGCGCAGTCGCGACGGCGCAGCGGACATCGGCGGACTTGTCCTTCAGAGACCTGCACAGCGCTCCCGTTGCGTCAGGGTCTTTCAGCCGGCCGAGAGCTATGGCGGCCTGGTAGCGGACCGAGTTATCGGCGTCCCTGAGAAGCTTCGCGACGGGCTTGGTCGCCTTCGTGTCGCCTATGGCTGCAAGGGAGCGTGCGGCGGCAATTCGCACTCCCGAATCTTCATCTTCGAGGGCTTTCAGAAGAGGCTCGACTGCCTTCTGGCCGCCGATTTCGCCGAGCGAAGCGGCGGCGGCGCGGCGCTGTTCCTCGTCCTCGCTTTCAAGCTGGTCGGAAAGGTCCCGTATCTTCCTGTCCCGGTCGTCATTCTGGGCGAGGACCGAGCCGGCGGCAAGAATCACGACTGCGGTGCAGACAAGCGCCGGCAGTCTCATCATTATATTCCTCCGGGTACCGGGTGGTTGCTTACTGCGAGAGACGCAGGCCTTTCCCCTTGGCGTATACGTACAGGTCCACGTAATCGCCGGGTCCTATGTTGCGCTGCAGCTCCGGGAACTCGTTGGCGCGGAAGCAGGGGCGGTACTGCCGCATAAGGTTGAAATAAGTCTTCGAGCTGACCTCGCCGGCGATGAAATCGATTATCTCCTTCGAGCCGGCGATGCCGTTCGGCATGACAAGGTGGCGGACTATCAGCCCACTGACTGCCACGCCGTCTTCCATGACAAGGTCCCCGACCTGCCTGTGCATCTCCTTTATGGCGGACTTCATTCGCTTGGGGTAATCCTTCGCGTCGCTGTACTTCTTGGACATCTCGGGGTCGGAGTACTTGGCGTCCGGCATGTAAATGTCTATGAGCCCGTCGAGCAGCTTGAGGGTCTTGACGGAATCGTAACCGCCGGTGTTGTAAACGACGGGAACTTCGAGCCCTCGATTTTTTGCAATCTTGAGGGCCACGACGAGCTGGGGGGCGAAGTGCGTGGGAGTTACCAGGTTGATGTTGTGCGCGCCGGCGGCCTGGAGCTTGAGCATCATCTGCGCGAGCTCCTCTTCGCTCACGGGAAAGCCCTCGAGCCCGTGGCTTATCTCGTAGTTCTGGCAGAAAACGCACTTGAGGTTGCATCCCGCGAAGAATATCGTGCCGGACCCGCCGGTTCCCACGAGCGGAGGCTCTTCGCCGAAGTGCTTCGAGAAGCTGGAGACCAGCACCTCGCGCGCGGCGCCGCATTTGCCTATTTCTCCCTCGGCACGGTTCACCTTGCAGTTGCGCGGGCACAGACGGCACTCGCTGAGGTGCTGAACGAGAAACTCGTGGGGGTCTTTCATCTCACTCCAACACCGACGACGTTGTGGCGAACAGGTGAGACTTCCCAAGTCAATATCATAATTGAACTTGTCCGGATTTCAAGCACTTTTTAGCAGGCGCGGTTACAAATATGCAACTGTGCGCATCTGCTGTGCGCTCCAAACGGGCCAAAAAAGGCCTTGTATTGGCCGTTGCGCGCTGTATAATCGCGGTTTCTCACACCGTAGCATGGGTAAAGAAAGGGTCGAAAGGTGCAGGTCGCAATTGAAGATATCGGAAGCTGCAAGAAGAAGCTGAAAATCGAGGTGCCTGCCGAAAAGGTCACCGAGGAACTCGACAAGCGCATGAAGGAGCTGAAAGAATCGGCGGAACTCCCCGGGTTCCGGCGCGGGCACATTCCTGCCCGGCTCTTCGAGAAACGCTTCGGCAAGAAGCTGCGCGAAGCCGTCAAGGGCGACCTGAGCGCCGAAGTGTTCGAGGAGGCGCTCAAGGAGCACAAGCTCGAACCCCTCAGCGAGCCGGAATTCCCCGGAATGGAGGATATCGAGCTTGAGCGCGAGACGCCGTTTTCGTTCGAGGTAGAGCTTTTCGTGAAGCCGCAGGTCAAGCTCGAAGACTACGTGGGCATCGAGGTCAAGGCCGAGGAAATCGGCGTTACGGACGAGGAAGTCGAGGATGCCATAGGCCAGGTGCGCCGGGAGAGGGCGGAACTGGTTCCGGTCGCGGACAAGGCTTCGGGCGAAGAAGACATGCTCATGGTGGATGTCGAGGTCTTGGCCGAGGGGCAGGTGCTGCACAGCTCGCAGTCTTCGTACGTGGGCGTGGGCTCGAAGGGCGTATTCGGCGTGGAGATTGAGGGGCTGCCCGAGAAGCTTAAGGGCCGCAAGGCGGGCGACTCGGTCGAGTTCGAGTTCGAGCTGCCCAAGACATCCGCGCTCGAATACGGCGAGGAGCTTGTCGGCAAGACCGCTAAGTGCGCATTGAAGGTAAACGAGGTCAAGACGCTGAAAGTGCCCGAAGCGACGGACGAATGGGCCAAAGAGGTCGGTTTCGAATCGATTGCCGACATGCGCGAGAAGGTCGGGGAGCAGGTGCGCGCGGCGAAGGAGCGCGGGCGCGACCGCTACGTCGAGCAGAGAATTCTCGACAAACTCCTGGAAGCGACCCCCTTCGACGTGCCTACGGAAATGATTGAGGCAAAGGCGCACGAAGTGACCGAGTACAGGCGGTTCCAGCTTCTGAAGGCCGGCGTGGAGAGCGAAAAGATAGACGCGGACCTCGATGACTACCGGGCGCTTTCCAGGAAGGAACTGGAGCGTAATTTCAAGGAAGACCTGCTGCTGAGCAAAATCGCCGAACTCGAAAACATATTCGTCACGGAAGAAGAGGTTGACGGGGCAATCGCCCAGATAGCGCTGAGCAGGGGCCAGATGCCGGACGCCTTCAGGGAAGATATGGACTCGCGGGGGCTTACTGCGAGGCTGCGCTCGGAACTTCTCGAATCGAGGGTCAAGGAATACCTGCGCAAGAAGGCGAAACTCGAACTCGTGCCGGAAGGCGCGCTCGCGAAAGAAGAAAAGAAGGAAGAAAAAAAGGAGACTTCCGCGGAAGAAGAGAAGCCCGCGGACGGCCAGGAAAAGACCGGGGAATAGAAAGGCAGCGCAATGAACGACGATAAAATCATTCATCCGCCTTACGGGCAGCTCACACCCATAGTGATAGAGCGGGACGGGAGGGGCGAGCGAAGCTACGATATCTTCAGCCGCCTGCTCAAGGACAGGATTATCTTCCTGGGCTACCCGATAACCGACCACGTGGCCAACATAATCACGGCGCAGATGCTGTTCCTGGCGATGGAGAACAAGAAGCTCGACATCAACCTGTACCTGAACACGCCCGGCGGCTCGATAAGCGCGGGCCTCGCCATTTACGACACCATGCAGTACGTGGAGTGCGACGTATCGACCGTCTGCATCGGAATGGCCGCGTCAATGGGGGCTGTTCTTCTGGCCGCGGGCAACAAGGGCAAGCGCTACGCGCTGCCGCATTCGCGCATCATGATACACCAGCCCTGGGGCGGCTTCGAGGGCGCGGCAAGCGACATATCGAGGCAGGCGGAAGAAATTCTCGAGCTGAAGAAAATGCTCAATCAGATTCTCGCCGAGAATACGGGCAAGCCTTACGAGACGGTGGAAAAGGACTCGGACCGCGATTTCTACATGAGCCCGAAGGAAGCCAAGGAATACGGCATAATCGACGACGTGATAGTCAATATAAAAGATACAGGTGTAGCAGATACAGGCGAAAAGAAGGATAAGGACGAGAAGGAAGACAAGAAATAGCGAACCTTGCGGGGTTAGCGGGGAGCGTTGCCGTGACGACCGGCAAGTCGAATAACAGCAAGACACATCAATGCCTTTTCTGCGGGGGCTCCCCGGAGCGCGTCGGCAGGCTGCTCCAGGGCATGGGCAATTCGCTGATTTGCCAGAGCTGCGTGGAGATGCTCTACTCCGTCGTCCAGGAGCAGAAGAGGCGCACCCACGGCGAGCGCCTTTTCAAGGGCGGCAAGCTCCCTTCGCCAAGGGAAATCATGGAGGGGCTGGACCAGTACGTAATCGGCCAGGACAGGGCCAAGAAGATTATCTCCGTCGCCGTGCACAACCACTACAAGCGCCTCCTGTCGCGCTTCGACCCCGGCGGCGTCGAGCTCGACAAGTCCAACGTGCTGCTTATCGGCCCGACCGGCTGCGGCAAGACCCTGCTTGCGCGTACGCTCGCGAGGCTCCTCAACGTGCCGTTCGCAATCGGCGACGCCACGACGCTGACCGAGGCCGGTTACGTCGGGGAGGACGTGGAGAACCTGCTGCTCAAGCTCCTGCAGGCCGCGGAGTGGGACCTCTCGCGGGCGGAGCAGGGTATCATATTCATAGACGAGATAGACAAGCTCGCCAAGGCGCCCGTGAACGTCTCGATAACGCGCGACGTGTCCGGAGAGGGAGTACAGCAGGCGCTTCTCAAGATGCTCGAGGGCACCATCTCGAACGTCCCGCCGCAGGGCGGGCGAAAGCACCCCGAGCAGCAGTACATCCCCTTCGACACGACCAACGTGCTGTTCGTATGCAGCGGAACGTTCGTCGGACTTACGGACATCGTCGGCAAGAGAGTGGGCAAGAGCCGCATAGGCTACAAGAAGATGGCCGAGGAGTCATGGGGAGAATCGCACACAAAGTCGGAGATGCTCGAGCGGGTCATCGAAGAGGACATCGTCGAGTACGGCCTGATTCCCGAACTCGTGGGCCGGCTGCCGGTCGTGGCGACGCTGGGCGAGCTTGACAGGGACAGCCTCGTGAGAATCATGCTCGAGCCCAGAAACGCGGTCGTCAAGCAGTACAAGAAGTTCTTCGAGATGGAAGGGGCCGAACTCGAATTCAAGAATTCCGCGTTGACGGAGATTGCCGAGAAGGCCCTGGCGAAAGAAACGGGCGCCAGGGGGCTGCGTTCCATGATAGAGCAGATAATGCTCGACACCATGTTCGAGATGCCGGAGCAGGGCGCCGGAAACAAGTACGTCGTCAGCCCCGAGGTCGTTCGGGGAGAGAAGAAGCTGCGCCCCGTCAAGAAGAGGGCCTCCAAGAAGGCAAGCCCGCCGAAACAGAGTACTGCTTAGCGGTATCGGCTGAGCACGCAGCTTGAGAGCCGGAAAGAGAAAATGGCTGCCAAACCTGAACTTGCGCCGAGGTACGACCCCAAGCCGGTCGAACAGAAATGGTACCAGACCTGGGAGTCGGAGTCCTGCTTCGAGGCCCCCGTCAATAATGAGCCCGGGCACTACTCGATTGTCATCCCGCCGCCGAACATCACCGGCGAGCTGCACATGGGCCACGCCCTCAACAACACCATCCAGGATATTTACGTGCGCCTGAACCGCATGCGGGGAATTGACACGCTCTGGCTGCCCGGCACCGACCACGCATCCATCGCGACCGAGAACGTCGTGAATCGCACCCTCGAAGGCGAGGGCACCACCAAGAAAGCGCTCGGCCGGGAGAAGTTCCTCGAACGCGTCTGGGCCTGGAAGGAGCAGTACGGCTCCCGAATTATAGACCAGTTGAAGCACCTCGGATGCTCCTGCGACTGGTCCCGCACCCGGTTCACCATGGACGAGGGGCTTTCGAGGGCTGTGCGCGAGGTTTTCGTCAGGCTGTTCGACAAGGGGCTTATCTACCGGGGAACGTATCTCGTCAACTGGTGCACGAAGTGCGGTACGGCTCTCTCCGACGACGAGGTCGAGCACCACGAGACGAAGGGCAAGCTCTGGTGGATTCGCTATCCCGTAAAGGATTCGAAGGACTTCATCGAGGTCGCCACCACGCGCCCGGAGACAATGCTCGGTGACAGCGCGGTTGCCGTGAACCCGAAGGACGCGCGATACCGCGACTTGCTCAAGACGACGGTGATACTCCCGGTAATCGGGCGGGAGCTGAAGGTGATAGCGGATGACTTCGTTGACCCCGCGTTCGGAAGCGGCGTGGTCAAGGTCACTCCCGCGCACGACCCCAACGACGCCGAGATGGGCGAGCGACACAAGCTCGAATTCATAAACATCCTGAACCCGGACGGCACGCTCAACGAAAACGCCGGCCCATACGCGGGCATGGGGGTCTACGAGGCGCGGGAGAAGCTGGTCGGGGACCTCGAAAGCGCGGGCCTCCTCGTCAAAATCGAGGACTACGACACCTCCATCGGCGAGTGTTACCGCTGCCACACCCCCGTCGAGCCTTACGTCTCGACGCAGTGGTTCGTGAAGATGAAGCCGCTCGCGGAGCCTGCGGCGCAGGTGGTTCGCGACGGCAGGGTGACTTTCTATCCCGCGCGGTGGAAGGACTTCTACCTCTCGTGGCTCGACAACGTGCGCGACTGGTGCATCTCGCGCCAGCTCTGGTGGGGGCACCGCATCCCCGTCTATTACTGCGCCTGCGGCGAGGTCGTTGTCTCGGTCGATAAGCCGGAAAAATGCCCGGAGTGCGGCTCGAAGAAGCTTACGCAGGATGAGGATGTTCTGGACACGTGGTTCTCGTCGGCGCTCTGGCCGTTCTCGACCATGGGATGGCCGGAGGAAACGACGCTCCTGAAGAAGTACTATCCCACCGACGTCCTCGTGACCGACCGCGGCATTATCTTCTTCTGGGTCGCGCGCATGGTCATGATGGGCCTCGAGTTCATGAACGAGATACCGTTCCATGATGTCTACATCCACGGCACCATCCTCGACGAACTCGGGCGCAAGATGTCCAAGTCTACGGGCAACGGCATCGACCCGTTAATCATGATACAGGGCGGCGTGCAGAAGTATCTCGACGAGGATTACGAGTGCGACGGATTCGGTGCGGACGCGGTGAGGTTCTCGCTGATTTCGCTAAGCGCCGAGGGGCAGGACCTCAAACTCTCGCCGACGCGCTTCGAGATGGGCCGTAACTTCTGCAACAAGCTCTGGAACGCAACCCGCTTCGCTCTGATGAACCTCGAAGACTACTCGCCCGGCGAGTGGGAAGACGGCGATTTGGAGTTTGAAGACAGGTGGATTCTGTCACGGCTCAACTCGGTCATCCGTGATTATGCCACGGCACTCGACAGGTACCGCATGCACGAAGCGGCGAACATAATCTACCACTTCACGTGGCACGAGTTCTGCGACTGGTACCTCGAACTTATCAAGCCCCGTATTTCCGCAGGAGATAAAAGCAAAGTCATTGCGCAACGTGTACTTGCGCACGTACTCGGTGATATTCTTGCAATGCTTCATCCCATAATGCCGTTTATAACGGAAGAATTGTACTCGTACCTTAAAACTGTAACGAGTAAAGGCAAAGGTTATCTAATAGTTGCTAACTTTCCGGAAGCCGGTAGCCAGTATATTAGCACGGATGATCCTGTCGCGATGCGACTGTTTGAAGGGCTGCAGGATATTTCTAAGAAAGTCCGGAATGTTTTCGGTGAGGTAGGAGTTTCAAGTCCCAGTGACCTTACAGTAACAGTATCTGTACCCGACAATGATTTATATGACTATTGCAGGGACAAAGAGGGCTTCATCAAGAGAACAACAGGTGTAAACGAGGTTGCTATAGGTGTCAATCTTCCCAAACCTCCTCGTTCAGCGACAGCTATTGCATATTTTCCGGAGCTGCCGCCTAACAGGACTCCTGTGGATGTTCATGTATCTCTCGATGAACAGGCAGTAGAAAAAGAAAAGGCCAGACTTGATAAAGAGATAGAGAAAGCGCAGAAGGCGCTTGAGGGGACGGAGAGGAAGCTCGAGAACAAGCAGTTTCTGGAGAAGGCGCCGGCCGAGGTGGTCGAGCAGGCAAAGGCGAAGAAGGCCGAGCTGACGGAAAAAATCGCGAAACTCAGGGAGAGTCTCGAAAGTCTCAAATAACAAGACCTGGGGTTCGGCCGGGGGATGGATATAATGAACCTGCATATAACGAACATTGCGCCGATGGTTACCGAGATAGAGCTCCGGGCGCTTTTCGAGCGGCTGGTGCCCGTGGCATCTGTGAGAATCCTGCCCGGGGGCGATGCGCTGGTGACGTTCGACACGGAAGAGGATGCGGGCAGGGCGCTGCGCGAGCTTGACGGGAGCGTTCTCGGAGGCAGGGCGCTGTCAATGAGGAGGGCGCTGCCGCGCAGGGAGCGCGAGGAGAGCACGCGGCGCGACGAGGAAGCCGAAAGCGGACCTGCAACCCCGGACACCGGGAGGTAAGAAGTGGAGCCTAACAAGAACGAGTTCGACGACACGAAATTCGGCGAGTGGGCCAGGAACAAGGGCATAATCAGCGATGAGCAGTTGCAGGAGGCCCTGCGCATACAGATACGCCTCGAAAAGGAATTCGGGGAGCGATGGAACATAGGCGAGGTCCTGTACCGCAAGGGATACATCACGCGCGAGCAGATACGCCAGATTCTGCGCGAGCAGGGCCAGGTCGCAAAGACGCGCATCAAGGGCTATGACATTGTCGCCAAGCTGGGGCAGGGCGGCACGGCGGCCGTCTTCAGGGCAATTCAGAAGTCGATGAACAGGCCGGTTGCGCTGAAGATTCTCCTGCCCTCCATGCTCAAGAACGAGCGATACATCAAGAGGTTTCTCAACGAGGCGGAAGTCGCCGGGCAGCTCAACCACAGGAACATCGTCAAGGCCATAGACGCCGGCCAGGACGGGGATTACTACTACTTCGCGATGGAGTTCGTCGAGGGCGAATCGCTGACTGCCATGATACGCAGGCTCGGCTCGCTCGACGAGTGGAGCGCGCTCAAGATTACCCTCGAGATGTGCGCGGCTCTCAACCACGCCCACAACCACGGAATAATTCACAGGGATGTGAAGCCCCAGAACATCTTCATAACCAAGGACGGCACGGCCAAGCTCGGAGACCTCGGCCTCGCGCGCGCGACGTACAACGACAGCCCGGGCGACGTGACCCGCCACGGCTGGACGGTCGGCACGGCCAACTACATGTCGCCGGAACAGGCCAAGGGCAACGAGGCGGACGAGCGCTCGGACATCTACTCGCTCGGGGCGACGCTGTTCCACATGCTGACCGGCAGGCCACCGTACGTGGGAGCCACTCCGCCCGAGATTATGGCGAAGGTCGTCAAGGACGACCCGGAATGGCCCAGGGACCGGGTTCACGACTTCTCAAAGGCGGTGGTGCAGCTTGTCGAAAGAATGATGGCCTTCAAGCCGGATGACCGCTACACGGAATTCTCGACGCTGGTCAAGGATGTCGTAGCCATCGCCGACGGAAAGAACCCGTTCGCCATCCGCGGTCTGAGGCAGAGGAAAAAGCGCTCGGGCAGGATGCGTCCGATAAGGTAGGGCGTTTACTCCGGTATCTCGAAGCGCGGAAGCTCCATCTTCTCCATGTACACTTCCACGGTTTCCTTCGGACTTTCCACGCGATATACGGGCGCGACATCCGGCTTGCGCGGCGACGGAATCGCTATCAACACCGTCAGCGCCACCGCGAACAGGAACACCGCGATGGCCAGGACCCGCCTGCTTTCGCGCAGGCTCTCGTCTTCCTTCTCCGTGTGGCGCTGCTGCGTGAGTTCCTGCTTGACTTCATCGAAGGAGAGGTCGAGCTTCTTGCCGCAGTGGGGGCAGTAGCGCGCGGCGGCTGTTATATCCATCTGGCAGAACGGGCACTGCATGGCTATTCCTTCAGCTTCTCGACTCTCCTGATGATTTCGTCCCGGCGCTCGACGTTCTCCAGCTCGAGCGCCTCCTCGTATTCCTTCAGCGCTTCGGCCTTGTTCCCCTCCATGTCGTGCACCACGGCCAGGTTGACGTGCGCCAGGGGAAATTCGGGCGCAAGCTCGATGGCCGCGGCGAGTGACTCGATTGCCGTCTTCTCCCTGCTGCCCTTGACGTAATAGCCGGCGGACAGGTTGTACGCCGCGTATCTCTGGCCCTTGCCCAGCTCCTTCTCCCCGCCGGTCGCGGCGAACTCCTGGCCCAGCTTGCGATATTCGTACTTGCTGACCGAGCCGGGCTGCGCGGCATCGTGCTTCGCAGCAGTCGTTATCAGGCGGTTGAGATTGATGTTCCGCCTGATTCGGTCGCGCTGGTCCTTGTCGGCGATTCGGGCGGCCTTGTGGGCCGCGGCAAGCGTTTTCAGCGCCGCGTCGTGCTCGCCGAGCCTCGCCTGGGCCACGCCGAGCGAGTTCAGGAGCGCGAACCTCCCGGCGCCGACGTCCCACCTTTCCTTCGGGCCGCCCGGCGAATACTGAGTTTTCTCCAGAAGGTCCACGACGTACTCGACGGCTTTCCCGCGGGATTTCTCATCCCCGTCCGTATCCGTGAGCCAGTCCGAACATGCAATGATAATGCCGCTCTGGGCGCTGGTTCTCGCTCCCTTTCTCTCGCCCGAGAGCGGGGGGAGCTTCCTGTCCGGCAGCAGGTCGAGCACTTTCTTGAATTCCTCGACGGCTTCACGGTATTTCTTCTGTTTGTACAGCGTGGTCCCGGCGTTGACGTAAAGCGCAGCAAGGCCGTCGAGGGAGAGCTTTCCCTCCTCCCCGGCCGCGACCTTCATCAATGCGGCGGCTTTTTCCAGTTGTCCGGCGGCCGCGTACACCCCGCAGAGGGATACGTTTCCCTCCGGGGCGGGACATGCGCGGGCAGCTTCTTCGAGAAGCGGAATGCGCGCCGAGAACTCTTCCGGCGACTGGACCGGCATGTACATGGTCTCCACGGCGAGGGCGAGTTTGATTGTTTCTTCTTCCTGGAGGCCGAATTCCCTTAGCGTGCGCATCGCCCGCTCGTGATGCTCCTGGAGCGAGAGGACGTGCGCCTCGAAGACGGCCATCTCCGGGTCGAGCGGCGCGTAAGGCCTCGCGGACGACGCGAGCGCATCCTGCGCCGCGCCGAGCTGGCCCGAATCGTACAGCTCGACCGCGTATTCGGCGTTCGCGCAGAACCTCCAGGCGGTATAAGCCTTGTACCCCAGGAATATCGACAGGAGCGCGAGGACCGCGGCCGCCGAATAGTTGATTATGCGAAGCGTCTTTGGGTTCACTTCCTCATCCTGCCGTAAACCGCCGTCCAGGGCACCGGGCCGAAAGAACGGGAATCTTTCAATGACTCGCGGTTGTCGTTGAGCACGAAGAGATGGCCGCGCGGCACGGTTGCTTCGATGTAAATGCCGGGGAAAGGCTGCGGCAGGTATATCTCCGCCACTTCCGAGCCGTTCCTCCTCAACTGGCCGTCTGCCATGACGAGCCTGTCGCCGGGCAGGCCCACGACCCGCGAGACGAAAATCTCGTAATCACTCTTCGTGTTGTACGAATAAAAGACCACGTCGGAATGCCTGAAATCGTTCACCGAGCCGAACGACTGGTCGAGCAGGTGAATCGAGCCGGCAGCCACCGCCGGCGCCATCTGGGTCGCCTCCTCCGGCAGTCTCGTGAATTCGTAGCTCGACTGCAGCCACATAAGGATGCTTATAATAACCACTGCCGCGATGGCCTTCGCGTACTGCTTGATTATCCACATACGGCATCACCGAAGAAGCCCGAATGAAGCAAAACGGGCACGGAACCGCGCCCTGCAGGCATGGTACAGACGCAGACTCTTCCTGTCAATCACTTTCCGTAAGGGCGATATCCGGAAACCCCACGTCCCGGACGTGGGGATGATGAGAATATCCTTTCTCCCCGCGAAACGTCAGCCAATAGCCATGAGCCAATAGGCACCAGCCGTGAGATTTGAGAGCTGAGATGGTGCGGCCACGCCGCAGAGACGCAGAGAACAGATTCAAGCATTAGGTATAGGGCTACTACTCCTACCACCATCTACCTTGTTTCTGATTTCCTGTTTTCATTTAACTATTTGTTTGACTAAGTTTCGGAAAGGCTTTCTGTGTTCAATTATTTGTTATAATGTTCATAAAAGACCTTGCATTGTTCACAAAAAGGGGTATATTGTTCACAGAAGAGCGAAAGAGACCATGCGGGCACGCTGATAGCAATGGAGGGTACTATTGAAGCATCTGCTAGAGATTCTCAAGATTTTGGACGGGGCACTCACGCTTGACGCGAAGAAAGTCAATTCATATGCGTTGCTTCTTGCCGAGAAGTTAGAGGCCGATGAGGAGAAGAAGGCAGCAACTAGCATAAGAAAGACATTGGAAAAGGCGAACGCGAAACAACTACACTCAAGTAGTACGGCAAAGCTCGCCAGAGTACCAGTGGATCGCGAGTCAAGAATGATACTAGCCGATGAAAGATACTATAACCTAGATGAAGCTAAAGTATTTGTGGCACCAAGAGTATCCGAGACAGTAGAACGCTTTATTACTCATATTCAAGCTTCGGACAAATTGGTCGCAGAAGGAGTGGGTATTGCACCCTCAATGCTGCTATATGGGCCTCCAGGTTGCGGTAAAACCAAACTCGCGGAACATATCGCGGCCAGATTGGACCTACCGTTGTTAACCGCGAGAACCGATGCATTGATATCTTCATACCTAGGCAACACTGCTAAGAACCTCAGACTTCTCTTTGAACATGCGATGCAGCGTCCATGCATATTGTTTTTAGATGAATTCGATGCAATTGCAAAATTGCGGGATGATAAGTATGAGTTGGGAGAGCTGAAACGTGTTGTGGTCAGTCTGCTCCAAAGCATTGATGCGTTGGACAACAAAACTGTTCTTCTTGCTGCCACGAATCATGAGCATCTACTGGACCCTGCCATATGGAGGCGGTTCGCCTACAATGCGTTTATAAACAAGCCAAGTAAAGATACGCGTGCCATGCTGTTTGCTTATTTCTTGGGGAGCTTTGCGACAAATAATATGGTTAAGCTTCTCTCGAATATATCAGAAGGGTTAACTGGTGCCAGTATTCGCCAAGTATGTGAGGAGGCAAAACGCGATGCTGTTGTTAGTGGTACACAACATGTCTCACTATCATTATTTGCACCAATTGTTCGCCAACTACTTGACGACAACAGTATGGATGGTAACATATCTGTGGAGCAAATGGTGCGGAGAACTCGGATGTTAAACTCCAAAGTTTTTACTTACAGAGTTCTTTCAGAACTCTTCGGCATCTCAACAGGTAAAGTCAGCAACATACTACATATGAAGGAATAAGTGATGAACAAAGACAGTCGGCTGCCAATAAAGATTGTACTATATTCCCAAGACGACTTCCACATTCCGGACAGAAGAGGAGGCCCAAGTAAGATTTTCGGTAAGGTCACAAAGAAAACACGGGAAGAACGGGTACAGCAAGTCAAGCAAGTAGGGGAATTCTTTGAAGACGCTTTTGCCGAAGACCCTGATATCCGAGCAGTAGCTCGGGTTATCCTAAAAAAAGATGCTCTTGCGAAATCACATCGTCCATGGCACCTTTTTAATGACAAAACATGTCCTATAATCGGTGGCGGCACTTTCAGAGAATTATACATCAGCATTTCAAAAGAAGGGCTTGAAAGTCTTTCCGATAGAATATTACGGGACACCACAAAAGTTTGTGCAGCTAGCATTTCCGCTATTAGCGATATAATGCCGTTCACACCAGAAGACACAATGGGTGGTACATCCCTCAGAGACCTTGCCAATACCATTGAGGCAAGAGAGAATAGAGTACGGATACGCCTTTTCAATCATCATTCACAGATAGCGAACATCCTTTTGCATCAGAAACTCAAGTCTATCGCCCACAACCTTGGCTCACTTGATGTCCGAGAGCTACCCTTCTATGGCAGGGCGAGAGTTTTCAGATTATCTGGAGTGGAGCCAAATCACATTGAAGCCCTTTCGAAGTTCGTTGGAACGCAAAGAATACAGACCTTCCCCTACTTCACATTAGTTAAGCGAGCTTGCATTCCAGTAGACACGCTCAAGCCTGAGGTCCCTCGGACACCAGAAAATAACACGAAGTACCCAGTGGTGGGTATTGTTGATGGCGGCATTGACCCCACGAATCCTGCTCTGTTGACGTGGATTGAGAACAGGGAGAGCTATATAGATCCTGATGATGTCGATTATGACCACGGCACTTTCATAGCGGGCTTGGTGGTTTTAGGTGACTATCTTAATGATGATAGATTCCCATGCTATCCGGCACGGATTGTAGATATCGCTGCTGCGCCAAAGAATGGCAAGCTATACGAGGATGAATTGCTGGCAATTCTTGATGAAGTTATTCCTAAGTATCCACAAGTACGATACTGGAATCTTTCAATGAATACCGACCAAGTTGAAGATGGGGAGTTCTCGTACCTCGCAATGGCGCTTGATGAACTTCAAGACAAATACAATGTGCGTTTTGTTGTATCAACTGGTAACTATAGGCAACCTCCCTTACGCGGATGGCCGCCGGAAGACCTTGGCGAGGATGATCGGATACTTTCTCCTGCTGATTCTGTCAGAGCAACTGTTGTGGGATCGTTGGCTCATCTGGAAAAACCACAATCGAGAGTTAGAGTAGATGATCCATCTCCTTTCTCGCGCCGGGGCCCTGGCGCAGCGTTCCTGCCCAAGCCAGAAGTTACACACTATGGTGGGAATTGCATGGACAACCTAGATTACGCGCAAACAGGTGTTCGCTCCCTAGATGGAAGCGGAAATATTGCAGAATGGATGGGAACTAGCTTTTCAACTCCTCTTATTACAGCCACACTGGCAAGCATAGACCAAGCCCTGATTGACTCAGTAAGTCCTTGCCTAATCAAAGCACTGCTTGTTCAATCGGCTGTTCTAAATGCAAGTGACCTGACAAGCCTAGAACTCAGATACAAGGGCTTCGGCATTCCTGGCGATCTCACTTCAGTGCTTTCATGCTCTCCCTCAGAGGCAACGCTCATTTTTGAGCCAGAACTCATTCAACCAACCTATGTATTTAAGAAATATCCTTTCCCCATTCCACCCTGCATGATTAACGATAAAGGCAAGGTTGTTGGGGAAATCACAATGACGCTTGTCTACGACCCTCCGCTTAACCCGAATGCCGGAGCAGAGTATTGCCAAGTAAATGTCGATGCTTCGCTTGGCACATGTACTCTTGATAGGGTTTCACATCCGCATGAACACTCTATTCAAGTTTGGCCACAACCTTCTTATCCTGACTTATGCACCCTGTATGAAAAAGACCAAGTCAGATTCGGATTTAAATGGTCCCCTGTAAAAGTGTATAGAAGGGAGATGAAAAGAGGCGTAGAGTGCAATGAGTGGGATCTACAAGTAAGAATGCTCACACGCAGCGGTTTCAAACCTGTGAGTAAGTTGAAGGTTGCGCTAGTAGTGACATTGAGGTCGAGGAACACGGAAGACCCGGTATACGATCAAGTTGTCGCAAAGATGCAGAACATCGGTTGGGTAACTCAAGATCTACGTGTCGAAGAAAGACTAAGAATTAGGGAATAAACTCTCGCAATCCACATTACGCTTTAAGGTGCGGCGTAGCGCGAAGCGACGGGATAGTAGTAAGTTGTAAATAGAGCATAATAGCCCTTCATCTCCGTGCCTCTGAGACTCTGTGGCAGTATTATCTTACCCGTGTTAATCTTTGGTTTCAGTTCCGGGTTGCGAGTTTCGGGTTTCGGGTTGAAGCTTTGGAACCTGACCCCTGAATTGGGAAATTATTCCAGGTCGTCGCGGTTGGGGAGAAGGTCGAGGTCTTCCTCGCCCTTGTCATCTATCAGGCCCGCGAGGTCCAGGTCGTCCCCGCCGGGCGGCGGCGGCTCGGGCATGTCAGGCTCATCCTGCGCTGCCGGCTGTGGCGCGGGTGCAGGCTTTGGCGCGGGCGCGGGCTGCGCTGCCGGTGCAGGCTGCGGCGGCGCTTCCAGGTCCGGAGGCTTCGGGCTCTCGTCGAAGAGGTCCTGCATCTTGGCCATGCAGTCCGGGCAGTACTGCTTGCCATCGACCTCCTCGGCGCGGCCCGCGATAATGTCGGCCTCGCTTATCTCCTTGCTGCACAGCGCGCACTTCTTCACCTCGGCCGGAGACTCGACCACGTGGCTGCCCTTCTCGGCCATGAAGAACTGCAGCACCGAGAATCCGAGCCTTATCTGGTCGCCGTCCTTGAGCTGTACCGTGCCGACGGCCTTCTCGCCGTTTACGAAAGTGCCGTTGCGCGAGCCCAGGTCCTTTATGGTGTGCTTGTCCCCGTCCACCTTCACTTCGCAGTGCTCACGGGAGACTTTTATGTCCTTGAGCCTTATGTCCGCTTCCTTTGCGCGGCCTATTTTATAGCCTTTGCCTTCTTCGAGAACGAAGACCTTGTCTTCCTGCTCTTCGCCGAAGAATATTTTCAGGTGACCTGTGCCCATTTCGCTCTCCTTTGCCGGGAACGGGCGAACTACCCTGAAATTTTATGCGCTTGGCATGCGCCTGTCAAGAACCAACGGCAAAAATGTCACGCCTGTCATACTGAAAACGCTCTCGCCAGTTCGCCCGCTTCTCTTTTCGCTTTCTTCATCGCGCCCGGTCCGGCGCCGGGCGAGAGCACGTCCGAGATAATGCGCGCAATCCGCTTCATCTCGTCCGGTCCCATGCCGCGGGTCGTCAGCGCGGGCGTTCCCACGCGCACAGCGCCCGCTCCCCGGGGCTCGAACGGCAGAGGCATCCCGTTCGTCGTTATCCTGGCCTTTTCGAGCCTGTCCTGCGCCTCGGCGAATCCGGCGCTGCGGCCCGCCAGCTTGAAGACCACCATGTGCGTGTCCGTCCCGCCCGCGAACAGCTCGAAGCCGTGCCTTTGCAGCTCTTCGGCCAGGACGGCCGCGTTTGCCACGACCTTTTTCACGTGTGACCTGAACCTGGCCGACAAAGCTTCCCTGAACGCGATCGCCTTGGCCGCAATGACGTGCATGAGCGCGCCCCCCTGCGCGCCGGGGCAGACGGCCCTCTCCACCGCCTCCTCGTACCGGGCCTTCGCAAGCAGGAGCCCGCCGCGCGGACCCCGCAGCAGCTTGTGCGTCGTCGTCGTCGCGAAGTCCGCGAAAGGCACGGGATTGTCGTGCAGACCGGCGGCTATGAGCCCGGAGAGGTGCGAGATGTCGCAGTGCAGCATGGCGCCCACCGAATCTGCAATCTCCCTGAACTTGGCGAAATCGACCCTGCGCGGATAGCACGAGTAGCCCGCGATAATCAGCCGGGGCCTGCGCCGCCGGGCGAGCCGGGCGACCGCATCGTAGTCGAGCTGCTCGGTCCTGCGGTCGAGATGATAGGGAACACTCCTGTAGAAAATACCGCTGAAGCTTTCCGGGTTGCCGTGCGTCAGGTGGCCGTAGTTTTCCTGGTGCATGCCGAGTATCCTGTCGCGCGGCCTGAGCGCGGCGAGGAACACAATCTGGTTCGCCTGCGTGCCCGAGTAGGGCTCGACGTTGGCGTACTCGGCCCCGAACAGCCTGCACGCCCGCTCCTTCGCGAGCATTTCTATCCTGTCGACTATCGCGCAGCCGCTGTACTCGCGCGCGCCTATCGGGCCTTCGGCGTACTTGTTGGTCAGGACCGAGCCCTGCGCTTCGAGCACGGCGCGGCTGACGTGGTTCTCCGAGGCAATCATCGGCAGCGTGTCGGCCTGCCTCGACCGCTCTTTCTCCATAAGCATGAAAACCTGCCCGTCGGCTGTTGCGAGCGAAACGGTAAGCATCCTGTCTTTCAATGTATTCCTCCTTCTCGCCCGGACCGCTTGCGCTTAAAACACCCGGGCATCGAAGCCGAGGCTGTCCTTCACGTAGCGCGCAATCTGCCTGAGCCTCTCGACCGGCACCGGCACGACTTCCTGCGATACAATCGGCCTGTCGGGCGAGTAGAGCTGAATCAGCCGCGGCCTGATGCGCCCGACCGCGTCGAACCAGCTCTGAAGCGACGCGCCGCCCGAGGTGTCGGCGCGCCCGCCCAGCACGACGGTCTGGATTATCGGCGAGGAGAGCCGGCACAGCCACTCGATTATCTCCCCGACCTCGAGCGGCACGACCGGCCTGTTCACATCGTGCAGCGTGGCGCCGTTGCCCGCGTCCAGCTTGAAGACGGGGAAATCTATCAGGCCCGCGGCCTCGACCACGTCGCTCCTGCCGAGCTGGGTCGAGTTCGACAGCAGCGCCACGGGCGTGCCCGCCGAGAGCCTGTCCCGCACCGACCGGACGGCCCTGACAATCTCCAGGAAGTCCGGGTGCATCGTCGGCTCGCCGTTCCCGGCGAACGTGATATAGTCGATTAAAGGCCTCTCCTCGAGGCTCTTTTCGAGGGCCGCGACGACTTCCTCCGCTGCGGGAAGCTCGTATTGGCCCACGTGCGTCGGGCCGTAGTGGCAGTAGACGCAGTTGAACGTGCAGACTTTCTTGTCTACCGGCGAGAGGTTGACCCCCAGCGACCGCCTAAGCCTCTTGGACGCAATGGGGCCGTAAATGATGCTCGTCTGCATTGGTATGTACGACACGGCGTTCACCCCGGCGCGCAACCCGCAATCAGGCAATTATAGGAAGAGCAGGGCGGCATTCCAGAATAAAACCGGGCGGGCGCTACGTGCTTTTTTCCCTGCGAAGCTCGGTGAGCGCCGTCCGCTTCCAGCGCATGAAGAATGCGCTGCCCGCGCTGATGACGATGGCCCCGCCGAGGAAGCCCAGCGGCATGCACCACCACATCCCGCCGTAAATAGCGGCCGGCACGATGGACAGCGCCGCCGAGCCCAGGAACGACAGGCACCCGCACGCCGCTTTCGCGCCTGTGACGCCGATGCGAAGGTAGCTTACGAACATCCTGACCGTCGCGGCGCTCTTCTCGCTGAAACTGACCGACCAGTCCTCGGTCAGCGTTATCTCGCCGATTTCCATCGTCTCGGGCGGATTCTGCGCGAGCGCGGTGCGGTGCGCCAGCGTCAGCTCCATGCCGCGCACGAACCACAGCGTGCACAGCCCCGGGTACGGCCCGGGGAAGTTGTTGACTGTCAGCCCGCCCCTCGCGGCCACGTCCAGCACCCCGTCAACCGCCGGCGCGAGTATCTCGTGCGATTTCTCGGCCAGCTCCGACCTGTCGCTTCGGGTCAGGTACGCGCCCATGAGCTTCTCGACGGCCCTGAAGGCGAGCGGGCGCAGGCGCGATTCGTCCGGCACCTCGATAATGTTCCCGGCGGGCGTGTTCAGCCTGAGCACCGAATAGGCGCCCTGCGGGTTCTCCGGGTCGAAGCTCTCCGGCGGGCTGTCCTTCTCGAAGACGACGAAGTGGGCCGGCTCGCGCGACAGCGCCTTCGCCGGGCCGTAAGAGGAAATCAGGTCCCTGACCTTCCCGATGCCGCAGACGGCGTAATTGTTCTCGCCAATCTCGACGGCCGTGCTCTTCAGGTGCAGCGCTCGTGCGCTCAGGGAAGTAGGCGCGACGTGAACAAGACACATCCCGCCTGCCTGCGGCAGCAGCGACAGCAGGATGTCGTCGCGGTACATCCCCCCGACCTGCGCGGCGACGCTGCCGTCCTGACTCTCCGTCCTGAGATAAAAATACTGCACGCCTCTCCCCGTTCCCGGACATTCCGAACCGGGTTGAGATTAACCGACCTGCGCCGTCCGGTCAAGGGTTGATTCCGCATGCTCTCCTGACAACTGCTCAACTTACTACTGTTCTCGGCGAAGCCGTGGCGTGGCTATCTCATCCCAACCTTCAACCTTCAACATTAAACCTTCAACCCATATCCCCAATCCAGCCCCACAGGCGAACAAAACCCCCATTCCCCGCCAAACTCTCAAAAACCCCAATGTCAAAATCGACTTATACTTTTGCCACCGCAATTTTTATTACAAGGCAGGGTGGATTAAGCTTGAAAGAATCTTAGGCATTTGCACAAATATATCACTGCGAATACGGGTTCCCATACAATAATCGGTTCACTTAGCCAGGAGAGGAGGTATTTGAAATGGTGCTAGACCAAGAGGAGTTCATCCGGAGTTTAAGGCAGAAAGCAGGCGACAAAATGGTATGCCCTGTCTGTTCTGAATAAGGTGAAATCTTTTCTTCAAGGTTGAGGATAATTGAATGGCTCAACGTGAAAAATCCGGCTCTCCAATCCGGGAACCGAAAGATGACGGAACGGGTGTCGTGAAACCGTTCTGGACAAGGGAAGGCCCATGGTGGGCCTCATTACGGGAAATCCCAATGCAGTAAGCGTGGGCCATCTCGGGCGTACGAGGGCATTGGGAGGGACGCAGGTTCGCAGACATGCTGCGCACTGGAAGAAGGAGGGACTAAGATGTCCAACACAGAACATCCTGGCACAGACTACAGCGCGGTGCTGAAGGAGCTCACATTCAGTGGGCCGTCCACCGTGGCTTGGAAAAAGGAGAAGTGGGTGGAGTCACGTGCTTCTTACTATGTCCCAACGCTCAAGATAGACAAGGCGTTACCCGTGTCGATGACGCTCAAGGTGAAGGTCATGGAAGACAGGAGGTTCGTAAAGGACCCCAAGCTTGGACACTTCTTCGCCAAGTTCCCTGCTGGCAAGACTACGGCGGAAGTGTGGACGGAGAACAACTCCTTAGCCCAGTCCAGGGGATTCCCTGCCAAGACTCCGAAGAAGTTCTGGCTGGTCGCTGGCAAGAAGAAGCGGATCAGGGGCAACACTGGGCGGGGTGACGATGACCACGCGAAGGTATATATCGAAGCGAAGTCACCGAACGTAAAGACCATGTCGAACGGAAAGACCTGCGCACTAATAGTGCGCAGGCACAAATCCGCTCGCCAGTCCGCGCGAAAGACCGTGAAAGTGAAAAAAGTCTAGGTACTGTAAGCGTATAGTCGGCGAGCTACGTGCGCTGGCCGCGTGATTGATAAAATCGAGAATCCGGGGACAGAATCCGTGTTCTTCTTAGAATCCTTAGTGCCACACTGCTGTGAGAGAAAGGAGACTCAATATGTTGAAACCAGTTGTACGCAGACATGTATCGGAGATGCTGCATTGGATACATGTCGAACAACGCATCACTGGTGGTGTCAAACGAGACCGTTCATTGCGAATGTTGCATGAAAAACTGGTGCAACGCGGGTTCAAACCAGACAAGGGAGAGAAGGCATACTACGGCTTCAGTGAGACTTACGAGTTCACCGAGCCAATCAAACCGCCAAAGGGAATAAAACTCAGCCCGGTAAGAAAGGTGGTCGTGGACTTCCATGTGCGGTCATACAGGAAGAAGGGCTCTAAAGACAAAGCAGCGCTGATTTGGACAATAGTACAAGGTGGACGAGAAGCGGCCAAGCGCATAGAGACCAAGATAATTCTTGAGGCCCCTGAAGGCGACTTTCAGAAAGCAATCGAATATGAAGTCGGCGAGGGTTTTGATGTTATCCGGGCACACAGCTGGTGGGGCAGGGTCAAAAAATGCCTAAAGAAAAACTGCATCGGGCAATGTATAAATGCCCTAATTACATGTGCCCCGACATCAGCGACATGGCCGGCTTACCTCGCTTGCGTCGCGGTAGGTTGTGGTTCTTGCTACATTACTTGCGCTGCATGTGCAAGCTGCAAGTGTAAATGGTGGTGCAGATACGCTGTTGGATGCTGCAAAGGTTAACAGCACAACCCCGGACAATTTCGACTGGTTTGAAACAGCCGTAGGCCAAAACCTCGCGAAACCTCGCGGGATAAACCTCGCGGGACATCTTGCGCTTTAACGTGTGGTGCGTCGCGTCGCGTCGAGAAAGTAGTGAATAGTAAGTTGTAAGTAGAGCATACCAGGCTTTTCCTCTCAGTACCTCCGTGCCTCCGTGGCAGATTTATCCTGTCCGTGTTAATCTGTGTTTATCTGTGGTTCCAAGTCTTAAAGGCCTTAATTCCCAGAGGGTACAGCCTGATGCCGGGCTGTAAACCTTCCCGCATATAGCTTCCAGCACTGTGCCATGCTGACATCCGGATGTTTCGCAGTTCTCGGCCCCATCCCGGCCTGAAGTCCTTGTGCTGTAGGCCCTGCAGCCTGCGGCGTTTCGGGTGACAAATTTCGTCACACGCTAAAATCGAGAAATATCGGCCCATCCGAAGTTTTTTTTGCAGTGTAACTGCAATCTCCATAGCGCTTTGCGCGAAGGAGATTCCTTTCTCCCTCCATTTCATCACATCTGTGTCTTCAGTGCGGGCGCGGTATATAGAGGGACTTGTGGATGAGCGAAGCTCAGAAACAAGTCCATCGCCGGGGAGTACGGCTTTGAGCGAAGCTCAAAACGTACGGCGGCGATAAGAACTCCGGTTAAGACGGAAGCTCTTTTTAACCACAGAGGCACAGACTCGTGCTACGTTCACCCTTCGCAGTAGCTTTGCTACGGAGAACGGGTAGCGAAAGAGCTACTTCGCAGAGTAGCAGGTCACAGAGAAGAAAGAAGAGAAGAACATTTTTGGTTGGGTAAAGGCAAAGACTTTTCACCGCAGAGACGCTCGTCCGCCGCAATGCTATCCGTTCTCCGCAGTGCTACGAAGGACGAATGGAGAGCGGGCAGAGGGCACAGAGAAAGACATTTTTTGTTTGGCAAAAGGCAAGAAGAAAGGAGGTCTTATGCACTGAACCCTACGTACTCGCTACTGGTTACTGGTTACTTACCGACAAAGGAGGAATATCATGCCTCGATTTCGTACAGGCGTCTTGATGCGCCGGCATCTGGTCGTGGAGAAGCTTGTCAGGGGCTATTCGCCCGAAGAGATTTCCGACAAGTTCGGAATACCCATCTACACAGTCTACAACGACATGCGCGTAATACGCAGCGGGAAGTACCACGCCCTGAGCTCGTTCGCCAGGGACAGGGTCGTATGCCAGTTGTACCTCAACGCAGCGGCCCGGAAGAAAGTGCTGTGGAACCTGATTGACAAGGAGGACCTTTCGCCCCACGAGACTGTCGCAATCATGAGGGAGGACAGGCTCAACGACGAGCACATACTCAACAGGCTCCCATCTCCCAAGGAGAAACCGTCAGACGAAGAGAAGCTGGACAAGAACGACGTGGCGGTTGTCAGGTCGGTAATCCGGAAGTACGAGGACCGGTTCGCGGAAATCAGGAAGGATGACAATCTCAAGTATCTCGCAGGCCCGGTGCTGACTGAGCGGGACAGGGATTTCATGGCAGTGCTGGGGTTCGAGAAGCGCAACGGAACCGGCGGGCCTGCTGCCCCGGCGCAGCATCCGGAGGCCTGCGCCAACTGCGGGCTCTGAAGCCGCTGGAATGAATCAGAGCGGAGGGTCCGCTCACCTCTCTTGACCCCCGAAAGGTGGCGTAATTAACTGAGTTCTCGGTGTGAAAATCTGGAGGAGTCGGCAGTGCGAGCAGGGATGGTCTGTCGAAAGAAGAGTATTTTTATCGCCTATCGTAGGTTTTGCCTTCGGCAAAGCCCAACTTTCGGCGATGTGGCGCTTAACAGGTGCTGCGCCACGGAACGGCGCCGGTTTGTAAAAATTCGCCCTAACTCCTTTGACAGTACCAACTCCTTTTACAGGCCGTGTTCTCACCGCAGAGAGCGCAGAGAAGAAAAGAGTTTTTTACCACAGAGGCACAGAGGACACAGAGAAAGACAAAAGGCATTTTTTGGGTAAAGACAAAGATAAGAGAAGGCGGAGAACACGGAGAAGAAAGAAGAGAATTTATGTTTGGCAAAGGCAAAGACAGGAGAAAGGCAGAGGGCACAGAGGAAATGCAAATACAAATCCTTTTTTTGTTCTTAAAACAAAGAGAAAGGTCTTCTCTGTTTTTTTCTTCTCTGTGTCCTCTGTGTCTCTGTGGTGAATATATCTTCGCTCGCGGCGCCAGTGCTCAAGCCTATAAGGCATTGACCGGAGTCGGGGGTGCGGGTAGAATGCATGCGGAATGGAGGAAACGCAATGGGGAAGAAAGATACGGAGCTGCCCGACCCGCCGACGAAGCGCGAGCTGCTGCACACCGACAAGGAAGTCGATTGCAAGAAGTACGGCGACATGTTCTACGACGCCGAGCGCTACAACGATGCCATCGACTTCTACGCGAAGGGCAAGTGCGAGGACGAGCTGCACAAGATAAAGAAGATTGCAGTCAGGGAAGGCGACTACTTCCTGCTGAAGCGGCTGGCGCGGGTCCTGCCCGGGAAAATCGAGAAGCCGGACTGGGCCGAGCTTGCCGGGAACGCGCAGTCGAAGGGGAAGGCGAATTTCGCGGCATGGGCGGCCGAGGAAGAAAAAGGGCGGGGCGCTCATGCTGGGGGTCAAGAGGGAGAAGAGCTGTAGCGCCCCGTCGTATTCTATCTTCAGCAAGGCCTGCAGGCGGCGCTTGCTTGTTTCTCGGACCAGAGTCCGGGGGGAAGCAGGTGCGGGTTGGTGCTTGCGGGCTCCTTACCCACTGTGAACGAGAAAGAGCTTCCCTGTTCCGGTCTCCGGTCTTGATTGCAACCAAGTTACTGCCCCGCGCTGTCAAAGAGTCTCGTGCTGTTTTCCCAGCGCCCTTCTTGCCCACTAATATCAAAGCGCGTGCCAGAGAAGAAAAAAAGAAATCGGAGAGACCTAAGATATTATGGCATAATGACTTGCGCAGGGCTGCCGTTGCGGCGTGCCGGGCAGCATCATTCAGTGATTGGGACAAGCATGTCGCGACAAAAAGAGGCGATTTGACCTAAGTGGTTTCAGGACAAAGGAAAAGGGAATGTGGCATTGGGTACGCGAAGAGACAGCAATGTCCCGGTTCAGGGCTTGTCGAGGCCGTGCTTGGCAATGAGGCGGTGGATTGTCTTTCTGTTGATTCCGGCTTCCTGTGCGGCGAGGGTGATGTTGCCCTTGTGGCGCCGGAGCAGGTCGATAAGGTACTTCTTCTCGAACATGTCAACCCACCTGCCTTTGGCATCTTTGAAAGAGGCAGAAGTATCGACGTCCGGCACTTTCTCGACCGCCCGGCTGCGGATATGAGCCGGCAGGGAGTCCTTGCTTATTGTCGGCGTTTCCGTGAGGAAGACGGCCCTTTCGACCACGTTTTCGAGTTCGCGGACATTGCCCGGCCAGTCATGGGCTTCGAGCAGCGAGACAGCTTCGGCCGAGATGCCTTCGACCGGCCTGGGGGTTTCCCTGGCGAACTGCTTGAGGAAGTGCGCCGCGAGGAGGGGAATGTCTTCGCGCCTGTCGCGCAGGGGGGGAAGATGGATGCGCACGACGTTAAGGCGGTAGTACAGGTCTTCGCGGAACCGGCCGTCCTTCACCGCCTCGGCAATGTCGAGGTTGGTGGCGGCGACGACGCGGACGTCCACGGGCAGCTGCTCGTTGCCTCCGACCCGCCGCAGGGACTTCTCCTGCAGTACGCGGAGGAACTTCGACTGGATTGAGAGGGGCATTTTGCCGACTTCGTCCATGAAAAACGTGCCGCCCGTGGCGAATTCGAGCAGTCCCGGGCGGGTGCGATGCGCGCCGGTGAACGCGCCCTTCTCGTGGCCGAAAATCTCGCTCTCGAGCAGGGATTCGGACAGGGAGGCGCAATCGACCGGGACGAAGGCGCGGCCCGCGCGGCGGCTGTTGGCGTGGATGGCTCTTGCGACGAGCTCCTTGCCCGTGCCGCTCTCGCCGGTGACGAGGACGTTGGCCTCGGTCGGGGCCACCTTGCGAACAAGCTCGAAGACTTCCATCATGGCCCGGCTTCTGCCGACTATGTTCTCGAACGCGTAACGCGTCTTGACCTGCGAGCGGAGGGTCTCTATCTCGGACAGGCTCTCTCGGAACTGCACATCCAGCAGCCTGACGCCGTGCTTGCGCATCGCGGTGGCGGCCACGGCAATCATGTCGTCAATCTCGAAGGGTTTTCGCAGGTAGTCGTCCGCGCCCGCTTTCATGAGGTCAACTGCCAGAACCTCGGACCCGTACGCGGTCATCATGACCACGACCGTGGCGGGCTTGTTGGCTTTAATCCAGCGCAGCACGCTGAGTCCGTCCTGCTTCGGTATCCGGTAGTCGAGGAGAACGACGCGCGGCTCGTGCAAACCTACCTGCCGGATAGCCTCTTCGCCGTCGCGGGCCTCGATGACGTCGTATTTCTCCGTCAGCAGCGCGGTTCGAAGCGTGAGGAGCATGTCTTCGTCATCTTCGACTACGAGGATTCGCCCGAGCAAATCGGTTGTCGTCGTGCCTGTGCTGTTTTCCACGAGTTTCTGCAGGGCTTCCACGAGCGAATCCTGCTGCTCGGGGAGATGCACGAACAGGGCGGCCTCGACGTCTTTTGAAAGCTGCTCGAGCTGAATGTCCTTGCGACCCGTCGAGTACAGGATGACGGGTATGTGATTGAACTGGACGTATTCGGCGGATTTCACGAGGCGGCAGAACTGGAATCCGTCGATATCGCCGTCCGCGGAAGGGGCGATGTCGCAGATAATCGCCCGGGATTGCCGGTCGTTGAGATGCTTGAAAGACTCCTCTGCGCTTTCGATGAGGGTCACATCGCCGAGGTCTCTTTTTCGCAGTTCGGAGGCGAGGCTGGACGTAATCCGGGCGTTGCCGCCTACAATAAATATACTGCCCTCTGGCATTGAGCTACCCGACAAGCACCTATGCGTATCCTGTGTGCACCCCTCATGTATCATAGGCACAGTGTCCGGGATTGCAAGGGAAATCATTACAGGTGCTGTCCGATTGAAGGCGATACCGCTTGACAGTACAGGACGGCGGCAATATACTTGAACTCACTACAGGAAAAGCGGGTCAGGAGGTTCCGGGATGCGATACGCTAACGTTTTAGTGTTAAGCCTTGCGGCCGCGTGCGCGCTGGCAGGCTGCGGCTCGATTCCGCTTACGGGCGGGGGCGGGTCGGACGCCTGGGTGTGCACTCAGTGCAACGTGGCATGCAGCGAAAGCGGGGAGTGCCCTGCGTGCAAATGCGAATTAATGAAGACCTCCGTGTCGTGGGCGTGCCCGCGGTGCGGCGAGCCTGTTAAGGGCACCTGCCCCATTTGCGGGGTGCGCTGCGTGCCGGCTGTGAGATACTACCGATGCCCGACCTGTGGCAGGACGAGGCCTGCGTCAGCCGCGGACCTGCGGACGGGCAAGGGGCCTCAATGCAGTAACTGCGAGCGGCCGATGCTGCTTCAGATTGTGCCGATTCGATACTGGTGCCCGGACTGCAACGTATGGAGCAGCAGGCGGATACCGTGCCCGAGGTGCGGCCTGCAGATGAGTCCCATGTAGCGCGGCGGGCGCTCCGGGCCGCCGCCGTCGTTCTATAATTGGTTTGACATCGCTGAAACGTCTGTTCTATAATGAATGGTGGATTCTCAAGGTTTAGCGCGTGAGGACAAACTGCTGCTGGCTTCGGAGGTTGCGCTGTGGAGATAAAGATTAAGTGTTCGTGCGGACAGGTTCTGAAGGTCGGAACCGAGTCAGCCGGTAAGACAGGCAAATGCCCGGCATGCGAGGGCACCATAAAAATACCCACGCTGGAAGAGATAGAAGAAGCCAGGAAAGCCATTCCTCAGCCGGTCGAGGTTCCGGAAAGCGAAGAAGAAGCGGAAGAGGAAGACTCCGAGGAGGAAGACGGGGATAAGTCAGAGACGAGAAAGTTCAGGGCGCCGACGCGCTCGAAAACCCGTTCCAAGATGCTCGCGGATGTCAGGGATACGAAGGAAGATCGCAAGAAGACGAAGACGCGCCGGGCCGAGGAAGGCGGCAAGCACAAAGGCAAGAAACGGGGCAAGACGCGCGGAGGCAGAAAAGGCAAGACCTCCGTCCTGGATAAATACAAGCGAAAGGGCAGAGGCGGTGAGGAGGAAGAGGGCGATTACACAGCTAAGAAGAAAAGCCCGCTGAAGCTCCTTATTGTAATTGGTGTCGTCGTGATTGGCGGCCTGATTGCGGCCTATGCGCTTCACTGGGGTCCGCAGGGAAAGGCGAGAGCCCGGACGAGCGACTACATCGAGCTTATGAATGCCGTGGTGAGAGATGTTCGAGAAAAGATTATCGAGAGATACGAGCACAAGATGCCTGGGAACATAGATGACTACAGGAGTTGGCTCACAGGGATTAATGAGACCGTAACGGAAATAGAAGAGAGAATGACGCCTGCCATGAAGAGGGCGTACGAAGCCGACGACCTGTTGCATAAAATGCTCGACATACTCTCCAAGGACGCGGTCGCCATAATCAAGGAAAGAAACGATACCCAGATGGCGCACGAGTTCAGCGAGGAAAAGAACAAGGAATTCATCAAGCGATTCGACGATGAACTGCTGAAAGTAAATAAGATAGCCGAGGATATCAAGACCCTTGTCAAAAGCGTCGAGTTGAGCATGACAAGGTAAGATATGAAGCTTGTTCTTCTCGGGTTTGCAGGAATCGTCCTACTCACCTCCCTGGTCGGATGCGCTTCTGGCGGCACACAGCCTGACCCCCTGAAATACTTCGCGAAAGAGGAGATAGAACGTGGCAAATCATATCGTCGCGTCGGCTACATAACTTTCTTCGCAAGTCTTGCAGTCACACTCATATTATTTCTTCTTATCATCTATACGGGTGCGGCGAAACGCCTGGACGCGGTCGTAGCTGCAAGAATAAAGCTCTATCCGCTTCGAGTACTGCTTTATTTCGTAGTCCTGTTCATCGTCTATACCGCAGTCTTCTTCCCCGTTTCATACTATCGCTCGCACGTTATCGAGCACCGGTACGGCTTCTCGACGCGGACTTTCGGAACGTGGATTGGTGACTGGGCGAAGTCTGGCGCAGTATCGCTCGTGTTGGGCGCAGTTCTCGTGGTGGGGCTTTTCTGTCTTATGAAGGGGGCCCCCCGCTTGTGGTGGATTTTCGCGACCGGGGGCTTTGCGGCTTACCTTGCCGTGATGATTCTGCTTTCGCCCGTGCTCATCGACCCGATTTTCAACAAATTCACGCCGATGAAGGATGAAGTTCTCCGGGGCGAGATAATATCCCTTGCGGCCGGGGCGGGCATTGAGGTCGGAGATGTGCTTGTAATGGATGCCAGCCGGCGCACGACTCACACGAATGCATATTTCACCGGATGGGGTCGCACGAAGCGGATAGTCGTGTATGATACGCTCTTGCAGGGACACACCAAGCAGGAAGTGCTGGCTGTAATCGCGCACGAAATAGGCCACTGGAAATATAACCATATCTATAAGGGCTTTTTCATCGCAGTGGCGGGTACGGTTCTGGCGCTTCTTATCGTCAGGTATGCCGGTGCATGGCTTGCGGTGCGGATGCCTCTCGGGACGCAGAACCTCGCCTCGCCGGCGGCAATGCCGCTCATCATCCTGATTCTTTATCTCTGCGGAATAGCGGCAATGCCGGTATCCAACGCGATTTCGCGTAGTTTCGAGCGGCAGGCCGACCGGACTGCGCTCGAGCTTACCGGAGATGGGAAGACGTTCGTCGAGATGCAGGTCAAGCTCGCCGTGAAAAATGCATCGGATGTGACGCCTTCCCCGTTCTTCTACTTTTTGTTCTATTCTCATCCTTCGGCAATGGAGCGGATAGCGGCTGGCGAGCGATACGGAGGCTGAAATGGAGGTCGCTTACACCTGTTTCGATACGGCGCTCGGCACGTTCTACGCCGCGTTTACACAGCGCGGGATATGCGAGCTGTCGCTTTCCTGCACCGACGAGAAGGAATTCGTGGCCCGGCTGAAGAAGCGCTTCGGTGTCGAACCGGTACAGGATGATGGCCTTGTGCGGTCGCTGCTGCGGCAGGTCGGCAGCTACCTGCGGGGTGTTCGAGTTGCATGGAACTTCGATATCGACATGTCAGATGCTACGGAATTTCAACGGGCCGTGTGGGAAGAGGCGCGCAGGATTCCCTACGGCCAGACCACAACATACGGGGAGCTTGCGCGACGCGTCGGCAGGCCGAAAGCAGCCCGGGCGGTAGGGGCTGCAATGGGCGCGAACCCGCTTCTCCTCATTGTACCGTGCCACAGGGTGCTTGGAGCCGATGGAAGCCTAACGGGCTTCGGCTGCGGGCTCGAAGTGAAGGAGCGTCTCTTGCGTCTCGAAGGGGCGATAGACTGATTGAAACATTGCGTGGGCTTACGGAGGATTCAGAATGTCGAAGGATTTTCGGGACTTGAAAGACATCAAGGACTACTTGAAGAAGCACCCCGAGATTAAATTCATCAGGATGGTGTATCCGGACATTCTCGGGCAGATGAGAGACCAGTCCGTTCCGGTCGGCAGGGTCGATGGCTTCTTCGGCGACGGTGTAGGGTTCGACGGCAGCTCCGTTACGGGCTTGCGTGAGGGCGTTAACGAGAGCGACCTCATCTTCAGGCCCGAGCCGGAGACATTCACCGCGCTGCCGTGGGTCTACGAGGGCAAGGCGAGAATGTTCAGCGGCGACAAGAGCGAGCCGCATTATCCCCTGTGGCGGGAGGCGCTGGTTTTCGGGTACGTTCACACGCCGGACGGCGAACATTTCGAGGGGGATGTGAGATACGTCCTGAGGAAAATCCTCGACGACGGCATTCAGACGGGCCTCTTCGATTCGATGATGGTGGGGCCGGAGCTGGAGTTTTTCCTGTTTCCGGATGACCGGACGCCCAAGCCGACCGATGTGGGCCAGTATCACGCCGGCGGGCTTTACGGCGAGGTGAGAAAGGAAGTGCAGCTTCTCTTCGAGGGCATGAACTGGGAGTGCGACCATCACGAGGTGGCGCGTGGGCAACACGAACTCGACCTCAAGTACGACGATGTCATGGAGATGGCGGACAGGGTGATGTTCATGCGCTATGCAATAAAGAGAATAGCGAAGGCGCACGGTGTGTATGCTACCTTTATGCCCAAGCCCGTAAACGGCGAGAACGGGAGCGGCATGCACGTGCATCAATCCCTGTGGAAGGGGGACGAGAACCTTTTCTTTGATGCCGCGGCGGACTACAACCTGTCCGAGATAGCGCGCGGTTACATTGCGGGGCTGGTGGAGTACGGCCCGCAGTTCACGCTCGTCTGGAACCAGTGGGTCAATTCCTACAAGCGGCTTGTACCGGGCTACGAGGCCCCGACGTACGTCGCATGGGGAAGACAGAACCGCTCCGCCTACATACGCGTTCCGGAGTATGCGAGGGGTAAGAACCACGCGGCGAGAGTTGAGCTTCGCAGCCCCGACCCGGCGCTGAACCCCTACTTGGGATTTGCGGCAATGCTCGCCGCAGGAATGGCGGGAATCAGGAACAGGCTGGGCTTCTCGGAGCCGGTCGAGGACAACATCTTCGAGATGGACCCGGAATTGAGGCGCGAGAGGGGAATAACAGACCTGCCTGCCGACATGGGGGCCGCGCTCGACGCGTTCGAGAACAGCGACCTGGCGAAAAGCGTTCTCGGCGAGCATATATGCCGCGAGCTTCTGCGCAACAAGAGGCACGAGTGGAACGAATACAACATGATGGTTACGGACTACGAGATTGAGCGCTACCTGCCGAACCTGTAGAACGTTTCAGACGACGAACGGGGCAGGGGAGCCGCAGGAGACGCAGTTCCCACCCGAAAGGCCCGATGTGTCGATGTTGTAGCCTGCACGCTTCACGATGTCGCTGCCGCAGTCGGGGCACTTCGTGTTTGCGCCCGCGCTGCTCCACACGTTGCCCAGGTAGGTGAACGGGAGCTTCTTGCTGACAATCCCGAGTGCTCGTTCCATGGTGTCCGCAGGGGTCGGGGGAGCGGTGAACCTGTACATCGGGTGGTAGGCGCTCAGGTGGACCGCCGTGTCCGGGCCGAGGCTGTCATGGACCCAGTCGCGCAGCTTCGTGAAATTCTCGTCGGAGTCGTTTTCCCCTGGGATTATCAGGTTGGTCACCTCCACGTGGACGCCGGCCTTTTTCATCCTGACGCAGGCATCGAGCACTGGTCGCAGCTTGGCCCGGCAGAGCCTGCTGTAGAACGACTCGTCCATTGATTTGATGTCTATGTTCGCCGCATCGAGGTGGGGAATGAGGTCGTCGAGGGGGTCGGGGTTCACGTAGCCGTTCGAGACGATTACGTTCTTGAGCCCCTCCCGGCGTGCAAGCTCCGAAGTCTCCTGGACGAATTCCATCCAGATTACGGGCTCATTGTAAGTGTAGGCAATGCCGGCCGAGCGGTAGGCCTTTGCGGCTTTCACGACTTCTTCGATTGTTACTTCGCGCGTATGGGGCCGGCCCTGCGAAATCTCCGAATTCTGGCAGAAAGGGCATCTGAACGAGCACCCGAACGTCCCGATTGACAGTATCTGGGAGCCGGGATGGAAATGATACAGAGGTTTCTTTTCGATGGGGTCCATGGCCAGTGAGGTTATCCGGCCGTAGTTCAGGGTGTAGAGCTTCTCGCCTTCGCGCCGGCGGGCGTTGCACAATCCCGTGTCGCCGTCGTTGAGCTTGCAGACGTGAGGGCATAGAACGCACGCAAGGCGGCCATCGGAACGGGTCTTCCAGTATTTCGCCTCTTTCATTCGAGGACCCCGCCTTACTGCTTTGAGTTGGGAGGACCCTGCGCGGTGTTGTGCCTGTTTGCAGTTCCGGTGTCCGGTTGTTTGCGCGTATCGACGTCTTCGCCGCGAACGTAGCAGGCTTGAACGTATTCGGACGCTTCAGCGGCGAATTCCCTCAACTCCTCGCGCGTAAACGACTGGTAGGCGTTCAGCGTGGGGTCGAGACACGCACCCGGCCTGAATTCCTGGAGAACGTAGCGGCGCGCGCCGTCTATCATCCGGGCTATGTTGAGAATATCGCTCTTATCCAGAAAGAAGGAGCAAACTGTCGTTCTGAACTCGTGGTCAACTTCTCCCTTCTGGAGCAGAGCGATTGATTTGCCGATTGCCGCGAGGTCCACATCCACGCCGGCCACCGCCCGGTAGGTGTCATCCAGCGGGGCCTTCAGGTCCATCGCAACGTAATCTATCAGGCGCTTGTCGATAAGAGATTCGAGGACCTCGGGGAACGAACCATTCGTGTCCATTTTCACGGGCAGTTCGAGCTGCTTGAACTCAGAACACAGCGATTCGATTTCCCTGTGCATCATCGCTTCGCCGCCCGAGATAACCATGCCGTCCACCCAGTCCTTCTGCTCGCGGACGTAGTCGCGCACCGCGTAGAACGGTATGGATTCGAGTGTGTTTGGGTTGATGACGAGGTGCGCCGAGTGACACATCGGACAGCGGAAATTGCAGCCGGGCAGGAATATCTCGGAGGCTATTTTGCCTTCCCAGTCGATGAGTGTCTGATTGATGAAGCCCTTGATCGGTGGCAACATTAGCCGTCGCTCATCTTCCTGGCGAGTTCGTCCGTTGGAGGCACGACGCCGTCCCATCGGGCAAGGTCGCGCCCGTTGTCATGGATAATCGTCGTCGGTATGGAGCGGACATCATGGAACGCGCCTTCCGCAAGGCCGTCCACCGTATCCATGTCGTAGTAAACGTGTTTGACTGAGCTGCTTATGCTGTTATTCTCCAAGAAGTCGCTGACCGACTTCTTGGTAACCTTGCAGTTCGGACACTCCTCTCGCCCAAACACCCATATCTCCACTCGGCTAACCTCCTTCGAACATCTCGGAATGCGAGGCGCCCGGAGCTTTTCGTTCCAGGGCCTCTTCCTCTTCCCCCAACGTCTCGGAATCGATATCTCCCAGCAGCTCGAGCGCTGCCTTCAAATCCAGCGGCTGGCCCACCACCTCGAAGTCGATGCCCGGGAATTCCTGTTCGATGCGATGTCTGGAGGCCGTTATGGCAAGCTCCGAAGAATCAATGCCTATCCAGCTCCGGCCAAGCCCCTGGGCTGCAACAAGTGTTGTCCCGCTGCCGCAGCAGGGGTCGAGCACTATGTCTCCCTCGTTCGATGATGCTGCGATGATGCGTTCCAGGAGGGCGGTCGGCTTCTGAGTCGGATAACCCGTCCGTTCCCTGGCCATGGGGTTCACGATAGGTATCTCCCATACGTCGTCGGCGGGCGTCCCGCCGGGGTGCGGCATGTATCTTTTTCCTGCGGCGGACCTTATTCCGGAACGCGCGTAACCGGAAGTCTCGCTGTAGGGTTCACGTATCGCATCGAGATTGAAGGTGTGTTTGGAGGATTTCGTGTAAAACAGTATGAGGTCGTGCTTGCGGGAATAGTAGCTTTTCGCCCGCCCGCCGCCGGTGTAGTGCCATACGACCTCGTTGCGGAAATTGCCCTCTCCGAACAGGGCGTCGCAGATAATCCGGAAGTAATGTGCCGTTCGCCTGTCGCAGTGCAGGTAGAGCGAACCGGTAGGGTTTAGGACCCGGTGCAGCTCGCAAAGGCGCTCCGTTATCGAGACGAGGTACGCCATCATGCCGTTCGAGCTGAGAATTGTCCGAAGCCCCGAAAGCGCCGCGTGGAGCTTCTCGCCACACTGGCCTGTGAGCCGCTTGTATGCTTCCTTGGCGGGCGCGTTCCAGCTCCACTTGTCCTCGAAGGCGACTGCCTGGGCTTCGATTTCCTCGCCGTCGCGGTCGCGGATAACGAATGAGTGCAGACGGTTGGTTGCGAAGGGCGGGTCGAGGTATACGAGGTCTATCTTACCGTCGGGCACGGCTCTTTGCAAAACTTCGGCATTGTCACCGTAGTAAAGGACGCTCGTGCGCACCTTTCCCCTCTCTCTATATTCTCAACGGGCTGCGCGCTAAACCACGGCGTAGTTCCCACGCTTGCGGTCGGCGAGTTCGCCGAGTTTCGACTTGTTCCAGTTGTCCACGCGGCTGAAGTAGCCGACAATCCGCGTTATTCCGTACACTTCCGTCGAGCCGCAGAATTCGCAAGTTTCCCGCAGGCCTCGCCCGCTGCGGTTGCAGGCGTTGCAGACGGTGAACTCAGGCGAAATCGTTAGCTGGGCCGCATCCGTGTTGCGGTATGTCTTCTCGACGAGATTGAGAATGGAGTCGGGATGCGGCCTCGACTCGCCGACGAACGCATGCAGGATGGCGCCGGACTCAATCATGGCGTGGAACTTCGACTGTATCTGTATTCTGCGCAGAAGGTCGATGGGCGCATCCGCCCGCAGGTGTATCGAGTTGGTGTAGTAGGTCTCGTCCCTCTCGATGTCGCCGCGCACGTATTTCTCGGCCTCGGGGAAGGTGCGCAGATCCACCTTGGCTATCCTGCGCGATGCGCTCTCGGCGGGCGATTCCTCGAGGCTGATTTTCAGGCCGTGCTCCTTGCCGAGTTCCTTCGCCTTGAAGTACATGTAGGAGATAATCTTGAGACCGAGCTTGAGCGGCTCCGCCCCTTCGTGAAGCTCAGTGCCGGTCAGGCGGTTGACCGCCTCGTTGAGGCCGATAAGGCCTATAATGTACGTCGCCTTGCCGAGGTCTACGTAGGGCCTGCCATCTTCCGCGGGCTTGCCAATCTGCCAGAGCGGCATCTCAGGCGATGACATCAGCTTCTGTACGAAAGTACGTTTCTGCAGGTGCGCCTCGACAGCCAGCCTCATCATTTCGTTCACTTCTTCGAAGAATTTCTCGACGTTGCCTTGCGCGCGGTAGGCGCACTGCGGCAGGTTGAGGGTCACGTTCTGGAAGCCGCAGAAACGCATCGATTCGAGGTGCTTGAGCATGTAGGTGTCTTCGATTTTGGTGCGCAGGCGGCAGCACGCCGACAGGGTCACCGCATCGCGGTCGAATACGAAGTATGGCGTGCCGTTCTCGCTGGCAATCTGGCAGGCGTACCGCAGCAGCTCGTACTGCCGCGGGTCCTCGAACGTAGCGTCGTTGACGTGAAGGTCGCACTTGGGGAACGCAAATACGTGGCCGTACTTGTCACCCTCGCGCCATACATCCAGCATTGCCCTCGTGAAGTCGATTGCCACGCCCTCGTAATCACCGTATGTTTTGCCGTTTTCCTTGCCGCCAGGCCCGATGGCCATGATGTCCTTGAGGTAGTCGGGCACTCCGGTGTGAATGTTGAAGTCGAGGAACAGCGTCTGACCGCCGCGCGAGAACGCGTTCTGCGACCCGGAAAATATCAGGTGCTGCGCCTCCTGCTTCATCCTGTCGAAAGACATACCCTCGACGTAGGGCGCGTACAGTATATTCAAATAGCCCACGCCGAGAGCGCCGGCGTAGAACGCCTGCATCGAGGCGAGGAACGTGTTCAGGTGCCCCGTGAGCGTTCGCGCGTGCTTCGCGGGCGCCGAGCGCGTGTCGAGGTTGTTCAGCTTCAGGCCGTACTTCTTGATGTATTCCAGGGAGTGCGAGGAGCAGTAAACCCTCGTCGGGTAGCCGAGGTCGTGGACGTGTATCTTGGCCGTCAGGTGCGCATCCCTGATTTCCTGCGAGAACACTTCCTGGAGCGCGTACTGCTTGAGGGTGTTCTCCGCAATGGCCAGGTTGATTGCCTCGGGATTGTTCGAGGAAATGTTGGAGTTCTCCTTCGATTTCGACAGGATGAGCTGCTCGACGTCAAACTTGGGCATGCCCAGCACGCCCTGGCGCGCGAGCTGCCTGTTGAGCCCGCGCTCGAACAGCTCGTTGTCCACGAGTTCGCGAATCAGCGATGTGGAAATGCGCTGCATCCCCGAGTTGAAAACGCGCTTCTCGACCGAGCTTGCAATATCGCCGGCTATGGCGGCGTCGATGTCCGCTTCGAGTTCGAGCGCTGCGGCTATCTTGCCCTTCGACCACTTGCTCAGCTCGTCCTTGGTGACGGGGTCAACGAGCAGCGAGGTGTCCGTCGAGGAAGCCTCGGTCACGACGCGCTTGCGGACCTTCAGGCTGTCCCGGATTCTGGCTCTCTTCTCGCGGTAGAGGATATAGGCCTTGGCGGTTTTCGCGTGCCCCGTCTCGATGAGCACTTTCTCCACCATGTCCTGGATATCCTCGATAGTCGGTATCCTCGACTCGTCGTACTGCTTGTCGATGAACAGGGTGACGACTCCCGCCAGCTCTTCCGCCAGGAACCGGTCTTCCCCGCCGACTGAAACCGCCGCCTTGTAGATGGCGTCGGCTATCTTGGTCTCGTTGAACGTGACCAGGCGTCCGTCTCTTTTGCGGACGAGTTCAATCTTCGGCATTCTTTCTGACCCCCTCGGATGCCTTCTTGGTGATGGTGTCGATTTCCTTGACGAATTCAGTTATGTCCTGGAAATTCCTGTACACCGATGCGAACCGAACGTAGGCGACGTGGTCGAGTTCGCGCAGGTGCCCTATTATTCTCTCTCCGATAACGTTCGTCGGGACTTCACGGTCGTACACTTCGCTCAGCTCGCGCTCCACCTCGTCCACGAGGTCTTCGAGCTGCTTCGTATCGACCGGGCGCTTGCGGCAGGCTATCTTGAGGCCTTCCAGAAGCTTCGCCCGGTCGAAATCCTCGCGGCCGCCATCCTTCTTTACGACACGCAGAGAACTCTTTTCCACGCGCTCATACGTTGTAAATCTGCGACCGCAGCTGCGGCACTTGCGCCGCCTTCGAATCACGAAGCCCTGCCCGGAAGAGCGGGAATCAACTACCTTGTCATCATCAACTTTGCAGAACGGGCAGCGCACCCTCACCTCCAGATGGACGGGAAGAACTGCGAAAAAAAGCCTTTTTAGCGCGGAAAAGGCTTAGTGGCGGCGACACCTGAATTGCTTTGTCTACGCTATATGTCCCGCATTCACTGCGCGCAATATACTATATATAGCAAGCCGAGTCAAAGACAATTCTTGCACAAAATTTCCGTCTGGACGCAACTTACTGAATAAAAAGGGGTTACGGCGACAGTTTTTTTTCGTTAACCCTCACGACCGCGACGTCGGCATCCTTGAGGAGTTCGCCGGCAAGCTGGTCAGGATAGTCTCCGTCGATATAAATCTTTTTAATGCCTACATTTATAAGCATTTTAGCACACAGGCTGCATGGACTGCTCGTGCAGTAGAGCGAAGCGCCAGCGACGCGCACGCCATGAATAGCGGCCTGAAGCAGCGCGTTCATCTCGGCGTGAAGGCCGCGGCAGAGTTCGTGCCGCTCGCCGGATGGCACCTGCTGCTGGTCACGCAGGCAGCCTATATCCTCGCAGTGCGCGAGACCGCTGGGCGCGCCGTTGTAGCCGGTAGTCAGGATGCGCTTGTCGCGGACAAGTACGGCGCCCACCTTGCGCCTTATGCAAGTGGACCTGCTCGCCACGACGTGGGCGATTTTCATGAAGTATTCATTCCAGCTCGGTCTGGTCAATTCCGCTTCCTCCCGGAATTGCGTATGATAGAGCCGGCAGGCCGCTTTTTCAATAGCGAAGCATTACTCTCCTTGAGAAGTTCAGACACATTGATATAATATAGTTATCGGATTACCCGGAGAGCCAGAAAAAACATCAGACTGGCATCAAAATAAAAAATGCCACACGGAGGGATTAAATGGACCCGGAGAGGGAAAAGAGATTCATGGACGAAGCGCTCAGAATCATAAAGCTGGGCGAAGAGAAGGGATTCACATTCCGGCTGATGGGCGCCGTGGCTGTGAAGCTGCACTGCCCGAAGTACGTGCATCTCTACGAGCAAATGAAACGCACTTTGACGGACATCGACTACGCAACGTACGGCAAAAATCGCAAGCAGATGGGCCAGTTCTTCAAGGAACTCGGGTACGCGCCGAACGAGCAGGTCATAGCCTTCTACGGCAAGCACAGGCATATCTACTGGAGCGACAAGAACCAGTGGCAGGTGGACCTGTTCTTCGACGAACTCGACATGTGTCACAAGGTCAACTTCCGCGGACGGCTCGAACTCGATAACCCGACAATCACGCTTGCTGACATAGTCCTCGAAAAGATGCAGATTGTCAAGATTAACGCGAAGGACATCAAGGACACGATAATCCTGCTGCTCGAGCACGACATAGGAAACACAGACGATGACGAAGTGAACGGCGCCTACATCGCGGGACTTCTCTCGAAGGACTGGGGCTACTACTACACAGTGACGACCAACCTCAAGAAGATTCGAGGTTTCGTAGACCAGTACGAAGCCCTCTCGGCGGAAGAGAATAAGAGAGTCAAGGAACGCGTGGACAAGTTGCTGGAGCGAATCGAGGGAACCAAGAAAGGGCTGAAATGGAAGCTGCGCGCCAAGCTCGGCACCAAGGTCAAGTGGTACAAGGAAGTCGAGGAGGTAAGCCCCGACACAGCCGAGACCGCCGCGGCGAAAGAGGAAGGAAGGACCAAGACCAGGTTCATGTTCGCGACCGACCTGCACGGCTCGGAGACTGTCTGGCGCAAGTTCCTGAACAGCGCGAAGATGTTCCAGTGCGATGCGCTCGTCATGTCCGGAGATATGACCGGCAAAGTAATGGTGCCTATAATCAGGCAGGAAGATGGCTCGTACAAGGCGAACCTGCTCAACGAGGATTACACGCTCAAGGATGAAGACCTCGAAGAGTTCCAGAAGAAGTGCAGGATGCTCTGCTACATTCCGCACGTGACGACTCCCGAGGAAGCCGGGAAAATCGGAAGCGACGAGAAGTATCGCGAGGACCTTTTCGAGCGGCTCGAAGGCGAGATAGTCGAGTACTGGCTCTCACTGATTCCCGACAGGGTACCGGAGCATGTGCGAATCGTGATAAGCCCCGGTAACGACGACAAGCACTCGATTGACGAGGTTATCAAGAAGAACTCGCGCGTGATTTTCGGCGAAGAGGAAGTGGTTGCGCTCGACGACGAGCACGAGGTACTCTGCTGCGGTTGGTCCAACCCGACTCCTTTCGACTCGCCGCGCGAGTGCTCCGAGGAGGAGTTGGGGCAGAGGCTCGAAGCGGTGGCCGGCAAGGTGAAGAACATGAAGAAGTGCGTCTTCTGCATACACGTGCCGCCCTACGATTCGCAGCTCGACATGGCGCCGCTTACCGACAAGGACCTCAAGGTCGTGTCGAAGGGCGGGCGGCCGCAGATGGTTCCGGTAGGCTCCACGGCGGTGAGGAAGTTTATCGAAAAGTATCAACCGCTCCTCGGGCTCCACGGCCATATTCATGAGAGCCCCGGCTTCGTCCACATCGGCAAGACGGAGTGCCTCAACCCCGGCAGCGAATATGGCGAGGGCGTCTTCAAGGGCTATCTCGTCGAAATCGAGGGCGACAAGATTACTAAGCTCCAGCGCGTCGAAGCCTGATTAAAGGAAACTTGCGACTTCAAATCGGAAGCCTGAAAAGTCTAATCCGATATCTGTTGCGGGCAACTCGACAAAGTCCTTCCCGTCGGGGTCATCGCGGTAGAGGTGGAGGGCAAAGACGCCGAATCCCCTGTGGTATAGCGATACGAAGGAGAAATCCTTCCATTCTCCCTTGACGACTCTCGAACCGGTTCGCAGCGTGAATTTCTCGTCGTCGTATTCGAGAACGCGGTGATACCGGAACCGGTAGTAAAGCATCGAAAGCACGCCGGAAACCGCGAGATTGCCCAGCAGAATCTGCCAGCTTACATAGACCCCGCCCAGCGTGTAATAGCTGACTACTCCCCATATTATCGTTATCGCGACGAATGCCACGGAGAACGACTTGCCGATATCGCCGAAATGGAGTTTCGAGTATCTTTTCATTTGAACGCCCGTACCAGGCTCAGAGCTTTTCGCCCGAGCACGTTGGAGCTCGTGTCGATATCCTGGTCCTTGATATTCACCAGCGTGATTGCGAGTTCCTGTTTGTCGAAGCCGTCCACGCGCTTGACGAGCTTCTCGGGGAAGCCGCCCGACCGCGCGAGCACGAGCCAGTTCCATCTGATGTTGTGCTTCGACGCACGGCCTTCGACTGCCTTTCGCAACTCGCCGAGGCTGAAATCATCTTTCGGAACGTGCTTGACGAAGAATGCCACGTTGTAGCTGGGCAGTGAGAAATAGGCAAACAGCCGCGAGAGCAGCAATCCTTTGGGTCTCGTGCCGCCCCGAACGTAGAGGTCGAAGGATTGCTGGCCGACGGGGAAGTTGCGGAATGACTCGTTGAACTCCGCCACCCAGCGTCCAGAACCCAGAATCAGGTTTCTCTCGACCTTCAGCAGATAGTCGTCAATCTCCACGGCGCTTAGTCTGGCGGTATTTCAGTGAATATCGTGGTCAGTTCCACGCCGGTCCGCTTCGAGCTGCCGCTGAAGTACTGATAAATCAGCAGCCCCGCCACTATCAGGCAGATGGAGAAAATGAACGTTCCCGCGTCCGCGAAGCTCTTCAGGCCGAGGAGGTTCCAGCCGTCCTTGCCGATTGCCATGACGATAAGCAGGATTCCGTTACCGGCTGTTGCGAGGATTCCCAGCAGCATCACTGTAGACTTGCCGGCGCGGAACGGCGACTTCTCGAAGATTCCCGCCTTGCGTATCGGGAAGTAAACGCAGGCCAGCGCGCAGAAAGTGAAGAATATGGCGTCCCACATGCTGGTATTCGTGAGCACGCCGCTTGAGCTTATGATTGGTGCATCCTTCCCAAAGATATTTGCTTCCGCTGCCGCTCCGAGCACGGAAACCAGCGACACGAATATTACGGCGTTAACTGGCGAATGCCACTTGGCGTTGACCTTTGCGAGTGTCTTGGGAAGCACGCCGTCGAAAGCCATGGCGAATATCATTCTCGATGACGTCAGGATAAACGGCGGGATGTCGTTCGCCACCCACAGTGCCGCGAAAATCACAAGAACAATCATGAGCCACTTAATGCCCACACCCGCGGCCTGAATATCCGCCATGAACGGCATCCAGCCGCCGATTTTGGGCAGTCCATCACTGGCCATCCTGGCGAGCGAATCGGGGTCCATTCCCTTGATATTCTCCGGAGCCCCTGCCGGCGCAGCTGCGGCCTTCTCGCGAACGGACCTCAGCCTCGCCAGTCTTCTGGCTTCAGCAGTGTCTGCAGCCTTGCCTTCTGCTTTCTTTCCGGCTTCGCTTATTACCTTGTCCAGCGCGGCTAAAGCAGGTGGGCCAACCCTTATAAGCTCTTCTTCTGCAAGTTTCCTGCCTGACCTGGCGAAGAGAGATTCTCCTGGTATGGTGAAGAGAACGACCTTGTTGTCTTGGACAAGCTTGCCTTGCGCCCAGTTGAACTCGACCTCAGCCGCCTTCAACTGTTCTTTTTCCGGCAGCTTGCTGTTTTTATCCTGCAGCTTGGCGAGTTCTTCATCTCCGGGGACTTTTCCGTAGTTGAGAAACGCCACGGATGAGAGCAGGCTGTGGTCGGCATCCTTGGGTTTTCCGACCATCATTCCCGCCCTTGCCATGAGTGTTGAGACGCTCATGTACAGAACCACAATCGCTATACCGGCGATAAACAGCGCCTTGGGCAGGCTCTTATGCGCCTCTTTAACTTCTCCCGCCACAAAGGTCGCCGACGCGTATCCGATAAACGCCCAGTAAGCCGCGAGTATCGCCGTGCCCACTGCACCCCAGTATGTGATAGCCAACCCGATGTCCGCCATTCCGGCGGTAATTGCCGCCTTGGTGTATACAACGGACGAGTGTTCGTAGATTGCGACGACTCCCTTTTCCATCGTTTCCGGCGTGGCGCTGATGAACAGGATATATACTACAACGAGGACCGCGACGGGAATCCAGAATATTACGTGCAGCAGGCGGCCGGTCTGCTTAATGCCGAAGCAGGCGATGGCGCTGAACAGGGTCATAATTCCCGCTCCGATTGCGAACATCACCCAGGGAGTTTCCAGTATGTCCTTGGCGGTGCCGCTCAGGCCCGCCCGTTCGCCAAATAAGGTGACGACCTCGACTACCGCTACGGCAATGATTCCATATGAGACTGCTACAGCCCAGAACTGGAGCCACGTGGCTATGAACCCCAGCCGTGGACTTAGAATTCGGGAGATAAATATGTAACCGCCGCCGGATTTGGGCATTGCGGCTGATAAGACTGCAAAGCAGTAGACGGAGATGAGTATGATGGCTCCTGCGATAAGGAAAGCCATGACTATAGGATGGATGCCCAGGAAGTACATGCTGTCGCCTATGGGCGACCACGCGGCGGCCTGGAATATTTTCTTCTGCCAGCCCAGGCCCACGACGTTGCACAGCGCGAGTATCACCGCCGTGGTGATGCCGATGGATCGGACAAGTCCCGTCGCTTTCCTGGTAAACAATTTGGGTTCTTCAGCCATACTGTCTCCCCCTCAAGTATGAATTCGGCAAGCAGATTTGCATTTTAAGCCTGAGAACGCGTTTGTCAACCACCAACCGACTAAATTGAGCATGTTCTTAATGCAAATGTAAGTTTCGCGACGAGGATCAACAGCTTAATGCTGCACATAGGGCTTGAAAATTAGGGCTTTCGTATATATAGATAATAGATGTTGCGGCGTTACGTGGGCTGAAACGGCTATATTTTCGGAAATCTTATCGAGTGGGAGACAGCGAAGTCAAACTGAGCGGCGGTGCGGGAGTCGGGGAGACGCTCG